>NZ_JCBDHG010000001.1:0-133307 GCF_059834185.1 Vibrio sp. R10-SG3-ISO10
TAAGTATGTTTGCAGTCGCGTGCGTTGCCAGTATGGCGGTCGGACTAAGAGCGATGCACAAACCAGGCCTTAGTACCTTCTTCAGCGGCATCGGGATTCTCTCCAACATCTTTCTTAACTGGGTATTCATTTTTGGTAAGTTGGGTGTGCCAGCCATGGGTATTAAAGGGGCGGCTATTGCGACTGTGTTAAGTGGCGCAATAGAAGTTGTGACCTTGTTTGGCTACTTGTATGCCAAAAAGCACCTGCTTGCGTTTAGTCTGTACGATATTCGCAATGTGCTGGAGTGGACACGCGTCATCAAGTTTTTGAAGTTATCGCTCCCAACCACATTTAACTTTCTTGCTTGGGCAGGTGGCTTATTCGCCTACCATGCCATTATGGGGCAATCTGGCGTACAAGGTTTGGCGGCATTGTCAGTGATGTCGCCGGTAGAGTCGATCGCGCTGGCTTTGTTGATTGGGATGTCAAACGCTGCCGCTGTGTTAGTCGGCAACCAAATTGGGGCTAAGAAATACGATGAAGTGTATTACCAAGCAATTGGGGTAACGATACTTAGTGTCCTTGTCGGCGTTGTCGTAGCTGGTGTGCTTTATCTGGTTCAAGGTTTGGTTTTAGATGCGTTTAGTGCGCTTACTGCAGAAACCCGAGCTCTGTCGGAGAAATTCATGCTGGTGCTGAGTGTCGGCATTATCCTTCGATCTGTACCTATGATGACCATTGTTGGCGTACTTCGAGCTGGGGGGGACGTCAAGTTCTGTTTATATCAAGACCTTGTCGCGCAATGGCTAGTTGGTATTCCTATAGCCGCTTTTGCTGCGATTGGGTTAGGCTGGAAGCCTGAATGGATTTATGTGCTGTTTTTGACTGAAGAGGTCATTAAGTGGTTCGCGTCTCTCTATCGCATGCAAACGCGTAAATGGATTCGAAATTTGATCGAAAATTAGACTTTGAACGTAAGTTAATAGTGTTTCGATGCATATCTTGTGATCTAGTATCCAAAATACTTTCTTGATTCGCCGATTTAGTGTAGATTCACATTCCTATTTTTAAGGTTTTCGAGAGTATAGATGTTACAACTAACAGACCTATGTAAGGGCTATGTAGATGGCGGTGAGTTTCACCCCGTTTTACAAGGTGCTGAGTTGTCATTAAAGCAAGGTGAACAGATTGCGTTAATGGGGGAGAGTGGCTCTGGAAAGAGTACTTTGCTTAACTTGATTGCCGGCTTAGATACCGTAGATTCTGGTGAGGTTGTGTTCCCTAAGTTCTCAATGCATGAAGTCGCGGAAACCAAACGTACTGCCTATCGTCGAAACAATATTGGTCTCATCTTTCAGCAGTTTAACCTTCTTCCTACCCTAAATATTGCCGACAACATTCGCTTTTGTCGGCAGCTCAAAGGTCTTCCTGAAGATTCTGGGCTTTGGCGACAAATTCTCTCTGCACTTGATCTGATGCCTCTATTGGGTCGCTATCCAGAAGAGGTGTCTGGTGGTCAGCAGCAAAGGGCAGCCATTGCACGTGCGCTATACATGGAACCAAAGATTCTATTGGCAGACGAACCAACAGGTAGCTTAGATGAACGCAACGCCGAAGCGGTGATGCGCCTTCTAACCACGTTGACCAAACAGCTCGATTGTACCCTGCTTTTAGTAACGCACAGTGAACGTGTAGCGGAACATATGGAAGGGAAAATAAGGCTACAAGGAGGACAGCTTCATGTTATGGCCCGTAGTTAAAGCGCTACTTGGTCATTACAGACGTTATCCTTTTCAAATCATTCTAGTTTGGCTTGGTCTTACTTTAGGTGTTTCTCTTCTTGTAGGTGTTAGCTCAATCAATAGCCATGCCCGTCAGAGCTATGAACATGGCGAAAAGCTCTTCTCTAATCCTCTTCCTTACCGAATTCGTCCCAAGCACGCAGCAAACAAGATCCCTCAAGGCTTCTATGTTCAATTGCGCCGAGATGGCTTTCACCAATGTGCGCCATTTGAAAGTTTACGCATAAGGACGGCCAACGGAACCGACTTAATGTTGGTTGGTATCGATCCTGTTGCGATGATCGAGTTTGAATCTGGCTCTTTGCTCGATGACATTTCTTCTCTTGCACTAATGAAGCCGCCATTCCCTGTGCTGGTCAGCTCTGATCTCGCGCTGCATATGAAATGGAACAATGGCGACTTTATCCGATTAAACGATGGCAGTGCTCTTGGTCCTATTAGTATTGATACCGAAAGGCGATTGAACGGTACACGTATTGTCGCGGATATGTCTTTACTCAGGATGATCGAACGTAGCTCGGGAATTTCGGTGATCGCTTGTGCGGATATGCCCCAAGAGAAAATCGCCAGATTGAAGTCTGTGTTGCCCAATGGCATGGTGCTGAGTCGAAGCTCTCGTGCTGAACTAGAATCACTAACAGAAGCGTTCCATTTGAACTTGAGTGCAATGGGGATGCTGGCATTCTTAGTCGGGTTGTTTATCTTCTATCAAGCCATGTCGATGACTCTTACGCAGCGTCAGCCTCTAGTTGGTAACCTCAGGCAGATGGGAGTGTCGGGTTGGCAGTTAGCACAGGCGTTGCTGCTTGAACTGTTTGCACTAGTCTTTGTTGGTTGGTTATGCGGCAATATTTTAGGCATGTTACTGGCTAATCAGCTGATACCAACGGTATCTGCCAGCTTAGGTGACTTGTATGATACCAATATTGGGTTGTCGATAGCTTGGGACTGGCGTTCGAGCCTATATAGCTTTTATCTTTCGTTAGCAGGAGCGATAGTGGCTTGCGCTTGGCCTTTAGTTCGCTTGCTACGATCTCAACCAAGCCGATTGACGACTCGATTATCTCTGGTTCGATTTGCTGGCGCTGAGTTTACCATTCAAGCGCTGATTGCTTGTGCATGTTGCGTGGCAGCGATTGCTCTTTACCAAGCTCCGCAAACTCAAGAGACAGGCTTTGCAATTATTGCATTAATGCTGCTGAGTGTGGCGCTCTTTACGCCTTATATTATCTGGAAAGTGTTTGAAAGCTTGTCCTACTCTTTGCGTTGGGTGAAGGTACGTTGGTTCTTTGCTGACGCGGCGGCGAGCATGAGTTACCGTGGCGTTGCGACCATGGCGTTTATGTTAGCAATGGCAGCCAATATTGGTGTAGAGACTATGGTTGGCAGCTTCCGAGATACAACGGATAAATGGTTAACTCAGCGATTAGCGGCGGACTTATACATCTACCCAAATAATAGTGCAGCGGCGCGCATGAGCACTTGGCTAACCAAACAGCCGGAAGTGGACTCAGTATGGTGGCGCTGGGAAAAGGATATATCGACCGACAAAGGTGCGTTACAAGTCGTCAGCACTGGAGCATCAGAAGGGGAGCTTGATGCCCTGACGGTTAAATTGGGTATTCCTAACTATTGGTATCATCTGCATCATTCAAAAGGGGTGATGATCAGTGAATCTATGGCCCTGAAACTTGGTATTCGCCCCGGTGATTACATCGACTTAACCGGTAAACTCGGTTCCGGTTGGCAGGTTGTAGGCGTCTATTACGACTATGGTAATCCGTACAATCAAGTCTTGTTGTCCCATCGCAATTGGCTTTATGCCTTTGCTGGAAGTGGCTCTGTTGCCCTCGGTGCTGTCTTGAATGACGGTGTAAACCCGATTGGTCTCAAACGGCGTCTAGAGACTATCTTCAGGCTCGATGCCGAACGAATTTTTGACAACAGTCATATTCATAGTCAGGCGATGAGAGTTTTTGATCGCACTTTCTCTATCGCAGATACCCTAGGTAACATTACGCTTGTAATTGCCGTGTTTGGCATTTTCTTTGCGACTGTTGCTGGTGAGGTCTCACGACAAAAGCATATTTCTTTGCTGCGCTGCTTAGGTATGTCTGGAAGAGAGTTGATTTTGATGGGCGGTTTGCAGCTGTTTGTGTTTGGGGCAATAGCGATGCTCATTGCCATGCCGTTAGGATTAGCACTAGCGAACTTAGTGGTTGATATCGTCATTAAACAATCTTTTGGTTGGACCTTAGAGGTTCAATTTATTCCGACGGAATATCTACATTCTGGCGCTTTAGCCATGCTTTCATTGATGGTCGCAGGTGCTATTCCAGTGTTGAGAATGGTTCGTAACACGCCGATGAAATCATTAAGAGATTCGCTATAGATGAGCAGCAGAAGTAAAAGAATACTTGTGGTGTTGTTCATCACGTTGGCTTTAGGTGCGTTTGCGCTAGTCGCACTGCATGAATACAACGTCACTAGCAAAAATAATGTGGCGCGAACAAGCGAAGTTAGCTCAGTTTTGGTCTCTAAGCCGACTCAGGTGTTTGAGCCTGTTCTACCCGATAATCCTGTTGTTATTCCACGTGACTTTGCATTCCACAATGAGTATCAGCATGGCTGGTGGCATTTTTTCGCTAATGTTGAAGATCAACATGGAGAAAAATACGGTATTCAGTGGAGCTACTTTAGAATAGCGTCCAACGATAGCAATATGTCGGGTTGGCTAAGCCCTCAACTTTTTATTTCTCATGTTGTCGTTTCCAATAAAGATAAAGTATGGCGCGAGCAACGTGTCGCTCGTGGCGGAATTGGACAGGCAGGAATGACGTCCAAGCCATTCCGTCTCTGGATAGACAATTGGTTCTGGCGCTCACTAGGCCGTACTCCGTTTCCAGGACTATTAGACGCGCAGACAGATACGTTTAAAGTGCGTTTAAAGGCGATAACACGTGGTCCATTTGTAATTCCTAGAGAGCGTGGGTATGTGGTCAAACATGACTTACTGCCTATTGCCTCACATAACTTAACAGCACCATTTCTAGCCGTTGAAGGCCAGTTAGAACTAGCTCCCCATAATGTGATTGATGTTAAGGGCACTGGATGGATGAGCAAAGAGTGGGGTAGCGGGTTACTTGCTGAAGACCAACAGGGCTGGGATTGGTTTGTGTTCCACTTGGATGATGAAACCACACTTTCAATCAACCGTTACCGTCACGACAGCCAACTGCCTTATGTGTTTGGTACGTTAGCCACCAACGATGGGAAAGTCGTAACCCTGTATAACGAAGATATCGAAGTGTTGCCGCTGAAAGAAGAAGTACTAGCAAATGGTAAAATCATTCCAATGAGTTGGATGATCAATATTCCTCACTTGTCGATCAGTCTCGAAACTCAAGCTATGAACAACAACTTATGGTTACCGTTTGTGCTGCCATATTGGGAAGGACCAATAACTACCACAGGCAGTCATAACGCCCAAGGTTTTATGCAACTGACTGGGTATTGAGTCAAAGGAGCGTTGAGCTCTGTGATATAAAAGCCACTTCTTATCTGATGAGAAGTGGCTTTTTGTATTTTATGTGGAATTTCCGATACTTTGCCTATAATGAAACAGAGAAATGAGGTGAACTTTTAAAAGTGTGCATCGGAAAAACCGAAAGATATAATCTAAACAATCGATTTTTCCTGATGTAGCCAACTCTATAAACTCAACAGTATTCATTGTTAATCGCTTATTAACATAATAAATATAAGGACAATATCATGAGTGATATTATTCGCGATTTTTTCAAACTAGAATCTGCCGGAGGCATTCTACTAGTTATTGCTGCTGCAATCGCTATGACAATCGCAAACACCTCTCTTAACGATGCGTACCAAGGGTTTTTACACACTTATGTGTTTGGTATGTCGGTTTCACACTGGATCAACGATGGTTTGATGGCAGTCTTCTTCTTATTGATTGGTCTTGAAGTTAAGCGTGAGCTACTTGAAGGCGCTCTAAAATCAAAAGAAACCGCTATCTTCCCTGCCATTGCTGCGGTTGGTGGTATGGTTGCGCCGGCGTTGGTCTACTTAATGTTCAACTATGGTGACGCGCAAGCGGTTCAGGGGTGGGCAATTCCTGCTGCAACTGACATTGCTTTTGCATTGGGTATCATGGCGCTTCTTGGTAAGCGCGTACCTGTGAGCCTGAAAGTGTTCTTACTTGCTCTGGCAATTATTGATGACTTAGGTGTAGTCGTTATTATTGCCCTGTTCTATACAGGTGACCTATCTACTACTGCATTGGCGGTTGGCTTTGCGATGACCGCGGCACTGTTCATGCTCAACGCTAAGAAGGTGACTAAGCTCACGCCGTATATAATTGTTGGTGCGATCTTGTGGTTTGCGGTATTGAAATCGGGTGTTCATGCAACGTTAGCAGGCGTGGTTATTGGTTTCGCAATTCCTTTAAAAGGTAATAAAGGCGAGCATTCACCACTTAAGCATATGGAGCACGCACTACACCCATACGTAGCGTTTGGTATTCTTCCATTATTCGCATTCGCTAACGCAGGTATTTCGTTAGAAGGCGTGTCGATGGATGGTTTGACTTCGATGCTGCCTCTAGGTATCGCGCTTGGTCTATTGGTTGGTAAACCGCTTGGTATCTACTCATTTAGTTGGCTTGCCGTGAAATCAGGTGTGGCTAAACTGCCTGAAGGTATTACTTTCCGTCATATCTTTGCAGTATCCGTCCTGTGTGGTATCGGCTTTACGATGTCTATCTTCATCTCGTCACTGGCTTTCGGTCAAGTGAACGCAGAGTTTGATACTTATGCTCGATTGGGTATCTTGATGGGCTCGACGACAGCCGCCCTGCTAGGTTACTTCTTACTGCACATCTCGCTGCCAAAGAAGAGCGTAAGTGTTGAGAGTAACGCACAGGTCAAATCTCAGCACTAAAGACCAAACAACAGAAATTAGAAAGCGCCCTACAATGGGCGCTTTTTTGTAACGAGTGGATAAGTTATTTTTCGATAACGGTAAAGATAGTCCACTCTTCGATCACCTCTTCTTTCAAACCTACTACCGTTGCAGTTACACGACGGTTTAATGCATGTGAAGTTTCATCTTCACCCTCCGATTCAAGCCTTGTTTCTCCATATCCAACGATGGTAACTCTGCTAGGTTCGGTTCCATAGGAAAGTAGTTCGTCTTCAACTGCATGCGCGCGTTTCTTTGATAGCTCTAAGTTGTACTCAGGGGTACCGATTTTACTCGCGTAGCCCTGAATTTGAATTGAGGCCGACTTATAGCGCTCTAAAAACTCAGCCATTGTTTGAATCTGATCTGAGAAAATAGGATTTATTTCATAAGAGTCATTGGCAAATAAGATACGAAGCTGGCGCTCCTCTTCTTCAAACAGGGCTGCACCACAGCCTTCATTGTCTACCTGCGCGCCCGTCGGTGTACCAGGGCAGATATCACGAGCATTGACCACACCATCTCTGTCATCATCGGTAAGGTCAGAGATTTGGTTAGCAACAGGTGTTTCGATGTAGTCATACTCATCATCGGCGATCACCGTACTAATAGGAATGAAAGCCATAAGGGTAAATGGGATAAACTGTTTAACTTTCATATTAATACTCCACTCGCTCAGTCCACTCTTCAGGCGTATCTACTAGCAGCGCATCGAGTAGGTTGCCAGTTGCGTTCATCACGCGATACTTGGCGTATTGTTCAGCATAGTGTGCGTCTAAGTAGTCTTTCCTAGCTTCAAACAACTCGTTTTCTGTATTGAGCAAGTCAAGTAAGGTTCGTTGGCCAATTCGATATTGTTTTTCGTAGGCAATGACAGTTTCAGAGGCAGAATCTACATGGTCAGCGAGGAAGTTCTTTTGTTGCAAGGTGAGGTCTAATGCACTCCAAGACAAGCGAAGGCTTTCTTCAACTTGGCGATAAGCGTTATCACGTAAGTCTTTCGCTTGATTGAGTTGGTAAGCGGCTCGTTCCGAGAGGTCACTGTCAGAGCCACCATTGTATAGGTTGTAGCGCATTCGAAGCATAGCTAGAGTTTCTTCACTGCGACCTCTGTCGCCACCAGCATCATCTCGCCATGTCTGACTCGCTTCAATTGAGAAGGTAGGGTAATAGTTTCCTTTTGACTGTTTGTATTGAAAACGCGCTGAGTCCACATCAACCATCGAGACTTTAATGACAGGATGTTTCTCGAAGGCATCAACGAGGGCATCTTGCAAAGAGAGAGGCAGTTTAGTCTCATCCGCTCTTGGGTAGATTAATCCCAATGGCTGTTGTCCGACTAGACGCGTGAACTGAGTATGGGTATCGACCAAGTTATTCTGTGCAGCGAGTAGATTACCGTGAGCCTTAGCAATCCTTGCCTCTACTTGTGACACATCAGCAGTCGAACCAATGCCTGATTGGGCTCGTCGCTGAATATCGCGGTAAATCTCTTTGTGAACGGCTAAGTTGCTTTCCGAGAGAGCAAGAATTTCGGTGGCCTTCACCGCGTCTAGATAGACTTGAGTGACTTGCAGTGCGAGATCAGAGGCGTCAGCGAGTAGTTGGTAGCGGACAGATTCGGCATCAGCCGCGGTTCTATCCATATCATTTAGCGTCGCATTGCCGTCCCAAAGCAATTGAGTCAGGCTAAGTGTCGCTTCTTTTCTCGTAAGGTCTGTATCGTTTCTCCCTGTCGAATTGGCAGGGTCAATCCCCTCGTAGCCTATACCTGCATCCAAGTCCAAACTCGGCAGATATGCACCAGTCGATGCATCAGCTTGCTTCACTGCACTCTTAAACTCATTGAACGTACTTTTTAGTTCGGGGTTAGTGGCGAGTGTGATGGCGACTGCTTGTTCCAGAGTTTGCGAGTAAGCAGTAAAGCTCGCGAGAACCACACAGCTAGCTATAAGTGACTTTTTCAGGTTCAAGGGAGCCTCCTTAATATCCGCTAAGTCAATAGTCAATTATCGTAGGAGTACGACACCCCTACAGTAAGTACCAAAAGCTTAGCTGACGTATTCCAAAAGTGAGAATCTTTGTGCGAAATTACCCCGTTTATTTATTAGTAACTTATAAACTTTCGCATGGACTTTTTTGTTATTTACTAGAATGTCAATAGTGCGGCGTCTAGCTTTATAAGGTGTGGGAGTACGCGAAAGTTTTAACACCTGAAATTGGGGGTGGGGGGGCTTATACGCTGAAGTGGGAAATTGGTTATGAATGCGAAAAGTCTAACACCGTTTATGTTGGCTAGTACAACAGTAGTAATTGACATTAATGGTGAAATAAGAGAGCTAGTGCCGGGTGAAGTACCCGGACCAGGTGAGGTCATTGTTGTATTAGGTCAAGGTGCGACAGCTGCGACAGAACCACAAATAGAAGCGCAGCTTGTCGGAGACGATCAAAACTTAGACCTCAACTTAGACAATGAGATAGCTTCAATCATCGAGCAGATTGAAGAAGGTGTCGACCCGACTCAAAATGAAGATTTTGCAACTGCCGCGGGTGGACAAAACGGATCAAGCCCTACTGGTACGGGTGATATCGAACGAATCGGGACGGAGACCATTGCAGAAACATCGTTTGATACATCTGGGTTAGAGTCACAAGGATTGTCACAAACACAAAGTTTAGCACTACTTGATCTAGTCGCTCAGGCGGTTTTTGTTGGAGATGATGCAGTTACCGTCTTTGAGACAGATGTTCCTTGGGTAATTACAGGTACAGTGGTTGCAACCGAAACTGATGTCCCAACCTTCTTGCCTCAAGACGGTGTCGCGGGTGATAACGGTACATTTTCTATTGATGCCGATGGTAATTGGACCTATGTAGCGAACAGCGCTTTTGATGAACTCAATATCGGTGATTCTATCGTTGACGTATTCCCTATTGCATCTACTGACGGCACAGTCGGAAGTGTCACGGTCACAATTAACGGTACCAATGATCTTCCACAATTTGTGGCGACAGACGACTTTGTTCCTGGTGGTGGCGGTGGAGAAGATGAGCAGTTTTCAACTTTTGCATTTGAAGATGGCGCCTACATCTTTGATTTGCAGGAAAATACCGCAGCAGGCAGTCCGATTGGTCAAGTTGAGGCCGTAGACCCTGATAATGACGTTTTAATCTATAGTATTTCAACCAACCTTCAGGACGGAGAAGGTGCAGATATATTCCAGATTGATCCCGATACGGGAGTGATCAGCCTCACTGATGCGGGTGCAGCCTCATTTGTGAATGATTTTGAAACTCTTGCCAACGCTCACCAAATTGTTGTTACGGTGACAGAAGGTGATGGTATCGGTGCTCCTCAGTCTGTAGACGTTGATGTTTTCTTTAATGAAGTTAATGCGGATGATAATGCGCCAATCTTCCAAGATCAGAATGGCGAAGAAGGCGGCTATACGTTTAGCTACGATGAAAATTCTACCGATGCCTATGTTATAGGTACGGTATCGGCAACGGATGCTGATGGAGAAAGTGTCACTTATAGCATTGAAACTAACGTTTCTGGCGAGGGAAGCGAATATTTCGAAATTAACCCGACGACTGGTGAAATTAGCTTAACCGCAGCAGGCGTGGCTGCGTTTACCAATGACTTTGAGCTCGCTGCGAATGTTCACAACTTGGTGGTAAGAGCGACAGAAGTCGAAGGATTAGGTCCGGTTAAGACCACTGACGTCAACGTCCAGCTAAGTGAAATAAACCTCGATGATAATGCCCCTATCTTCCAAGAGCAAAATGGAAAAGAAGGCGGTTATGCGTTCAGCTACGATGAAAACTCCACCGATGCCTATGTCATAGGTACGGTATCGGCGACGGATGCTGATGGAGAAAGTGTCACCTATAGCATTGAAACTAATGTTTCTGGCGAGGGTGAGGATTACTTTGAAATCAACCCTACTAGCGGTGAGATTAGCTTAACCGCAGCAGGTGTGGCTGCGTTTACCAATGACTTTGAGCTTGCTGCGAATATACATAATTTAGTGGTGAGAGCGACGGAAGTCGAAGGATTAGGTCCGGTTAAGACCACTGACGTTAACGTTCAGCTAAGTGAAATAAACCTTGATGATAATGCGCCAATCTTCCAAGACCAAAATGGCGAAGAAGGCGGCTATGCGTTTAGCTACGATGAAAATTCTACCGATGCCTATGTCATAGGCACGGTATCGGCGACCGATGCTGATGGAGAAAGTGTCACTTATAGCATTGAAACTAACGTTTCTGGAGAAGGTGGCGACTATTTCGAAATCAATCCTACTACCGGTGAAATTAGCTTAACCGCAGCAGGCGTGGCTGCGTTTACCAATGACTTTGAGCTTGCTGCCAATGTTCATAACTTAGTGGTAAGAGCGACAGAAGTCGAAGGATTAGGTCCGGTTAAGACCACTGACGTCAACGTTCAGCTAAGTGAAATAAACCTCGATGATAACGCGCCAATCTTCTACCCTGAACCACCTCAAGAAGAAACACCCCAACAACCTGACATTAATATACTCACTGTTGATGAAAGAGAGTGGGATGGCGAATACCGATTCCGTTACCGTGAGAATGCCTCTGAAGACGATGTGTTAGGTACGGTTTTCGCCTCCGATGCGGATGGAGAGCGGGTTACCTATAGTATTGTGGATAATGTCTACAATCGAAACTTTGACTCTTTGTTTGAAATAGACCCAATAAGCGGCGAGATAAGTCTCACTGAAGCGGGAGCACGATCATTTGCTAATGATTTTGAGCGAGACGCCAATGTACATCGCATTATTGTCCGAGCGACTGAAGATGAAGGACTTGGTCCGGTTAAAACCACAGACGTCAATGTGACGCTCAAAGAAGTGAATCGTGATGATAACCGCCCTGAGTTCGAAGACACCGGGAAAGATGGAGAATATAACTTCTCTTATTTCGAAAATAGGGGTGGTAACCACGTTCTTGGCAGGGTCTCGGCAAGCGATGCCGATGGTGAGGCAGTGACTTACAGCATTAGCAGAAACATTACTGATCCGGATGGTCGCGCAATCTATGAAATAGACTCTAGTACGGGGGAAATTACCCTTACCCGAGCGGGTGTTCGTTCATTTGCTAATGATTACGAGCAACGTAGTAATGACCACGAAATTGTCGTTACCGCAACAGAAGAACCGGGTTTAGGGCCACAAAAATCGACTAATGTCGTGGTCAACCTTAGCGAAAAGAACAGGGATGATAATAAACCTATTTTTGAAGAGACTAACCGCAGAGGCGAGTATGACTTTGAATATAGAGAAAATAGGGATTGGGATGACGTTTTAGGTACAGTGAAAGCGAGTGATGCTGATGGTGAAAACGTTACATACAGCATTAGTGAAAACATACATAACCGTTTTGGTCGTCCACTGTTTGAGATTGATCCAAATAGCGGAGAGATTACTTTAACTCGCGCAGGTGTTTTCTCTTTTGCCAATGATTATGAGTGGCGAAGCAATCGCCATGAAATTAAGGTCACCGCGACAGAAGACCCAGGTTTTGGTCCCGTTAAATCAACTGAGGTGACGGTTAACCTTCGCGAGTTGAACCGAGATGATAACCGCCCTGACTTTAAAGATACCAACAGAGATGGTGAATACGAGTTCTCGTACCGTGAAAATCGCGATGGTGACGACGTGTTAGGCCAGGTTAGAGCAAGGGATGCCGATGGTGAGCGGGTTACCTATGCAATAGCGAGAAATGTGTTCAATGATGAAAGAGAACCACTTTTTGAAATTGATCCTAATACTGGTGAAATCACGTTGACTGAAGAAGGGGTTGAGGCTTTTACCAATGATTTCGAGTTAGCTAGCAATAAGCACACTATTGTGGTTAGGGCAACAGAGGAACCTGGATTTGGGCCTACCAAATCGAGTTTTGTAACTGTACACCTTGATGAAATCAACGTCGATGATAACAAGCCGATCTTTAATGATACGGATGATGGCTCTTACAACTTCGAATACGAAGAAAATTCCACCGACAGCCATGTGATAGGCAAGGTCAATGCCACTGACGCAGATGGCGAAAACGTCACTTACAGCATTAAGGCAAATGTGTTTAATGATGCCGATAAGCCACTGTTTGAGATAGATCCGAATAGCGGTGATATAAGTCTTACGCCAGCAGGTGTCAACGCCTATACCAATGACTTTGAACTTGAAGCGAATATGCACAACCTCGTGGTTACTGCCACTGAAGTTACGGGGTTAGGTAGGGTGAAAACCACCGATGTTGAAGTTGTTCTTAAAGAGAAAGACGTTTGTGAGGATGAAGACCAAGTCATGTATGGCGACATTGGCGGACGACTAACAACCGTTGTCCCAGCAGTCGATTACAATATTGCCATATTAGCCGACGTGTCAGGTAGTATGAGGTCATTGTTTGATGACGGTAAGAGCCGCTTAGAAGTGATGAAAGACTCGATAATCAACTTTATCGAAGGTATAGAGAATCACGAAGGAACGATTAATCTCAACTTCATCAGCTTTTCGTCTAGTGCGTCACTTGCGGTGCCAATTGAGGATCTTACCGCTGACAATTGGGGCGGATTAGAGTCCGCGATTCTTGCATTGGATGCAGGTGGCTCAACAAACTATGAAGCAGCGTTTACTCGTGCCTCAGACTGGTTCTCAGGCTTAGATAGTGAACCTGATGCTGAAAACATCACCTTGTTCCTATCTGATGGTAAACCGACGACCTATATTGGTGATGACTCCAGTAGTGGCGGCAGTACTGACCCATTGGACATCAGCAAGGCGCTGGATGCCTATGGGCCAGTTGCTGACATCTCTCATGTTAGGGCGATTGGTATTGCCACTGGCAGCAGTGAGACTGAGCTTTTAAGAATGTTTGATAACTCAGATGTGGTTTCAGGCGAGTTTTCAACGCAAACCAAACCGATTTCAGATGTTACTCAAGAGCTATCTGTTGATGTCCGAAGAAATGAGGCAGCAGAAACCGTAAGAGGAGAACCGGTAACACTGACAAGTGGGCAAACTGCTGATATCGATATGGACTTTACCGTTGTAGCTGGGCTTGGAAGTCGAGATGAGTTCTCGTGGTCAATTGAGAAACAAGATGGCCCCGGTTGGTCAGTCGTCAATGGGCCAAACAGCTCACGGTCTGATACCTCGCTAGAACTTTCAGAACCGGGTACTTATCGTATTACAATGACATTAGATAACGTCACGAATGACCGAAGAGATGCTATCGATCTCGATGCGAGAATTCAAATTACTGAAGAGTATGACGTACCTTTAGGGGAAGTCGATGTGGTTACCTCTGGTAGTGAGTTAACCGCTGCGCTAATCGGTGAAACGACTCACTCCGAGTTTAGAGAGATGACCGACGATCATTTAGAAGGCGGTTGTGGCGCAGACATCATTATCGGTGATGCAATTAATACCGCAAACCTTCCTTGGGGCGAAGGCGATTACCCAGAGCAGCCTGACTCCATAGATGGTCTGGAGAATCTAGGTGGACTGATCGAGTTGCTGACATTAGTGAATGGTAGCGAGCCAAGCCAAGAATTGATCAATGAGTTTATCTCTGAAAACCACGATGTGTACCGCTTGTATGATGAACCTCGAGGCGGTGATGATGTACTCAGTGGGTTGATGGGAGATGATGTTCTTTATGGTCAAGGTGGTAATGACGTATTAATGGGAGGCCAAGGAAGCGATACCCTAATGGGTGGAGCCGGTGAAGATACCTTCAAATGGTTGGATGAAGATATTGATGGTTCAACCGATACCGTTAAAGACTTTAGCGTTGAGGATGACAAGCTGGACTTCTCTGATCTACTCGATAGCCCGTCTGAACTAGAGATTTCTGATTTCATTGACGATGAAATAGAGATAACTGGCGATGCGTCAAGCGCTACCATGGTGGTGACGTCACCTTCTGATAGTGGACGCTCTGTGACGATAGAGTTTGAAGGCATTTCTGCAGCGCACCTAATGGATAATCTAGATGACATTCTCGTAATGCGACAAGATTAACCGATCGGCTTTAATTGAGAGAGTGAGCTTAAAACCTCGCTCTCTTTTTATATCAACACTCCATGAGGTGATGATATCTGCAAATAGTACAAGTTATTTCAACTCAAGTGTGAAAACTTATTGCCAGATGATTTCAATTTATGATAATTTTCGCCGCAATCTCGGAGAGGAGTCTCAATAAGGACATTCTGGGGGATACGCGTGATGACATTCGGGCTGAGTGAGCATCACGTAGGGTAGGTATCGGCAAGTCCTTTTGTCGATAGACGGGATACTAATGTCGTTAAGCGGCATGTGAATGGGAAACCCAACATTGAACTCACATAATAAAACTACATTAATCAGCTTAGTTCTTCCTCAATGCCCTGTTTTACAGGACAGTTGCATTACTGAACCTTGATCTAATTTCTCGATATGTAATCCATCCATGATGGATCGTTTTCTCGTATGCGCTTTTTAAATATTTCGCGCTACGGCTTGCTATACCCTCAGTTTAGAATCTGTTCTTACGAGGGGAAAGAATTACATTTCAAGGGATTAAATCATGAGCACAGCCTTTGAAGTCGATAACACAGTGAGCAGCACTGCTATCGCAACTCCATTTTCAACTCAGATTCCAGTTTTGGAAGGAACCTACGATCTAACTCCAGATCAGATTCTACTAGACCAAGAGCAACATGAATCTGAAGTTCGCTCTTATCCACGACGCCTGCCTATTGCCATTAAACAGGCTTATGGTGCGCTTGTTGAAGACACTCGTGGTCAGTTATTTTTAGATTGTCTAGCTGGCGCAGGCACTCTGGCGTTGGGATACAACCATCCAGAAATCAATCAAGCGCTAAAAGCTCAGCTAGACAGTGGTCTACCGTACCAAACGCTCGATATCGCGACCCAAGCAAAAACACACTTCATCAAAACTGTAAAAGAGTTTTTGCCACAAGAGCTGGCCGACGATTGTGTCATTCAGTTTTGTGGGCCTTCTGGTGCAGACGCCGTTGAAGCCGCCATTAAGCTTGCTAAGCAAACTACAGGCAGAAACACCATGTTTGCTTTCCGTGGTGCATACCACGGTATGACAAATGGCACCATGGGCATGATGGGTAACCTAGGAACTAAGGCACGTCGAACTGGCCTAATGTCTGACGTTCACTTTATGCCGTTCCCATATAACTTGCGCTGTCCATTTGGACTTGGTGGCGACGAAGGTGCAAAAGCAAGCATTCGCTATATTGAACGTCTATTGCACGATGATGAAGCGGGTATCATGAAACCTGCGGCGATTGTTGTTGAACCTGTACAAGGTGAGGGTGGGGTTGTTCCAGCTCCGGCTTTCTGGTTGAAAGAACTACGTCGTATATGTGATGAGCATGGGATCTTGCTGATTTTTGATGAGATTCAATGTGGTGTCGGCAAATCAGGCTATAACTTCGCATTCGAAGAAGCAGGCATTGTTCCCGATATTCTATGTCTGTCGAAAGCGATTGGCGGCGGCATGCCAATGTCTTTGCTCGTGATTAACAAGCAGCACGACACATGGAAACCGGGCGAGCATACGGGCACATTCCGTGGTAACCAGTTAGCGATGGTCTCTGGTGCTAAAGCGCTAGAAATTATCCAACGCGATAACTTAGTTGAGCACGCCAATATTGCTGGCCAGTATCTACGCCACGGTCTCGAAGCGATTCAAGCACGAGTAAATTGCATCGCAGAAGTTCGTGGTAAGGGTTTAATGC
The DNA here is from genome assembly GCF_059834185.1 of Vibrio sp. R10-SG3-ISO10. NCBI lineage: Bacteria > Pseudomonadati > Pseudomonadota > Gammaproteobacteria > Vibrionales > Vibrionaceae > Vibrio > Vibrio sp. R10-SG3-ISO10. The sequence goes on from NZ_JCBDHG010000001.1 coordinate 16,549, forward strand.
TTGGTGTCGAAATTCGCAAGCCGGGCAATGAACTGAATAAATTTGGTGAGCCTGTCGCTGATGGTGATCTCACCTTAAAAATTCAACGCGCTGCATTAGAGCGGGGCTTGATGGTTGAAAAAGGTGGACGTGATGGTTCAGTGATCCGTTTCCTACCGCCATTGATTATCTCTTTCGAGCAAATTGACTTTGCTCTGCGCGTACTTGAAGAAGCGATTATTGTCGCGGGCGGTAGCCATCTTGATTCACAAGAGAGCAATGCTGTTTGGAAGCAACATTTCGTTCATACCGGCGAGTCTGGCAGTGATAAATTCGCTAAAGCAATGAATCATACAACGGCTAAAATGAAAGCGGTGTTTGAGCAAATTGGTGCGCCATATTCTGGTTTAGAACCTAAGCAGCTTGAGCAGGCAATCAACGCTGTTGATCTCGATAATAAAAACGCTTCGTTGATTGACGTGATTGGTGAGACGGCAGACTTAGTTGCCAAGAACTCAATCATAGTGCAGCACCCTGACTGTATTGCGCATCTTCACACGCCACCATTGATGCCTTCGATAGTCGCTGAGGCGATGATCGCTGCACTAAACCAATCAATGGACTCTTGGGATCAAGCATCCGCAGCCACTTACGTTGAGCAGAAAGTGATTAACTGGATGTGCGAGAAGTATGAGTTAGGTACTCAAGCCGACGGCATCTTCACCAGTGGTGGAACCCAGAGTAACCTGATGGGATTACTGCTCGCGCGCGATTGGATTGCCGATAAGCTTGATTCACATTCGATTCAAAAGCTAGGTTTACCGGAATACGCGAGTAAGTTGCGTATCCTGTGCTCGAAGAAATCTCACTTTACCGTGCAAAAATCCGCATCACTGCTTGGTTTGGGTGAAAGCTCAGTCTGTAGTGTCGATGCCAATCCGAATGGAACCATCAAGGTTGAAGCCTTAAAGGTGGAAATCGAGGCGCTGAAATCTCAGGGTTTGATCCCATTTGCTGTAGTGGGTACGGCGGGCACAACCGATCATGGTGCGATTGATGACTTAACATCCATTGCTGATATCGCTGAACAAAATGCCTTGTGGTTCCACGTTGACAGTGCCTACGGCGGCGCTTTGATTTTAAGCAGCCATAAGTCACGTTTAACGGGTATTGAGCGTGCAGATTCAGTTAGCGTCGACTTCCATAAGTTGTTCTATCAAACAATCAGTTGTGGCGCAGTACTGCTGAAAGACAAAGCGAACTTTAAGTACCTTCTTCATCATGCCGATTACCTCAACCGCGAACATGATGAACTGCCTAATTTAGTTGATAAGTCGATTGCGACGACCAAGCGTTTTGATGCATTGAAAGTTTTTATGACGATGCAAAGCGTGGGTCCAGATACGTTGGGCAAAATGTATGATCATCTTCTTGAGCAGACTCAACAAGTGGCAGATCTGATTGAAAGTGATTCAGCGTTTGAGCTACTCGCGCAACCTTCACTATCGACTGTGCTGTTTAGAGTTTGTGACTCACAAACCAACGATTTAGATGAACTAAATAAGACTCTAAGACTGCAAGCTCTTACTCGTGGCATTGCCGTGCTTGGAGAGACTGTAGTGGATGATAAGTCTGCACTTAAATTTACTATTCTAAACCCTTGCTTGAAGATCTCTGACTTTGAGTCTCTATTAAACAAAATCAAAACATTAGCTTCAGAGCTAGCGAAATAAAGGTAACGTAATACTATGGCTATTTTACAAATTGGTGCAGGTGGTGTCGGTTGGGTTGTTGCACACAAAGCAGCGCAAAACAACGATGTTCTTGGTGACATTACCATTGCGTCTCGCACAATCGGTAAATGTGAAAAGATCATCGAATCTATCCAGAAGAAAAACAACCTTAAAGACAGCTCGAAGAAACTAGAAGCTCGTGCCGTGAACGCGGATGATGTTGAAGCGCTAGTTGCTTTAATTAAAGAAGTGCAACCTGATTTGGTTATCAACGCGGGTCCTCCTTGGGTAAACATGACTATCATGGAAGCGTGCTACCAAGCGAAAGTGAACTACTTAGATACATCAGTGGCAGTAGACCTATGTTCTGAAGGTCAGCAGGTTCCTCAAGCTTATGATTGGCAGTGGGGTTACCGCGAGAAGTTTGCTGAAGCAGGCATTACGGGCATTTTAGGGGCAGGTTTCGATCCGGGTGTAGTTTCTGTATTTGCTGCTTACGCGGTGAAACACCTGTTCGATGAGATCGACACGATTGACGTAATGGACGTTAACGCAGGCGATCACGGCAAGAAGTTCGCAACCAACTTTGACCCAGAAACCAACATGTTGGAAATTCAGGGTGATTCTTTCTACTGGGAAAACGAAGAGTGGAAGCAAGTCCCTTGTCACTCACGTATGCTTGAGTTTGATTTCCCTAACTGTGGTACACACAAAGTTTACTCAATGGCGCACGATGAAGTTCGTTCAATGAAAGAGTTTATCCCTGCAAAACGTATCGAGTTTTGGATGGGCTTTGGTGACAAGTACCTAAACTACTTTAACTGTATGCGTGACATCGGCCTGCTTAGCCCAGATCCACTCACACTGCATGATGGTACGGTTGTTCAACCTCTACACGTACTGAAGGCACTACTTCCAGACCCAACTTCACTTGCTCCGGGTTACACTGGCTTAACTTGTATCGGTACTTGGGTTCAAGGTAAGAAGGATGGTAAAGAGCGCAGCGTATTTATCTATAACAACGCTGACCATGAAGTGGCATACGAAGATGTAGAACATCAAGCGATCTCTTACACTACGGGTGTTCCTGCTATTACGGCGGCGCTACAGTTCTTCCGTGGTGAGTGGGCGGATAAAGGTGTGTTCAACATGGAACAGCTAAACCCAGATCCATTCCTAGAAACAATGCCAAGCATCGGTCTTGATTGGCATGTTCAAGAGCTTGAAGCGGGTCAAGGTCTGCCAGTAATTCACGAACTTAAAAAGTAACGACTGAATTTTTAGTTTGGTATCAAAAGGGGACAGCAGTGTTCCCTTTTTCGGTCATAGCGATCTATTAGATGTTGGTATTAACCATGTTTATTTTGTAACTCACTACGTTCAGACAGGACAAAATAAACATACTCAATACCAACTCCATCAGCTATGGCTCTTTATCATTAGATTCTGCTTGAGTGCATAAGATGACATTTCAGAAAGAACAACTCAAAACCCCTTACTTTATGATCAACGAAGATAAGTTGATTGAAAACCTAGAGAAAGCAAAACAGCTGAAAGAAATCTCTGGTGTGAAGCTGGTATTGGCACTCAAATGTTTCTCTACGTGGGGCGTGTTTGACATTATTAAGCCTTACTTAGATGGCACCACAAGCTCTGGTCCTTTTGAAGTAAAGCTTGGCCACGAAACGTTTGGCGGAGAAACGCACGCATACAGTGTTGGTTACAGCGAAGATGACGTACGTGAAGTGGCTGACATTTGTGACAAGATGATCTTTAACTCACAGTCTCAGCTCGCGGCCTACCGCCATATCGTTGAAGACAAAGCGTCAATTGGTTTACGTTTAAATCCAGGTGTTAGCTATGCGGGTCAAGATCTAGCGAATCCGGCGCGTCAATTTTCTCGCCTTGGAGTACAAGCGGATCATATTGACCCCGAAGTATTTGAGAACATTGATGGTGTGATGTTCCATATGAACTGCGAAAACAAAGATGTTGATGCGTTCATTGGTTTGCTTGACTCGATCTCTCAGCAGTTTGGTGACTACTTAAACAAGCTTGATTGGGTAAGCATGGGCGGCGGAGTGTTCTTTACATGGCCAGGTTACGATATTGAGAAGCTGGGCTTGGCGCTAAAGGCATTTTCAGAAAAACACGCGGTACAAATGTACCTTGAGCCGGGCGAAGCTATCATTACCAAAACCACAGATCTTGTTGTGACTGTAGTTGATATTGTTGAGAACGTAAAGAAGACAGCGATTGTAGATTCAGCAACAGAGGCTCATCGCTTAGACACGTTAATCTATGATGAGCCGGCATCTATTCTAGAAGCAACAGATAGCGGCGAACATGAATATGTGATTGGCTCTTGCTCATGCCTTGCCGGGGATCAATTCTGTGTGGCCAACTTTGACAAACCGCTAGAAATTGGTCAGCGACTGCATATCATGGATAGTGCAGGTTACACTATGGTTAAGCTTAACTGGTTCAACGGATTACGTATGCCTTCAGTCTATTGTGAGAGAAGCTCGGGAGAGGTTCAGAAATTGAATGAGTTTGATTATTCTGACTTCAAGCGCTCACTGTCACAATGGTCTTTGAAATAGCAAATAAAAAGAGAGCGACTCGTCGCTCTCTTTTTCATTTGACTCAACGTTTAGCTTTCCACCATGACCCTTGTGTCTTCACTTAAAGACTCAAGTTCATTAGCCACGTCGTTGATATTGATCTGCTTAGGCAATCTTATCGACAAGTTTGCCGTAAATAAGCTCGAGCTCACTCCACCTCCACCAGCGATGAAGACTCTTTGGCAATCCATATCAAGAATATTGATACCTTGTCCATCGAGTACGTGAGTAATCTCGTTTACGATACCCGCCCGATCATTGGAATCGAGTCTGAGTTGGTAGATAGTATCAACATCGTGTGCCAGTTGATCGGAATCTGTAACCTGTACTAGTAAATCTGGATGGGAGGCAAAGGCGTCTTTCACGAGTTGTTCATTGACGCTTGGAAGTTCAACTTTAATCACCGCTGCGACTTGGTCTTCAATAAAATTGACTTTACTGATGAGCCACTTACCTCCGTTTTCGTGGGTGATAGCGGCAAGTTGCTTGATTGTTGCAGGGGTTGCTTTGCCAACGAAGTTAACAATAAATGTGCTGTTCATATTGGGCCTCCAAACGCTGAGTAAGGCATGTGGCTTTCAATGCTTATTGAGGTTGAAAGAGTTCTGATGCCTAACTTCAGTTTAGAATGGAAAGATAGGTTGGGTTTGACCTGAGTCAAGTTTTAAACCTAAATCCTTGTCAACGCTACGAATCTTTAACCGCGAGCACAAAAAAAGCGATGAACAACATCGCTTTTTCAGTAAGATTTGATGTGGTTTAGAAGCTCACTTTCATTTCTACACCATAGAAAACGTTATCGTAACTTGCTCCTGCATCCATAGCGAATTTAGCGGCATCTTGGTTGCCGAACCAAGGCTTACTGCTGTATTGGAATTCTGCGCTGCCACCCCAAGCTCCGCTTACCCAGCCGTGGATATGACCGACGGGATTGAGGAAGAACAGAGATACATCACCTACGGTTTCAGAACCTAAGACTTCGCCACCGGATGCGACAATGTTTTGCTCTGCTTCAAACATCATCTCACCAACCACTGCACCAAAGAATGGGGTAATAAAGATGTCTTGCCAAGAAGGTACTTCTGCGAAGGCTTCAACACCGTATTCCCAGAAGAAAGTCGACATTGTTGCGGAGTACAAGAAAGACTCAAACTCATTAAAGCCTGCGTGTCGCGCCGCTGTGTAGTACACGCCACCAAAATAAGGATGCATGACATAGTTTAGGAAGTGTTCATCGCGATCCCATGTAGGGCCCGAAGTGACATTGTCCTTCCATTTAGAACCTAGACCGCTAAGGTCACGATCTTCTTCATCCCATTTTGTGATTGATTCTGGTAGAAGCGTCATCAAGCCGACCGTGGCAACACTCAGTCCTAGAATCGTGTAGGTTTGCCCCATCAAGTAATCCCAATCTTTGCCATCGGAAACCGTGAGATATTTAGGTAACGCCGGGCCTTCGAGTTTTAGGTCATTTTCTGTCAAACTGAGTGAAAACGGGTCTGACGATTGATATTGATAAGAATGATAGAAAAACGTGTCGGATTCAGCTTGATCTACAGTGTATGAAAACTCAATATGTTGATTAGAATCATATACATTGGCACTGGCCTGGGCAGAAGCTGACAAAACTAAAGCGGTGATGCTTTTTTTCAACACTGAGCACTCCATCGTTATTATTTTAATGATCAGGGTCACAAGTATCCAACAAAGTTGGCGTATTGGGAATCTGAAATTGTCCTAAATAAGAAACTTAGTTGTTTTTTGGCCTAATGCCATAATAAATATCAGTTAAACTCATAAAATATGTGACGTTTTCCCACTAAGGATAAAATAATGTTGAAAATCGCAATGCTGAGCACTGGGGAAGAAGTCCTCCACGGAGACATCGTCGATACGAATGCAGCGTGGTTATCTCAAAGGTTTTTCGAACAAGGCTTTAGCGTAACTAAGCGCTCAACAGTTGGTGACGAGATGTCAGCTCTTGTCGAAGAGCTGATGATGCTAAGTTTTAACTGTGACGTCGTCGTTGTTAACGGTGGGTTAGGCCCAACAAGTGACGACTTGAGCGCTGAGGCGGTGGCTGTCGCTTCAGAGACTGAGCTTGTTCTGTATCCAGAATGGTTAGCAAGGCTAGAGAAGTTTTTTACCTCTCGTGGGTTAGCTATGCCAGAAAGTAACCGTAAACAAGCCATGTTGCCAAAAGATTCGGTTCTACTTGATAACCCAATTGGAACTGCTTGTGGCTTTAAAGTTCGCTTTAATGACTGTGATTTCTACTTCACACCGGGTGTACCGAGCGAATTTAAGCTGATGGTAGAGCAACAGATTCTACCCGATATGAAGACCACGCATCGTGATGTGTTAGGGCAGGAATGCAGTAAGCTTTATACCTTTGGTACTTCGGAGTCGGCTTTGTCAGATAAGCTCGACAAGGTACAACTTCCTGATGGCTACACACTAGGTTATCGTTCATACCTGCCTTACATCGAAGTGAAGTTGTTTGGCCCTAAGAATGATTTAGATAACCGAGTGAAACTGCTGCAGATTATCTTCAATTTGATTGAAAGCAATGTGGTGAGTGTTGATGAATCTATGCAGGACCATGTTGCCTACCTAATCCAAGAGCGAAAACAATCTATCGCGACGGCGGAGCAATCGACTTATGGTTCGTTATCACACTGGTTACAGTCTAAAGAGGTGGCAGCCCAATATTGTGGTCATGGATGGGTGTTGGGTGAGCGCGTTAATGTTGGTGATGAGAGTGACGACCAACTCGCAGCTGCTTTTGCCCTTGCTGGAGCAACGAAAGATAAATGTGCTACGGACATCGCCATTGTAACGGGTAAGGTAACAGAGAAGACGTTTTCAGTCGCCTTGGCCGCACCGGAAGGAGAGTGGGGACAGACGTTAACCTTCAATCGCAATTATACGCGTGAAGAACGTACTCTGGTGATCACAACCGTTGCAGCGGATATGTTGCGACGCTACCTCAACACGAAACCTATGTTTGTCCAGTACAGTTCACTGAGCAGGAACAAAGAAATGTTTGTGCCACGAAGCGCAATAGAAGCATAATTATTCAACTAGGATAGTGAGTCAATTTTGTCAAATTGGCTCAGTCTAGTGTTCTGTAATAAGTGGATGATCCTATTTCTTATTACTCATTCACGCTCATATTATTTTTATATGCCAAATTCGAATATCGTTTAACTGGATGATTTTCAATAGAAGTGGAAATTGTCTTAGATTTGCAACGTGCATTCGGCAAAATAACCTTTAAAATGACAATTCAGGATTCTAATTGCTCAGGGAGGTTAGCATGTTTAATCAGTCCAAGATCCTTGTTTGGTATCAAGTGGCGAGCCAAAAAGTCTTTCTAGGTGAAGCACTTAATGGAAAGCATCAAGATGTTATCTCTTTGTGGTTGCAAGCGCCAGAAGACAAACCAAGTGGTGAACGTTTAGGGTATCGACTTTCGTTATTTGATGATGATGGAAGGGAGATCGCAGATAAGCCTGTTTCTGTGCTGACCGCCGATGAATTCCTATCCGGAGTACGTGTTCAGATGTAAAAACGGCCAGCGTTTTGCTGGCCGTTTTCTATTTGTGCATACTTATGCGCGTTTTTCTTTAAGCGAGTAATTGACACCTTCAATTTCAATGTCTGTCTTCGCTTTACATATACACGGCAAAATTTCTTTTTCTTGTGTGTACGCCATTGCAAAACCAACGTATTCAACTTCACCTGAGACCAGTTTGCAGCGGCAAGCGCCACAGTGCCCATCTCTACAGTTATATTCAGGCTCTAACCCTGCATTCTCCATAGTTTCGAGAATGGTATTAGAAGGGTGAGACTGAACCGATGTAATAGCGTTGATTTTGATATTAGGCATTACAGTTCGAAATCCTTGAAGTCGTCTGCACGTACGTCGCTGTCGATCTGACCAACCAGGTAAGATGAAATTTCTGCTTCCTGAGGCGCAACCTGCACGTTATCTGAAGACAACCATGCATTAATCCAAGGAATTGGGTTAGAAGTTGCTTCAGGGTAAGCGGCGTCTAGGCCAACAGCTTGCATACGAATGTTCGTAATGTATTCAACGTACTGGCAAAGAATGTCTTTGTTCAGACCGATCATTGACCCATCTTTGAATAGGTATTCTGCCCACTCTTTTTCTTGCTCAGCAGCGTCTTTAAACAGCTCAAAACACTCTTGCTTACACTCTTCCGCGATTTGCATGAATGAGAAATCGTCTTGGCCGTTACGTAGCAGGTTAATCATGTGCTGTGTACCCGTTAGGTGCAGCGCCTCATCACGAGCGATAAGCTTGATGATTTTAGCGTTACCTTCCATTAGCTCACGCTCAGCAAAAGCAAATGAACACGCAAAACTCACGTAGAAACGAATCGCTTCTAGTGCGTTAACTGACATCAAACAAACGTAGAGCTTCTTCTTCAGGTCGTGAAGGGTAATCTTCACTTCTTCGCCGTTGATGTTATGAGTACCTTCACCGTAACGATGGTAATCATTGGTCATTTGAATCAGATCGTCGTAGTAGCGAGAAATGTCTTCTGCACGCTTAAGGATGTGCTCATTTTCTACGATGTCGTCAAACACTAGACCCGGATCATTCACGATGTTACGGATGATGTGCGTGTAAGAGCGTGAGTGAATTGTCTCTGAGAAAGACCAAGTTTCAATCCAAGTTTCTACTTCTGGTAGCGATACCAACGGCAGCAGGGCAACGTTTGGACTGCGACCTTGGATAGAATCGAGCAGTGTTTGGTACTTAAGGTTTGAGATGAAGATATGCTTTTCATGCTCTGGCAGCTTGTTGTAGTCGATACGATCGCTTGAAACGTCCACTTCTTCAGGACGCCAGAAGAAAGACAATTGCTTCTCGATGAGCTTTTCGAAGATTTCAAACTTCTGCTGGTCGTAACGAGCAACGTTTACTGATTGACCTAAGAACATTGGTTCTTTTAGCTGGTCATTTTTTTTTCTGTTAAAAGTACTGTAAGCCATGGTGCCTCAATTCCTTTTAAGCCCCTCATGTCTGAGGGGCGAATAATTTGTTAAGCCTTGATAACCCTTTAGTCAGGATTATGGTTTAAATCTTACAACCGCCGCCTGCACAATCGTCATCTTGTGGTTGTACTGCGTCTTTCTGATCGTCGCTCGCGCCATCACGTGTGTTGTGGTAGTAAAGTGTCTTCACACCAAACTTATACGCAGTTAGCAGATCTTGAAGCAGTTTCTTCATTGGCACTTTGCCACTTTCAAAACGCGTTGGGTCGTAGTTAGTATTTGCTGAAATCGCTTGGTCGACAAACTTCTGCATGATACCCACTAGGTGCAGGTAACCATCGTTTGAACCGATGTTCCATAGCAGTTCGTAGTTGTCTTTGTACTCAAGGAAATCTGGCACTACTTGCTTCAGGATACCGTCTTTAGACGCCTTCACTGAAACGTAACCACGTGGTGGCTCAATACCGTTTGTCGCGTTAGAGATCTGAGAAGATGTCTCAGAAGGCATTAGCGCGGTTAGGGTAGAGTTACGCAGGCCGTGCGTCATGATTTCTTCACGTAGACCATCCCAATCGTAGTGCAGTTTCTCGTCACAAATTAGGTCGACATCTTTTTTGTAAGTGTCGATTGGCATCAGGCCTTTAGCGTAGTTTGTTTCTTCGAATAAAGGACACTTACCTTGCTCTTTCGCAAGCGCGACTGAAGCTTTCAGCAAGTAGTACTGCATCGCTTCGAATGTACGGTGTGTTAGACCATTTGCGCTGCCATCTGAGTACTTCACACCGTTCTTCGCTAAGTAGTAAGCGTAGTTGATCACACCAACACCTAGAGTACGGCGGTTCATCGTTGACTTGTACGCAGCTGGTAGCGGGTAGTCTTGGTAATCCAGTAGTGCGTCTAGTGCACGAACAACAAGATCTGACAGCTCTTCAAAGTCATCAAGAGACTTAATCGCACCAAGGTTGAATGCAGATAGAGTACACAGAGCAATCTCACCAGAGTCATCTTCAACGTTTGTTAGCGGCTTAGTTGGCAGCGCGATTTCCAAACATAGGTTAGATTGACGAACAGGTGCAACTTCTGAGTCGAACGGGCTGTGCGTATTACAGTGGTCAACGTTCTGAATGTAGATGCGACCAGTAGAAGCACGCTCTTGCATCAAGATAGAGAACATCTCGATAGCTTTAACGGTTTCTTTCTTGATTGATGGATCGTTTTCGTACTGAACGTATAGACGTTCGAACTCGTCTTGGTTCTCGAAGAACGCATCGTACAGACCTGGCACATCTGATGGTGAGAACAAAGTAATGTTGCCACCTTCAACTAGACGTTGATACATCAAGCGGTTTAGCTGTACACCGTAGTCCATGTGACGAACACGGTTCTCTTCAACACCACGATTGTTCTTAAGAACCATCAGTGCTTGAGATTCACCATGCCATAGTGGGTAGAACACAGTCGCTGCACCGCCACGAACACCACCTTGAGAACAACATTTAACCGCTGTTTGGAAGTATTTGTAGAAAGGGATACAACCCGTGTGGAATGCTTCACCACCACGGATCTCTGAACCTAGAGCACGGATACGGCCAGCGTTGATACCAATACCAGCACGTTGAGAAACGTAACGAACAATAGAGCTTGCTGTCGCATTGATTGAATCTAGGCTATCGCCACACTCAATAAGTACACATGAGCTGAACTGACGAGTAGGGGTACGTACGCCAGACATGATCGGCGTAGGTAGAGAAATTTTGAATGTCGATGTCGCATCGTAGAAGCGCTTGATGTAATCAAGACGTGTCTCTTTCGGGTATTTCGCGAATAGACAAGCAGAAACTAGGATGTAAAGGAACTGCGCACTTTCGTAGATTTCACCGGATACACGGTTTTGAACAAAGTACTTACCTTCAAGCTGTTTTACGGCTGCATAAGAAAAATCGAGATCGCGCTTGTGATCGATGTAGGCATCTAGCTCATCAAGTTCTGCTTTGGTGTAGTCTTCCAGAATGTGCTGGTCGTATTTACCCATATCCACAAGGCGAGCGACGTGATCGTATAGCGTTGGTGGCTCATACTGGTCATACGCTTTTTTACGTAGATGGAATACAGCCAAACGTGCCGCTAGATATTGGTAATCAGGCGTCTCTTCAGAAATCAAATCTGCTGCAGACTTGATGATGGTTTCATGGATATCAGATGTAGTGATACCGTCATAGAACTGAATGTGAGCGCGTAGTTCTACTTGAGATACAGAGACGTTGTCTAGACCTTCGGCAGCCCAGGTGATAACGCGATGGATCTTTTCGAGATCAATACTTTCTTTGCGTCCGTCACGCTTAGTAACGGTAAGTTGTTGGTTCATTCTGCTTCATTTCCCTAACAAAACTGATAAAAGCCGTATTTTTGTGTAATTCTTGTAAAAATCGTTCCGGCTTTGTGATCAAAGTCTATCTATATATTGTAGTACAAACACAACATATAGGGGTGCACCAAGGTGCGAGTTACAAGATAGTGCTATCCCCATGGCTTTTCAAGTTACAGATCTTGGATGACTTGTGGATAACTAACAAAATTAAAAAAAACAGTAAGTGACTACTAACCGATGAAGTTAGAGCGGGTAAGATTGTAATTAATTACCGTTTTTAGATCGGTTTAGAAGTAACCACAAACAAAAAAAAATTCCTTGATCTTTGGTCAAAGTTGTCTTCGATTTTTGCTTTGATTATTTTGGAATCAAACCGACAAAAATTGCTTCAATTGGCACTAAAAAAGGCGATGAGCATGTGCTATCGCCTTAATCTTGACCACTACATCTAGTATGTGACAAATGTTAAAATTTCTGAGTATGAACGATGTAATTTACATCAACATTTTGACCTAGCTTGTAGGTGTCTGTCAGAGGGTTGTAGTGCAGGCCAGTAATCCCGGTTTCGGTTAAGTCAGTTTGATCAATCATTTTAATCATCTCAGCAGGGCGGATGAACTTATCATGATCATGAGTGCCTTCAGGGACAATCTTCAACAGCTTTTCTGCGCCGACAATCGCGAACAGATAAGATTTAAGGTTGCGGTTAAGTGTTGAAAAGAATACGTGACCACCAGGTTTCACCAAAGCGGCACATGAACGAATCACTGATTGTGGGTCCGGGACGTGCTCAAGCATTTCCATACAGGTCACAACGTCATACTTACTTTGATTTTCAGTCGCATGATCTTCAATTGTACTCTGGATGTAGGTGAGCTTAGTGCCCGTTTCTAGAGCGTGCAGTCTCGCCACTTCTAATGGCTCTTTACCCATATCAAGACCGGTGACAATCGCGCCTTCTTTGGCCATGCTTTCTGCTAAAATTCCGCCGCCACAGCCGACGTCTAAAACTTCTTTGCCAAACAAGCCATCACAATTGTCCAAAACATAGTTGAGGCGCAAAGGATTGATCTGATGCAAAGGCTTAAATTCACCTTCTAAATCCCACCAGCGTGAGGCCATATCCTCAAACTTCTTAATTTCGTTTGGATCGACGTTTTGTGATTGGGTCATAACAACTCTACTAATTTAACCGCTTCCTTGAATGACAGGCATTATACCTGTTAACCACATACACTCCATAGACGGGATCACTTTTCTCTACGGGTGGATAAAATATAACCATTTATCAGCAAGATATCAGATGAGTGTGCAAATTCTCGGCGTTTGATTCACAACCAAGCTCACAACCTGATAAAAGGAGAGGGAAAGTAATGCCGAACCACTGAAATGTATGTTATATTTTTGCACCTTAAGCGTATTGTACATACGATCTATAAATAGAGGGATAATGGCTCTATGAGCGATCTAGCGAAAGAGATCACGCCCGTAAACATTGAAGATGAGCTTCGAGGTTCATACCTAGACTACGCGATGTCAGTAATCGTGGGTCGTGCTCTTCCAGATGTGCGTGATGGCCTAAAGCCTGTACACCGCCGCGTTTTGTTCGCGATGAATGTACTAGGTAATGATTGGAATAAACCATATAAAAAATCTGCCCGTGTTGTTGGCGACGTAATCGGTAAATATCACCCACACGGTGATAGCGCTGTGTACGATACAATCGTACGTATGGCTCAGCCGTTCTCACTTCGTTACATGCTGGTCGACGGTCAAGGTAACTTCGGTTCGATCGATGGTGACTCAGCGGCAGCAATGCGTTACACCGAAGTTCGCATGGCAAAAATTGCCCACGAACTTTTGGCTGACCTAGATAAAGAAACAGTAGACTACGTGCCTAACTACGATGGCACTGAGCAGATCCCTGCTGTTCTACCTACAAAAATTCCTAACCTATTGGTAAACGGTGCTTCTGGTATCGCAGTAGGTATGGCAACCAACATTCCTCCGCACAACCTGACAGAGGTAATTGATGGTTGTCTTGCGTACATCAATAATGAAGCGATCACTATTGATGAGCTAATGGACTACATTCCTGGTCCAGACTTCCCAACAGCAGCGCTAATCAGTGGCCGTAAAGGTATCGTCGATGCTTATAAGACGGGCCGCGGTAAGATTTACATGCGCTCGAAAGCGGATATCGAAACAGACAAGAATGGTAAAGAAACCATTATTGTTACCGAAATTCCTTATCAGGTTAACAAAGCACGCTTGATCGAAAAGATCGCTGAGCTAGTTAAAGATAAGAAAGTTGAAGGTATCAGTGCGCTACGCGATGAGTCTGACAAAGACGGTATGCGTATTGTTATCGAATGTAAGCGTGATGCAGTTGGCGAAGTGGTTCTAAACAACCTTTACGCACAAACTCAGCTTCAAACCACATTCGGCATCAACATGGTGGCACTGAATAATGGTCAACCACAGCTATTCAACTTGAAAGATATGTTGAAGTGCTTTGTTGATCACCGCCGTGAAGTGGTGACTCGCCGTACTATCTTCGAATTGCGTAAAGCGCGTGAGCGTGCACATATCCTTGAAGCACTCTCTCTTGCACTAGCAAACATTGATGAAGTTATAGAACTGATCAAGAACGCACCAACACCAGCTGATGCAAAAGTGGGCTTGGTTTCGCGTGGTTGGGATCTTGGTAACGTTGCTTCAATGCTTGAACGTGCCGGTACTGATGCTGCACGTCCAGAGTGGTTAGAAGATCAATACGGCATCCGTGACGGTCAGTACTTCCTGACTGAAACTCAAGCACAAGCTATTCTAGAGCTTCGCCTACACCGCCTAACGGGTTTAGAGCACGAGAAGATTCTAGATGAGTACAAAGCACTTCTAGATGAGATCGCTGAGCTAATGCACATTCTTGCAAGCACTGAGCGTTTGATGGAAGTGATTCGTGAAGAACTCGAAGCAGTACGTGATGGCTTCGGTGATGCACGTCGTACTGAGATTACAGCGGCAAGCCACGATATCGACATGGAAGAGCTGATTGCTCGTGAAGATGTTGTTGTTACGCTATCTCACGAAGGTTACGTTAAGTACCAAATCCTAAGCGACTACGAAGCTCAGCGTCGTGGTGGTAAAGGTAAGAGTGCAACTAAGATGAAAGATGAAGACTATATTGAACGTCTTCTAGTGGCGAATACCCACGACAACATCTTATGTTTCTCTACTCGTGGTAAGACTTACCGTCTGAAAGTTTACCAACTACCTCAAGCAAGTCGTACCGCTCGCGGTAAGCCAATTGTTAACATTCTTCCACTAGAAGAAGGTGAGCGTATCACTGCGATTCTACCTGTTGATGAATTCTCACCAGAGAAATTCATCTTCATGGCAACAGGTGACGGTACCGTTAAGAAGACATCTCTAGATCAGTTTGCAAATGTTCGTGCGAACGGTCTAATTGCTGTAAACCTACGTGATGAAGACTCTCTAATCGGTGTTGATATCACAAACGGCGAAAGCGATATCATGCTGTTCTCGAAAGCGGGTAAAGTCGTTCGCTTTGCAGAAGATAAAGTACGTGCAATGGGCCGTACCGCAGCAGGTGTTCGCGGTATGAAGCTTGCTGATGATGATCAAGTTGTTTCGCTGATTGTTCCTTCAAATGAAGGTGACATCCTAACAGTGACGCAAAATGGTTACGGTAAGCGTACTGAACTTGCAGAATACCCAACCAAAGGCCGTGCGACACAAGGTGTTGTATCGATCAAAGTTTCTGAGCGAAATGGCCCTGTAGTTGGCGCAGTACAAGTAGAAGAAGGCGACGAGATGATGATGATCACCGACGCTGGTACTCTAGTTCGTACACGTGTTGCTGAAGTAAGCCAAGTAGGTCGTAATACGCAAGGTGTTACACTAATCCGTACTGCTGAAGATGAAAACGTTGTGGGTCTACAACGTATCGATGAAGTAGAAGAAGCGGAACTCGTCGAAGGTGAAGAAGGCGTTGATGGTGAGGTAGCACAAGAAACTACTGACTCTAACGAGACGCCAGCAGCAAGCGATGATGCTGAAGAGTAATTCAGTTAATTGAACATCAAAATGCCAGACCTAGTGTCTGGCATTTTTGTGCTAATCATTCACTACTTTCATTTCTTCGAGTGACTTCAAGTGCTGAGCATCAAAGCGCTCAGAGCCAATAGCAGTCCGAGACTTAAGACATGTTTCAAGGTTAGATTGTATTGAAACCTAAATCGGAGGTGTTTATGGGTTACGACACGCCTATGGCGATTTCCAACTATCTCGCTGTTTTAATCGCAATAATACTGATATATCCGTTTGCACTGGTGGCAGTGAACATTGCTATCTATTCTCCAGTCCGCCGAAAGAAAGTGACCAAATGGTTTAATATTATCTCTGCACTTATTGCTACAACAATGCTGGCGTTTCATATGCAAACTGAAGTGATATATGGAAAAGAATTGATCGATAAGTACTACAGAGATAATCCCCAGATACGAGAAGAGCCTCAAAAGGTGAGTAACAAAGCTGCCGACGTGACGACTCTCTGACGTCAGAAAAATAACTATATTACAAATAGTTAGTGTAAGTGAATAACTCGATAATTTTGCGTGCATATAGAAGAAATTGACTATAAAATTCGCAATCTCTGTCTGTTCCACAACCAAAATAATCGATTATGAACTTATCATTAAAACAAAAACTTATAGGTGCAAGCCTGTTAGCAGTGGTGCTAATGGCGAGTGCGCTAACTTGGCTTTCCGCCGATCAACTTAAGCAACAAACGCAAAATGGTGTTTATGCGCGAGCAGAAAGTCTAGCGACGACGGCTTCTGCTGGTATCAAAGACTGGATCAATATTCGTAAGGATATTGCCTCTGCGTTTAATGACTACAGCAATGAAATCGACGTTGTTCCATACCTACAACAAGCGAGAAAAGCTGGCGGCTTTGATGACATCTTCTTAGGCACGCCAGAAGGTGGTATGTACCGTTCGCACCCTGAGCGTAACCGAGCTGATTACGACCCACGTGTTCGCCCTTGGTATATCGATGCTAATAATGCAGGCCGTCAAATCATCACTACGGCATACAAAGATGCGATTACTAATGCCTTGTTAGTGACGATTGCTGAACCAATTCGCCGTAACGGTCAGTTTGTTGGTGTGGTTGGCGCTGATGTATTGATTGATCAACTAATTAACGATGTGATCAACTTAGATGCGGGTAAAAATGCTTACGCGATGTTGATTGATACTCAGAATGGCAGCTTCTTAGCCCACCCAGATAAATCTCTTTCTCTTAAGCCTGTTACTACACTCTCAAAAGAGTTCACTCTACGTGCCATCGAAGAGGCTGCAAACGCTGGCTCAATCAAGTTGATTGAACGTAATGGTCAAGAGAAGTTGTATTTCTTTACTAAGGTTCCAGATACGCAGTGGATCTTCGCTATTGAGATGGATCGCGCAACAGAAGAAGCGGCACACACAGAGCTGCTACAAAGCCTAATTATTACCGCAGTCGTCATTACATTAATTGTTATTGCTGTGGTTTCTTGGTTAGTGAGCTTCTTGTTCCAAGATTTGGTTCGTGTTTCAAATGCGCTTGAAGAAATTGCTTCCGGTGAAGGCGATCTAACTCAGCGTCTTGAACCACGTAGCGACGATGAAGTTGGTCAGTTGGCAACGAACTTCAATACGTTCGTTGGCAATATGCATACTATGGTTTCTAAGTTGAGTCTTGTGTCTGCATCGCTGTCAGAGCAGTCAAAACAAACAGCGCAACAAGCAGAAGAGCGCAGTGCGCGTATTCGTTTGCAGCAAGATGAGATCAATATGGTCGCAACAGCGATCAATGAAATGGCGGCAGCAACGCAAGAAATTGCTGGCAACGCAGATAATACAGCGCAGAATTCAACTGAAGCGGTAACAGCTTGTGTTCACGGTGGTGAGCAGGTCGTTCAGACTCAAGGCTCGATTCAAAACTTAGCAACGGAAGTTCAGGTCGCGACAGAAGTAATTCAAGAGCTTGAAGTTCATGGTAATAGTATCAGTACT
This sequence comes from Vibrio sp. R10-SG3-ISO10, assembly GCF_059834185.1. NCBI lineage: Bacteria > Pseudomonadati > Pseudomonadota > Gammaproteobacteria > Vibrionales > Vibrionaceae > Vibrio > Vibrio sp. R10-SG3-ISO10. The sequence goes on from NZ_JCBDHG010000001.1 coordinate 34,366, forward strand.
ATTCTTTCTACGATTCAGGATATTGCAGAGCAAACTAACTTACTTGCGCTTAATGCCGCTATTGAAGCAGCGCGTGCGGGTGAACAAGGTCGTGGCTTCGCTGTGGTTGCTGATGAAGTTCGTGTTCTAAGCCAACGTACACACGCTTCAACCCAAGAAATCCAGCAGATGATTGAAACGCTGCAAGGCACAACGGGTAAAGCTGTGGGCATCATGGGTGATAGCCGTCAGTTAGCCGATACCAGTGTAGCGGACGCTGATTCAGCTGCGGTGAGCCTGACTCAAATCCAAACAGCGGTAGAGCGTATTAGCGATATGGCGACCCAAATTGCCTCTGCTGCTGAAGAGCAAGCGTCAGTCACTTCTGAAATCACGCGTAACACCGTTGGTATTCGTGATGTTTCGAATGAACTTGCAGATGAAGCACACGACGCAGCAGCACAAGCCGCACAGTTGTCTGAGCTATCTCACGAACTAGAGCAAGAGATTCAGCGATTTAAACTGTAATCCAATGACTCTTAAAGCCCCGAAAGTTCGGGGCTTTTTTTGAATATGAATTTCCAAAATGGACATTAGTCATCAACATAATCTCAATAGTGGACATAGAGGATATTAGTTAGAATCCTTATAAATAATAAGGGAAATAATTATGTCTGATGTTAACAACGCATTTCAGCAACGTATAAACAATATTGTTACCGATGCTAAGCTCTCTCCAAAACAGAAAAACCAATTCTTAGCCCTAGAAGCGGAAGCCAGTCTTCCCTATATGAAGGTTTCTGAAGGTGTTTCAAAAGCGATGGAAGAGGGCGTAATTTGTGACATGTTTGAAGGCCATGCCCCTTTCAAACCTCGCTATGTTTTACCTGACTATGCGAAGTTCCTTAAGCAAGGCTCAGATTACCTAGAACTAGAACCCGCGACTGATTTTGATGATGCGCTGAATCTACTGACGATCATCTACCACCATGTTCCTTCTGTAACGAATATTCCGGTCTATCTTGGTCAGCTTGATGATGTCCTGTTGCCCTATGTAGGAACCTTAAGTGAAGCGGAAATTTACACCAAGCTGAAACGTTTCTGGATCATGCTCGATAGAACGCTGCCAGATGCCTTTATGCATGTGAATATTGGCCCTACAGACAATGTCATTTGCCGAACAATTTTACGAGTCGACGCAGAGTTAAAGCAGATCGCTCCGAACTTAACCTTTATGTACGACGCGAACGTCACCCCAGACGATCTACTCAAACAAGCGACGACCAATATCTGTGAATGTAGCAAACCTCATATCGCTAATTATCCGATGCATGCGGCCGCTTATGGTGAGAATAAGTTTGGCATTGTTAGTTGCTACAACTCTCTGCCTCTTGCTGGTGGTTCGAATACCTTAGTTCGCATGAACTTAAAAGAAGTCGCATTGCGTGCCAAAGATAGAACAGATTTTCTAGACTACGTTTTACCATCTTATAGTGAGCTAATGATTGAGCTTATGGATGCGCGCAGCAGTCACCTGCACGAGAAATCGAACTTCTTCAAAGGCTTTTTAACGACTGAAGGTTTGGTTGAAGAGAATCGATTTGCACCTATGTATGGCATTTATGGCATGGCTGAAGCGGTCAATATCTTGCTTGACAAAGAAGGCATTGATGAGCAATACGGCCACAGTCAGCAGGCAAATCGACTTGCACTGGCAATATCAGAAAAGCTCGCTCTCCTTGTCGATAGCAGCCCAGTGAAATATGGTTTAGAGGGTAAGGCGCTGCTTCACGCTCAAGGCGGGATAAGCTTGGATGAAGATGTGACGCCAGGTGTTCGTATCCCTTATGGCACCGAACCTGATCCTGTGTCTTATGTTCAAGCAACGGCTGAGCAGCACAAATATTACACCTCTGGCATTAGTGATATTTTGACCATAGATGAAACGGTGAAATCCAACCCTGAGGCGATGTTCAACTTGTGTAAGGGGGCATTGAGGCAAGGCTTTAGAGAGTTTACCGCGAACGTTGCATCTAATGATTTAGTCCGTGTCACGGGTTATATGATTAAGCTTTCTGATATCAACAAGTTTGCCGAGGAAGGCTCACGTAAAAACACCACTTTCTTGGGAGCTGAGGCGGCGAAGAACACTGGAATTTTAGACCGTTCACCTCGCGTGGTCAGCATGGAAACAGAGCCAGTTTACAAGTAATAGGGCACAGCAGTGAGTGAGAAGTCAGCGTTAGTTAGCCGCATTCTTAATTTCTCTTGTGTTGATGGGCCGGGTAATCGCCTGGTCATCTTTTTACAAGGGTGTAACTTCGATTGCTTAAATTGCCATAACCCACATACGATCAATCATTGTAATCACTGTGGCGATTGTGTTCATTCATGTCCTACACAAGCGTTAGCGATGATTGATAGCAAAGTGGTTTGGGATGAAGGGCTTTGCACTCACTGCGATAAATGTATCGATATCTGTGGTCACAAATCGAGCCCCAAGATTAGGCGTTACAATGTCACTCAGATCTTGGAACTCATCCGTAGCCAACACTTCTTTATTTCCGGCATCACGGTTTCGGGTGGAGAAGCCACTCTCCAGCTTCCGTTTATCATAGCGTTATTTAGTGCCATCAAAGCAGACAGAGAGTTAGGGCATCTAACCTGTTTCATTGATAGTAACGGCTATTTACCCATTCATGCTTGGGAGAGAGTCACACCTGTTCTTGATGGCGTTATGCTCGATTTAAAATCGTGGCAGAGTGAAACGCATCAGTGGCTAACCAGAAGAGACAACCATAGGGTGATTGATTCGATTCGCTACCTAGCAAGCGGCAAAAAACTGCATGAGCTTAGGCTGTTACACGTTCCGAGGAAAAGCGATCTGGACAGTGAAATCGATGAGGTTGTGAAGCTAATCCGTTCACTGCCAGATGATGTAGTCGTTCGACTCAATGCGTTTCAGCATCATGGGGTGAGTGGGCAAGCACTAGAGTGGGTAAAATGTAGCGAAGATGAGATGAATCGGTTTCGCTCACTTATTGCAGATAAAATTGTCCAACCGATACTTACCCCCGCTATATATACTTAGTCCGCGATCGTTAATTGCTGATGGAGCCAGTGTAGCGCTGGGTTGTTTAAGCTTGCTTGGTTCCACACTAAGCTATAGGCAACCTCACCATACTCAAAAGGAAGAGGTTTAGAAACTAAGCCTTTCGCTTGCGCTGCGTTTTCAGCCCACATTTTAGAGCAGGTCAGTAAGTGTTGTGAATGGTGGCACATGATCGCGGCAGCGCCGAAATCCGCGACTGACATAGCCACCTTACGGGCGCCGTACTTTTGTGTCAGGTTTTGCTCGAAGTAGGGCTCAGCGAGATCTTTGTCCAAAATACCGATATGCTGATACGAGAGGTATCCGGGTATATCCAACTCACTCTTTGCGAGTGGGTGTAGTTCTGACATCAAGCACACCATCTCATCTGAATGAATCTGTTTCCACATTAGCTCTCGGCTCCGAGTCGGCGGTTGGCTAATATCATGCGGTAAGATCATAAAATCGACTTGCCCGCGCACCAAGGCATCAAAACTTAACTGCTCTTTCGCATAAACATTGATAGCTCTTGCTTTGGCGAGCTGGTTTATGATGAGCGCGATTTTTGACGCGAACAGTTCAAAGGTACTTTCGCGCATAGAGAGAGAAATCGTCCCCTCAAATTCCGCTGGTTTGAAAGCACCTTGGTGCAAAATACCATTCATGCTCGACAATATTTTATGAACTTCAGAACCAATACTAAGCGCAAATGGCGTTGGAATTAATTGGCCTCCCTCACGGTAGAACAGCTCATCTTTAAGTTGATCACGCAGCTGGTTGAGAGTCTTACTCACACTCGACGGGGTAACGCATAGAACCTTGGCGGCATTGGTGACGCTATGAGTACTAAGAAGGACATGTAACACGGTAAGGTGTTTAAGGCTGATTCGAGAAAGGGCTAGGTAATCCATAACTATTTAATTCAGTAGGAATACTAATGTTATACCCGCTGTCGAGAAGATTGGAAATAGCAGATTAACCATTTTATCTATTTGGTTGCGAGAGTCAGATGACATTAGATTAAAGTGTAATCATAAACTAGACTTTACTATGAGTTCCAAGCTGGGGATGGTCAGTGATGAAGCAACGTATTGGCAAGCAGAATGGGCTTGTGACGATATTTTTCACGGTAGCTTCAGCGGTTCTAATTGGGTTTATAGGATTAGCCGTTGATTCAGGTTTTGCCTATGGAGACTTCAGACAAGCCCAAATAGCAGCGGATGCTGGCGCCATTTCTGCTGCATTTGAAAAATATCATGGTCATAGCAGCAGTGACATTCAAAAATATGGTACTTCAGAAGTACAGGCTCATGGTTTTGAAAACGGCGTCAATGGTGTTTCAATATCTGTCAACAGCCCTCCTTCATCCGGACCTTATGCTGGAGATAGCGATTTTGTCGAGGTTGTCATCACAAAGGATGTGTCTACTTTCTTCCTAAAGTTTATTGGTTTTGACAGTTTCAACTATTCAGCTAGGGCGGTTGCTAATGGAGTGATTTCGTCCAGTGCTTGTGTCTACGCGCTAGGTGACGATCATGAAAAAGCTTTCCATGTTTCAAGTGGCTCTACTCTCAGCGCAAATTGTGGCGCGCATGCGAACTCTGAAGATAGCAAGGGCCTTTATGTCGATAGTGGTTCTACATTGGAAACATCCAAAGTTGATGTTGTTGGAGGAGCCTATGAGAGTGGCAGTACGATAGATCCATCCGCTAATGAAGGTGCTGATGCAATTTCAGACCCTCTTAGCTCCCTTGCCGCCCCAGCTGTTGCATATGGTGGTTGTGATTATAGTGGAAACAGTAAGGGTGGTGGGTTGTATGAACGTTATGAGATTGATTCACAAACTCGAACCATTAACCCAGGCTCTTATTGCGGAGGTCTTTTTATCAAGGGTTCAGCTGACGTAACTATGAGCCCCGGAACATACATAATGCAAGGAGGGGGGCTCGTTGTTGATGGTAGTGACGCTAAGTTGGAGGGAGATGGGGTCTTTATATATAACACTTGCGCCAAGATGGCTTGTAGCAACTATGGCAGCAGCTATAGCGAAGAAGAGTTTCACCCTTTGGATGTAAAATCTTCAGGAACCTTAAATCTATCTGCTTGTAGTCAAGCAAGCACTACAGCGTGTGAGAGCGGTGTAGAAGACGAGTATGAAGACATTTTTTGGTACACCGACAGAGATGCACCGGAAACGTCCGGCCCGCAACAAGACCCTGTTAATAAGCTTAACAGTAGTGCTAGCGCACAGTTGGCAGGGACTTTCTATGCGGGCAATCAGTACTTGGAAATATCAAGTAACACGGATGTGGCGGCAACAAATGGTGTATTCATAACCAGATATATACAAGTAGCCAGTGATTCTTCTCTTGTTATAACCCATAACTCGAGTGCACCAAGTGGACTAAGTTCAGGTCCTTATGTTCGAATTTCGCTTGTTGAGTGAAAAGGAGATCAAGCAATGAAACGCATTAACAACCAACTTGGACTCGCTGCCGTTGAACTGACAATACTCACTCCGTTCATTATGTTGCTCCTTTATATCGCTGTCGACTTCGGTAGAGTCATGTCCGAAGTTATTGTGACCAATAGTTCTGCCAATGCAGCCGCTGGATATGGCTCGATACACAGCACCGATATTGATGAAGCAATAGATTCCGCGGGCATGTTAGCGATTGCCTCAAAAGATGCGCAAGGTTTATCCATGAATACCGGTGAATCTTCTCGCGTAGACGTAACTTCTGTTAGAGTTTGTCGCTGCTACGACTCAGACGCAGTTTCTTTGCCTGAACCAACAGAGAGCGCATGTTCCGAAAGCTGCCCTGAAAACAAAGAAGTGTACATACAAACAACGGTTTCACGAAACTTTAAAACCTTCAGCGGCCATGATGCGATGCCTGGGACCGTCACTTTGAATAGGTCTGCGAGGTACAGAGTGGAATGAAGCGCTTCAGTAGATATTCAAGTACGCAAAAAGGGATGACAATTGTTGAATTCACCCTAGTGTCGGTACTTTTTATGTTTATGATTTTCTCTATTATAGAGGGGGCTAGGTATGTGTATTCAAATGGCGCTTTGTCTCACTTAGCTAGAGAGGGAGCCCGTTATGCTGCAGTAAGAGGCAGCCAGGCTGTTAAAGATCCTCTAAGGTCTAGTGATGCTCCAGCAACTGAGTCGACTATTTCTGCCTTTGTTCAGTCACGTTCACCGATAAACAATGTGACCACTTCAGTGGTTTGGTCTCCGGATAACTCACCTGGCAGTGAGGTCGATGTCACCGTCTCCCACGAATTTTCTTCATTTATTACTTTGTTTAACGACTTGACTATATCTAGCACGGCTTCAAGCACGATATACTTTTGATAAAATAATGCCCCAACCAGTGGTTAGGGCATTAATTCGATTGCGTTTGGAGCTAGTCAACCAAACCGTAATCACGACTAAGGATATCTATGATTTCCTGTTTTGGATTGTCGCTTAGCTCAATCTCAGCGCCTGTTATTTTCTCAGCAATGCCGAGGTAAGTCTTAGAAATATCCATCAAGGCTTCTAGAGGTAGTTCATTGTCACGCGCTAATGCTTCACGCTCATCCATACGCTCTTTGTTAAGCAGAATGTCTGGATCAGGGAAGTGGTTAAGCAAGAACTGACGGAAGCCTTCTTTCGAGTTCTCTACGATATTTCCTGCATCGTATTCGCGCTCATCCCAAATGCGTGATGAATCTGGAGTGCCCACTTCATCCATGTAGATCAGCTTTTCGTTACCTGCTGCATCGTTGACGTAGCCAAATTCAAATTTGGTATCAACAAAGATTTGCTCGATTTCTGCAAGAGCGTTGCTAATGACAACAAAGCCTTCGCGTAGCAGTTTTTCATATTGAGCGATATCATCTGCTTTAGAGAAGTTGAACGCTTCGAAGTTATCAACGATGTTTTGGCGAGTAATGTTGACGTCATCCGCTTCAGGCACGCCCGGAATGCCTTTTAAAATGCCTTTCGTTGAAGGTGTCATCAGCAGCTCTGGCAACGCTTTATCCTTTTCTAGCCCTTCTGGTAACTCAATACCACAGAACTCACGTTCGCCTTTCTCATAAGAGCGCCACATTGAGCCAGTAATGTACTGGCGGCAGATCGCTTCAATCATAATTGGTTTCGCTTTTTGAACGATCCAAACGAAAGGGTGGGGAATATCAAGGATGTGGCTGTCTGCCAAACCGTTGTCTTTGAACAGCTTAAACCAGTGGTTGGAAATCGCATTGAGTGCCGCGCCTTTTCCAGGAACCCCTTTTAAGCCGCCTTCAGCATGCCAGATACAGTCAAACGCTGAGATACGGTCACTGATTACCATGATAGCAAGAGGCGCATCAGGGGCAACGTCATAACCTTTTTCTTGGATAAGACGCTTGCTGTCTTCTTCAGTTAGCCAGTAAACAGAGCGAACTTTTCCACTGTGGACGGGTTTATCGGTACGAATTGGAAGATCATCGTTAACAGCTAGAACTTGATCAGCGAGACTCATTTTGACATTCCTATACTTTAGCAAGGTGGTGAAATTATCCACGCAGATAATTTATTTGCTTCGCATAATACCAGAACTATTTTGTGCTGCCAGAGAAAAAGCAAACGTTTGCTTTGTTTTTTTCTATATGGCGAAAAACAGCTCAATAGGGTGCAAAAAAGAAAAAGCCCCACACAAGGTAGGGCAAAAAGACAGTGAATTTGTTGAGCTTGTTAGTGATACTGGTTAACTCTGCCCTCAACGAAAAAGACTTCACACTGGAATTGGATAGCATGGTTGCGGAGTAAGCTTTGCTCAACCATAGGAATATTGTTTGATGCAACAACAGCACTCGCATTACCTGATTCAATCGCTTTCTTAACAATTTCAAACTCAGACTGTTTTTGAGAAGCTTTCATCTGGATAATTTTCTTACAGCTCACACTGAAGGCAGCGAACTGCTCATAGTCAGGGCGAGGACATTCAGCAGTAAATAAGATCCATTGTTTCTGGCCAGAAAGACCAGCTAGGCGACTTAACGTATCGTTATCGATGTTCATTGGCGCTGTAGGTTGAGCCAAAACATTGTATTTAGAGAACGTGTGAGTTTGAGTATGTGCCTGAATCATAATTACTGTTCCTTTGTACATGCTGTATGGTTATACAGTAGTTTTTATTGGCTGTGTTGGCAAGCATTTTTGTGCAGCATTTAAACAGAGTTAGAACGATGTGAGTTCGGTGTGTTATTTAAAGTGTTGATATATAAAATAAATATAAAGTTGTTGGGTGCGAGAGAGATTTGACAAATAATTCATAAATAGTGATGCAGGTCACTATGGCTTATACAGTGTTATACAGTAGTACTGGATAACACTGTATGTCAGAACGTCAGTAGCGTTATAAGAATCGCTCGGGGAAGTCGCTAAAAATCGCGTCTAGGTTAGGGAGGTGTTTCAGTGAATTTGGGTTGTTGACGGTGTAGCTCCATACCTGATATCCGTCATGCTTGAGTTGTTCAATCTGCTGCTTGTTAGCCCTGTGATAGTTGATGTTGCAACTAAACGCATCGACTTCTTTAAGGAGAGTTTTGGTTTTCTTGTCGAGACGATTACACAACACACCGAGTCTATATTGCGGGAGCAATTGGTTAAGTTGACGTATAACTGCATGACTAAAACTCGAAAGCACTACATCGCAAGGATCAACATTATTTTTGGCTAATTGCGCTTTGAGTAACTCACACACCTTTTGAACATCATGGCGGTCTACTTTTATCTCAAGGTTGAGTTTTAAGTTGTGTGTTTTAGCCAGAGTGAGAAGTTCTTCTAGAGTGAGAAGCGTCTGGTTGGCAAACTCTGCATTAAACCAAGCACCAAAATCATATTCTTTCAGTTGCTTCAGAGTCAGTTTATCGATACGACCGGAACCGTCACTGCATCTATTAATTGTATGATCGTGACAGATAACAAGTTGGTCGTCCTTTGTGGGCTGCACGTCTACCTCAACCCAATCGAGCCCGAGGTTAATGGCCGCTTCTATACTGACTTTAGTATTTTCAGGGTAGCGACCAGCGACTCCGCGATGTCCAACAATAATCATATTTTCTTCTCAATGATGGAAAGAGAACAGATTACTCCTTCGCTGAAATTTTGGATAGATAATTCATAGCCATTACAGCCTAAATCTGACACTATCAGTCGGATATTAATAATAAAATAGATAGGTCGTTCGACCTTAGAGAGATGTAAATTGAACGCTGAAAGTAAAGCTGCCTGGATTCTGTTCTTCACCACTGCACTCGCTGGTTTAGGCTGGATCTTCTCCAAAGAAGCAATACAAGGTCTTCCCCCATTTGGTTTTGTTGGGTTGCGCTTTGTTGTGGCTTCTATTTGCTTGTTACCACTGTGCTATAAGCGCTTTAGGGACTTAACAACCCAATTGCTACTTCAAGCCATAGGAGGAGGTAGCATTCTGGCGTTAGCGCTACTGACTTGGGTTTATGCAATTTCTATCAGTGAGACGCTCGGTGAAGGGGCATTTATTGTCAGCCTTTCGATGATCATTGTGCCAATCATTGCATGGGTACTTTACAAAGAAAGACCGAAAAGAGCCTTTTGGGTTTCGATGCCGATTGCTATCGCTGGCTTAGCAATGCTGTCATTAACGGATGGGTGGAAAAGCTCAGCAGGGCAATTGTGGTTTCTTGCCAATGCCTGTCTTCTTGCGCTTCACTTCAATGTGAACAGCAAGCTCGCGCAGAAAATGCCTGTTTTGATGCTGACTTGCATTCAACTGTTTGTAACCGGAGTTCTAGCACTGGTTGCTTCGTCATTATTTGAGACGATACCTGAAAGTGTTGAAGCGTCTATTTGGGGTTGGTTTGCTCTTAGCGCACTGCTAGCTACGAGTCTTAGGTACGTGATGCAAACTCTAGGGCAAAAGGGATGTAACCCAGCCAACGCTGCGCTCATTATGCTTTTGGAACCAATCTGGACGGTTATCCTGAGTATTCTCTGGTATGGAGAACAGCTTTCACGCAACAAGTTAATTGGATGCAGCTTAATTCTGCTTGCTCTGATCTTCTACCGAACTGATGGTCGACTGTTTAAAGGAAGAAACTAGGGTCTGTTGACCTTTTGAGCTGATTTTTGCAGCAGTTTGTGGGTTCTTTATACAAGGCAGAGGCTTTGAGATGTAGTTAACCTACTTGATAAGCCGATAACGCAGTAGAAAGGAGCCACAAACGCTGCCCGAAGGGTTCGAGCTGGGCGCCCCCGCAAAAACCGTTTTACTCTTTGTTGAGAGGTGTTTTGCTTAGAATGACTAGGCCACAAACAACTAGCCGTCCGCCACTCGCCGCGATTAAAACGCTTTTATCTCGAACAAAATTTAACCGCAAAAGGTCAACAGACCCTAATCATTATCTAATCTGTAGTCGTAAATTCTGTTATTTATTTTTAGCATAAAATTATATTGGAATAATTGATGTAATTGTTAGTACAATCCACAGTTAAGAGGTAACGAATACAGGGAAAGTTAAATGAAAATCGGTGTAATTGGAGCAGGTTCAGTCGGGGTTGGGGTGTGTAATTACCTCCTGACACTGGGTAGCATTAGTGAATTGGTGCTGCTTGATAAAGACTTGCAACGAGCAGAAGGAGAGGTGTTTGACTTCAGGCACACCTCAGCACTGACGTTTTCAAAAAATACTCATCTAGTACCCACCGATGATTACCTAACGCTGATTGGTGCCGACATCGTGGTTGTTACTGCGGGTGCTCAAATCAAGCAAGGTCAAACTCGTATCGATCTGGCAGAAATCAATAGCCGCATCGGTGTTGATATTGCAAAACAAGTTGAACGAGTGGCCCCTAACGCCACACTGATTGTTGTCAGTAACCCTTGTGACTTAGTCGCCCACTTTATTGCCACCAATACCAGCTTTCCGCGCTCAAAAGTCATCAGTAGTGGCTGTGTGATTGATACGGCGCGCCTTATGAGTATTGTCGCTAGCCGTGTCAATCTGGATCCTAAGAACGTGTTTGGTTATGTGTTAGGGGAGCATGGTAGTCATTGCTTTACGCCTAAGAGCTTAATATCCATCGCTGGGCAGCCGGCCGATTTCTATTGTGATACTCACCATATCGAGCGAATTTGTGCCGATGAGTTACTTGAGTCGGTAAAACAAGCGGGCTACGAGATCTTTAAGCGCAAGCAAAATACCACCCACGGTATTGCCGCAAGTGTTTTCCGTATTATCCAATCGATTATGATTGATGAGCGCTCAGTGCTACCTGTTGCTACTTTGCTAGATGGAGAGTATGGATTGAAAGATGTCGTGCTCAGCGTACCTACCGTGGTAGGGAAAAACGGCGCGGAGACGATTCTTATCCACCCATTTACTCAGCAAGAGATGGAAGAGCTATCAAATATCGCGATTGAAGTGAATAAGGTCGTGAAGCAAGTAGCAGATAAGACGGGTCTTGCCATGCACAAAAATTAGGCTGCCGATGCTATAAACCTAATCTTGCGGGTGGTGTTAAATCCACCGGTTTTTAATCCTATTGAATTAGATCTTCTGACGTTTAGTTCAGTACAAGTCTTCAAAGTTCACAGTTTAGAGTGTTTACTCTGTCATTTGCTGTAAAGCTTGTTACATTGAAATGTAAATGATTTGTTAATTGGTTTGCGTCATGAAAATTCACGCTCTAGATGGGTATATTCAAAAAATCTACCTCGCCGAATATACAGACAAGCTAATGCTTCTCGACGGAGCGTCTAGAGCAGATATCTCCTATATTAAAAAGTTCATCACTCATGAACTTCAAAGGCCTTTCACTGATTTGACAACGGTTGTGGTAACGCACATGCATCCAGACCATGCTGGTGCTGCACACAAACTACGCGAGATAACAGGGTGTACGATCGTCTCCGCGAAAAGGGATAAAGATTGGTATTCAGGTATCGACGGCTTCTTGATGCACTTAACGGATATTGCTTTGGCTCGCTGGGTCGCCAATAGAAAGCGTAAACCAAAGCGTAATTTATGGTATTCGAGAAAGCTTAATGCAGATGTAGAGCTTCGAGATGGGGAAGCGATTCCCAATTTTGAAGACTGGAAAGTATTAGAAACGCCAGGACATACGGATAGAGATCTCTCGCTGCACAACGTTGAACGCGACATCCTTTACGTCGCTGACCTAATGGTTGAAGTGAAGCAACGACTGATTTCACCCTTTCCCATTTTCCATCCGAACAAATACAAAGCGTCGTTAAAGCGCGTTTATAATCTAAACCCCAAAGTGCTTTTGGTGGCACACGGTGGGCAAGTCGAGCTGAACGAACAGGTCTATCAACATTTAGTCGATACCGCACCTAGAACACCTTCGACTCACTGGCGAGCGACTAAGGTCAAACTTAAAAGTCTTACGGGAGCAGTCTGGCGATTGGGCGTTTCAAAACGTAAATAGCACCCACCAGAACCAATATCTGAACATCTACTTATGCTAGTTGGTATAAAGACGTTTAAGAACATTATCTAGCAACAGGACATTGTGTTGTTTTAGGGTTCAGATTAGAATGCGAACTCTTTTCAATTGTACTGTTGTTCTCATGTCGCGAATTTTAGTTGTTGATGATGATATCGAGTTGTGTGGATTACTTGCAGATGTACTTATCACAGAAGGGTACAGCGTAGAGTGTGTACACTGTGGTGAAACCGCACTTAAATACATCGAGAAAAAACCGGTCGATTTGGTGTTACTCGATGTCATGCTGCCCAAACTTAATGGTATGCAGGTGGCACGTAAAATATGCCAACGTTTTGCTACGCCAATTCTTATGCTTACAGCGCTTAATGATGAAGAATCCATGTTGGATGGGTATCAGTCGGGTGCGGATCAGTACATCGGCAAACCGTTCAAAGTACCTGAACTTCTAACTCGCATTAAAGCGATCTTCCGTCGGGTAGGATTAGAAAAGCAGCGGCAAAGTCAAAGCATTGATGTTTCTGGGCCCGCTTCAAAAGTGTCTAACCTGCCACTGACAAGTACTGAAGCCGACTTGCTCAATTATTTGATCAGCCGCGAAAGCATTGTGGTTTCGAAAGCGGAGTTACAAATCGAAGTGCTCAAAAAAGAGTTAAGCCCGTTTGATCGTAACCTCGATATGCACATCAGCAATCTAAGACGTAAGTTTGTTGAAGCGGGTTTATCAAAACAGCATATCAAAACGGTAAGAGGCAAAGGTTACAGCTTTGTCGAAAGTGCAGGGTAGCCAAATGATTTGGCCGCCTCGTTTCCAAAGCCTTGCGAAGAGAAAAGATTCGCTTGTTTTTCAGTTGTTCAGCTATATGTCTGGTGTGATCATTTCGATATTGGTTGTGCAGGCCGTAGCGGAGCAAGCTTTAGTCAAAACCATGCTTAAAGTACCGCTGGAAGTAAAGCAAGACATCCAGAGTCTAGCGCACCAAGCGAATGTGCTTATAGAAGATGGCGATATGGATGAGTTGGCGGATTGGGCGAACGCACAGCCGTATTATCTGTTTGTACTCAACCCACAAAACAAGCCACTGTCTCATCGTCAGATGCATCCTCACTTTGAATTTAAATTGAGGTTTCTCAGAGAGATTGATGAGTTACTTGACGACAGAGTCAATAAGCCATTAATTGGTGTCCGCTTGGACAAAGGCAATACGCTGGTTGTTCAGCTACCAAGTCAATTGCATCCCGCGCATAGATTCATTGTTTACTTTGCAGTGAGCAAGGTGATTATTGTCATCGCTATATTGTTTTTATTCTCTCTGATCTTTGCGCGAAAGTTGCAGATGCCACTCGATCGCCTTCGAGAGGCGAGTCGACGCCTGGCTTCAGGTGATTTTAAAGTAAAGGTTGTTGAAGAGTTGAACTCTAACACGCGTGAGTTTAACGATCTGGCTCATGACTTTGACGACATGACTAAGGAAATTCACGCATTGGCTGAGAGGCAGCGTCGCCTCATTCGTGATGTCTCCCATGAGTTAAGAACCCCTTTGGCAAGGCAAAATCTTGCGCTGCATCTACTGCGTTCTAAAGCGAGTGAAAATGAGCTTCCGTTAGTTGAAAGGTTAGAAAAGGAAGTCGATGAAATGGACGCTCTGGTTGGTGAGATTCTAGAGTATAGCCGCTTAGAGAACTCCCGCTATGAGGCTGATGCCAATCCCGTTTGTTTGGAAAGTCTAACATCTACTCAAATTGAGCAGAGCCGATTGCAACTCAAGAAAGGGCAGAGCATATGCCTGTCGATGGGTTCGACAATCCCAGTCGTGATGACAGACGAACGATTGGTAATGCGATGCCTCAGTAACTTACTTTCAAATTCGATCAAGTATGCTGGCGAAGATGCACAGATTGAAATTTCTATTTACGAGCTACGTAACTATTCCAAAAATTCAGTGTGTATCGAAGTCGCTGACGACGGCCCCGGAATAGCGCAAGCTCAATTGGAAGATATCTTCCGACCATTCACGCGACTTGAGTCCGCAAGGGATAAAAAGAGTGGGGGATATGGCTTAGGCCTTGCGATCGTCAAAGAGTCAATGAAACTACTTGGAGGGGAAGTGAGAGCATCAAACCGTAAAGAGAAGGGATTAAGGGTTCAGTTGACACTGCCTATTTAGCTCTACATTTTTGATTCTTGAGGAAGCGAACATCATAGGTGTTCGTTTTTTTTGTGGTTTAAGAATGATAACAATTGTTTACGAATGCAAAGATTGTAAATTTAATGCAAATGATATTGGTTATCACTTATATTTCGCTTCGTTATAAATAACTCAACAGGGCAAGTTAGCTCTGCACGAAATATTCGGAGAAAAATATGTTCACAAAGAGCCAGTTAGCACTCGTCATCGGTGCTGTATTAGCTGCTCCAGCAGTGGTTGCTGAAAGTGTTGAAACTGACGAACACATGGTGGTTGAAGGCCGTGACTATGGCTACAAAGCTGACACAAACTCAACAGCGATGCGTATGGAAGCTTCACAATTGGAAACTCCAGGACAGATTACTGTTCTTGACGAGCAACTTATTGACGAGCAACGTGCTAGCACTCTTGGTGAAGTACTAAAGAATGATGCAAGTGTCAGTGCTGGTGGTACGGGCCGAAATCGTGAGCGTTTCTCACTACGAGGTTTCGAAGTACAAAGCTCATCTGGTTTTCTTCGTGACGGACATCAACACTGGTCGCATTATCGTCAGCCTGTTGAACTACTAGAACGCGTAGAAGTGGTTAAAGGGCCTTCAGGTCTACTTTATGGTGTTTCTGCACCGGGTGGCTTGATCAATATGGTCTCAAAAAAGCCAACTTACGACACTAAAGTAAATGTTAGCCAAGATGTAGGCTCAAATGACCGTTCACGTACAATGGTCGATGTAAGCGGTTCGCTCAATGATGATCAAACATTAAGAGCACGCACGGTTGTTTCCAAAGAGAGTTATAACTCATGGAGAACCTACGGTGATGGCTCTAAGCCTCAAACTGAACGTTTAGTTGCGGGTCTGTTTGTAGATTATGACGTCAATGAGGATGTGACGGTTTCATTCCACTACGATAAGACCAACGATAATGGCAGTGTTGATTCAGGAGCACTTTATACATTAGATGGCCAGCGTGTAGGTAGTGAAGAACATATCTGGGATGCGCAGTGGTCAAAAATTGAAAATGATGTAGAAAACGTTGGTTTCAACGTTAATGCCAACCTGACGGATGCTTGGGCGATAAAGAGTGGCTTTAACTACCAAGATTTTGAACGTACCGATGTTGAAAGCTATCCGGATTTTTCTACATTAGATTCTAACGGTACGGTAAAGCATGGTGGTAGCAACCGTCATGATAAGTGGCGCTTTAGAACTGCATATGTAGATTTTGTAGGTAATCTAGAGTTAGCTGGCATGAATCACCAACTATTGTTTGGCTCTAATTGGCTAGGATACAGTTACGATCGCTATCAAAGAAGCTTCAACAGCCAAAATGTTGCTCCTGGTGAGTCTGTTGGCGTACCAACATTCAGCAGTGGTGACCCTAAAATTAGCCACTCGAGCTACGATACTTGGGGATTCTATGCTCAAGATATGGTAACGCTTAGCGAGCAATGGCAGGTACTTGCTGGGTTACGTTTTGACCGTAAGGTAGCTAACGGTGTTGCTGAAGAAAACGTATCGCCTAAGCTTGGCATCATTTTCCATCCAGCCGACAATGGCAGCATTTATGCTTCATACTCAGAAAGCTTTGAGCCGCAGGGCACAGTTTCAAGTGGAAGCAGGACGTACACCAATGATGGGGCATTGCTTGATGCTGCTTTGGGTAAATCCTATGAATTGGGTACCAAATGGGAGCTATTAGACAGTCGTTTGTTCGTATCGGGTGCTGTGTTCGACATTACCAAAGATAATATCAGTATGGATGTTGAAGATGCTGCATCTGGAAACTGGACGAAGACGCAAAACGGTAAACAAGTGCACCGTGGTGTGGAGCTAACAGCCCAAGGGTTTGTGACAGACAAGTTGTCTCTTACGGGCTCGACGATGTACTTAGATGCAAAAATTGAAAACCATGAAAACTACGCAGGTAACCGTCCTGTTGATGTGCCAGAATTTGCTGCAAGTGTATGGTCAAATTACGCCGCAACTAATCAAGTCGATCTAAATGTAGGTGTGATTTATGAAGGCTCTCGCTACGGTGATGACGCGAATACATTTAAGAAAGACGGTTACACCCGTGTAGACATGGGTGTGGCATACACTCACAAGTACGATGAAAACCTAGATATGATTGCGCGCTTAACGGTTGCAAATGTGTTCGATACTGAATACTTAGGTGGCGGTGGTTCTACATCTTCAAAGCACAACTACGCAGAAGACGTAGTGATTGGTGAAGGCCGCAACTACATGGCGACGTTACAAATCAAATACTAATAACAAGAGTCATAAACTGACTTGAGTTTTAATAGGGGAGAGGCATAGCCTTTCCCCTATTTTTGTATAAAGTGTAAGGACAATTGCAATTTTACCCAATCGCGGTACTATGTCGCGAGTGAAAATGAGAGTGTTTCTCAATCGTATATCGCATCAGTGAATAATAGACGTTATGAATTTAATTAAAACTAGCTTGGCGCTCATCCTTGCTACGTCAACATCGAATACCTTGGCGAATAGCCTTGACTCCGCTCAATCTATCCAGAGTAAAACCAATGCGGCTTCTGCCTCAAGTCAAAAACGTATCGACGCCAGTGCAGAAAAGACGTTGACCCTAAAAGCTGAAATTGAACAGCTTGAAGAAGAAGTGAAAAATCTAAAAGTGTATCGCGATCACCTGAATGCTTTGGTTTCAAGCCAAGAGCAAGAGGTAGCTAGTTTAGATAGCCAGATAGAAGAGATTAAGTCTACACGTCAAGGTATTGTTCCGCTGATGTATCAAATGGTCGACGGTCTAAAACAGATCGTTGCTGATGATGTCCCCATCAAATTGGATCAACGTCAAGAGCGAATCGCTAAGCTTGAGTCTATGATGACCAGAGCGGATGTGAGTGATGCGGAAAAGTATCGTCGTATCTTAGAGGCTTATCAAATCGAGCTAGATTACGGTACTAAACTTGGTTTGTATCAAGGTCAAATCACCGTTAATGCTGAGAGCAGAGAAGCGGATGTGCTTTACTTAGGTCGTATTTCGTTAGTTGCACGTAGCTTAAATGGCAGCAAATTTTGGTCTTGGGATCAAAAATCCAGTCAATGGTTAGATATTGATTCTTCGCTTAAATCAGATCTAGATAAAGCGTTTAGCATTGCGGCGAAACAAACAGCACCAAGCCTAATTACTCTTCCTATTTCTTTAAAAGTGGCGGAGGCAAAATAATGAAACGCACACTGATTGCCTCTTTAATTGCATTTACCGCTCTATCGTTTAACAGCATTGCAGCTGATTTAGCTTCTCCGGCTAAAGCTGACGCGAAGGTTCAAAAGCAACACAATATTCAACGCGAATCAGGTTTTAAGCAAACCGAGCGTGAACTGGCAGCACTAAAAGCGCAACTGGTTCAACAAAGAGAAACGTTACAGAAAGCAAACGATCGACTTGCTGCCCAGTTTAGCCAGAACGAAGACACGTTAGCTAGACTCGAAGAAAAGCTTCGCCTCGAAACGGGAAGCCTAGGTGAGGTGTTTGGTGTAGTTCGCCAGCATGCAAAGGAACTTGAAACTGAGCTTTCTCATTCAGTAACCGGCGCGGGTGCTCAAACCCATTCTGATACTATTAAAGACATTGTTGCTGCAACCAAGCTACCTTCTATGCCGCAATTAACAGGTTTATGGTCAGCGCTAGAAGAACAAATTAAAGCGACGGGTCAGGTACAGCCGACTCAAGTTAAATTTGTCGACGGTGAAGGCCTTTCTCACGATGTGACAGCGCAACGCCTTGGTGCTTTCGGTTTAGTTGGCGAGCAAGGCTATCTAAATTGGAACGGTGCTAAACAAGACGCTACGGCTTACATTAAACAGCCAGAAAACGGGCCGACGACATCGTCTTTGACGGGCTTATTAGCTGGTGAGCGCACCAACCTTATTGTTGATCCTTCGCGTGGCATTATGCTTGAACAACTAGCGTTGACTCCTAGCTTAATGGACAGACTCCAAGCTGGTGGTGTCGTTGGTAAAGTCATTCTGGGCCTGCTTGTTATTGGTCTAATTATTTCATTGGTTAGAGGTGTTAGCCTTTCGGTAGCACGCCAAAAGATTCGCAAGCAACTGAAAATGCCTCAAACGCCAACGGATAACCCACTTGGTCGTGTACTAGCTGTTTATAGTAAAGAAAAGAATCAGACCGTTGAAGCATTGGAACTGCGTCTTCTTGAAGCTGTGGTTGATGAGCAAGCAGGGCTAGAAAAAGGTCTCTCTATGCTTAAGTTATTGGCAGCGCTTGCGCCAATGCTAGGTCTTTTGGGCACGGTAACCGGGATGATTGAAACATTCCAAGTGATCACCCAGTTCGGTAACGGCGATCCTAAAGTGATGGCGGGTGGTATTTCTATGGCACTTGTGACAACGGTCTTAGGACTTATCGCTGCGATGCCATTGTTACTTGCTCACAATATTTTGAGCTCTCAAGCGGAAAGCATCCGCAACATTCTAGAGAAACAAGGTATTGCGCTTGTTGCTGAGCAAGCGGAGAAAGAGACGTTAATCAGCGACAACAGCTTGGAGAATGCGGCGTAATGGAAGCGATATTCGCTCTATTTCCTGAGGTGATTGCCACCAGTAATTGGATGACTTCGTTGCAATCCTTTATGCAACAAGGTGGTCAGGTGCTTTGGTGGCTATCCGGTGTGGTGTTGGTTTGCTGGTTGCTAATCATTGAGCGCATCGTCTTTCTGTGGTTTCAATTTCCTAAACAACGTAACCAGTGGGTAGACGCTTGGAAGCAGCGCAGTGATCAGCACTCTTGGTATGCACGTTCGATCCGCGAAGGTTGGTTATCGGAAGCGCACTCGCTACTAAACCAGAATCTCAATGTGATTAAAGTGCTGGTGGCGATCTGCCCAATGCTTGGTCTGCTAGGCACGGTGACAGGCATGATTTCAGTATTTGATGTAATGGCGAATCAAGGCAGTAGCGATCCGAAACTGATGGCATCGGGTATTTCACTGGCGACCTTGCCGACTATGGCGGGTATGGTTGCTGCACTTACTGGCATGTTCTTCCACGCGCGATTAGTCAAAGTATGCCAAATGAAAGAAATTAAATTGGAAAAATCTTTAAGGAGTCAACGATGAGACTCGGTCGACGCCACCATAAACAAGATGAAGCTCAGGTAGACCTGACTTCAATGCTTGATATTGTATTTATTATGTTGATCTTCTTCATCGTGACGAGCTCATTTGTTCGTGAATCTGGTGTAGAAGTAAACAGGCCAACAGCTTCAAATGTGGTGAGTCAAAAGGAAGCAGGTATTTTCGTTGCGATAACCTCTGCAAATGATATCTATATCGACAAACGAATGGTTGATGTTGAGCGGGTTGAAGCAACGTTAGAGCACCTAATGCTCGATAAACCCGATGCTTCCTTGGTTATTCAAGCGGACGAACACGCCTATAGCGGTACGGTTGTTAAGGTGATGGATGCGGCAAAAGGGGCTGGGGTGAAGAATATAGCTTTGGCTGCGGAGAAGATCTAGTGGGTCGATTGCTCATTGCCACACCAATTGCGTTATCGTGCGTTGTGGCTATTTTCAGCTTGATGGCGTGGATGGTCGATATTAGCCACCGCCGTGCGCCTGAACCGAGTGAAGCACTAAGTTTCAATATGGTGATGGTAGAAAACGAACAAGACGTTCAAAGGCGTCAACGCTCTGTACCTGAGCAGCCTCAAGCTCCAGAAGTGCCAGAGCAGATGCCAACGTCACAGGCGAATACTCAGCTAACTCAAGTGTCGCCTATCGCTCAACCAATGCTAGGCTTAGATACGGCGGTAGATGGATTGGCTATTAGCGCTCCGACTTTCGGTGACTTCGGTGTCAATCAACAGGCGATGCCATTGTATCGTGTTGAACCTCGCTATCCGACAAAGGCGTTAAAACGTGGTGCCGAAGGGTATGTCGTGATGAAATTTACCATCGATCCAGCAGGTAAACCGATTGATGTCGAAGTGGTGGAAGCCAACCCTAAGCGTATGTTTGAACGTGAAGCAATCCGGGCACTGAAAAAATGGAAGTACCAACCAAAAGTGGTGGATGGGGGAGCCATTTCTCAGCTTGGTCAAACCGTAAGATTGGAGTTTAAGATAGCGAAATGATTAAACGATTATTGTTAGTTCCTCTTATATTGGCTTCCAGTACTTCGTTTGCACAAGAGCTTAGTCAATATACCGCGACCAGGGTACAAAAGGCGCACGAACTTGCACAAGAAGAGCAGGTGAAACAAGCCATTACCATGCTGAGTGAGATAGACACCTCCCGTGAATACGATAAGGCTTTTGTTGCTCGTATGCTGGGTGTGTTTTATTGGCAAGACGGCAAGCCTAAACAGGCGATCAAGCATTTAGAAAAAGCAGTAACCGGTGGCCTTCTGCAAGATGAACAAGGTTGGATTACTGAGCGAATGCTAGCTGATCTTTATCTGAACGAACAGCAGTTTGAGCGAGCTTTAAAGCACTATTATGTGCTGCAAAAGACAGTACCCACCACGCAGAAAGCTGATGATATTTGGCTTCGTATCGCGCAGTCTCATTATCAGCTAGAGCAATGGTCAAAAGTTATCCCTGCTGCTAATGAGTACCTGAAGGTAAGTAAAGAAAGCCCGCTTCAGCCTTTATCATTAAAGCTCGGTGCCCAGCTGCAACTTAAAAAATGGAAGCAGGCGATTCCGACTTTGGAGCTGCTTATTGCTTTGCAACCTGACAAAATCAATTGGTGGCGACAGCTTGTTGGCTTGCAGTTAAGGATAGGCAAAGACCGTGATGCGTTAGACACTTTGTCTTTGGCTAAGCTAAACAAGCTCGATTTAAGTCAAAGTGATCGCCGCATGCTCGCTCAGCTATATGCCAAACGTGGTGTGCCAGAACGCGCAGCCATTGAGATTAGTCAGCTTGATGGTGCCGACACAGACGTACAGCTGCTTTCTGAGCAAGCTACGTATTGGCAGTTGGCCAAAGAGTGGGATAAAGCTCTAGGTATCTGGAAGTTAGCCGCTAAGCAAGACTCTAAATATCATTGGAACGTAGCCCAACTGATGGTTCAGCAAGGATACTACCAACCTGCGCTGAGCGTTTTATCAAAAGTTAAGGGTAGGAAGGCGGATGTTGCTCTTGCCAAAACTCGCGCGTTTTACAAATTGGATCAACTAGAGAAAGCCTTAATCGAAGCTAAACATGCCAATAATGTTGAACCCTCATCTCAAGCAAAGAGTTGGATTAAGTATTTAACACAATTACGACAATCGAAAAACCAGACGACTAGCTAACGAAAAAGAGGGAAGCAGATGTGCTTCCCTCTTGGTTTTACATAAAGCAGAACTATTTGATGCCTGAGCATATATATTCAGCACGCCACAAAAGTCTTTTTGTTTCTTTCATGTTGGTCAGTAACTCTTGACCAGACATTTGCGGGAATGCGTGTAAAACCATTACATCCTCGCTTTCTTCAGACTTTTGGTAAGCCCGCACGTGCGTAAACGTACTCGATAGGTTATTTGACAGCATACCCTTTGACAAACAAATACCAAAAACGTCCCGTTTCATCGTCTTTCCCTCTGACAAGTGAGCCGTCATAATTATGGTTGAATAGTTATGTTGTCTTTGACGGCCGATTTAAACGTCCCTACACATTTTTGTGTGCTCAATAATTATACGAGACTTGTGAGTAGTTAGTATAAAAAATGTTCTAAAACTCATGTGATCCAAATCAACTATTCCACTGGTTTTATATGTGAAATACCTAATTAGATCTAAAAGTAATCGATTAAAGAATAAGCGGTGCTCGCCTAATAACCGATAGGAATAAATTACCTCTGTAAGCTTCACAAATTACTCAACAACCAATCGTTGTCATGTTAGACGAATGTTATTCTGCAAATGCACAAAGGAGAATGTATGAAATGGAGCAGTATCAGCTTTCGTAAGAGAATGCTGATTATCATGACACTATCAGGTTTGATCGAGCTGTTAATTCTTGTCGCGGCAGGATTTATCTATATTAAGCAAGCTCAGGAAGACGAAATGGGGCATCAAGCTCTAGGTGTCGCTTCATTTCTGGCCAAATCACCCTATGTCATTAGTGCTATTGAGAATGGCGTTGATAGTGAGAGTCAGCAACGTTATCGTAGTTTGACTAACCTAATTGGCGCGGCCTTCATTGTTATTGGTGACAAGGATGGTATTCGCCTTGTTCACCCACTCGACGAACGTATTGGGAAGCCAATGAAAGGTGGCGACAATGATCGTGCGCTCGTGGGTGGAGAAGCCTATATATCAGTTGCAGAAGGCTCACTTGGTTATTCTGTTCGTGGTAAAACGGCTGTATTCAATGAACAGGGCGAAATTATTGGCGTTGTCTCTGTCGGATATTTGATTGATCGCCTGCAAGATCGTATCGAACCTTTTATTATTTTCCTCGTCCTGATGGCTTTTATTGTCGTTGGTGCCAATGCAATTGTGTCTAGCTATGCGTCACGCCGTTTTCAGAAAGCTATTCTAGGCTTTGAACCAGAAGAGATAGGGCGATTATACGTTGAACTGGATGTAACATTAGAAACCCTTAAGGAAGGAATTATCACTATTGATGATCAAGGGAAGTTACGTTCAATTAACCGAAGTGCATGCCAAATACTTAATCTAAACAAAGAGCAAAGTATCAACCGACCATTGAGTGAGATTTTGCCTGACAGTGACTTACACACTGTGATTCAAACTGCGCGTACTGATCACGATATCAACCTCTATTTAAATAAGCAGCGATTAATTGCCAACCGAAGCCCAATTATTGTCGATGGCAAAGTCGTGGGCGCTGTTTCAAGTTTCCGCCGCCGCGATGATTTAACCGAGCTGACTGAACAGCTAGCGAAAACCAAAGAATATGCCGAAATGCTGCGTTCGCAGACCCATGAACATCGCAATAAACTCAATACCATCAGTGGTATGGTGCAAATGGGCGAACTGGAAGCCGTACAGTATTTAATTGGCCAAGAAACCGCACATTACCAAGCTTTAATTGAGTTCTTAAGAGAAACAATCAAAGAGCCGCTGATTGCAGGCATGCTATTAGGTAAGACTGAACGAGCGCGCGAGCTTGGCTTACAGCTTGTAGTTGAAGAGGGATCGCGCCTTGAGCCCTTGCCACAACGCATTAACCCTGAAGATTTAGTCACAATTTTAGGTAACTTGATAGATAACGCTTTTGATGCGACACGAGATGCGATTACACGAGATCCTCTGTTTCCTGCTGATCGGAGACTGATTGAAGTTTCAATCAGTGATTATGGCAACGAAGTGATATTGGAAGTGGTTGATCAAGGTTGCGGCTTACCTGGCAACGTCAGTGTAGACTCGTTAGTAGAGCGCGGCGTATCGAGTAAAGACTCGTCAACTCGTGGCGTCGGCCTGTATTTAACCAATCAACTCGCCTCCCGTTATCACGGCGAGCTTGAGATGATGAATAACAAAAACTATGGAGCAAGGATGACAGTATATCTACCTAAGGATGAGCAGATATGACGACAGTAACTCGAGTGATGATCATTGAAGATGATCTCGCTATCGCCCAATTACATCAACGCTACCTTGAACAAATCGGTGGTTACGAAGTGATAGGTATCGCGACGACGAAACTTGAGGCAAACCTGCAGTTAGACATTCTTCAGCCTGATTTACTGTTATTAGATGTTTACCTGCCTGATGGTACCGGTCTAGAAATACTCCAAGATTTACGAACCAAGAATCTCAGTTGTGACGTCATTTTGATCACCGCCGCGAGGGATGTCGATACCTTACAACAAGCAATGCGTGGTGGGGTGGTTGACTACTTACTCAAGCCAGTTGTCTTTCCGAGACTAGAAGCAGCATTAAAAAAATATGTACTACAAAAGCATCAACTAAACCATGCAAACGATCTCGATCAGAGTATTGTAGATAAAATGCTTCAAGCGGCGAACACCAATGACTCACCGAAAAATCGATTACCTAAAGGCATAGATGGTGTGACATTAGAGAAAATTAAAGCGCTATTTGTTGATAATCAGCATATGACGGCGGATGAGGCCGGGGAACAAATTGGTGCAAGTCGCACTACCGCCCGACGTTACTTGGAATATCTTATCAGCACGGGTGAGCTTGAAGCCGACTTAAATTATGGAACTGTGGGTCGCCCGGAAAGGACCTATCGAAAATCTAGTAACTAAACTGTCAGCTGTTCTAGACGTAATTGTGATTGACCTCTACATTTGTTTATAGGCTATAAACGAATTTATTAGAGGTCGTCCCATGCGACTTTTTATATTACTACTCTTCATCTCTAGCTCGTTTGTTCACGTAGCATATAGCGAAGAGCTAAGTGAGCTGAGTTATCTCACAGAGCAATACCCGCCTTATAACTACGATCAGGGTAACGGGGTTGAAGGCATCGCCATTGATGTCCTTAGATCGGCCAGTGAACAAGCTCGCAGTCAAGTTTCGCTTGAGTCAATACAGGTTCAACCTTGGCCACGTGCCTATCGTAGCGCGTTAATTAAGCCCAACACCGTCCTTTTTTCAACCACTCGTACGCAATTGAGAGAGCACATTTTTCAATGGGCGGGGCCAATTAGTAAAACTAGAATCGTAGTACTGGCAAAAAAAAGCAAGAACATCAGCGTGAGTCAACCAATGGCCTTGGCGGAGTACCGCATAGGTGTGATTCGCGATGACGTGGGAGAACAGCTTTTATTAGAGCTAGGTGTTCCAAGAGATTCTATGGTTGAAAGTTCAGTACCAGAAACACTCGCCAATCAGTTTGTCAAAGATCGTATAGACTTATGGGCATATGAAGAGAATGTTGCCAAATGGTGGTTGAAACGAGGCGGCTATAATACGGAAGAGTTTGAAGCGGTCTATGTACTTAGTGAAGGGGATCTATATTTTGCCTTTAA
This sequence comes from Vibrio sp. R10-SG3-ISO10, assembly GCF_059834185.1. NCBI lineage: Bacteria > Pseudomonadati > Pseudomonadota > Gammaproteobacteria > Vibrionales > Vibrionaceae > Vibrio > Vibrio sp. R10-SG3-ISO10. Next base: position 60,071 of record NZ_JCBDHG010000001.1, read on the forward strand.
CTTGGAAACAGATAGCAGACTGGTTCAACAACTTCAGCAAGGTATAGACGCCATCAAGCAAACCACAAATGAGGGTGAAGCTAGCGTTTATCAAGAAATACTCCATAAGTACAAATAAGGAGATTTGATGAGATTTAGCGGTCTTTTGCTACTTGTTATTACATGTCAAAGTTTTGCTCAGCAATCAATTACGTTAACTCTAGCTTCACAGATGGATGGCGGACATCGCTTTTACCACGAGCTGCTGTTTGAAGCGCTATCGAGAAGCGGCTATGACGTCAAAATCATGGTACCAAGTGAACATATACCTCAAAAACGCGTGATAAGAATGGTTGAAAGCGGACAGTTAAGCTTAACTTGGCTACTTGCAACACCAGAAAGAGACAGCAAATATCTGGCTATAGATATGCCCCTGACCAACGGCTTAATTGGTAAGCGGGTTATGCTTATCCCCCCCGAACTGCAATCTAAATTAAAAAACATTAATACACTTCAAGATCTTAAAGAGGCTAATCTCATAGCGGGGTTAGGGATAAACTGGTTTGATGTCGATGTTTGGAAAGCAAATGGACTGAAAGTTTATGAAGAAGATGGTGAGTGGCGAACGCTCTACAATAAACTCACAACGGATGGAAACGTTAATTATTTTCCTCGGGGAATGAATGAAATTAGCGCTGAAGCAGCGCAAAATAAACACTTGGCTATCGAGCAAAGGCTCTTGCTTGTTTACGACCGCGATTTCAAATTCTACTTGTCACCAAAAATGGCAAAATATCAGCCCGCGATACAAAATGCGTTAGACAAAGCCAAAACATCGGGTTTGCTCGATCAACTTGTCAGAAAGCACTGGGGTGAAAGCTTCCAGAAGATAAAACCAGACCAAAGAGTCGTCATCAGATTAGAGTTACCGAATCACACATCTCAAAAACGTTAATGTCCTATTGCCCTCAGCGTATAATATCGAATAATCAAATAATTGAACTCATTTAAGGTTAGTCAAACGTAAATGGAAAGTGTTTTTATCGTCGTCGCCATACTGGTCATTTTCTTTGTTGTGATTCAAAAACGTTATCTCAAGCAAGATGAGTTGAAAGATAGTACCTACAAGAAGAAAGGGCCGTTGCTTAATGCGCAAGAGTCAGCTTTCTACAATGCACTGATTACAGCAGTAGGTCAGCATGGCGTAGTTATGAGCAAAGTGAACCTGTCTAACGTGATCACGCCACTCGCAACGGATAAAAAGCAGTGGTTTATCGCCAACAATCGTATTTCTAAAAGCTACTATGACTATGTAGTGTGTGACCCCCGCACATTGGAAGTTCGTGTCGCGATTGAGTTAGATGATGGGAAAGAGCTCAATAAAGGCAAAGTCGATCGACAAAAGTTACTGATTCATGTGAGTAAGTCTGCCGGTATTCCTCTGATTGGCGCTAACATCAAACACAGTTATCAAGTTGGGCGATTGCGTCGCCTTCTTGCTGCACATATCGATTTGATTGAACCTGATAAAGAAATTCGTTTTTGTAAGCGTTGCGGTAGCCCTATGACGATCAAGACGGCGAGTCAGGGTGAACATAAAGGCCGACGTTTCTTTACTTGTAGCCGTCAGCCACAATGTACGTATACCGAAAACTACAATGTAGTGTTCGAAGAGGAAGATAACGAGAACTAAATTAGGTAAAACTTAATTCGGGGTTAGAAGGGCGGCTGCATACCATAACTTGGTTGCGGCCGTTTTGTTTAGCGCGATAAAGTTCTTTATCTGCTTCTTTTAGTACACATTCTAAATTGGCGTAATGGTCGCATTGATAAACACCAATGCTTGCCGTTAGAGAAATTGGGGTGCTGCTATCGTTGAATGCGTAGCTTTCGATCGCATTGCGAATTTGTTCTGCTTTCTCTTTTGCTTTATGTACATTGGTGTTGTGTAGAGCGATGCAAAACTCTTCACCACCAATTCGATAGACAAGGTGTTCATCACTTAGCCCATCAATCAGAGCAGCAGTTTGCACCAATACCTTATCGCCAACATCGTGGCCGTGCTTATCATTAACCGCTTTAAAGAAATCTAAATCTAAGATCAAAAGGGAAAGGGGCAGCTTGATGCTCTCATTGCGGTAACGCTCAAAGTTATGAGTCAGGGCGTGGCGGTTATAGACACCTGTTAACGCATCACGGGAGGCAAGTTGTCCAAGCGAAGCTTCAGCGACTCGTCTTTTTACCTCAAGTACATGGGAGGTTAGCCAAATGGTAATAAACGCGAGTGAAAAATTGATCGCTAGCTGATAGTTTCCATCTATGCCATCTGTCCAAAGCTTGTAAGAAATAATCCCAATTTGAGTGACAAAGCCGATGCTTGTAGCCAGTACTCCAGCACGACGACCTAGGATTAAATAGAACATCATCGGAAATAGGCAAGCCCAGATAAAGACGCCAAACTCTATCGGATATTCGTAGGTGGCTAAGCTTGTGACACCCGTTAAGCTGAAAACATAAGCGACAATGAAGGCTTTTGAGATGCTTTCTTGGTAAGTGTGATAAGCGATGTAAAGCGAAAATAGTCCAAATGCCGTTTCTATATAGTGATGTGGACTGTAGTGTTGGACTACAAGGTGGTATGCGGTAATAGAAACCGAGATGAATGCTAGTAGCGTACTAAGCCAAAATAACACTGCTCGGCGTAATTGCCGAGAAGGATTAAAAATGTCTAGCTCCATCCTTGTCGCCTTTGTGAAATTTAAATATGCCAAAGCTTGAATATGGCTTTCATCATATGCTTTTTATAGGTGGAATCAAGGCAAAATCTGAATAGAGATCACGCTATTCAAATGATAGCTTACATTGTGAACGACAATATTGCGGAATGTTTCAACTAAGTTAATGAATGGATTGATTTTTAAAAATAACGAGAGTTGGGTTTTGGATGTTGTTGGTGCTAACAATTAACTTGGAACTACCACCTTTATCGCTATAAACCGTCTCGTTTTCGGTGGGGTCTTTCAACCTTTGAATGGTAGCGAGAGATGCAAGCATATATGTCATCGGATCAAGTTTTAATATTACGACCAATCGCGTGCAAGTAATGCTTTGCTTAAGTGATCTGGTAAAGAGCTTCAAAGCTAGCAGTGTCAAAACTCCGGTGTCTCAATTTACCTTATCTATGTTCTCTATAACTAAATGTCATTCAAAATGCGGGACTATGCGATTTTCCAGCGCTAATTTAACTATTAATAATTAACGACGAATGACTGCTAACAGCTACCAATTACTAAGTACGCAAACATAGCTATGGAGGCAATTGGAAATGAGCATGTGCAGAGACTCTAAACCAACAACAAATAGTAAAGCCCAAAACAACATTATCCCGCTTAGGGTTAAGGAAAAGGTAGGATGTAAATGTGTACGTTGTGCTTACCCCACTTCAGCTGAAAGCTTTTCTTTATGCGAGTCATGTTTGACTGTTCAAGCAATGCTTGATAGGTACTCTAAAACACAGTCGGATTTAGAGTGCAGTGAACTCGTGGAAGCTATTTGGAATCTGCAGTGCGCAAAGATGCAGATTAGAAATGCATTCTTAATGTTTCCGCAACAGCCACCGGATGATGTAATTGTTACGATGAGTAAGCTCCAGTGCCGATTGACGACTCTAATCACTAGCCTAGATAAGATAAAACAAGAAAACCAACTCTACTTGCTTCTCGCCGTTATCGCGAGAGAGACAGATTTGATGCTAAAATGTAAAAAAGCTCAGTGGTGGATGTCATGAAGTTCAACAATCTACCCATAATGGCTCAAATCGTAGCACCTGTGCTAATCGCGGTCTTTCTATTTGCCGCATCTACTATTTTGTCAGACGTTCTCCTTAGAGAAGCAAAGTTGAGCGGTCAAGTGTCACTGGTGAGTTCGGACAATGTGTCTAAGTTAATGTCGGCACAGCGCAACGTTTATCGAATACGTATGGCTTCTGCTAGCGCTTTTTATGGCGAAATTACATGGGATGATGCTCGAAAACAATTTGAGCAACGCAGCGAGACAGTTAATCAAAGACTCGCAGAACTAGATAGTGGCGATGGCGAGTTGACGATCAACACAGCTCTGAAAGATAACATAATCAATGAGCTTAGTGAGTATGGTTTGACACAAACGGCTTTGGCTGAACGTTTGAGCTCCCTTCACATATTGTCAACCTCGTTGCCTGATTTGAATTCAGCGTTAACACTGGCGAACAACGAGTTTTATACGTCAAACAAAGTGGTCAGTTTTGAGCAGCGCCAAGAGTGGCGAAACTTGTTGTCAGAGCTTTACTTATTTTCAAGTCAAATCCAGCAACACCTTATTCGCCTAGAGCGCAGTGCAAATACGGAATATCTCAATGAAGTCCTCCTTAACTTAGAGAGGTTTGAACAATCCTTAGAGTCCTCCAACTCGAATAGGGCTAGTTTAGCCCTCAAAAAAGTGCTTATTGACTACGAGAAACAAATTTTGATGTTAGAAGAGGGTTATCTAACACTGACCAAGGACATTAAGTTAATTAGTGAACAGGGCACTTTGTTACGAGAAATGTTAGCAACGTTGTCTTCCGAGTTAGAAGAGCAGAACAAAGAATCTCTTGAGCGGGGGATTTCTCTTACCAATACCACGGAGAGGGCTCTCATATCCTCTTCAGTATTAGCGGCACTTATAGCGCTTACATTAGCAGTGTGGATTGCCAAACGCCTTAACCTTAGCATACGCTCACTGAGTAAAACCATTGATGGTATGTCTTCTGGCGTGCTTAGCCAAAAGGCAAACTTAAGTGGTAACAACGAAATTGGTCGTTTGGGCGCCAGTACCGATAAAACTCTCGAAATCTTAGATCAAACCGTGAGTGAACTTAGGGGAGTCGGTTCAGATGTTGCCTCTTCAGCAACAGAACTTTCTTCGACTATGGTTGAACTTGAAGGTAATGCTCTGGAGCAAAAGGCGCAAATAGAGAGAATCGCCTCAACTAGCACCGAGCTTGCAGCGAGTTCGGAACAAGTGGCAAGTACTGCAAACGATGCGGAAGCTTACGCTATGCAGGGAATAGAAATTGCGAAAGAAGGAGCGGCGGCGGCTCAAACTAGAGCGAGCCTGTCAGATGAACTAATCGTAGAGCTGAATCAAACCTCTGAAGTTGCTAGAAGTTTAGAGCAACTATCTACCAGAGTGACAGAGTTTGTTAGCTTGATTGAGAATGTGGCTGAACAAACCAATTTGTTGGCACTCAATGCTGCAATAGAGGCTGCAAGGGCAGGTGAAAGTGGTCGTGGCTTTGCCGTCGTTGCCGATGAGGTTCGAGTGCTTGCTCAGAAAACATCGAACAATACCGAATCTATTCAAGAACTCGTTCGTTCTTTGCAAAAAGGCTCACAAGATATGGTGACTTCAGTGAGCGTATGTTTGGAAAAAGTTACTGAGAACGCAACGCTAGCGAAACAAAGCAAAGAAGATATGCGTTCCTTGCTTGAAGGAATAACCAAGATCATCGAACAAAACAATGAAATGTCCTTGGCTGCCAACGAGCAGAATCAGGCTATCGCGTCTATGAACGATAGTATCCATCAGGTCGATGAGAGTCTTAGCCAAAATGCACAGGGTATTAAGCAAAGTGCTGAAGCAGCCTCGTTTCTTTCAGAATTGTCTGAGAGGCAGCAGAGCAAGCTGAGTTTTTTTAAGTCTAATTAAATTATCAGAGCCTCGTATAAATAGAGGCTCTATGTCTCAATTTGAAGCTAAAATTTAGGCCGAAGTTGAGACACATATTTGAAGATTTTTAGAACTATAAAAGGATGAGTGCAAATATTGCACTTAAATGAGCACTCCTCATCAAGAGTGTAAAATAATTACGTTTTGCAATCGGTTAAATTGTGTTCCTACCCCTTTAGGGTAGTTTGAAACTGTAATTGATTTACATCATGTATTAATTTTCTTTCACAATTAACAATTGGCTCAGATAAAGAACCTAACCCTTAGGAAGTATTATGAGCAAGTTGAAGCTGGTTGTTATCGGTAACGGTATGGTAGGACACCGTTACATTGAAGACCTAGTAGAGAAGGCAGATGCATCCCAGTATGACATTACTGTTTTCTGTGAAGAACCGCGTGTCGCTTATGACCGTGTCCACCTTTCTTCTTACTTTTCTCACCACACAGCGGACGAGTTATCTTTGGTTAAAGAAGGTTTCTACGACAAGCACGGTGTGAACATGTTGATTGGTGAACGTGCAATTAACGTTAACCGTGAGAAACGCATTGTCCATTCTAGTACTGGTCGTGAAATTCAATACGACAAGCTGATTATGGCGACTGGCTCATTCCCATTTGTCCCACCTATCAAGGGCCGTGAAAGTAAAGACTGCTTTGTTTACCGTACTATCGAAGATCTAAAAGCGATCGAAGCGTGTGCGAAGAAGAGTAAAGTCGGCGTGGTTATCGGCGGCGGTCTACTTGGTCTCGAAGCGGCAGGTGCACTGAAAGCGCTCGGCGTAGAAACTCACGTAGTTGAATTTGCACCAAAACTGATGGCTGAACAGCTAGACCAAGCGGGTGGTAATCAATTACGCCAAAAAATCGAGAGCATGGGTGTTAAGGTTCACACCAGCAAAAATACACTTGAAATCGCTCCTGAGGGTAAAGAAGCACGTAACGTTATGCGTTTTGCAGACGGTACTGAACTAGAAACAGACTTCATCGTGTTCTCTGCGGGTATTCGTCCTCAAGACAAGCTTGCTCGTGACATGCAATTAGACGTTGCTCCACGCGGTGGTATCGCTATTAACGATTTCTGTCAGACTTCTGATGAGAACATCTATGCGATTGGTGAGTGTGCTTCTTGGAACGAAACCTTCTACGGACTAGTTGCTCCTGGTTACAAGATGGCAACCGTCGCTGTTGACCATATTGTTGGTAACGACAGCAAATTCGAAGGTGCTGACATGTCTGCCAAGCTTAAGCTGCTAGGTGTGAAAGTTGGCTCTATCGGTGATGCTAACGGTCGTACTCCTGGTTGTAAGAGCTACGTTTACCAGAACGAAGAGCAGGAAGTATACAAACGCTTAATCGTATCTGAAGATAATAAGAAGCTTCTTGGTGCGGTAATGGTCGGTGATACCTCTGACTACGGTGATCTGCTTCAGCTTATGCTCAATGAAATTGATCTACCAGAGCACCCAGATGCACTTATACTGCCAGCTCATGCGGGTGCAGAAAAACCAACATTGGGCGCAGATGCTCTGCCTGATTCTGCGGTTATTTGTTCTTGTTTTGACGTAACAAAAGGCAAAATCGCTGAAGCGGTAGCGCAAGGTCACCACACGATTGGTGACATCAAAGCAGTGACTGGAGCTGGTACTGGTTGTGGAGGGTGTATCCCACTTGTCACGTCAGTACTAAACGCTGAACTTGAAAAAGCAGGCGTTGAAGTAAAAGCAGACGTTTGTGAGCACTTTGCTTACTCCCGCCAAGAGCTTTTCCATCTAGTACGTATTGGCGAGATCAAATCGTATGAAGAATTGCTTGAGAAACACGGTAAAGGTTATGGCTGTGAAGTGTGTAAACCACTAGCAGGTTCTATCCTTGCGTCATGCTGGGGTGACCATATCCTGAAGCCATCTCTGGTTAAACTGCACGATACCAACGATAACTTCCTAGGTAACATGCAAAAAGATGGTACGTACTCTGTTATTCCACGTATGGCTGGTGGTGAAGTAACGCCACAAGCACTTGCAGCACTTGCAGATGTTGCTGCGGAATACAACCTGTACACCAAGATTACAGGTGCACAACGTATCGGTCTATTTGGGGCACAGAAAGATGACCTTCCTGCAATCTGGAAGAAGTTAATCGAAGCGGGTTATGAAACGGGTCAGGCTTATGCGAAAGCACTGCGTATGGCTAAGACGTGTGTCGGCTCTACTTGGTGTCGTTACGGCGTTCAAGATTCAGTTGGCCTTGGCGTGATGATCGAGAACCGTTACAAAGGCATTCGTACTCCTCATAAGATGAAGTTTGGTGTGTCTGGTTGTACTCGTGAGTGTGCAGAAGCGCAAGGTAAAGACTTGGGTATTATCGCAACAGACGCGGGTTGGAACATGTACGTGTGTGGTAACGGTGGTATGAAGCCTCGCCATGCAACATTACTGGCTGGCGACCTAGACCAAGAAACACTGATCAAATACATCGACCGTTTCATGATGTTCTACATCCGTACGGCTGCGCCACTACAGCGCACATCAGTATGGTTTGAAAACCTAGAAGGCGGTATTGATTACCTACGTGAAGTGATCATTGAAGACAAGTTAGGCATTAATGACCAACTTGAAACAGACGTAGCGAAATTGGTTGAAGAGTATCGCTGTGAGTGGACTGACACAATTAACGATGAAACTCAGCTTAAGCGTTTTGCACACTTCGTGAACTCTGATGAGCGTGACGACAACGTTATGTTCGTGACAGATGGCCGTGAGCAACATCGCCCGGCAACATTCACTGAAAAACATCCTGAAGCTAAAGGCGACATCCTTCACGTAGAAGTGGTTTAAGGGGAGAAGAAATCATGGCATTTACAAAAGTTTGCAACATCGAAGACATCATCCCAGGCACTGGCGTAGTCGCACTATTTGAGGGTGAGCAAGTGGCTATCTTCCGCCCACGAGCAACTGAAGAAGTCTTTGCAATCAACAATATGGACCCATTTTTTCAGTCAAATGTACTGTCACGTGGCCTGATTGTTGAGCACGATGAGCAATTATGGGTAGCAAGCCCACTTAAGAAGCAACGCTTTAACCTAGCAACAGGTGCATGTATGGAAGATGAGCGCATGAGCGTGAAGTCGTACAAAGCACGTGTTGCAAAGGGCAAAGTGGAGATAGCGGCTTAAATTCCCGTTTAAAATGTAGTTTTATAGCCAAAATAGTTGTTGCTGCAGCTAGGCGACAAGCCGATTCATCCCTATGAGCATAGGTGTTTTATGTGATTAGGGTGAAGAGGCGCAGGCAACAACGCTGCGGCAACAAATATGAAGGCTATGGAGATTTAATAGCTTAAAGGTTCGCTGTTTCTCAATTGGGGAACGGAGGAACAGCGAGTCTTTCACTATTCGATTTTAACTTTTAACTTTCAATTTTGGATAAGGACACATTCATGTCTACAGACTTTAAACCTGCTGAGTTCGTGCAAACTATGATTAACGTTGGCGAAGCAAAGACGAAAACAAGCGCTCGTGATCTGCTTCTTCGTGGCACAATGGCTGGTATCATCTTATCGCTTGCAGTGGTTGTTGCAATTACAACAATCGTACAAACGGGTGTCGGTGTTGTCGGTGCGTTAGTCTTCCCAGTTGGCTTCGTTATTCTATCTGTGATGGGCTATGACTTGGTAACCGGTGTATTTGGTCTAGCGCCACTGGCAAAATTTGAAGGTCGTCCTGGCATTACTTGGAACCGCATTTTCCGTTGTTGGGGTCTTGTTGGCCTAGGTAACCTTATCGGTTCTTTGATTGTTGCTTACCTAGTAGCAATCTCACTAACAGGTAACTTTTCTCTAGAACTTAACGCAGTTGCGAAGAAGTTCATCGCGGTTTCTACTGCACGTAGCCTAGGCTTCGAAAACATGGGTATGGACGGATGGATTACCTGTTTCGTGCGCGGTATCTTCTGTAACCTAATGGTTTGTCTAGGTGTGATTGGTAACATGACGGCACGTACGGTTGCTGGTCGCGTAGCAATGATGTGGTTCCCAATCTTCATCTTCTTTGCACTGGTCTTTGAGCACACAGTAGTAAACATGTTCCTATTCCCACTAGGCATGATTCTAGGCGCTGATTTTGGGATTGCGACTTGGTTGAACTTCAACCTTATCCCAACCATCCTTGGTAACATCGTTGGTGGTTTGATCATGACATGTATTCCGCTATACCTGACTCACGCAAAAACAGCGCCTTCTCTAAGCGATGAAGAAGAAGTTAATGCGAAACCAGCACTAGCGAAATAATGATTTACAGCCCCACGTTGTCACGTGGGGCTCCTAACCATCAAATACAGTCTTGATTTGAATATAAAAAGTAGTCATTCACTTTACGTAGCCGTTGAGTACTACTCTTTATATCCAAATTTACGTTGATAGGCATAGCTATGAGCATGACTCCAATCTCTCCATCAAACCTTGGTTTTGTTTCATTAGTTGGTGCTGGGCCAGGCGATCCAGACCTACTAACAGTCAAAGGCTATCGAGTGATTCAACAAGCAGAAGTTGTGGTCTATGACCGCTTGGTCTCTCCAGAGATTCTGGCGTTAGCCAATAGCGATGCCGAAATGATTTACGTGGGGAAAAAGTTAGATTTCCACTGTGTTCCTCAAGGGCAAATTAATCAGATTCTGGTTGAGAAAGCGCAGCAAGGCAAAAAGGTTGTCCGTCTAAAAGGCGGAGATTCGTTCATTTTTGGTCGTGGCGGAGAAGAGCTAGAAGAGCTTGCCGAACATGGCATTCGCTTTGAAGTTGTTCCGGGTATCACCGCCGCTGCGGGTGCGACGGCTTATGCGGGGATCCCATTAACGCATCGCGATCACGCGCAAAGTGTTCAATTCATTACGGGTCATGTGCAGAAAGATGGCCGTGAAATTGAATGGCACTCTTTAGCTCAGTCTAATAACACACTCGTGTTCTACATGGGCTTAAAGCAAAGCGGTTACATCACCGAAAAATTGTTGGAAACTGGGCTAGATTCGAATATGTCGTGCGCCATTATTGAAAATGGAACCCGACGTGAACAAAGGGTATTTACAGGGGCGCTGAAAGAGTTGCCAAACATGGCGAAAGAGGCAGTGAGCCCTGCGTTAATTGTTGTCGGTAGCGTGACGTCTTTGCACGATAAGTTGAAGTGGTTTAGTTAATCATCGAAAGCAGGTTTACTTGAATATGACTCACTTACTTGGCTTCTCTTTGTTGAAAATAGTCGGCTAGAAAGTCGATGAATGCACGAATTCGATAGGGGGTATGCTCTGTTGATTTGTAAACCGCGTACATAGGCAAAATAGCCTTCGGAAGTTGACTAAAAAGCTCTATAAGCTGACCTGAATCGACGTAGTCTTGCACCATCCATTTTGGTAAATAGGTGATACCATTACCAAGAAGTGCGATTTTCAATAGCATATCTGGTGAGTCACTGGAGAATACCTCATTCACTTCATATTTTTCTCCTTCTAACAGCCAATGGTTGGAGGGGGAAATTAATGAATAAGTAAGGCATCGATGAAGTTGCAAATCTTCAGGTAGCTTCGGTGAACCGTATATCGAAACATAGTCAGGTGTCGCGAAAATACCCGCCTGATGGTCTAACAGTTTACGTGCTTTTAGATTTGAATCCTCAAGGTGCTTTGCTCGAATCGCAATATCTGTTTCTGTTTGATAAAGATCTACAAATCTATCATTTACTGATACGTTTACAGTAACGGCTGGGTGAGACTCCATAAATTTTGCTATTGGTTCAGCTAATTGCATTGTTGCAAATGCTGAAGGTGACGAAAGCAACAACCTACCACTTACTGCAGTTAACTCGTTTCTAAGCCGTGATTCAGTGACCGACATCTCTTCAAGCAAGCGGGATGAATAGTCAAAGTATTGCTTACCTTGCTCTGTGAGCTTGACGTTCCGTGATGTTCGATGAAATAGCGTTAACTTTAAGCTATGTTCTAGCCACGCGACCTTTTTGCTTACAGAGCTTTGTGTTGTGTTTAGGTTCATGGCAGCAATGGTGAAGCTCTCATCTCGTGCAACTTGGCAAAACACGTTTAGGCAGTCAAATTTGTTCATTTATCTATTCTTATTTTGAATACATACCATGCTGATTCTAGTATTTATTAGTTGTATTGGGAATGAATATACTGGTGGTCACAGAAAGCTTATTCAAACAAGGTTCAATGATATGACAGTTATTTCTTTGCTACTCGCTGTGTTTTTTACTTTCGCAAGCTCAATCAAACTGTTTGGTTGGCACAAGTTTATTTATGAAACCCAACTAAGGTTTTTTCAAAAATATGGACTAAATAGGAACGCAATGTTCGCAGTAGGGATAGTAGAGTTCTCTTCTGCAATTGCTCTGATTACCTCGATTTATCTAATGAGCTCCGTTTTAAGCATTTTAGGAGCAATAGGTATTGCTCTAACATCTATCGGGGCCATCTTTTTCCATGCTAGATTTGATACATTTAAGGATGCCATTCCCGCAATTTTAACGTTACTGCTATCCTCTGCGTTAATCATTGGGAGGAAAGCTGAAATCCTACCGTGGTTCTGATACAGTCTCGGCGTCGAAACTAAGGTAATCAATCATGGAAAAAATCGCGATTTTTGTCGATGTTCAGAACATCTATTACACCACTAGAGATAAGTATCGAGCGAATTTTGATTACAACCAGTTTTGGTACGTCGCGACAGAAGGCCAGCAAGTCGTAGAGGCCAATGCTTACGCGATTGCCTCTCATGATCCTAAGCAGCGTCAATTTCACCATATCCTGCGTGGTATCGGCTTCAACGTTAAGCTTAAGCCTTATATTCAGCGACATGATGGTAGCTCAAAAGGAGACTGGGACGTAGGGATTGCCTTAGACGTCTATGAAGCGGCATCAAAGGTTGATCGTGTCATACTCCTCTCTGGTGATGGAGATTTTGAACTGCTAGTCGACCGAATTCAAAAACGCTTCGGGACGAAAGTAGATGTCTACGGTGTCCCTCGTCTGACTGCGCAATCCTTAATTGATGTGTGCGATAGGTACATCCCAGTAGAAGAGTCACTGCTGCTAAAATAAGCAGTAGACGGCACATGAGTAAATCAGCCGCTCAATTTCTCAGTTGCATATGATAAGGTAGTTCCGCTTTTTTCGTATGGAGCCTAGTCTTAGATGTTTAATACAGTTGAAGATGTCGATATTGAGGTATCAGAAGATAAAATCCAGCTTCTGGATGAGCTTCTAAGTGATATTGACGCAGAAATGGCATTGTCTATGTCTAGTGCTCGACGTGCTCAGGGTATGCCTTTTAGTGAACTACAGCAGCGTATAGAGGGGCTCAACGCTTCAACGCTAAAACGTTATATGCAACAGAGCTACCGTTCAATTAGACCAATTCATGTTGTAGCGGCGCTGTCATGGATAATGATGGTTCCGATGACTAGTTTTTACCATGCCGTCAAAATTCGAGAATCGTACCGTGGCATGGATGACAAAGGTATTGAAGCTCTATTTTGTATAGGTCGCTTGCCCGAAAAGCAGTTTGAACTTTACTTAGATCTCATTACATCGCTAATGGAACCCCAAAAAAGAGAAGATTTTTCGCTCTTAAGGTGTCAAACAGCGGCTTTAGTCGACCCAAATATACACTACGATGATCTCTTTGCTCCCAGAGTGTTAGATTTGAATGCTTTTGCCATTGATTACTATCGATCAATTGCAATTACCGTTAAGCGTTTTAGGCAAGAGCATAATATTTCGTTGCAAATAATGTCCCGTGTGCTGGGGCTGTCAGAGAAACAGTATCTACAGTTGGAGGATGTTTATAAAGTAAGAGATTACTCGATTGCGATAGGCTTTAGAGTAAAACTTGGTTTTAATTTGAGTTCACATGTCAACTTCACGAGCGAAATGAGACAGTTTCCCGAGTTCCATCAACTGCGACAAGTGCAGCATGTGCGCGATACTTTGATGATTGAGGCTCTAAGAAACCTAGATGGAGAACGGAAAATCCGAGCGGTAGAAATACTGTCTCCATTATCAAAAATATACTCAAAAAACGTGACATTATAACGTTGACTGAATAATTTAAAATCAATTTACACACTCTATTGATCTTTAATTTTCCTATTAATATCCTTTGTTAGGCTTAACGAATATAGTTTTGTTGCGTCAATACGTTACGAAGCATCATATTTTAACATCTGCTAATTGCTGTTTAAGGCTTGGAATCGATTTGCTACTTGGCAAAAGCCTTTAAACAAGTATCAAGCAAATAATTATATAAAGACTCACTCTAAGTATCAGTCAATAAATAGATACGGCTGAGTAAAAGAGGGTGGCACAGTGCTATGGCTAGGAAGATAATGGATAATAGAATACAGCAACATCTGGCAGACGCAGACCAGCCAGTTAAAGATTTCATGGCAGAGTTACTAGAGACTCTGGGTAAGCAGGTCTCAGAAAACCAAGATCCCAAATTAGATCTGAGTTACTTTGGTGCAAAGTTAGAAATTAAGTTGGTTTCGTTTGAAGGTAGTTACGATTAAATAACCGCCGAATATAAAAAGCGCCAGTTGAGGTTAACTCGGCTGGCGCTTTTTGCGTTTGTTTATGGAGTAAAGCTAGTTACTTATCATTGCTCTCAGGTTGCTCTTCTGCTACTTCAGTAGCTTCAACCTGCTGCTGGTTCTGCTCTTCTTCCTCCATTTTCGCTCGCTCTGCTTTAGAGATGTAGCGAGGCTTGTTGCTCTTGTGCAACTTAGAATTCATCTTTTTTTGCTTGGCTTTCAGGATCTGGTTGATCTTCTTTTTACGGTTCATGGGTTGCTCAGTAACAGTTGGAACTCTTAGGAAGCGCATCCTATCAAATAATCTTAATACTTGCACTCTGCAGAACTCTCTAGAGCTTATAAAATTATTAATGATAAATTATTTTTTAAGTGCATGATTTATATGATTTAAAATTAATAAATTAAAACCAATTAGTCGTTTGTTGCACACCGCTTAAATATTCTCGCCTCACTTGCTCAGATTTCTGAACAAGCACATATATGTAAAGTCACAGGTGGGAATTAAATATGAGCATTACTAACCCTCAAATAGACAATAAAAACAAAGCTATACAAGTTCGTCGATCAATACTGTTGGCGTGCGGTTTAAGCTTGATGATAGGTCTTTCCGGTTGTAGTGATAGTGGGGAGCTTACTCAGGCAGATACCGGAGGTACACAAGATACGTCTACAGGGACGACCGATAATCAAGATAATACAAACCAAGAAACAGGAGATAGTCCTGCAACAGAAGGGAACTCTCCATCTAATGAAGCAGGAGGAAGCGTTGACCAGGGAGAGTCTGAAAGTCCAGATAATGGCGATAGCGGAAGTGCTGGTTCAGATGGTGGCTCTAGTAGCGGTGATTCGAGCGAAGACAGTACGCCTACGGATACATCTAAATTGCATGTAAAGTTTACTCGACCAGCCCCAGTCGCAAACTCAGCACCACATATACAACGACAATATCAGGAGTTATCCGGTCGATTGTTTCAGCTAGAGGTATATACCATTGATGATGAGCTCAACTTGCAAGATGTCACGACAGAAGTCACTTGGAATACGATTTCAGAAGAGTGTAATGGCGATCCATGTTACACATTAAATTCTGACGGGAAACTGGTCGCTGGTGCGAAAGGCAAGTTTAGTGTTCAAGCTGAGTACAATGGTTTGCTATCTTCAGTAGTTAATCTTGAAACGCCAAGAAAATTAGAAACTTGTGGTGTTGAAGGTAATGCCGACAAAGCGCACCGTACAGAACAGTGTTTGCATATTATCGTCGGTAACTCTGGTGATGCTGATGGTAAATGGTTTACTGAACCACCAAGATCGCAGGTCATGTCGTACATGTGGTATTCATTTGACGATAAAATGTATAACTCTGGATATACGCATTCAGGCTTTACCACCGACGGAGGTAGTGGTACCAACCAGTTCGCTCAGATGAGAAACGATGGCTACGACCAGAGTATCAAGGATGCTGGTGGGACAGTTGATGAAGGTCAGTATGGTCAACATGAACGCTACTGTGCGGACTTATCGGCTATTAAGTTTAATGGTAGAGATAACTGGCGTAAACCAACGCTAGATGAGTTAACTGAGCTTTCAACGATGTCCATAGGACCAACTTACGACTGGCCTATATATGGTTCTTACTCGTCAGGTATGCCACATATGAGGGGTGATGCAAAAGGGGGCCTTCACTACGTAAGTGTCGTCATGTCAACAGGCCAAAACATAAGTTTGTTACCTGAGAAAGAAACGTATCCGACTTGCCTATCTGTACCAGTACCCTAGAAAAAAGGTGGGGTGGCCCTTGCCACCCCAAAACACAGCGAAGTGAAGTATAGCTATAAGTAGCTAGTATGTTGGAAAGTGAAGTTGTGAAGTAAAAACCTAGCCAATGTTTGAGACGTCGGAGTGAGCAAAGAATTCACTTCACCCGTTTAACATACAATGCCATTCGAGTGAAAGGGTAGTAAATTAATCATTACTTATATCTCATTGCTTTTGTTCTATGTTAAATAATAATTAATGAATAAAAACATAATATTAAGTCTTTTAGCCTTTAGAAGGCTTATCGTTGATTCAATCCTGAATATCACAGCCCACTAAATTTAGATTGCCTATTTTCGAAAGCATAAACCTAGTTTCATTAACTAAATGAGGAAAGGAATATGGTTCGGCAACGAAGTCGTAAAAAGTCTCTGCTCGGTAAAGATGTCATGCTCGCAGCGCAAGAGCGGATTTCATATATCTATGACCATTTTGAACACCTCTATGTCTCCTTCTCGGGTGGAAAGGATTCAGGAGTGTTACTTAATCTTGCCATTGAAGAAGCGGAGCGCAGAGACCGACTGCCAGTTGACACATTAATTGTTGATTTTGAAGCTCAATATAAGGAAACCGAAGGATTTATAGAGCGTATGGTCGCGACCAATAAGATTCGCCCATACTGGATCTGCCTACCTATTGGTTTGCGCAATTCGGTATCTCAGTTCGAGCCCAAGTGGGTGTGTTGGGACGAAAGGAAAAAGGTGAATTGGGTGCGTAAACTGCCTGATGTGTTTGGGGTATTTAACGACCCAAACGAGCTCCCTTTTTTCTACCCTGGAATGGAGTTTGAGGATTTTGTGTTTGATTTCGCGCACTGGTATCAACAACAAAAACAAACAAAGATTGCAGTGCTAATTGGCTTAAGAGCTGATGAATCCTTGAATCGCTACAACACAATTAAAAATCAATATAAAGACAAATTCCATCATTTACCGTGGACGACGAAAATGCAGCAAGACGTCTACATGGCTTACCCTATATACGATTGGAAAACGCGAGATATCTGGATTGCGAATGGTCGTAGGCAATGGGATTACAACAAAGTCTACGATCTGATGCACAAAGCTGGTGTCTCTATTTCTCAGCAGCGCCTTTGCCAACCGTTTGGCGATGAACAGCGCAAAGGGCTCTGGCTCTATCAGATTCTAGAGCCCGACACTTGGCAAAAGCTGGTTGATCGCGTTGAAGGGTGTAACTTCGGCGCGAGGTATTCGAAAGAGCAGGGACGTATTGTTGGTTACTATCGTTTTAAACTGCCTCCCGGGTTTACCTATCGTCAATATAGTAAACATTTACTCAGTACTATGCCTCCGCATGTCGAGAAGCATTACCGTGAGCGGATCTATAAATTTCTTCAATGGTGGCGCCGCAACGGACACCATAAAGGGATTCGACGTATTCCTGATTTCGCCGATTCTAAGTTAGAGGCAAAAAAACAAGTCCCGAGTTGGAGGAGGATATGCAAAGTTCTGATAAAGAATGACTATTGGTGCAGAGGACTTTCATTTGGCTACAACAAAGCGGTTGCTCAGCAATACCATTCTTTGTACAACGATTATGTCGGACATGGAGGCTTTTATGGAAAGTAAGTTTGTTATGTCACTGCTTAGTTCAGATGGGTTAAAAGACGTTGGGCATCTGGATGCTTCTGTCGCTTTATATAATCAAGTTACCCACTTATTGTGTAAATTGAACCCAAATCTCCCCCCAGTTTGCAATGTACAGATGCTGAAATTAGAGATGATATCGGCAAACCACTACAATCCAAACAAGATGGCCTCACCAGAAAATCGGTTACTTAAACATTCTATTCAACAAGATGGCCTAACAATGCCGGTTATCGTAAATCAAATCTCGGGTTGTGACCAATACGTGTTAATTGATGGATTCCATCGATTCGAATTGATCAAATCAAACTCAGAGTTACAACCTATATCAGGATACGTCCCTGCGATTGTGATGAATAAATCTGAAGAAAAGAGTATGTCAACTTCAGTACGACACAATGTCGCTCGTGGAACACATCAGGTCGAGTTAACCGCGAACCTTGTTATGCAATTAAGAGAATTAGAGTGGAGTAACGAGAAAATATGTCGTGAACTTGGCATGGATCGCGATGAGGTATTACGAATGCAGCAAGTGACAGGCTTAGCAGCTGCATTTAAAGATCAAGACTTTTCAGAGGCTTGGGAGTAAAGATAATATTTTATAATTCGTAGAATGTTAATTTAAAACTAATTATTAAATTATTGTAATAATTGGCGCTAGGGTTACGACTCTGGCGCTTTTTTATACGTTAAAAGATTATATTTAGCAAAAAGAGCGATTGGTAAACCCTATAAATATAAAGGTCTATTACATATGGATAATGTGAAACAGAATCATTCTCTAACGACAAAATCGCCTTCGACTCTTGGTGGGTCGTGCATCATTGCATGCGTGTGTGTTGGAGCAGGAATGCTTGGTTTACCAAGTGCAGGTGCAGGTGCGTGGATAGCATGGACCTTGCTTATATTGGCGATGACCATGCTAATAATGACACTAAGTGGATGCTTTCTATTGGAAGTGTTAAAATACTATCCCTATAAATCATCTTTTGATTCGATAACAACGGATCTGTTAGGTAAACCAATCAGCTGCTTCAACAACATAATGATCTATTTTGTTGGGGGCATTTTGCTTTATGCCTATATAACTTCATCGGGCCTAATAATAAATCAGTACATGGGATTAAACCCTAAGCTTGCTTCTATTTTGTTTGTCGCTGTATTTTCTTTTTTTGTCTGGCATTCAACTCGGGTTGTTGACAAGTTTTCAATTGTTTTAATGTTGTTTATGGTCGCTAGCTTCGTGTTTGGTATTACGGGTCTAGTGCTTAACATCGACCTGAGTGAAATGTGGAGAGATGTCAATTTGGAGCAAAGTAAGTTTATGTTTGCTTTGGTTCCTGTGGCATTAGCCTCGTTTGGTTATCATCATACCGTATCGACCATGCGGGATTACTACATGGATGAACGGAAAGCGCAAAAGGCAATTGTTGGAGGTACGACAATTGCCTTTTTTATTTATGCAGTTTGGCTGGTAAGTATCTATGGCAATCTACCAAGAATGCACTTTGGCGAAATAATTGAAAAGGACGGTGATATCAATGTCTTACTCAGCAGCTTAAGTGGTGTAATACCGACAGACTTTGTTTCTAATGTCATTAGTGCTTTCTCTGCAGCTGCAATTCTATCGAGTTTCGTTGGTGTCGGGCTTGGGGTATTCGATTTTTTAGCGGACGTTTTCAATTTTAAAGATAACAAGAGAGGTCGATTAAAAACTTGGTCAGTGACCTTTTTACCACCACTCATATTTTCATTGTTACTCCCCTTTGGCTTTCTCGTCGCAATTGGTTTTGCGGCATCAGCAGCGGCGATTTGGGCATGCATCATCCCAGCATTGTTAGTCCGAAAATCTAGGCAAAGCAATCTGAATAAGGCAGACAATTTGCTTTCTAGCCACAACGACTACAGAGCCATTGGAGGAAAGTGGTCGCTTGTTGTCGTTGGAGTGTTTGGTGTCAGTGTCATCACCATTCATATCATGACCTTAACGGATTCATTGCCCAAGTTTTTAGGCTAATGGGACTCTAAGGTGAAGTCGAAGTGATCATAAAACCGGTATTACTTCGACCTTTTTGTCTTCGTCGCGATTTTGATTCAGTTTCTGTTGCAGAAATGGGATGGCGAATACGCTAGAATTACTCTCATGTTAGTCATGCAATGCTTTAGTTTATATGCCAAATTCCGCTAATCAGACGCTCTTTATCGTTGAAGATGACCCTAAGCTTCGACAAATGCTGTGTGAATATTTTGTCTCTCAAGAGTTCAGTGTTACGACTTTTGAAGAAGGTGAAAGTGCCATTGATGCCATTGTTGAAAATCAGCCTGATATTGTTCTCCTCGATCTTATGCTCCCCGGTGTTGATGGGCTGACAATTTGTAGACAGATTCGTCCAAGCTACTCAGGTAAAGTGCTTATGCTGACAGCCAGTGATGACGATTTTGATCATGTCGCAGCACTAGAAATTGGCGCAGATGACTTTGTAACAAAGCCGATTAAACCGCGAGTTTTGCTCGCTCGGATGAGAATGTTGTTAAGAAGAGTTGAGGCGAGTACTCAATCGATACCGCAAGCAGCTAATTCGAAAGTGCTAGAGTTTGGTCAGTTGAAGCTTAATGATGCACGTAAAGTTTGCGAACTGGCAGGCGAGGTGGTTTCAATGTCTGATAGTGAATTTGATTTACTATGGGCTTTGGCCTGTTCTCCTGACGAAGTGTTGTCTCGGGATCAACTGACCAAGACGTTGAGAGGCATTGAGTATGATGGTCTAGATAGAACCGTCGACAACAAGATTGTGAGTTTGCGTAAGAAACTCGGTGACACATCTGCAACGCCAAAACGCATCATTACTGTCAGAGGAAAAGGGTATTTGTTTGTCCCAGATACTTGGTAATAGTCGACGAACTTAATCTTAAGAGGGTATATGCGCAGAATTTACTTGGAATCGTTTATCGGTTTATTGATCTTATTTACATTAAGTATTTTTGCGTATGAGTACATTATCTATGAACTCAATCCAGATTATGACTATGTACTGCAGGAAAGAGAAGGCGAAGCGTTCAGGGATATGGTGCTGACTATTTACCAAAACCAAGGTAAAGAAGCGGCTATTGATACTATGGAACGCGTGGTAGAAAAAACGGCCAAAACTCTGTTCGTTGTTAACTTGTCTGATGTACCAATAGACGTCGCTAACTTTTTCGCCCAAGACCCATCGAATCTCAATATCTATTTTGATGAAGAAAGACATTTCTGGTTTAAGCTGTTAGAGCCCAACGAGATTTACTACATCTCGCCAGACTTTCAAACTGAGCTACGCCAAGCAATTGAGTTTGATGATGATATTGTTTGGGGCTTCATTCTCGGGGGCTTCTTTGTCTACTCACTATGTTTGATTTTGTTCTTAAGCCGCAGAGTGCGGTTACTGGAAAATGCGACGGTTAAGTTTGCTCAGGGCGATTTTAACGTTAGGGCACCGACTAAAGGACGAGATGCTGTTGGTAGGTTGAATACCAGCTTTAACTACATGGCAGATAAGATTTCTAACCTTATTGCAAGTAACCGTTTCCTAACCAATGCGGTTGCCCATGATCTGCGAACGCCAATTTTCAGAATTCAATGGCAAGCTGAAATGTTGCAAGACCAGAACTTGTCTAAAGAGCAGCATGACAAAATAGCGAGCATCATCGAAGATACCGAAGAAATGGAGCGAATGGTCGATGAGCTACTGTATTTCGCTAAGATGGAACGTCCTGAAACTGAGCTGAGCCTCGAGCAGCTTAATTTGAATCATTTTCTACCTGAAGTCGTTCAGCGCTTACCAAACAGCCGTGATATTAATATTGCACTTGATATCGAAAGCAATGTAGAACTGTGCGCGGATCGTTCATTGTTAAAGCGCGGAGTAGTGAATTTGCTTTCGAATGCCGTTAAGTATGCGAAAAATCAAGTGCAGCTAAGCGTAAAAGAGTCTGATGGACACCTAGTGCTCATGGTAGAAGATGATGGTAACGGCATTCCATCTGAGCATTGGTCATCAATTTTCCAGCCATTTTACAGTGTTGACGCGTCAAGAAACAAAGAAAACAGTGGATTTGGCTTAGGGCTTGCGATTGTTGACCTAATCGTTAAACGGCACCAAGGCACTGTTGAAGTCGGTCAAAGCACCTTGGGTGGCGCTCAATTCATCCTGACATTCCCTAAATTGTAATCGAGGCTGACAAAGGCGTGACAAAGTCGCGACAAAGTAGATCTACATCTCATTTTTATGGTTTTGTACACTGTGCACTATCGCTTGCCTAACCAATTAAAAGGCAACGACTTTAAGAGCAAAGTCCCATACAGAAAATCGAGAGTTCTCTATGTCAGCCAACTACCTTAATTTTGTTTTATCGCTTCCTAAAGTCGCTGAAGCCGTATATCCGGATATTCATGGGCTTAAAAAGCTACGCTATAACGCGCGTTTTTGCTTATGGTCGTTGCTTAAACCAGGCGTTTTAAAACAGATGCAAGAACTCTTTGCTCAGCCCGATCTAAAAACCATCACGGACGTTAACCCGCGATTGCTCGAAAAGCCTCTTAAACCTTATGTTTGCTTGAACTGGCGCCCAGAACAGCGCGCGAAGAAAATCTATGAGCATTTTAAAACCCTCCATGAAATGTATGGCCGAGGGTTTTTAGACTTTTATTCCAATGAAGGTTGGCTTCTTGCTGAAATTATGGATTGTAAGCTGCTGTTGTGTGCGGGGCCTGAAAGAGAAGGCTCATTGGCACTAAAGCTGACAGATGAGAAAAACCGCGATCTGTTTACGTTGGCGTTTAATCTATCGACCACGCCACGCAGAGAAATCCACATTGGTGCGCTGCAAGGACCAGGGGATCACATTAGTGATCGAGGAGAGATCATTAAGTCACTGACTCGCGGTATTCATGGTTTACGTCCAAAAGCGTTAATGCTTGAAGTTTTGCTGATGCTCGCTCGCGAGTGGCAA
The DNA here is from genome assembly GCF_059834185.1 of Vibrio sp. R10-SG3-ISO10. Taxonomy (NCBI): domain Bacteria; kingdom Pseudomonadati; phylum Pseudomonadota; class Gammaproteobacteria; order Vibrionales; family Vibrionaceae; genus Vibrio; species Vibrio sp. R10-SG3-ISO10. The sequence continues at coordinate 82,799 of NZ_JCBDHG010000001.1, forward strand.
GTAGACAATGTTTTCGGTATCACAAACAAAGGGCATATCTATCAAGCATTGAGATACACAGGTTCGAAGCGTTCAAGTGTGACCTACAATTACGCTGAATTGTGGACCGAATATGGTGGTGAACAAGTCTCTAAGTTTATGTACAAGATCCCACTTCAGCCACCGCGCAAAGATCCGAGTACACTTAAGAAAACGAAACGTCGTTTGTACACCAAACGCTACGCTTGGATAGAGGAAACACAAGATGTGGTCAAAACGCGTTTGAGTGAGCTTTAAAGACATTTAGCGAAGTGACATGTGAACAAAGATAAAGCCTGACTCATGTCAGGCTTTTTACTGAGATTGGTTTCAGTCATTGTCTTAAGGAAGGGGGTTTTGACGATTATTTATCCATAACTTACTCATTGGATCTTTCACCCGACTCTATGTTTTGTCGTAGCGGACACATATATGCAACTTAGTCCGTTTTACAAATCATAGATAAAATTGAAGGTGAAAACTATGACTACTAATCCAAATTCCTGTGCTTCGCACTGTACCCAAAAAGCCGACACTCGTATGAGCTATTTGCCAGAGCCATATCGAATTCGAGTTGTCGAGCCAGTTAAACATACGACGCGTGAAGAACGAGAAGCTGCTTTGGAAAAGTATGGATATAATCCGTTCTTAATTCCTAGTAGCGAGGTGTTTATTGATTTGCTGACCGACAGTGGCACGGGCTCTGTTACCCAAGGTATGCAAGCAGCCATGCTGAAAGGGGATGAATCATACAGTGGTAGCCGAAGCTACTACGTTTTAAAAGATGCGGTCAAAGACATCTTCGACTACGAACATACTATTCCAACTCACCAAGGACGCGGAGCCGAACAGCTCTATGTTCCCGCATTGATTGCTAAGCGAGAACGTGAAAAAGGTCTATGTCGTGAACAAATGGCCGCAGTTTCAAACTATTTTTTCGATACAACTCAAGGACATACCCAGCGAAATGGTTGCCGAGTGGTTAATGTGCCTACCGAAGAGGCTTTCGATACATCGGTCAAGTCCGCATTCAAAGGTAACTTTGATATTGAAAAATTGATCGTTGCCATCGAGGAAATTGGCCCTAAAAACGTGCCTTATGTTGTTAGCACAATTACATGTAACTCTGCAGGCGGACAACCAGTTTCACTAGCAAACCTCAAAGAAGTGTATGAGATAGCCAGCTCATACGATATTCCCGTGGTGATGGACTGTGCACGATTTGCAGAGAACGCGTACTTTATCAAGCAACGAGAGCCTGGTTACGAATGCTGGTCTATTGAAGAAATCACCAAAGAGAGCTTCAAGTATGCAGATATTCTGTCCATGTCAGCGAAAAAAGATGCGATGGTGCCTATAGGCGGGTTATTAGCATTTAAAGACTATACGCTTTCCGATGTGTTCCAAGAGTGCCGCACCTTATGCGTGTTGCAAGAGGGCTTTCCAACCTATGGCGGGTTAGAGGGAGGTGCTATGGAGCGTTTAGCCGTAGGTCTCTACGACGCTATGCGAGAAGAGTGGTTATCTTCACGTATCGAGCAGATTCAGTATTTAGTCGATGGACTTGAAAGAGTCGGTATCAAGTGTCAGCAGGCTGGTGGGCATGCAGCATTTATTAACGCGGGTGACTTATTGCCTCATATTCCAGCCGACCAGTTTCCCGGTCATGCAATGGCATGTGAATTGTACCGTGTGGCGGGGATCCGAGGGGCCGAAATTGGCTCTTTATTGCTAGGGCGAGATCCAAAAACAGGACAGCAGCTACCGTGTCCAGCAGAACTTTTGCGATTAGCGGTTCCCCGAGCGACATACACTCAAGCTCATCTTGATTATGTGATTCAAGCCTTTACCGAAATTAAGGAAAATGCTCACAAGATTAAGGGACTGACCTTTACCTATGAGCCACCCGCTTTGAGACACTTTAATGCTGAGTTTCGAATCCTAGATTAGTTTCGGGTATTAAAATGACAAAGCGCCATCGATGGGTGGCGCTTTTGTATTTTTAGTAGTGTTAGCTAAAAAACTTTTCCCAAATATCTAATGTACCCGATATTGTTCCTTTATGGACATAGTACCTAGGGAACGACTGGAAGACATAGATATCGTCGCCATCACGGATTAAGCGATAGAACAAGAACTTATAGCCTGATGAGATCTGGTTGAAATGATCATTTTCATCTTGCTTGTTGTCATCGACTAAAATCTTGCGCGAGTAGACAAAATAGATGGTTTGCTCACCTAATCGAAGTTGTCTTGCCTCTACTTTATACTTAGAAAGATAGTTACCGTCATCATCTTGTTTGGTTTGTAGTGCAACTACCTTTCCTCGATAACACGTTAAGAAAACATCTCTGTCATCATCAGGCACATGTAGTGTCATCGAATATTGGCAAGATGAGCCGTTTAAGAAAGCGTAAGTCGTAATAGATGCAAACAATCCTAAGACGATCACCGCTATTAAAATAATGCGTTTAACCATTACCTTTGACCTCCATTAAACCACTCTGACTTGAATAAAAGAATCTCCCTTCTTTACCATTGACGATTGATGGGTCGACACTGTCCCCTTGTATTGAACATAGGGTAGCTTTACCTGATTTTTGGCAGTCGACACGCACCCAAGAGAATACGATGTAAAAGGCGGCGTAGAGGCAAAACAACAAGGCACCAATAGCAATGGCTAGCTTAGCCCTTTCCCACCAAGTTTCGTAAAGGGGTGGAAAGCTTGTATCTTTATTGTCTGGGGGAGGGAGCGCAGTCTCTTGTAAGGAAGGTTCTTGTGGTTGGGCCCATTGAATTTCGGAAAGATCGATTCTATAACCCTTTCTAGGAACATTGGTGATTTTAATATTATTGAGATCGAGGATTTTCCTAAGGTTTGTAATCGCAACGGGTAAAGAGTTTGGACCTATTATATCTGGGCGTCCCCAAGCATCGACGATTAAGTCATCTCTGCTGACCACTTCTCCATCTTCCTCAACTAATCTTCTCAATACACTACTTTCAGGAATAGTGATAGAAAACGACTTTTCGTTGTCCAGTAGAATCTGAGCACCAGATTCATTTCTTTTTAGTAAACAGTTGCCGATTCTTAAATCGAAGCATTCCGTCCCATTTGTAGCCATAGAGCGCCTCCTTTGTAAGTGTAAATAGTTGGAGCTGACTTGTTAATTTGTCGGACTATTTTTAGTTATTAATATGTTAATTGTTCAGTAAATAATAAGTAATTTAGTGATTTTTAGGTGCAGTTGTGTGATCTGAAGCACGATGATAGCGTGTTTAGAGTAATCGCTTTGTAAGGGTTTGTATTGGCTTGTAAGGGGGGAAAGTAAGTAGAGGAGTTGATGTGAAAATGAGTAAAAAAGCCGGCTCCAAAATTGGGAGGAATGAAGCCGGAACAGAGAGTGAGAGTCGCCTAAGAAACTCACCTCACAGGCAAATTGTTGAGATTGATTCCTTGCGTTGAAGGAATGGAGTTGCGGTAAGTAGGTAGCCTCCTTTTTTTGTTAATAAATCTTGCATCATTTCCGGCTCGGATAGATGAAATGTACAGTGAACATTTGCGCCTTCTACCAAGTCATTTTCACAAATATCCATGAATGATTGAAAAGAGCGGCATATAAGCGTGTTAGCCATCCTTGTTTCTCCTGCGTCTCTTTGTATGTACGAGGTAATTCTGAAAGGAAACAGTTAAGCAGGGTATTTAATTAACGTTATTTATCCGTGAGGGGGAAGCTGACATGATGTTTGATAAGATCCCCCCAGTTAGATGACAAATATTTAATCTTGAGTTTAGAAAGGCGTTAGCTCCATTGATTAATCTAATTTCGAACTTAACCAACAGCAGGAATAAGATTATGAAAAAACTTACTACACTTAGCATCTTGATTGGCAGCATGATTGGCTTTAGCGCTATGGCGAACTCCATGGAGGATTCAAACAAGGCTAATCTTCTGCCTACTATGAGCGCAGAAACAGCGCTTAGTCAGATTAAAACGCTCAAGCCTGCTAGCTATGATTCTATTGAATTGATTGAACAAGAAGATGGTCGGTTTCTCTACGTTGCCACTGCAAAGCAACAAGCAGATCAAGAAACCATTTTCTTTGATGCAACAAGCGGTAAAGACGTTACCCAAACGATTCAAAAAGTTAACTTTTCACTTCAAGAGGTCCTTGCGCAAGTTGGTAAGACGCACCAAGGGCTCATTGTCTCAGCTCATTCTGATTTAGTGCCAGAATTGGGAACCATCTACATGGTAGAGCTTAAAGAGAGTTACGATGAGCCTCTATCAACCTTGCTAGTTATCGACGCTAAAACATTAAAAGTGATTGATACTGAAAAGGTCGATATGCAAGAGATGTTTTTCAATGATGAGGGCAACGTCGAGTTTGAATTTGGTATGTATGAAGAAAACTTCTACGACAATGCGCATTCTATTAACGCTGCCAATGACTTAGAATTGCTAGAAGTTGGTCTACAACAATCTTAAATGTCATGCAGCTAGGCTGGTCGCTCGGAGTTTGAGTTATGAAAATTTTATTAGTAGAAGACAACGTAGAACAATCGCGTTTTCTCAGTCATAGCATAGAGCAATCCGGGCACCAGACTGATCGAGCCGAGAACGGAAAGTTGGGTTTGATTTGTGCATTGCAAAATGACTACGACGTAATTATTTGCGATCGCATGATGCCTGAAATGGATGGTCTTCAGATGATTCAGGCGCTAAGAGCGAGTGGTAACCAAACTCCAGTATTGGTGCTCAGCGCATTGGATAGTGTAGAGGAACGTGTCAAAGGGTTAAGAAGTGGGGGAGACGACTATTTAGTTAAACCTTACGCTTATACCGAGTTGCTGGCGAGAATAGAAGTGCTGGCACGAAGACCAAGTGAATCGCAATCTCAAGCCAATAACACCGAGTTAAAGCTAGATTCCCTCTCTTTAGATACATATACCCGAAAGGCAAGGCGGGGAGAGGTAGACATAGCACTCAACACTCGTGAATATCAAATTTTACTCTATTTAATGGAAAATAAAGGCCGCATCGTGACACGAACCATGCTGCTAGAGAAAGTTTGGAATCATCATTTTGATCCGCAAACCAATGTCATTGATGTCCATATTAGTCGATTACGAAAGAAGATTGATCTCGATGGCTACAAGCCGCTATTGCACACCGTGAGAGGGGCTGGCTACGTCATGGAGGATCGCTCGTGAATTGGCTAAATGATCCTTTCCGCCGATTTCTAAACTTATATGCCATGCTAGTCGTGGCAGCGATTGTGTTGCTGATCGTGATGCGTACAAGTATCTATGCCTGGTTCATTGATAATAGTGTTTTGCCCATTGTGGCTTCTGAAGCTAACTACGTGTACGAGCTATGGGAAGAGTTGGGCCCAGAGGAAACCAAGAAGGTTCTGCGAGCCGATCACGAGGCCATCTTTAGCTATGTTTTCAAAGAGCATGTCACAGACCTAGAATTGAAAAAGCTAGATGCGTATGAATCTATGGGAGACATGGAATTTGGGATTGAATTTTATGTTCAGGAGAATGAAGAGTCTGATTACGTCAGCGTTGAAACTTACCTTCCCGAAGGAGATGGGTGGCGGACGCTAGAAGTTCGAGTAGAAGATGCCTTCTTTACTCAACAAACCCAGCTGATTAATGGGATCATTTACGCAGTTGGAGCTCTGATGATCGTAGGGTTTGTCATCGCTTACTTCATGATAAACAGCATTAAAACTCGGCTGACTGATATTAACGCCGCGAGCAACAACATAACTAAAGATAACGATTTACATCTTAGAATCCCCAAAGAAAATCTAGAGGGGCCGCTGTCAGAGACTATTTCAGAGCTGAATATGATGTTAGATCGCCTTGCTCAGTCGACAGAGATGACTAAGCAGCAAGCAAACAACATTGCGCATGACTTAAGAACTCCGCTTACGTCGATTTATCATCGAATTCAGCAACTTTCTGAGAATCACTCAGAACTTGAAGAAGTAGAGCAAATGGTGGCAAATCTTCTCAATACCTTTAATCAGCTGCTGCGAATAAGCCGACTTGAGTTCAATGGAGAACAGATAACTCAAAGTGCTGTCAATCTTCAACAGTTAGTTGAGTGTGCGACAGAGCTGTACGAGCCCGTTTTAGAAGATAATCAGTTAAACCTAGAGTTGAACATTGACCCGAAACACCAAATTAAAGCCAGCCACGAATTAATGATGCAGGTAGTGTCCAATTTGATTGATAACGCCTGTAAGTTCAATCAAGCGGGTAATACGATTCGAATCTCTTCAGCAGAGAAAGCAGACAGTGTAGAACTAACCGTAGCGGATCAAAGTGGCGGAGTAGGAGAAGAGGAATTAACCCACCTATGCCAAAAATTCTACCGCAGCGACAGCAGCAGAAATACAGAAGGCAATGGGCTAGGGTTAAGTTTAGTCGCTGCCGCCACAAAGAGAATGGGAGGCACCTTAGAGCTAAAGGATGAGTATCTCAAGGATAAGGTGGGACTCTCAGTCATACTGACGTTTCCAAAGGTTTAGTTTTTCAATTAGCAAAGTACAGATACAGCAAAGCCCGCTTGAAGCGGGCTTTGCGATCGTCCTGAAGGACTAAATTTGGTGGGTCCGGGCGAACTCGAATCGCCGACCCCTACCATGTCAAGGTAGTACTCTAACCAACTGAGCTACGGACCCAAATTTGTGTTCTTTACAACTGAATGCTTTAAGGAGTGGTGGGTCCGGGCGAACTCGAATCGCCGACCCCTACCATGTCAAGGTAGTACTCTAACCAACTGAGCTACGGACCCATTCCTTAAGAACGAGAGGGATGTTACCGAGAGTTATTCAATCGTGCAAGCGCATTTTCTTCGATTTTTACTCGTTTGCTTTATAACTAATCGAATTGTTGTTGTTTTACGCATTGCCAGTTAAAAAATGTGCATTAAATCACGTACATATCTCGGTTCGTTAATGGCTATTGTCCTCGGCCATCAAACATAACCACGATGGTTTTCGTGATAATGCTCATATCCATGCTTAACCATGACTTCATTGAGCACAATGAAAGAGCGTAACTATGGTCATAGCCAACTTTTCTACGAACATCATCAATACAAGTATCGTAACCTTGGTTTACTTGCGCTAGCCCTGTGATTCCAGGCATCACACCGTAAGTTCTATCAGCGAAGTAAGGAATTGCGTTCTCTAGTTTGCTGTAAAAGCTTGGGCGCTCTGGACGCGGACCAATTAATGACATTTCACCCATAACAACATTAAACAACTGAGGAATCTCGTCTAGGCGCGTTTTACGCAGGAAGCGTCCGACTGGGGTGATTCTTGGATCGTTTTCTGTCGCCCATACAGCACCAGTGCGTTGCTCGGCATCTTGATACATGGTGCGAAACTTAATGATTTCAAAAAATACCATCTTTTCCGGAGTTGATTTACCGACTCTCAGTTGCTTGTAAAAAACAGGACCAGGAGAGCTGAGTTTTATCGCCAGTGCGATAAAAGGCATGACTGGAGAAAGTAATAGCAAGCCAAATAGCGCGCCAAATAGGTCAAACAGACGCTTTGCTAACCAAATTGAAATGTGAGTTGATACGTTGCTCATAATAATCTCCTTATTGGCCTACGCGAGACCATTTTCCTGATTCAAGACCGAATAGGTAACGCATACCACCGATGAAATTTGCACAGTGACCTGCAACGATATAAAGCAGCAGTTTGCAGGCTTTATGACTAAAAATGTATGGCAATTGATGACTAAGTACTGCTAGTGAATAGAGCGCGATTTGCGCGATCAATGCTGCCATGAAGAGCGGGTTGTCCATCATGATAATTGAGCTGATTAAGCAGAATATCAGTAGGTAAGGGGTGATGAGTCTTAACCCTTTTCCAGAAAAGAATGCAAACGCAACGCCTTTGTACTTTGGTAAAAACATTTCGCAAAGTTCGATAGCTTGTTGCATGTTACCTGCGGAAATACGCAGTCTTCTGCTAAAGTCGTCTTTCTCGTTTGTTGCCTCCATCTCTAGTGCAACCATCTGAGGCTCATACTCTGCAACGTAACCTTGACGTACGATCGACATAGGAATAATAAAGTCATCATTGATAGTGTCAGCACTCATTGATTCGAATAGGTGAGTTCTAAACAGGTAGAAAGCTCCGTGCGCGCCTAGAGTAGAACCTAAGGTCGCTTCGCGCATCTTGAGTTTACTCTGATATTGCCAATAACATGCTTCGCCTTCATTACCCGGTTTGAACAGCTGGTAGTGGCCATTGACCACGCCAACCTGTTCATTATGAAAATGTTTGTTGGCAACCCATAATGCATCAATTGAAATGAGAGCTGAAACATCGCTCAGCGCAGTAATGTCACTCGTGATGGTCTTCATTTGTTCGTTGACGACCGCAACTTTGCCGCGATTAGATTCAAATGCTCTGATCTCGAAGTGAGTATCTGCACAAATCGCCTCTTGAATGGTTTGCTCCGCTATTGAGACAGTGTTGTCAGTACAACCATCGCAGGCAATGATTACCTTGTATTTGTTTTTTGGATAATCGAGCGAAGACAGGTTACGAATTTTGTCTGCGATCCATTGCTCCTCGTTGAATGCGGGAACCAAAATTGTGATGGTCGCGCAAGCTCTGTCCCCTTTAATACTTTTGAATCCACGACTACGGTGATTTATCGTTTTAAAAGGGTGCTGTTTCGAGTACCAAGAAAGCAGCACTGGGTAACCAACATGGTGATAGATAACCAAAAGGCAGCTGACGACAAATAGAATCGTGAGTAGTAAGTCGATCATGCGCTTTTCTCCTCTGCCAACATTTCATAAGCTCTCATCATGTCTCTGATGTCATTGTTGTGAAGTACAAAGTCACGCGGAGAGTCAGTGTGGTGTAGCTCAAGAGCAGTGAGGACACTAGCAGCGAGTGCTTGCGGGTTTTCACTCTCAAATAGGCTCCCTGTAATTGGGCAGAGTGTCTCACCTGTAGCTCCCACGTTACTTGCTAAAGTGACAGTGTCACACGACTGGGCCTCTAATGTTGAAAGTGGGAAGCCTTCACTACGTGAGGGAAGGCAGAACAGATCCAATGCTTGATAGAATCGAACCATGTCATCGACAAGACCTAAAAAGGTGACTCTATGGCTAATGCCAAGTTCTTTCACTTGTGCTTCGAGCTTTTTCCTTTGGCTACCTTCGCCTGCAATTACCAGTTCAATGTGATTCGGCAGTAAGGTCATTGCATCAATCAGCACATCGTGACCTTTAACTTTTTCAAGACGTCCAGCGCTACCAATAATAGTGCTGCGAACAGGAAGTCCAACAACTTGGCGAGCCAGATGTTTAGAGCCAGTTGTGAACTGTTCACAATCGATGCCGTTTTTGATAACCGTGACGTCTTTATAGTCGAAGTGACGGTGAATTTGCTCTCTGACTAAAGCCGCATCGGCAACAATACTTGGTTTCGCTATTTTTAAAGCAAAGCCTTGTAGAGAGCGATGTTTCTCGTTAGACAAATGCCATGCGTCGTGTTCTGTGTGGATTCTCGCCTTAACACCTGCCAATCTTGCGGCTATCGATCCATAAAGGATGGGTCCAATATGATGAGTATGGACAACGCTAGGTTTGAGTGTGCGGAATAATCTGAACAGCTGAACCAAAGTTTTAACACTGTATCCCGATGGTTTGTTCAAGAAGATAAGTTGGTTCTTAACGGCTTCAAGTTTCGACCATTTTGAAATGGATTCTTGTTTAGTCCCTTCTAAGCTAATGATGAGCACTTTCTGTTGTGGGTTAGAAAATGCGAGCATATTGAGAGCTAGCGCCTCTAGACCACCAGGAGAGAGGTGTTGGACCACATGGATGATTGTTTTGCAAGGTGTGCTCATACTAACTCCTAGACGATTAATTCCTTTAAGTTAGTAAGAGCATAGAGTGTGCCAGATTTTAAGTTCTTATATTTCAGTGTGTTATATGTTTTTTTGGGTAAGTTCTCAACCTGATAATCAAATTGAAAATCTTTATGATTGATAAGGCTTAATCTTAGGGTCAACGGATTCGAGGTATATGAGTAATCACAGGCGCATTTGTGATCGCCTCAATCTCTTCCTTACGTCTAATCGATGAGTCAAACAACTCTATAAGGATTGCAACACCTGCACCCAGCCCGATGCCAGCAACTAACCCAGCGATGACAAAAATAATCGCAGGAAGGTTAGCAGGTCGACTCGGAGTATAAGGAAGGTCGATAATTTTGACTCGTTTGTTTTGCTCGAATACACCTAACGATCCGGTTAACTGCGCCATCTCGTAACGTTGAATCAATTCATCGTAGAGCTGACGTTTAATTTCCGCATTTCTCACTAGGCGGTGCATGGTTTTCGCGTTGTCACCAAAGCTATTGGCTTCCTGTTCTAATCGGGCGATCATTTCTTTGAGACTTTTAGTCTCTTCAGTCAATGATTCATAGCGGCCACGGACTAATTGCAAACTTTGGAGTTGGGTTACCAGTAAGGGCTGCACTTCACCAAGATCTTTGAGCTTGTTGCTACTAGCGATGTCCCATAGCTGATCACTACTGATGTTCGGTTGTTCCATTTGTAGCAAGATGGAACGCTCATTCTCTAAGCGTCGTAACTCGCGTTCTTTACCTTGAACGGCACTATGGCTTTCGGTGTATTTCGCTTTAAGAAGCGTCAGCTCGCTGCGAATCTCGATGATCTGGTCTTCAATTTTACCTACTACTGGGTTTGTTTTAGACAGTTGCTGATCAAGCGAGCCTAAACTTCGTTCAACACCGGCGAGTTCGGCTTTTTTCTCCGCGTAGCTTTGTTTCAATGAAGCGAGTCTGCCTAGCGCTTGGCTTTGCATTTCTGGCGTGACGGAAGCATAGCGATTTTTGAAGTCTGCTAGCTCATTCTCGGCGACATCTAGCTCTTCTCTACGCTTTTCAATATGGATAGCAAGGAATTCAGAGGAGTCTTGAATCGAAGAGCGTTCGGGAGCAAGAAGCTGTTCTATAAAGTGCTCGCTGATTGACTCTAGCAGTTCTTTCATCCCTGCAGGATTAGGGGCTGTTAACGAAATCTTTAGAAAATCTTTACCGGGTTGAGTAACAGTAAGACTGCTTGAGAGTTTACTTATGATGTAATCACGTTCAGCAGGAGCCATCGAATCATCTATCAAACCATGTTCTTTCGCGACAGCAGTTAATACATGACGACTTTTAAGCAAGGTACTGAGTGCATTGAGCCTCTCCTTCAACATCGTTGATACGGCAATGTCTTCAAGAAAAGGATTCATTTTCGCTGTTTCCTGTATCAACATAGAAGTATGCGACACGTAATTCGTTGGTGCGACTTTTCCAATAAAGTAGCCAATAAAAGGGAGGATAAGTATTGGTATTACAATTACGTAGCGTTGTCGCCATGCTGAGTTGAGTATGACGATGAACCTGATTTTTAGCTCATTCATAATGACTCCAACATACTATTAAGCTTAACTGTACGAGCATCCCAGCTTTCCGATTCAAGAGAGTACTGCTCACCAATGCTTGAATCTAAATCTAGGCCATTTAAGGCGTCAGTAAACTGCTGAGCGTTAGTCACTACGTTGACCTGCTCTCTATATGGAGAAAGTGCAGGGAAAGGCGTCGCAATGACTTTGCTACCAGCGGCTAGGTACTCAAGCAGTTTTAACGGGCTACATGATGCGATTTGTCCATTAGATCTAAATGGCAATAGGCTAACATCCCAATGTTGGCTGTAACCTGGCAGTTCACTATGAGGTTTAGGGCCAAGGTAGTGAACATTCGGCAATTTTGGCAAAGGATTAGACGGCAGTTCCAATGGACCGATAAACACGAACTGCCAAGTTGGATTGGCTAAGCACACCTGCTCAATAAGTTCATAATCTAACCAGTTAGACAAACTGCCATAGAAACCAGCGATTCTATTTTTTGCTGAAGGTAAGTCGATGGCACGACTCACTGGAGTGCTGAACAGATGCGTATCGACTCCATGAGGTAGATAATGTGTTTTCGACTGAGGAAATTTAGTCAGTAGTTTTGCACTCGCCGCGAGAATTAAATCTGCATGTTCGACAAGTTTGCTTTCGTGTGTTGCCACTACGTCGTGGTCAACACCTGCAAGAGATGAAAAATCATCGCCACAATAATAAACAATGGCAGATTCACCCAGTGTTCCACACAGATCAGCAGTCGTCGGAAGTGAACTCCATAAGATGGGCTTGTTTAAGCCAAGATTTTTAATCACGGGTTTCAACTGAGAGCAGATCATCGTTTTCGCTATTTGACGCGCAAACCAAGAACGAGGTGCTGGAATCGTTTTTAGGTTTACGACACTGATATTCGACGGTTGTTCGTTATGGCGACTAAAGCCCCCTTTACTTCTACCTAACAGCTTGTTCGCTGCTCGCTTGAAATCGTGCATCGTTAACTTAGGCTGACGCAGGCCAATCGAATTTACCCACAGTACTTTACGCTGCTTAGCCAAACGAGTTACTAGGTGTTGAGTACTTGATGGCAAACCGCCAAAGTCTTCCCCGAAAACAATAAGATCACGCATGACGGTTTTCCTCATTACTAGTTGAAGAGTCAGCAAGTGAACGAATTACTCTTGCTGGATTGCCCGCTGCTACCACATAGGGAGGGAGATCTTTGGTAACGACGCTTCCGGTGCCAACGATAGTGCCTTCACCAATAGTGACATTTGGGCAAACCGTCACGTTTGTACCAAGCCATACGTCGTTTTCGAGGATGATATCGCCGACATCGCAATCTAGATCTCCAAAACCTTTTGCCCGCATAGCCGCATCTAAAGAGTGACCCGAATAGCCGAAGAGAAAAGCTCGACCAGCGATGCGAACATTGTCACCAATCACGATTTTATGGCCAATTGCGAATGTGCTTTGCCATCCAATATCAACGTTGCTACCAACAATGAGCTGAGGATTGTCAGATTGAGGTCGAGCACTAAAAGTAGTTTGTCCTGAAATACGACAATCATCGCCTAAGGAGATAGTTAAAGGACCTGAAACAAAAGGCACACCACCAAACAGGTAAAGTCCTCTACCGTATTTTGATAGTCGCCCTTTAAAGGCGGGAGTGTGTACTGAAACGCGCAGAAGGTTTCCCCATACAGAGCTAAATGCAGAGTAGAGCAGACCAACGAACTTGTTAAACAGATTGGGCGTTGGAATATCGCATGCGCGAATTGCTTTCAAAATGAGAAACAATTTGCGATATGCAGGATTCTCATTGTGTTGTAGCCAAACTTTGAAGTGGTTTAATTGCTGAGCCAACATGATTGCGTCCCTTACATTTGAATTATGCAGAGACTATTTCACGTAACGTGCCAAAATATAAATTAATTAAAAACAATGAGATAAGTTTGGTTATTCTTTCGTCTTGTTAAGATTCTCAAATTGAGAACGTTTTTGAGTAATTCGAGAGATGGCAATACATAGCGCAGCAAGTATGTAAATTGGCCAGGTAAAGCCTTGAGTAAGGAAGGTACCAGAGACAACAGTACCTATTACGCCAGCATAGACGGCAAGCGCCGTGGCAGTCAGATACGGAGAGACAGAGTTCTTTAACTCAGCCAGAATTGAAAGTGTTTGCCTACTGGTTTTAATCAATGAAATGATGATACCGATAAAGACGATCAGGCCAAGGAAGCCCATCTCTGCCAGAACACCAAACCAAGTACTGTGTACAGCGTGGTTGAGCCCGTCCCAGTGAGAGCTGTAGTAGTAATAATTTGAGTAGAAGTTATTAAGACCAACACCGCTGAAGGGATTATCTAACGCCATCTTGAATGCTGCTTCCCACGCATACAGACGACCCATTGCGGACGCATCGATACCTTCTTCTGCAGCACCACCTGATTGTCGATCTGAAATACCAGCGACCGCAAATAAAACCGCTAAACCCATGACTCCGATGAAAATGAGTAGTGATTTTGAGCGGATGAGTCGCAGACCGAAAATACCAAATACGGCGACTGAGCCTAATAGCCCGCCACGACTTTGAGTCGCGATGACAGCAGCCATTGCGAGAACAAGCCCTACGATTCCTAGAATGCGTGAAAAGCCAATTTCTTTAGTCGTTGCGAAGCTAATGGCGAACGCGAGAGGGAACATCAACACGAGCGATAAATCATTTGGGTCACCAAGAACAGAACCAAGTTGGCGACCTATCGTAACCCGAGTGCCTTCCACCAATCCGATGCCTGCTGACGAATTATATAAAGCAACGACGGCGATGAGCCCGCCAGCCAATATAATCAGCGTCGCTATTTTTCGAACGGCGTCTTCCGTATTAACTAACCAGGCGATTGCCAGTGTCATGACAATGATTTTCCAGTAGATATTCTTAAAGTAGGTAATGGCTATACCGGGATTTGATGAGAGTACAACGCCAATAACCACTAGCCCCCAAAACAGGGCTAACCACGTCATACTTGGGTGCCAGAATGTTTGTAATTGTCGGCTTACCAATGTATGCCACATGAGCGCAGAAAGAGCGCCTAATGAGAGCAATAGTGGGATCTTGAGCGAGTAGAGAGCTGGAATAGCTTCATGAATGCGAAAGAAAGAAAACAAAACGAATAAGCTAACTAGCCAAAATGTTTGATTGAGTACAAACAGAGCACCTAAGGGAACAAAACATAATACCAACACAATCGCAGGGTGAGGCACCACGTACCATAGCATTGCTAATCCAAAGCTAAGCAATGTCATGAACAAGATTGGCGCAGCTCTGTTAGCACTAGCTTGGTTCACACTGTTCATAGTGACTTACCAAGGTAGTTATTGACGGTATGAGTTAAGCTCTTCAAAGAAACCCCCGAGATCAATTTAAAGCGAATTGCAAAAGCAACGACACCTAAGGGTTGAAGAAGCAACATTAATGCCGAAACTTCTATATTTTGGTGGTAACGGCTGGTTAAAAGAAACAGTGCAGTCAGCGTCAGAAGGGCAAAAATGTTGCTCGACGGATAAGCTAGGTAGTGCGCTTGTTGACTAAACCAAATGGTGAGAGCGAAACGGCAAAGCTGCCCAGCAATCAGTCCGCAAAGTATTGCCTCTATACCTGACTCTATGGAAGCAAAGCAAACGATGAAGGCTAAAACTGTTGATGTAACGTTGATATATAACAGTTGAGTGGTATTTTTCTTGTACAGAATACCGAAGTTCGTTAGCTCAACGAGCTCCTTGAAAAGCATCATAGTAATGGTCATACCTACCAAAGCGACCGCGGGTTGGTAGGATTCGGGTAGGGCGATTGTAATAAAAATCTGGCTTAACCAAGCGACAGTAACCGAAATGATGCTCAGCAATACCACGCCTTGCGTCGTGACATTGGCAACGTAACCGGCGCCTTTGTTGTCCATTGCCTCAAATCTTTTTGGCATCCACCACATATGGAAAGGTTGAATTAGGATACCGACAGCCAACGCAAACTTAGCTGCGATAGCATACATACCCAAAGTTTCTAAGTTTGTTGCTCCTGCAATCAGCCATCTCTCTGCGCCACTCAATCCGAAAGCAACAACCCCAGATAGCATTAACGGTGCCGAGTATCGAATGTATCGTTTCATGCGCTCTTTGTTAGGCAGCATAAGCGGGAAGTTGATATAGATATGAAGAAACAGAAACTGTACGAATGTGCAAATGACGTTAAGCGCGAATATCACCGTCACATCAGGCTTATGTAATAACGCAATGATAAGTAATGACACTTGGGCAATAACAGTGCTGACACAAATCTTAAAAAACAACCCTGCCTGATTGTGCAGCCTCAACCACGCTAGACTTATCGCTAAAGGAGCTTCATAGCAGAGGACCAGCACCATAAATAAGACTTGTTCATGAGTGATCGAATCCGTTTTGAAAGGCATTAAGTAGTAACCTATGAGCAACAAAGCGCTAAGAGACATAGAGAGAAGAAGTGTTGCGCTGTACAGTTGAGATGCCTTTCTCTTTCTAACGACTTTACTACTGACTGTGCCGATAAAGCGATAAAGGTTTTCATGCATGGCGAGACCGACGATGAGGCTGAAAAACACGGTCGTGACCCCTAGTAGCTCTAAGTGACCGATTTGAGATGGCGATAAATAGTGTGCCATCAAAGGCAATGTGAACAGGGATACACCTTTAATTAAGAACAAGCTGACGGCGTATAGGCTAATGCTTTTAATATGTTCTGTGTTCATAGCGAATCTCCAATCAGTTATCCATTTGTCGGTCAAAAGACCCTAGTCACAAGCACGAATCATTGATGTGACAATGTCACCGTTTATATGCTGCGCAAATCTCTGATAGCGGTATTCAGCTTTGTATTGTTCAGCGACGACTAGTGCGTTTGTGCAGCAACGTTCAAATGCTTGGCTATCGTTCGTTGCGTAAAGCAAAGCATCACACAATGAATCAGCGTTGTTTGATTGATACTTGATGCAGTTTTCATTGTGCGTCAATTGCTGATCCCAGAAGGATCCGTCTTGTGGGAGCACTACGCACATACCGGCGGCTAATGCTTCGAGGATTGAAAGACCGAAGGGCTCGTTACAGCTAGTAGAGACAAAGATGTTGGACTGGCTTCTGATTTCATCAAGATTGTCAGGGTCTTCGTACCATTCTGTGTGTTTTAGTAACACTGGCGCTGTAGACACAGGCAGGCAGGTGTCTACAGGACGAATAAAGCAAACGTTGAGCGCGATAGGTTTACAGCGTGCAGCATGTTTGGAGGCTTCTATAAGCGTATCGAGACCTTTCCACTTTAATAGCGAAGCGGCCCAGAAGCAGATAGGAACACTCTTCTGACATTCTGTGGGCCAACGCTGCGCAGGAATGCCATTGACAAATGACTGATAGCTTGAGGATTTTAAATAGCTTTCCGCCAAGGCCGAGGTATCTTCAATCTTGGTTGCGTGTTGAAGATAGGCTTCAAGAGCAACCTTTAGACTTTTGCGCGTAGATGGCAAATAGAAAACCGCATCTGCTTTTGTTAGGCAGTAACCAATAGAGCGTGAAAGCCCAACATTACCGTGAATAAATTGGGTGACTTCAACGTCTAAGAAGGCTTTAAGTAAGTACATTGGCATGTCGACTCCAGGGCCAGAAGCGCCGACTATTTTGGCGATACCTCGCTCCATCACCAAGGTTTTGAGCATAATGAGCAAAAGGTAGAGTTGGTTTAACCAATAGAAGGCACCGTTATGCTTTTTCATTAGCCAAGAAAACGCGGAAACCTTGCGTAATGTGACATTGTGTTTGGCATAGAACTCTGTCGCTTTCCAGAACTCTGGATCGACGGTCAGCACAATAAATTCATTGCTGGCGATTCGGCAAACATTAAGCGCGTCACTGGTCGCAATCTTAGAACCACCTTTAAACGTGATGGGGTCAAAAACCAAAATTTTATTCTTGTCGTTAGCCATGCTGACCTCCCAGGTCAACAGACCCTAAAAATCGATTCGCTACGTAAGTCTTAATTGGTGAAAAAGTACTGAAGATAGACCGCTCTGAAACAAATGGCTGTTCAAGTAAGTCACGATAAACATTGACGATTTTTCGACAACTGACGGAGAGATCATGGTGCTCCGTGATATGCTCGTAGCCCGCTAGCCCAAGCTTGCTGCAAAGCTGCGGATTGTTGACCAGAATACGCATAGATTTAGCGATAGGGCCAATACCATGGTTTGGGTAGAGAACGCCGGTCTTACCATGTGAGATAAATTCAGGGATTCCTCCTTCGAAGGGAGCGATAACAGGGATTTTAGCTAGGGTTGCTTCTGCTACAGCAAGACCAAAAGCTTCGCTACGAGCCCCACTTATGAATGCATCACAGCCTTTTAGCCATCCAACGACATTAGTTTGCTCTCCAACAAAATGAATCCGATCTGAAAGGTGCAGATACTCTGCTTGATGCTGGAGCTTATCCATCATCGAACCATCACCAATGACAACAAGGCTTACGTTTGGATATTCGAATACTACATGGCGCATTGCCGTCATGATTCGATCGACGCCTTTGCGATGGATTAAGGAGCCGACCGTAGCGAAAATGAAATCTTGCGCTGGAATGTTAAGCTCTTGGCGCACGTCGACTTCTTCTTGCGCGATAAGCGCTGCGGTATCAATACCGTTATGTATCACTGATACCTTATTGGTTGGGTATCCATCGCGCACAATGGATTGCGCGACGTAGCGGCTTACCGTAATAATGTGCGGAGAAAGGTGTAGCCCAAGCGTAAGCCGATCTCTTGCAGGGTAAGGGCAGTGGAGTTGGGTCACTAAAGGCACTTTTTGTAGGCGAGCAGCGGGCAACATCCATTGACAAGGCGCCCCGCTGTTGACATGAACAAGATCTATTCGCTCTCGTTCGATCAACTCACGTCCATAGTCAATCAGTCCGAGCCAGCTTGAAACATTGTACTTAGGCGCTTTCCAACCGAGCAACAATGGAAAACGGTTTAGCTCGTTAGGAACATTAAACAGTTCTAGTTGCTTAGAAAGCTCTCGGCTATTAGTCCAAACAAATGCGTCGTAACTGCGATTACGCATGTACTTAATTAGATCAAGCAGACATTTCTCACTGCCTCGAATCCAATCGTCACCATAATGCACAAACAGTATCTTCTTTTTCACGGTAGACCCCTTGCGTACTCAAAAAACGGATTAATAGTTGTATTGAGTTAGCTAACGCAAATGGAGTGCCAATTATTGATTGTTGTTAACTTTTTGTTTTATATGGTTTTTATGGTATTTATGAATAGAGGAAAGATTATTTCTCAATTTGACAATCAGATTGAATACAGCTCGATTATCTGAGGAATGACTGCTGATTGAGAGTAGCTCCGCTCTACAGTATTGACTGCCTGTTGTTTTAATTGGGCTGTTTGTTTTTCATCTTGGGAAAGGAAAGTGGTTAAAGCCAAGTTTAGCTCGTCCATATCATTGGCTAGATAACCGTTTGTTTGATGATGGATCAGGCTAGGCATGTTGCCAACCTTGAGAGAAAAAACAGGTATGCCGCGTGCCATGGCCTCCAAAGCCGTCATTGGCAAGCCTTCATATCGAGAGCAAATGACCAAAACACCAACATTGGACCAAATGGCATTCATGTTGTTCTGGTGGCCGTGAAAACGAACATTATCGGTAGCAAGTTGTTTGAGTTCATCTTCGAGAACGCCTGAACCATAGATATCGAACTTGAGTTGGTTATTCGAGTTAGCTAGCTCGATAAATCTGTCTGGTCCTTTTTCGTGGCTGAGTCGACCGACGAAGGCGATCTGCTTTCCCTTAGAATGCTGAGTTTTCCTTGTATCAATGAAGTTATTAAAACAAACCGTTCTAGAAACAAGTTTTTCAGCAATTTTGTCACTAACAGCAATCGAGTGATTTGAAACAAACGAAGTGAAGCGGTCAATAAAGTCATACAACCATACCTTGCCCGAAGGAGTCTCGCCCGCATGGTAGGTTGAAATCTGTCTTACACCCGTTAACAAACGAATCAGCTTAGTTGTAATACTCGCCTTGTATCCATGAGCGTGTAAAAGGGCAGGTCTATGCATCCGAACGAGATGAAGCAGTGTTTTGAAATAGCTATTGCCATCACCGTCTAGATGCTTAGTAGGAATTTGGTAGGTTTCAAGCTTTTCTTCAAGTAGTTGCCTTTGAGGGTATGTGCAAAGAAATAGTACCGTCACTGGAACTTGAAACTGCTTGAGCCCTTTAGCAAGCTCAAGCACATGACTTTCAATACCACCAAAAGTTAAGCTATCAATAACCAGCCAAACTTCATCAGACGAGTTGTTGCTCATCTTCTGCTTCCCAAGCTTGTTTCTTGCGATAAACTGTTGAAGGGCTTAACTCCAATAACACTGCGGCGTTGAGAACGTTACCATCACAATAGTCAATGGCTTGCTGAATGGCTTCTCGTTCGATCTGCCACATTGGTCTAATCATGACCGGTTTATCTGTTTGAGCATTCGATGATATTGGCTGCTCAATATGCTTAGTTTCTAGCGCTTGTTCGTTATCTGAATGAGCAGGCGGGACTGCTACTGGCGCAGGTTGTTGCGGGGTAAGACTAGGTTTCGATTTACGGCTCGTCGTGACTTGCTCAGGTAAATGCTCTAGACGTAGATGGCTGTCGTCATTGAGCACCACAATGTTACGTACAATGTTTTGCAATTGGCGCACATTACCCGGCCATGCATAACGCTTCAGCGTTGATTCCGCATCGCGATGAATAGCGTTGAACTTTTTCCCATCTTCTTTGGCATAAAGTTTAAGGAAGTGGGTTGCTAAAGTAAGGATGTCATTGCCGCGCTCCCTAAGAGGTGGCATATCAAGTGGAACGACGTGGACACGATAATAGAGATCTTCCCTAAATCGTCCTTCTTCAACTTCAACCAAAGGATCTCGGTTAGTCGCACAGATAATGCGGACGTCGACCTTCATTTCTTTGTTTGCGCCGAGTGGAGTGAAGGTGCCAGTTTGGAGGAATCTTAACAGTTTCTTCTGCATCTCTAATTCCATCTCACAAAGCTCATCTAAGAACAGCGTTCCGCCATTTGCCATCGATGCCGCGCCTTTTCTGTCAGCCGTCGCGCCAGTAAATGCACCTTTGACATGACCAAATATTTCACTCTCCATCAGATCTTTTGGAATAGCGCCACAGTTGATGGCGACAAACGGCTTATCTTTGCGTTTACTTTCATTGTGAATCGCTTCAGCACAGACTTCTTTACCGGTTCCGCTTTCGCCAACAATGAACACGCTGGCTGTTGTCGGCGCGACCGAGTCAATGATCTTATAGACACCCTGCATAGGTAAGCTTGAGCCAATAAAACCGTGGAAGCGATTGCGATCAAACTTGTTCTCAATATCTTCCACAAGGTGTTCGAGCTTAGCTTGTTGCAGGTGTAGCGCGATGGAGGTTTTCAAACGGTCGGCATTGATCGGCTTTTCAAGAAAGTCTTTCGCGCCTTTTTGAACAAGGTTAACCGCAAGATCGACAGAGCCATGTGCAGTTGCGATAACAACTGATGTTGGTACTTGATTGTCATTGATCCAATCAAGTATCTGTTCGCCATCCATGTCCGGCAATTTGAGATCGAGAATCACCAGTTGCGGCACGTTTCTTTCTATAAAGGCGATGGCTTCTCTCCCTGTCTCTACGTGAAACAAGTCATAAGGCTCATCTTTTACATACTGCTTGTACAAAATCGCCAGCGAAGTCGAGTCTTCAATAAGTAACACTTTTGGTTTCATTACGATGTCCTATCTTAAGCCATTATAGTTGTGTCGGTTCGCTGAACCCTTGTTGTTTGCGCTCTTCGAGTGCTTGCAATGACTGTTGGGCGAGATGTTCCAGCTCTTGCTTAAAGGAGAATGCTTGTTCTTGCTGACCATCCAAACACATGTGTTCGATTTTTCTCGCGAGATTAGACAATGTGCGATTCCCCAGAGCGAGTGAAGAACTGCCCAATGTGTGCGCTTCAAACTCTAACGTCTCTTTGTCTTTGTCATCCATGGCCTGATAAATTTTCGTCAGGCGCTGCTCAGATTCTTCAACGTAGTGATCGATCAGGAGAGGGATAACTTCTGCGCTCGTATCTTCGATCATTTGCTGTAAAATTTGCTCGTCTACCAGTTCCAAACCCGCCGTTTCCTTACGTTGATTGCTTAAGCTCTGTTGTGTCTTTTTATATGTATTATGTTGCTCATTCAATCGTGATTGTTCTATTTTTTGAGCTTCATCTTCAACACTATCGTTATTTAAGAATAGATTAATTTTTTCAATTAGTTGTGACAACCTAAGAGGTTTTGACAAGTAATCGTCCATACCCGAAGCGAGAAACTTTTCTTTGTCACCCGCGAGGGAATGAGCCGTCAGTGCAATAATAGGTAAGTTAGCGGTATGCTTGTCTTCAAGATGGCGAATGGCTTGGCAAGCTTCCATACCGTCCATTTCTGGCATAGAAATGTCCATAAATATCAGGTCATATTGATACTCTTGCACCATTGATACGGCGTGTTTACCATTTTCAGCAATATCGATTGAGAGACCAACGCGTTTAAACATTTCGCGGATGACGAGTTGGTTTGCTTTGTTGTCTTCAGCGACAAGAATACGGGCATCTGGGCGGAGTAACTCTTGACGTTTTGGCGTTGTAGTCGGCGAAGTAATTAAGTCATCGGCGATCGCTAGCGTAATATCAAAAGTAAACGTGCTTCCGATACCCGGCTCACTTTCTACGCTGACTTCGCCATCCATCAGGTTACACAAACGTCGGCAAATCGCTAGGCCAAGACCAGAGCCTTCTTTACTGCGAGAGTATGTTTGATCAACCATAGTAAATTCATCGAACAGATACTCGATAGCACTTTTGCTGATCCCTATGCCAGTGTCCTGAATCTGGCAGACGATTTTCGCTTTGTTTTGTGTAACAGCCTCAGAGCGGACTTTAATTGTGACGCTGCCTTCATGGGTAAACTTGATTGCGTTGCCAATTAAATTAAGCAGGATTTGCTTCACTCGATTTTTGTCACCACTCACCTTACTCGGAACCGTCCCTTCAATATAACAATGGAGTATTAAGTTTTGGTTTGATGCGGTGGGAGAGAAAGAATCGACGACACTTTCAACACAGTGGCGGAAATCGAATGGTTTGTCTTCCAAAATCAGTGTATTGGACTCCATCCGCGTAAAATCAAGAATGTCATTGATGACGGATAACAAGAAATGACCTGATTCGGTTGCGGTGTTGACTAGTTTTTTCTGCTCATCGGTGAGTTTTGTCTCTTCCAGTATATTTAAAATCCCAAGTACACCATTCATCGGTGTACGTATCTCGTGGGACATTGAGGCTAAGAAGCGACTTTTAGAATCATTGGCTTGTTCTGCGCCTTCTCTTGCTTCGGTAAGGACTTGATAGTCTCTTTCTAGTTTGGCTGACATTTCATCGAAGGCTTTGGTCACTTCACCAAGTTCATCTTTTGAATGCTCATTAAGTTGGAATCCGGGGCCATGCTGACCGACTGTGTTTGCGGCTGCGGTTAAACGAGAAAGGTTGCGCGTAAGATAGGTACCAAGAATAAATGAAAAGATAGCGACCAACACCACTTCAATGGTTGCAATACTAATGATGGCTTTTTGCGCCTCATCGAGCATGGTTTTAATCGCGTTCGTTTCAAAACCAATATCTACGTAGCCGAAAACTGTACCATTGCTTTCAATAGGAGTACGCAGATCGAAAATACCGTCATCCACATCGTTTAAAGAGCTGTCACTAAGCATTGATCGTTGAAGAAGCTGCTTATCACCAGCGCACGCCATCTCTTGACCCTTACGTAGCACCCGAACATAAGCCACATCCTCTAAAGTCATAAACTCTTGAACAAGATCTTCGAGTGTAGCGATATCCGTTGATAACACCGCATCTTTAGCCGCATGGGTAAACATAACAGCGCTTGAGTTAGCACGTTGTAGGAGCTGTTTCTCATTTGAATCAGAGAGAAAGCTCATCGCACTCAACACCAGAATAACGAGCACAGTGATCTCAATAACGGCAATACCCAATATTGTCTTCGAACGCAATGTCATAACTGCCTCCAGTTACTCAAGTATTTGAATATTAAGTGCTCTTACATCATCCCAATCTGAATCGCTGGCTACCTCAAATCCCTTAATGTTTAGAGATTTGAGCTGCTGTTTACCTTGGGGGGTATTTTGCAGTTCAACTAACGCGGCCTGAATGGCGTTTGCTTGGTCAATCGTCAGCCTTGGATGGTAAGCGATAGCATGTGGGGTATAAGGCTTAGTGATCCAGATTGGTTCCAACTGCGACTTAACGACGTCTGGCAATGTGTTGAATGTCCGTATCACGCCGCCACCTGCAGGATAGAAACCTTTCGCGACTGAGAGGTAGACGGAGTCGTGCGAAGAGACATAGTCCGATTCGAATTCAACATCGGCACTTTTTAAGTCACTTTGAGTTAGGACAGTAGCCGCAAAAGCTGCAGGAGAGGGAAAAGCCAGAGTTTGACCTTGTAATTCTTCAAGCGATTGATAGTCATTTGATTTTCTCGCGACAATGATTCCTTTTATCTGCTTGTCTTTGGCTTTTGCTATCGCTCTATACCCACTGACTTGGCTAAAAACGGTGTAGTGATAAGGATTCATGTAAGCCAAATCATATTCACCTTCAGACAAACGCTTCTCAAACTCTGGAATATTTGGCGCTGTACTGAAAGTAATTTCGTAACCAGTTTGCTCTTTGAGAGTGTCTACTAATGGTCCCCATTGCTTGGCAAGCCTACTTGCTGATTGCTGAGGGACAACACCAAATGTGAGTGTATCAGCTAAGGTAGCCGTTGATAGCAAGAGGGTAGATAGAGCAAGTATCGTTGTTCTCATAGAAACTCCTATGCTGACTGGGCCAGAAACTCGTTAGTTAAGATTTTACTTGCCCACTTGTCACGCCAAGACTTAGGTATAAATTTAAGTCGATTCAATTCGCGAACCATTTCTTGTGCGAGCGTTGCTTGCTGTTTTAGGTTTAGCACTGATCCAAGTAGGGATATCGATGGGTTGTTTATTAGTTGCATTGCTTTCTCTAGCTGGCCTGAAGAAGTCTTCCCACCCATGATTACGAGAGCTGTCTGGTCACAGGCACTCGCGACAACTTGTGCAGGAATATTTCCTCTGTTGATATGTAGCAATGGAGAGGTATCGCAAATTACGCGGTCATATTGCGTTAGCCATTGAGTGACGGCATTTTGCAACTGCGCAGGGTCTTTGTAAGCCAGTAGGGCAGATTGGTTGTTAGGTACCGTTAACCCGGTAAACATTTGATGTGTTGAGGCATGTTCAACTAGCAGGCCTACGTTGTCATTATCGCTAGGCGCAATGTCTATACACTCGAAAGCGGGATGAAAGGTATTAAGATCGACAACTAAGGTTCTGTGACCAGCAAGCAAGTATCTTTCTGCAAGCGCTGCAACTACGGATGTGACGCCGTCACCTGATTGGCATGCCGTGATGCAAAGTGAGCGACATTCGCTCATTTCTGCTGCTAAGTATATCTGCTCAATTTCTGTATGTGTCGCTGGAATAATCATTACAGTGCTCCTATTAGAACGATGGTTGTCGTTAGGCGCAAAATGTCTTCTAAACCAACACGCGCTTTTTCAAGGAAGCTTTCGTTGCGATCAGGCACGTAGATGGTATCGCCAGCACGCAACACGGGAAGCTTGTAAATGTTTGCCGTTTTACTGAAATCAATCAGGTCAAATGTTCTCGCTTGTCCCTGACAACAAGACATGTTCACAATCGATATTTTCTCTAGAAATGCGCGCTCTGATGGGCCACCTGCCTCTGCAAGTAAGTCAAGCACAGTCATATTATCGTCAAAGACATATCGGCCTGGGTTATTGACTGCACCTAGTACACGCACCGTTGATTCTTTCGAGCGGTCTAGCCAGATTTTGTCTTTTTCAGGGATGTAAATAGTGTCACCCATAGTCACATTTGGCAGCAGGCTTTCATCTCCTGTTTCAAAGTAGAGTGACAGGTTCAGTTTGCTTACCTTTGAATAGGTTTTATCGCGATGAGTAATACGGATGTTATGAATATCAGCGTCTTTGGTTGGGCCATCTGCGGCTGACAAGATATCGAGGAAGTGCATATCCTTGGTAAAGCGGTATCGACCCGGAGCATTCACTTGGCCGAATACATAGATAGAGGCATCTGAGCTCTGACGTACCCATTGAGACTTATTGTCTGAAGGATCTTGTGGAAGATCATGCACGCGAACGATAGCACCAGCAGATATGTTCGGAAGTTCGCTGTTAGGTGCACCGTTTAAAATGAACTCGTCCAAATTAAAGATATGTAACTTGTTACCCGCTGTTACGACCTCGATTTTCGAGGTGTCAGCGCGTAGTGTAGGGCCACCTACATGAGAGAGAAGATCCATGAGATCCATTTCATCTGACCATTCTACGCGACCTGGGCGAACCACCTCACCGATAACACTTACAGCGCGGCTAGGTGCAATCTTCAGCCATGATTTCTCATTCATATCGGTTTTTTCAGGGACGAAAATTGCGTCACCAGGGCCGATAGCTGGTGGGCTTTTACGAGTTAAACCTTCGGTGAATGCAGTTAAGTCGAATTTGAACACTTTCCCGTCAGCTTTGATTACGCGAATTTGGCGAGATTCTGCATAACGCGTAGGACCACCTGCATTAGCGAGGATATCCATGAACGATGCGTTCTGTTTGCCTTCATAAGCACCAGGGCTTGCGACTTCACCCATGATGTAAACAACATTGGCGCCTGCTTTGATCTCTTCTTCTTGCTTAGGAACGAAGATCGTTGTGCCTGGTGTGAGGGTTGGTAATAGCGATACATCACCGCTATCAAGGTAGGTTTTAAGGTTGAATAGCTTAGGTGTGTTGTCAGAGATGACTCGAATTTGTTCAACGGATGCATAGCGAGTTACGCCACCTGCACGCATAATGACATCAACGAGGTCGGTGTTTGCTTTAAAACTGAATGAACCCGGCGCATTAACTTCACCAAAAACTTTAATCGCAGTTCGCCCATCCGCGCTGTCACCGGCATTAGCCAGTTTGTTAGCGTCAAACTCCTGCTCAATATTGCCTACTAGCGGTGAAGCAGGGATAAAGATTGTATCGAGTGACTCGAGTTCAGGCAGTAAGCTTTCATCACCCGTATCTAAAAAGGTTTTGTAGTTAAATTTAATCTTTTTCTTACCACGTTTAATGAAGAGGTTGTTCAACTGGGCTCCAGCACGAAGACCACCTGCGGCGTGAATAGCCATTTGGATATCAGAGGTCTTAGACAAGGTATACTCGCCAGGTGAGTTTACGTAACCTTGCACGGAGACTAGGATTTGTTGCTCTGCAATGTAAACAGACGCAGAAGACAAATCACGGTACACCTTTTCTAACGCAT
Organism: Vibrio sp. R10-SG3-ISO10; assembly: GCF_059834185.1. Taxonomy (NCBI): domain Bacteria; kingdom Pseudomonadati; phylum Pseudomonadota; class Gammaproteobacteria; order Vibrionales; family Vibrionaceae; genus Vibrio; species Vibrio sp. R10-SG3-ISO10. The sequence goes on from NZ_JCBDHG010000001.1 coordinate 109,847, forward strand.
CTTTCACCGCTTGCTCTAATTGGATTTCGCTATAACCTGCGACATACAGAGCACCGATTTCAGGTAGTGTAATTCGGCCACGTTTATCAACTTGGAAACCTTTGTTTAATGATGACTCCCCAGGAAGGTTGACTTGGATAAGGTCACCAATCTGCACACGTTCTTCATTTGCTTGGGCAAAAGAGCAAAGTGAGGTTAGTAGGAATAGGGCGATATAGTTAGTCCATTTCATTGTAACCTCCTTGCAAACGCTGCTCAGCTTGTTCTTGTGTATCAATCACTTCAATACTTACTCGGCGGTTGGTTAGGCGTACACCTTCTGACTCGCCATCATAGAGAGGAAGCGAGTCACCAACGGATTGAGTCTCAACTCTTGATGGGTTTAATCCGAAGATAATCAGGTAACGTTTCACTTGTTTCGCTCGACCCATGGCCAGTTTTTGGTTGTACTGAACATCGCCAACAGAATCTGCATGACCAGTGACTTTAAGATTGAGGCTATTATTTTCATTCAAAATATTCGCTGCGCGTGCCAAGTGTCCCATGTACTTAGGATTCACTTCCGTTGAATTAAATGCGAATTGGTTGTCGACATTAAGCAGGTTGTACAATTTGTCTATCATCGCCAAACGTTGTTGGAATGCGTTTTCATCCATTGGCGGTACACATTTGGCTTGCGAGGTAACGTAGTCGAGTTGCAGCTCAAGCTCGTTAAGTCGTTTGCGCTGGATGACAATATCATTGGCTGCATCTAACAGAAGACCGCCTTCCAGCTCTCGGGCAATTCGGTTTTGTTTTTCAAGTGCTTGTACAACAGCAGCTGGAAAACACCAACGAGCGCCTTCTCGAATGAGCGAATCTAGATGAAGTTTGGTGAGTTGCCAGTCGAAGCGTAAGCCATGCTCTGGGCCAAGTGGCTCATCCGGCATAACCGGAGTGAAATTGGATTGAATGTAATCTTCACCCATTCCGCCACGCCCTTCTTCTGGGTAGCTAGAACATCCAAAAACGGATGCTATAGATACAGCTAGGGCTATGTGTTTGATAGAAAAGTTCATGCCAACGTCCTTTGTTAGTGTTTATTATTTTTATTAATGAGTTTGGGAATTAACTGGTATAGCTTGGTTAATTCGGAGCAAGTTCATAATCTCTAGTGGTTGACCAGAGACGTTCTCGATGCGCATGTTGCGCTGACGTTCTACAAGACGTTTGTATAGATAAACGATAGCACCTACGCCAGAAGAATCGAGAAACTGCACTTGGCTGAAGTCGATTTCAATTTCACGAGAAGAGTTCTCTGCAAGAATCTCGTCGATGTGTGGTTGGGCATGTCGGCTACCGTCTGCATCTAGATTGCCGTTAATTACCCAAGTTACGATTGTGTCGTTAGTTTCAATTTTACGAAGTTCCATAATCTTATCTCCTCAGTGTGTTGATATGTACAGAGCAGATAATGTGCCAAATTTTAAGTTATTAAATATCAGCCACTTATCGGTTGGTGATGCTGTTTTCTCAAAATGAGAAATTCCTAATCTCAAAATGACAAGCAAAAGAGTTGTATAAAAAACAGTGGTAAGTTGGTCGTTTATAAATGTAATTACGTGTTCAATAATTCAATCGACAGTTAGAAGTCCGTCGAACTGATTAAGTACCAATCTTGCTCAATTTACTGCATATGTTTCAGTATGGATTGATTGTAAGTTATGGATAATTAGTATGAATATTAGGCTATCGATAGTCGCCATAAGCGTAATGTCTGCGATGGTAGGAACGGCACAAGCTAGAGAAGTCGCTACCGAGTTCCTACCAGTAACGCTTGCCGCCTCATACGAGGCAAACATAGATGTTTCAGATTACTGGAAAAGTGAAAAGCTAGACGGGATTCGTGCGATTTGGAATGGCAATACGCTTATTACACGAAATGGAAATCCGATATCAGCCCCACACTGGTTTACAGAGGCGCTGCCAGATTACCCACTTGAAGGAGAGTTGTGGGCGGGGCGTGGGAAATTTCATCTAGTTCAGCAAACAGTCTTAGATAAGGTTCCCAACGACGCCGGTTGGAAAAAGATTAAGTTTATGCTGTTTGATGTCCCGCACTCTGCTGGCGACTATAAGAAGCGTTACTTCAATCTGGTACATTTAGTTAACTCACTTGAACGCGATCATATTCGTTACATCGAACACACACCGATTGAGGATGAGCAAGAGCTGTTTAGCTATCTGGATTCTGTCGATAGCTCAAAAGGTGAAGGGCTGATGCTACGAAAGATCTGTAGCCGATATCAAGCAGGTCGCAGCAGCGATTTATTAAAACTGAAAAAGCATCAGGATGCGGAAGCGCTCGTTATTGGTTATAAAGTTGGCAATGGCAAGTATAAAGGACAGATGGGGGCTTTACTTGTACAGCTTGAATCAGGAGAGCAGTTCTACATAGGCAGTGGCTTTAGTGATGTACAAAGAATGAATCCACCTGAGATTGGTTCAAAAATCACTTTCCGCTATAACGGCTACACCAGTAGTGGTTTGCCTAGATTTGCGAGATACATGAGAGAGCGACCATAGTAGTGAAGCCAACAAAGCGAATATCAGATAAATCAAAGGCCCATTATGTGGGCCTTTTCTCGTTTTATTTTGACGCTAGCTCAAGTTGGACTTCATCACTTAGCCTGTGCATCCAACGTAAACGAATACCAAGCATAATTGCTGCTGCGGAGAGACCAATTATAAAGCCCATCCAGAATCCGTGAGCGCCCATTGGTTCAACAATCCAATCTGTCATCGCAAGGATATAGCCAAGTGGTAAGCCAAGAATCCAGTAGGCAATGAAAGTACGATTGAATATCGCAGCCATGTCTTTATATCCACGCAGCGCGCCTGCCGCGACAACTTGCACGGCATCCGTCACCTGATAAACGGCTGCTAATAGAAGAAGCTGAAGTGCTAGCTCAATGACGGCTTTGTTATCTGTGTATAGTAGAGCGACTTGCTCCCTAAACAGCACAGTTAGTAGGGCGGTGAATAGCGCCAATGCGACTGCAACCAGCAGGCCGACTCTTGAAGCGATTGTTGCACCCTCAACATTAGATTCGCCAAGTCGGTGCCCAACACGAATGCTGGTAGCCGCACCAACGCTCATTGGTAGCATGAACACCAACGACGAAAAGTTAATCGCAACCTGATGCGCTGCAACTACTAATGGCCCTAGTGGCGCAACAAGCAGAGCCACAACCGCAAATAGGGTTACTTCGAAAAACATCGCGGCTGCGACTGGAAATCCAAGCCTAAACAAACGAATCAATGCTTTCAGGTTTGGTTTATGAAACTGTTCAAATACGTTTACTTTGGCAAGGCGCTCAGATGTCATAACGTAAAACAGCAACATTGCGAACATTACCCAGTAAACAATAGCGGTTGCTACACCACAACCAACACCGCCTAATGCTGGGGCACCAAACTTACCGTAAACGAAGATCCAGTTGAGAGGAATGTTCAGCAGAAGACCAATAAACCCAATCACCATAGCGGGTTTTGTTAGCGACATACCGTCGGTTAAGCTGCGCAAGGCTTGAAACAGCAAAAAGGCAGGTACCGCGAAGATCACCGCGTGCATGTACCCGATGGTTTTCTCACCCATTAATGGCTCAACATCCATCAAGCCTAAAATGGATTTGGTTTGTAGCAATACGACTCCGATAGGGACTGAAATAAGCAGAGCCATTGCGATCCCTTGTTGAATTTCAAATGGCACTTTATGTTGTTTGCCGGAACCATTGAGTTGAGCGACAACGGGCACCAGTGCCATTAGCAGCCCTACACCAAATAAGATAGAAGGCAGCCAAATGCTTGCAGCAATCGACACAGCAGCCATATCGGTAGCACTTACGCCACCGGCCATTACCGTATCGACAAAGCCCATTCCTGTTTGCGCTACTGAAGCGATAAGAACAGGGGTTGCAAGTTTTATTAGTGTATTGGCTTCTGTTTTATAGCGATGCAAAAGGGGAACTCCAAATCTAAATAGAAACAATGACAAGTTGTTCGAATGAAAATCCTTTGTGATTGAAAACGCGCGAACAAAAGAGAAAATGATTGTGCGTGATGATAAAGAAATGTCACACTAAGCACCATCAAAAACTCGCGGAAATGATTGATGTTCACAGGAATTGTTCAGGGAATGGCGGAAGTCATTGCTATAGAGAAAAAAGATAAATTTCAGACTCACACAGTTAAGCTATCGAATGAAATGGGTGAGGGATTAGCCATTGGCGCTTCGGTTGCACACAATGGTTGTTGCCTTACAGTAACCAACATTGATGGCGATTTGATCGACTTTGATCTAATGCAGGCAACATTAGCACTGACTAACCTTGGCGAACTAGAAGTCGGGGCATCGGTGAACATTGAGCGTGCGGCCAAATTCGGCGATGAAATTGGTGGACATTCAATGTCTGGGCATATCTCGCTCATGGGAGAGGTCGTTGACGTCATTGATACGCCTAATAACCGAACTATTTGGTTTAGTGTTCCAGATGAGATGATCAAATATGTGTTAGCCAAAGGCTACATTGGTTTGGACGGATGCTCTTTAACCATTGGTGAGGTGGAAGAGAACCGTTTTTCAGTGCATCTGATTCCAGAAACTCTTGAAAGAACACTGTTTGGTCAAAGAAAAGTAGGGGATAAAATTAATGTTGAGTTTGATCCTCAAACTCAAGCGATAGTTGATACTGTAGAGCGAGTATTAGCGACTAGAGCATAGTGCTCGTATCATATCGATATAAAAAAAGCGCCTTACGGCGCTTTTTTAGAAAATCTGTTCGTCATCGGCATCCACGAGGAGTTCGATTTTATCCATCTGCTCGTCGACCGTCATACTTAAGTGAATCGCGTGACAACATGCTGGACAGTCATCGTAAAAATTTTGGCTACCATTTGAAGCATCTAATGTAATTCCAATTGAATGTCCGCAGTGAGGGCATGAAACCATCTTCTCTGTATATTTTCGCATAACTTCTTTCCTTACAACCCATCGAAAACCAGTGCCTAACTGCCTCCTTTTTGAAAGGAGAGCCCCTGTAGACACTATAATCTTAAGCGGATAAGTTTCTGTTAGACCTGAATTAAGTACAAAGTTTGACTTAGGTAAGGAAAACAAAAATTCGTTGCCCTAAGCTTCACTATTGATAGTGAAAATATTTGACAACGAATGAATTGAGATAAGGTAACTAATTGTAAATATTGAAGTATTTTTATTTAATATGAAAGTATTTGTTTTATTAGTTTCTCCGATTGATCTAAGTAGTGACCACCAAATTGATTGTAATGATTGAGTACATGATAAAGGTTATAAATGTCTTTTCGTTCGCTGTAGCTAAAGTCTAGAGGAGCAACACTTTCATAACCTTGATAAAACTCCGGCTGGAAGCCTTCGAATAATTCGGTCATTGCAATATCACATTCACGATCGCCCCAATAACACGCTGGGTCATAGCAAATAGGGCCGAATACAGAATTGGCGGCATTGCCATGCCACAAGTCGCCGTGGAGCAATGAAGGCTTAGGCTGGTGGTTGGCTAATCTATCATGGACTAGTTGGGTAAACTCGTTGATATCGACGAGATTGATGCCTTTTTCTCTCAGCAGTTGAAGTTGCCAACCGATTCGTTGTTCTGAGAAGAAGCGAGACCACTTGCGGTTCCACTTGTTAGGTTGGAGAGTAGCACCGATATAGTTGTCTTGGTCGAAACCATACTCTTTTTGCTCGCCCCATTGATGTAAGCGGGCTAATTGCTGGCCAAACGCATAACTGTTCTTACTGTCATCAAGAGGCTTAGTAGGTAAATAGTTGAGAATGATAAAAGAGTGTTCTTTGGACTTGCCTGTAAGGATTAACTCAGGGACAAAAACGGTGTTACTTTCACGCAATATACGGATGTTTTCCGCTTCTATATCAAACTTAGGCAGAAAATCTCGCTTGTTGAGTTTTACAAAGTAGCGTTGCTCACCGTCTGAAACCATATAGCAATCACTAATATCACCACCTTGGACTTTTTCTTTTTCTACAATGTCATAAGAAAACATCAAGGTTTCGGAAAGCTGCTTAGAAATGGCCTGCCACATAAATCATCCTAGAATTTCGTTGCTTTGCTAATAGTGTAGAAGAAGCTTGGAATGAATACTGATTCATAGTGCAAAAAATTCAATCATTTAGACGTATTATCAACTAGCAGCGTAAAAATGTGAGCTCGCTCCACTAAGAGTTTATTACTTTAGTGGAAATTCTACTTGTTAAGCCATTTTAAACGTCATTAAGATTGATCCTATGCTAGTTTTAACGAAGGTGTTTTACTGAATTTGTGCAGGAAGTCAGCAACCTATTCGACTTTGGTTGTATATATCGATTGATATGACTTAGTATTAAAGATGTTAGTCAACGACATAATTTATAACGGAGATGGGCTGTGGTTGTTGAAACCGATGGTTACTTGGCTTTAATTGAGCATTTGGCTTTTAATCTGGATGTGTTCGCATCGGAAGATGGCGATATCGGGACGGAAAGCGTGGAAGATGTCGTTACTGATATGGTCGCGAGCAACATTATGGCGATCTTTGAGCAAAACCCAGAATTGCATTCTAGTGTTCGCTTCCAACTACTAAAAGAAGCAGACTCAGTCGTTGAAGATTTAGGTGAAGTCCTTGCTGGTGTTTGGGCAAAACCTGCAACCAACGAACAGATTGGCTTTTTGGACGAGTATATCGCCTTAGTTAAGAATTTATTTGATTCAGCGGTTGCTAAATACGATTAGTGATTCAGTTCATTTCAGGCGAGTAGGTGACTCGTCTGAAATGCCAATATTTTGAAGCCCAATAAGGGTTATCCAATCTTGAAATGATTACCCCTTTCGATGTCGATGCATGCATAAACTGCTTGTTTCCCATATACACACCTACATGTCTGACCTTCGGTGCCGTTCTAAAAAAGACTAAGTCACCGACATGCGCATCTGAATAATCAATTTCACTTCCTAACTTAACTTGCGCTAATGTGGTGCGTGGCAACTGTAGCCCTAGAGCATCTTTGTAGGTTGTTTGGACAAACGCTGAACAATCAACGCCACTTAAGGTCGAGCCACCCAAGCGGTAAGGCGCACCTTTCCAGACTTTATAAACATCCAGTAATGAACTTTTTGTGATCTCTTCTTGTGCCGTCAGCGCTGCACTGTGTTGTGTACTAAATTCAGGTTTGGGTTGGCTACTGCAACCCGCAATGGCTAGGCATAAAAGAGCCGTTTTGAAGTGACTCGCACTAAAAACTAGATGCTTCATTAATAACCTTCGTTGAAATCTAAGCGTAACAATACAGACATAATATGCCTCACTGATAACTCTAGTACTAGGACCTTGTTTCTAAATGGATACTCTGAAAAAAGGCAAACTCAAACTATCGCTGATACATACAATCAGTGCGGTGTTTATAACGATTACCTTACTGGTGATTTTACTCTCTGTCACGAGCATTAAGGGCTTAGAACGAATTCACTTACAATTTTCTGGTTTATCTGAACAAGCATTACCACTTGCGATGACCAATGCCCAGTTAACTCAAAACATATTGGAGCAAGCAAAGCAGCTGAGTTATGTCACGCAAACCCGAGACAACCAAACGCTTGAGGATATTCGACAGCAAATCACCTCACTAGAGTCACACATTGCGCAGCTTACCAACCAAATTCTTGATGTGTCCTCTAGTTTGAGTCAGACCATTTCGACTCAGCAGACCGATCAGCTTTTGGATTCAATTCAATCACTCAACGCATTGAGCGGAAGTGTGATGAGTACGCAGCAAGACATCCTGACTAGACAGGAAAAAATTGACGCAGAAATGGATGGTTTCCGTTATGGACTTGGATCTGTAGGCCCAGAAATGAATCGGATAAGCTCTTTCCTTGTCGGTGACAACCCCGAGTCAGCCGACGCGGCTAACCGATTTATCGCTAATGTGAGTTCTATGGAAAGCTCCTTTGTTCAACTTATGATGCAATCTGATCTCTCAAAAGCTCAAGATGAATATCGTGAAATGAAAAATCGCTTAGCTGGGGTTAACTTAGCCTACGATGACTTTAAAGAGTGGCACCCTGATGTCGTGGATTTTGCGAGCTTAACGGCTGGTTACGATATGGTGCTATCCGGTTTTGGAAAGGCTGGTATTGTCGACCAAATCCTTTCCAAGCTGCAATTAGTTACGACACAGTCTAAGCAAGTTGAAGAAGTTGTCATCACAGCAAATCAAGTCATCGCGACGTTAAACCAAATCTCATCGACTGCCGAAGCACTTATTGATGAAAGCCAGAGTGTCGTGACTGGCACCATGGAGACAATAACGGTTGTGCTGTTGGTTAGTGGGGTACTGTTGGTTGTCGTCATCCTCATTGCTTGGCTTTCTCTCAAGCACTGGATTAACCGAGGGTTGAGCAACATCCTAAGCAACTTAAATAAGATGACCAATCACGATCTTACGGGTAAGGCGAAATTACTCGGTCCGTTGGAAATGAAAGAGATTGCCTCAAAGCTGAACCAAGTAATGATTTCAACCAACGAATCAATTTCGACGGTGACACGTAATTGTGAAACCCTTTATCAAACCGCAGAAATTAGCCATGGAGCGGCAGAGCAATCAAACAATAGCTTAAGTGAACAAAATGACTCTTTAGCAAGTATGGTCACTACCGTTAACCGACTTGAAGCCTCGATTCGTGAAATTTCAACCATTACGACCGAGTCTTATGAAGAATCAAAATCGGCAGTAGCACTATCAAGCCAAGGCGTAACAGCAATAGAAGAGAACCAAGCCCGTTTACAGGCTTTGGAAACGACATTGAATGTGAATGAGTCCTCAATGATAGAGCTAGATAAGCGTGTTAGACAGATTCGCGAAATGGTAGACTTGATCTCTGGGATCGCAGAAAACACCAACCTACTGGCTTTGAATGCGGCGATTGAGGCTGCGCGTGCTGGGGAGCAGGGCAGAGGTTTCGCTGTAGTGGCAGATGAGGTGCGCAAACTGGCCAGCGATACATCGAACCAAACAACCAATATTCGAGATCGTATGAACCAACTGGTTGGAGCGGCCGAGCGTTCTCGCGTGGCGGTTGAAGAATCAAGACAAGAAATGGCGAATGCCTTGGAATCGAGTGAGTTGGTAAAAACGACGTTTGCGGATATAGAAACGGCAGTTGAACATATCAAAGCGCGCGTCGAACAAGTCTCTGTTGCAACAGAAGAACAAGAGCGAGCAACCGCACATGTCAGTGAGTCTATTACTCGTGTCTCTGAGCAGGGTGGTAATACCAAGTTGCAACTTGAGTCTATGGTGGAAAACTCCCAGCAAGTGGCTGAAATAGCAGGTCAACAACAATCGATGTTACACAAATACGCAGTTTAATTAGAGCAAATTGAAATGACACAAAAAAGGAGCTCAGTGCTCCTTTTTTATTCTTGTCTGAATGGTTGAGTCAGCATCTTATCAAGTCTCTGCTCCTGTTTGGATTGAAACAGTGGGATACCGATCTTTACTGATTCATGCCCTAGAATGGGTTGTTCACGGTAAGTTCCGAAGCCTTGATCCCATACTGACAAGAAGAAACCAAAGTTGGAATGGGTCTCTTTTTCAATGACGGAATGATGAACTCGGTGCATGTCAGGGGTGACGATCACTCTCCTCAATAGCTTATCTAGCTTTAGTGGTAGATAGGCATTGCTGTGATTGAACATCGCGCTGGCATTAAGGATGATTTCAAACACGATAACGGCAATAGGAGAGATCCCAAGCGTTAACACGATTCCAATCTTAATCCACATCGATAAGATGATTTCGATAGGGTGGAACCGCGTGCCTGTTGTGACATCAATATCTTGGTCAGCATGATGCATTCGATGTAAACGCCACAAAATTGGGACGCGATGGAACACCAAGTGCTGCAAGTAAATAGCGAGATCTAGCAGAACCACTGAGATGATGATCTCAAAGTACAAAGGCAATTGGAATTGATTGAGTAGTCCCCAGCTGTTGTCTACAGCGTATATAGCCGATTCAAACGCCAGAATAGGCATGAGTAGGCTCAAGCAAACTGAGTTAAATGCGATTAACCCTAGGTTATTCAACCACCGGTAGAGCTTATTTTGGGTCAGTTGTTTGCGTGGCGTTAACCACTCCCATAACCCGCACAGAACCAATACGGAAAGAAAAAAGCTCAAGCGAATCATTTCAGGATTTTGCATTGTGTATTCCTTGCAACTGCTGGTTTGGTGAGTAAACTGGCTCACCCTGTTCATTATCTACGATACGCTATGAGAATCCATGCCTTTCATCACCTGTATCAACAACGTTTAGACCGTTCAACCAAGCCTTTTGTTGCGCGGGGGAGTAAAGTTGTTCGATGCAAGTACTGCCAAGTTGCGGAAAAGGACTGTTTGTGTGCCCATCAACCCGATATAGAGAGTGGCGTTGCGGCGATGTTGCTACTGTCAGAAAACGAAGTGTTTAAGCCGAGCAATACAGGTCGCTTGATTCTAGATGTGGTCAAAGACGGTTATGCCTATCAATGGAGCCGCACTGAGCCTTCGTCAGAGATGCTTGCTCTACTCAATAACCCCAAGTATCAACCGATTGTTGTATTCCCCGATGAATATGTTAATGAACCTACTCGATTGATCAAACAAGAAGCATCAAGGTTTTGTGAGGAGAAAACGCCTCTATTGATCTTTATAGATGGCAGTTGGCGAGAGGCAAGGCGAATCTTCAACAAATCACCGTATTTAGATGCGTTACCTGTTATTTCTATTAATCCGGATACAGTATCGCAATACATGATGCGCCGTTCAGACAACGAACAGCACCTTGCTACCGCTGAAGTAGCCAGTTTAGTGTTTGAACAGTTTGGTGAAGAAAAACTGGCTCAAACTTTGTCGAGTTGGTTTGCCGTATTTCGCGAAAGCTATATGAACAGTAAGACGAGAAACAGGCCAGATGAATCAAAACCAGCTTTGAATCGTTTCATTGACGAGCTGAGAAACGAGAAACCCCTCTAATTATTGCGATCTGGTTGTATACGGGCTGCGCAGTTGGCTTTGCCTCCGAGCTAAATCTGTTCCAAATCACAGTTTGTAGGCGTAGCTATATGGATAATGAGTCAATTAAACCAATTTTTGAGTTATTTTTCTGGGAGAGAAGAGATGTACTACGGCTTTGACGTTGGTGGCACTAAGATTGAATTTGGTGCATTTAACGAAAAACTAGAGCGAGTTGCGACTGAGCGAGTACCAACGCCAACGGATGACTATGCACTTTTGGTAGAGACCATTGCTAGTCTGGTAAACAAATACGATCAAGAATTTGGTTGCGAAGGCAAGATAGGTCTCGGTCTTCCGGGTATGGAAGATGCCGATGACGCGACAGTTCTTACAGTCAATGTGCCTGCGGCAAAAGGAAAGCCTTTACGCGCGGATCTTGAAGCTAAGATTGGCCGTAGCGTGAAAATTGAAAACGATGCGAACTGTTTTGCGCTTTCAGAAGCATGGGACGAAGAATTAAAAGATGAGCCGTCAGTGATGGGCTTGATTCTTGGTACCGGCTTTGGCGGCGGCTTGATTTATGATGGCGCGGTATTTTCAGGCCGAAACCACGTTGCGGGTGAGCTAGGTCATATGCGATTGCCAATCGATGCTTGGTTCCATCTTGGTGACAATGCACCGCTATTAGGATGTGGCTGTGGTAAAAAAGGCTGTTTAGATAGTTACCTTTCAGGCCGTGGTTTTGAACTGATCTACGCTCACTACTTTGGTGAAGAAAAGAAAGCGATCGATATCATTAAAGCTTATGAAGCTGGAGAGGCGAAAGCTTCTGAGCATGTAGAGCGCTTTATGGAGCTGCTTGCAATCTGTTTTGCCAACATCTTCACAGCAAATGATCCTCATGTTGTTGCACTAGGTGGCGGTCTTTCTAACTTCGAACTGATCTACGAAGAAATGCCAAAGCGCGTACCTAAGTACCTTCTTTCTGTAGCGAAGTGTCCTAAAATCATCAAAGCGAAGCACGGTGATTCAGGTGGCGTACGTGGTGCAGCATTCCTTAACATTAAGTAAGGTAACTGACATTGGATTGAAAAGGGCTGCGATTGCAGCCCTTTTATTTATCCCGATTGGTATTATACCAACCAGAACAAATATCTGCTCATTCTTGCTAGTTAAAATCGCTGATAGCTGCGTTATAGATTTTGTAGGTAGAGAAACTAGCTAGCTGCAATCTATGCCTTGCTCTAAGCGATTTTTCCTGCGCAATTATCTGATCAGCTATTTATCCCGATTGGTATTACTTGTTCTTTTTGCCAACCCCTAGGTTTTCTTTTTGCTGCAGGGTGATGCGCCCAAAGCCAAGCTTCTTAAAGTGGTTGTCACGGTAATTGCGTACTGCTTTGGTATCAGAAATCGCTTCGATTTGTTGCTCCATTTTCAAATATTCAGAGATATCGATGCCTTCAGCTTCAGCCACCGCTTCATGAATGTTGCGATGTTGCTGGTATGAGAAGGTTAACGTTTTCTCTTCATCTTTGTAGGTATACAGGATTGTGCGAGCCATAAATAATTCCAAATCGATAAAACTAAAGAGGTCAGCATGGCTGACCTCGTCTCTATGGGTTAGATTCTGCCTTTAAGCGGGATGATTGTCACGCTTTCACCAACTTTAACTGTATCTATCGCTGGTGAAACCTCAATCAAGCAGTTTGCTTCACTCATAGAGCGTAGGATTCCTGACCCTTGCTTGCCTGTTGTACGAACCGTCAACTGGCCGCGATGATCGAGTTCATAAACGCCACGACTAAACTCGGTTCGGCCTTGACGAGAGCGCAGATTTTCCGTTGCTATCGCGTTTACTTTAAGAGGTTGCCAGCCTTGCTCTCCCTGCATTTTTCTTAAAGCAGGTTCAACGAAATTGATGAACGACACCATGACCGCGACAGGGTTACCCGGCAAACCGAAAAACGGCTTGTTTTGTATTTGACCAAAGGCGAGTGGTCGTCCTGGTCTCATGTTGATTCGCCAGAAATCGATTTGGCCAAGCTTTTCTAGTGCAAGTTTAATGTAATCGGCGTCACCGACTGAAACCCCGCCAGAAGTCATGACGACATCTGCTTGTGAAGCTGCGTTCTCTAATGCTTCTATCATCAAGGCTTCGTCATCTTCGATAATACCGAAGTCGAGAATCTCACAACCTAAGGTCTCTAGCATTCCCATGATGGTGAAACGGTTCGAATCATAAATGGAGTTTTGCTTTTGCTCGCTGCCTGGCGCTTGGACTTCATCACCAGTAGAGAAAATGGCGACCTTAAGTTTGCGATAAACGCTGCAATCAGCCATTCCCAGTGAAGCGATCATTCCCATCTCTGGTGAGGCGATTCGCTGACCGGTGGTAAATACGGAAGAGCCTATTGGTAAGTCTTCTCCGGCTTGTCGTACATTCTGACCGACTTTGATGCTTGCAGAAAATGTGACAATGTCACCATTATGTTGGGCTTGTTCGCGCATAATAACGGTGTCGCCACCTTGAGGGGTAGGAGCACCAGTCATTATCTTAACCGCTTGACCTTTTTCGAGCGGATGATCGTACGCATGACCAGCAAAAACTTCAGCGACGACTTCAAAGCTATCTAAATCGGCATCTTCACCACGAATTGCAAAGCCATCCATCGCTGAGTTCGTGTATTGTGGGACGTTGACCGGAGAAATGACATCTTCAAATAACACCCGGCCGGATGATAGTGTGATAGGGCATTTTTCAGATTCTGTAACAGGGTTAACCAGTGAAAGAATTTTGTCACGTCCTTGCTCTACGGATAGAAAAGCAGGGGAGAGGGTGTCACAACAAGCCGCTTCATTTTTCTTGGGCTCCGTGTGGCTTTGTACATATTCGGTGACAAATTGTGCGATTGCATTCAAATCGTTGATGTTCATTTGCGGTAGATCGCTGTCTTCAACGACTGAATCTGCGGCAATGGCAATGATATTGTCATCGTTGTTGTATAGCCAAGGTTTACCTACCGCTTCGCGATGAAGTTCTATCTTGGGAAAAGCGATGTTTTTACAGCCTTCAACTAAAATGACATCAAGCTTATCTGTGTCGAAGCGTGATAACAGATAGGCAAACTCAGATTCCTGCTCAGGCGTTTCAGTCATTAACGCAAAACGGTTTCTCGAAGAGATCAACATTTGCGATGCGCCAGCTTTTCTTAGTCTGTGACTATCTTTACCTTCTTTATCGACGTCAAAATTATGGTGTGCGTGTTTGAGCATACCAATACGAAGGCCGGCTTCAGTTAACTTTGGCAGAAGAGCTTCTAGCAACGTTGTTTTCCCCGTACCTGAATACGCGGCAAAACCTAGAATAGGGATAGGAAGGTTTAAAGTCATCAGCTAATGGTTCCGAATTGGGTCAGTTCTTCTGGGGTATTTAAATTTACGAAACAGTTTGGTGAGTCGCTAAAATCAACATACTCTGTGTTGCACTCTTTGTATAAAAGAATGATCTTACGATCTCCGCGCTCAAGAAAAGCGGTCAGTTTGGGTAAGACACGTTTATGATACAGAGTGAAAACAGGCTGTTGGTGGTCACCGTCATGGGCCACTAAAATATCGGTATTATCTGATACCGATTGGCAAAAACGCTCGACCAAATCACTATTAATTTGCGGGCTATCGCATGGCACAAAACCAACCCAATCGGTTGGTGCATTGATGAGTCCGGCGTGAATTCCGCCCATTGGACCGGGGAAGTCTTGAAATCGATCAGAAAAGACCTCGCCAAATTTTTGGTATGCGTCATGATTGCGGTTAGCATTAATCAAAATGCGTTCAGTTTGAGGTTTTAGTCTGTTGATCACATGTTGGATCAATGGCTTGTCGTTAAGTAAAACAAGACCTTTATCTTGCCCGCCCATACGGCTTGCCTGACCACCAGCTAAAATTACCCAGCTTGTCTCTTTTGCATGAAGCATAGTTGTCGTATCTGATATTATTTTGTTATTGGGCTTGCACTCTAGCAAATCTATTATCTCTTTCAAGCCCACAGGCTTAGTGCATTATGTGTTACAGCTCGTCGTAGACTATCCTCTACTACTTACTTTTGTATCTAATGATTTATCTTTCAAAACAACGACATTATCTAACTCAAAGTCGTTATTTGAGTACTCGTTCAGTTCAAGGCCACTGATCACCCACTGTTTGTTACAAAGTCCAGTCAGCGCATTCTGCTGGTGACTGGTGATGACCAAGCTTGAGCCACGATATAAAAGATCTTTCGCCATGACGACTAAACGCTCAATCGATTCTTGGTCTAGCGAAGCGCTTGGCTCGTCCATCAAAAGAATCGAAGGCTTAAGTATCCATGCTCGTGCCATCGCGACGCGTTGCTTCTCTCCGCCAGACAAGACTGAAATATGCTCATCGGCTAAGGTTTCTAAGCCTACCATGCGCAGTGCAGTGATAACTTGAGCTCGCTTATCTTTTGCTGCATCTTTTTCGAAGCGGATACCGTAGACGACATTTTCATAAACCGTTCCGTCGAATAGGTATGGAGACTGATGGAGGTAAATCACGCCTTTACGACCAGAGCGGGGAAACAGTCTGTGTAACCATGTGTCACTAGGTGCAATCACTTTACCTGTCGATGGTTTCATTAACCCTGACAAGATTTTGAGTAGCGTGGTTTTACCGACACCATTATCACCTTTAAGGTAGATTGCGTCATTTGGACCAACAGAAAGAGTAGGGATGTGGAACAGTACACGCTCTTTAAAGCGCATTGAAAGTTGCTGTGCCGTGATCTTAATTGTCATACTGCGCCCTTAAGTCCTTAGGTAACCTTTGCCACGCATACTTGTGAGCATGAAGTTCAGTACCAGTGCTAATGTAAGCAAGACAATGCCCAAAGCAACCCCTTGAGCAAACGCCCCTTTATGGCTTTCCATCGCAATTGCTGTAGGGATGTTTCGCGTGATCCCCATAATGTTGCCACCCACCATGGTTGAACAGCCCACTTCAGTTACAATGCGAGAAAACGCCGCTATCGCTGCTGCTAAGAGTGGAAAACGTGTTTCCCATACCATAGTGGCAATAATTCGCGGTATAGAAGCGCCCAATGTAATTGAGGTTTCAACTGCTCTTCGATCGCTAGACTGCAATGCGCCGTGCATCATTGACACTAACACCGGAAAACCAATCAGCATTTGACCGACAATCATCGCTTTTTGAGTAAACAGCATCTGCCAATCCCCTAGAGGGCCAGCACGTGACAATAGCATATATAGCAATAGACCAATCACTACTGTCGGAATGGCTTGCAGTGTGTTTATCAGTGATAGAAACAACCATTTGCCTTTAAAATCTGTATAAGCCAATACAAAAGAGAAAATGATCGCCGGGAAAAGAACTATTGAAATCGCAGACAAAGAGACGCTGAAGGAGACCGCGACGATCTCCCACAGCTCTTTATCAAAGCTCACCAACAAGGTGAGCGCATCTAGGGTCGTTTGCCAAAGGCTCATCGAGTTCTATTTCTCGTTCGCGTTAGCAACAAACAGTTGTTTGCCATTGAGTGTAAAGTCGTTGATCAGTTTTTGTCCTCGTGGGTTCACTAACCAGTCACTAAACTCTTTTGCACCTTGGTAATTAATGCTTGGGTAGCGTTCTGGGTTAACCAATATCACCTGATATGGGTTAAACAGCTTCTTGTCACCTTGGAACAAAATCTCGAGATCAAGCTTGTTATTGTAGGCTAGCCAAGTGCCACGATCAGTCATGGTGTAACCTTGCATTTCGTTTGCCATGTTGAGCGTTGGCCCCATTCCTTGACCGACACTACGGTAGCCACCGAAGTTTGGTTCCATTTTGGTTTGTTCCCAGATACCTTTCTCTTTTTTATGAGTACCTGAATCATCACCGCGAGAGACAAACGTCGCATTCATATTGGCGATGTTTTTAAACACTTCAGCGACATCTTTCTGCTTTGCCACTTTAGCTGGATCGGCGTGAGGGCCCACAATAACAAAATCGTTGTACATCAATTTACGAGGTAGAACGCCATAACCCTTTTCAACAAAGTTTGCTTCGGCTTTTGGTGCGTGAGTCATTACCAAATCGACATCGCCGTTTTCACCCATTTTAAGCGACTTACCCGTGCCGGCTGCGATCACATCGACCTTGTAGCCTGTGTCTTTTTCAAATTCAGGAAGTAGGTAATCAAGTAGACCAGAGTGGTAGGTACTTGTTGTGGTCGCTAAACGTACGTGAGAGTTATCAGCTGAAGATGCCGAGTAGCTAACTAAAGCCAGTGACGCAGCGGCCAATGTAAAAGTGATTTTTTTCATATTGTTATAAATCCGTTTTCTATAATTTGGGCTATTCAAATTAAGAGTATTGAATCTATGCCATAAGATTCGTGTTATAAGTCGGCATGCATAGATAGCAATCTTGATGCCAAAAATATGTGATAGTTTTCAAACGAAATATCAATAACTTACCTAACCAGAATTTGATGGGGGACAAAATGTCTCACATTTATTGAGGCGTTCACCGATAAACTTGGTACACTCTGTCCCAATTACCTTATATGGAAAGTGGTCATTATGCCTCCATCATTCGATCCTAATAAAGCCTCACAATATCAAGCATTTTCAGTTCTCGTCGTTGATGATGAGATTGGAATGCAAACCATACTGAACAAAGCGTTGAGTAAATGGTTTTCCAAAGTAGATTGTGTCGGGAGTATAGAAGATGCTGAACAGTTACGTAGTGCTAACCATTACGATTTGATTGTTCTGGACATCAACTTGCCAGGGCGCTCAGGAATTGAGTGGGAAGAAGCGTTTAATGACCCGGATAAGAAAGCCGACATTATCTTTATGACTGGCTACGCAGACTTAGAAACCGCAATTTCCGCACTCAAGCTAGGGGCGTCTGATTTTATTCTTAAGCCGTTCAACCTCGAACAAATGTTGCAGGCAGTACAACGCTGCATTGATAAGCGTTTGGAAGAACGACATCAGTTTGCGTTGCGTCATGAGTTCAAACGCCATGTTGTGACGGACATTGTCGGGGGCTCAGAAAAGACCGCTCAGTTAAAGCAGCTCATCACACAGTTTGCACCGTCGCGTGCTTCTGTACTTGTAGAGGGTGAATCAGGAACAGGTAAAGAGTTGGTTGCTCGTGGTATTCATGAAGCGAGTCAACGCAGTGGGCCATTTGTACCCATCAACTGTGGCGCTATTGCGCCTGAACTGCTTGAAAGTGAGTTGTTTGGTCACAATGCGGGGGCATTTACTGGGGCTAAGAAAAGTCGTGAAGGTTTGTTCCGCGTTGCAAATGGTGGCACGTTATTCTTGGACGAAATTGGTGAAATGCCGCTCGCAATGCAATCAGCTTTATTGCGTGTCTTGGAGCAACGAACAATCCGCCCAGTTGGTGGTGAAAAAGAGATCTCCGTTGACGTTAGAGTTGTGGCAGCAACCAACCGTAACTTACAAGAAGAGGTTAACAAGGGGCATTTCCGCGCAGACTTATTCTATCGACTCAATGTTCTTAAAATTGATGTTATGCCATTAAGAGAACGTAAAGCCGATCTGATTGAGCTGGTGCCGTTTTTCACCAAAATGCTAGCTTTAGAGCTTGGTATGCCAAACCCCAACTGGGCACATGAAGATATACTGGCAATGAACGAATACGACTGGCCAGGCAACATCCGCGAACTCAAAAACCTTATCGAACGTTGCATCTTGCTTGGCAAGCCTCCTGCACACTACTGGCGAGAGATCCATGGTGATACATTAAAGCCTTCTGTTACCATGACCGTATCAAGTGGTGCGGAGGTGATTGAACTGACGACGCCTGCAAATCGCGGTGAAGGATATCCAAACAGTTGGCCACTAAAGCAAGTCGAAAAAGCCCATATCCAGCAGTTGGTTGATTTTCACGATGGCAATAAATCGGCAGCCGCGCGAGATCTAGGCGTCGCGCGTAAGACTTTAGAGCGCAAATTTAAAGAGTGGGACAGCGAGGAATCGAGCTATGCCGAATAGCCTCTCATTCTGGTCAAAATGGCGTTATCGATTCAAAACCATGGTTCGCTATCGTTTGATGATCTTAACTTCTGCGCCGATCGTCCTCACTTTGCTCGCACTTATTGGAATCACCATCTATTGGTCAATTCACTACACATGGCAAAGTGCTCTAGTTGATGTATCTGAAAGACTTGGGGTGGCAGAAAACAGCATTGAGTTGATTCAGGAAAAACAGGCCAATCATGTTAAGTCGTTTGCGAGTTCTTTTGAATTTGTCTCTCGAGCCCGCAGTGAACAAGTCAGTGAATCGGATCTTTCAAGTTGGGTATCTAGACAGCGAGAAAAGTACAAGCTCGACTTTCTACGTTTTCATCGCGTTGACAGTATAGAAAGCAAGTTTAGATTTATGGATCTGACTCATCGAGAATCCTTTTTTGATGTTTTGACTCAGCAAGAATTAGCTGAACTGGGTAATGACTTGGTAAAGCGAGCTCAGACACCGATTCTTGAGAACAATTCCGTTGAAAGTAGGGGGCTCGTGAGCCGGACAGTGATCCCAATCCGCAACCCGACCAACGATATTATAGGTTTTTTAGATGGTGGTTTACTGCTTAACAACAGTACGGTCTTGGTTGATACCATTCGCGACCTTATTTACCCTTCTAAGCAAGACAGTTTGCGACCGGTAGGCACCCTGACTGTATTTTTAGATGACTTGCGCGTTAGCACCAATGTCCCATTAGACAGTAATGACAGACTGGGTAGGGCCATCGGTACTCGCGTTTCAGATGAAGTGAAACAAGCGGTCTTGATTGAAGGGCATGAGTGGACAAACTTAGCATTTGTATACGATGCTTGGTACATCACCGCCTATCAGCCGCTGTACGATCAGTACAACAATGTGATTGGCATGCTCTACACAGGGTATTTGCTATGGCCATTTGTGGCCACTTACATGACCAATATCGCCGAGATATCGATAACAACACTCTTCTTACTGTTTATCTCTAGTTTGCTCGTTTATCGAGGCTCTCGAGATCTTTTTGTACCGATAGAACATATTCACCGTGTTGTAAAAATGATTCAACTGGGCAAAGAGACTCGAATTGGCCCACTTGGCTTAGACGAAGGGCATGAACTAGCTCAGCTTGCCAAACAATTCGATAATATGCTCGATCTCCTCAAGCAGAGGAAGAATCAAATTCAACGCGCAGCGAATGAGCTGGAATGTAAAGTCCAAGATCGTACAGCGAGCCTCAAAGAGAAAACACAAGAGCTTGAACTGCATATCCAACTGCTTAATCAGACACGTGACAAGTTAGTCGTGAATGAAAAGCTGGCAGCGCTAGGTGAGCTCACCGCAGGGATTGCACACGAGATCAATAACCCAACGGCGGTGATCTTAGGCAATGTTGAGCTGATGCAGTTTGAGTTGGGCGATGAGTCATCTCGCGTAAAAGAAGAGATAGAGGCAATTCACGCGCAGATCGATCGCATCCGCAATATTACACGTAGTCTGCTTCAATACAGTCGGCAAGGTGGTGTTCAAGATGAGATCACTTGGCAGCGTGTGAATCCAATCATTGAAGAAAGCATTACATTGGTTAAAACAGGCGCAAAAAAACGCGAAGTTACTTTCGAAACAGAATTAAATGCTCAGGCGTCCGTTGAAGTGAATCGCCATCAGTTACTGCAAATTCTGGTCAATCTCCAAATGAACGGTATTCATGCGATGCAGGGAAATGGCCGATTAATTGTATCGAGTGAAGACTGGATAGAAGAGGGGCAAACTCGCGGGGCGGTCATTCATGTAAAAGATGAAGGTTGCGGTATTAAACCTGAAAACTTAAAACGAATCTTCTCACCATTTTACACAACTAAACGCGATGGAACGGGGTTAGGTCTTTCGGTTTCGCAAAGTATTCTCAGCCAATCGGGCGGTGAGCTCAAAGTTAATTCTGAATGGGGGAAAGGGAGCCAGTTTAGCATTTATCTTCCGGAACGAGCAGAACCTCAACTCAAAGTCATGAACCTTTAACAAAACGGTCAGCAAGAGTGCTGACCGTTTTTCTAACTATTTTGATTCTTCCGCTAGAGCATCTTTGCATTCCTGATATTTGAGCTTGTCTGCTAACGACTCTGGTGGCAAACCACACTTCATCACTACTTCCTTGTCATAGCATTTATTGGCCTTGCCATGTAAACAGATGATTTCATCATCCTGATAAACGATATCACCTGTTTGCAAATGACCATATGTTTCGTTTCCCCAAACCGGGTTAGCGTTAAAAGTGTTCTTCGCAACCGCGACAGAACAAGCTAAAGACAAAGATGTAATGATTAGAGGGGGGATCTTCTTCATTATTGGGACCTACTGATGGAACTGGCGGCGATTATATAGAACCCCAGCCTAAAACCAACTCATAAAATTTAGATTGCTAATACATAGCTGATGGTTTGCATGCCTTGGCAAAACAAAACTTGAAGTTCGACTCAGTAAACAGTAGTGTGGCGCGGTTTTTCATATTTTATAGGTAACGACATTGATTTCCACTAACAACATCACACAGCAATTTGGCGCTAAGCCACTTTTTGAAAACATCTCTGTTAAGTTTGGTGAAGGTAACCGTTACGGCCTGATCGGTGCGAACGGCTGTGGTAAATCAACGTTCATGAAAATCCTAAGCGGAGAGCTTGACCCGACAGGTGGTAACGTAAGTTACGACCCTAATGAGCGCGTAGCCAAGCTAAACCAGGATCAGTTTGCTTACGAAGAGTTCACCGTGATTGATACTGTTATCATGGGTTACAAAGAACTGTGGGAAGTAAAAAAAGAGCGTGACCGCATTTATTCTTTGCCAGAAATGAGTGAAGAAGAAGGCATGTTAGTTGCTGACCTAGAAGTTCAGTTTGCAGAAATGGACGGTTACATGGCCGACGCAAAAGCAGGTGAATTACTCCTTGCTGTTGGTATTCCTGAAGAACAACACTACGGTCTGATGAGTGAAGTCGCACCTGGTTGGAAACTTCGTGTTCTTCTTGCACAAGTTCTATTTGCTGACCCGCACATCATGCTATTAGACGAACCAACCAACAACTTGGACATGGATACTATCCGCTGGTTGGAAGAGACTTTAAACCAACGTAATTGCACGATGATTATTATCTCGCACGACCGTCACTTCTTGAACTCAGTTTGTACACACATGGCAGACTTAGACTACGGTGAACTGCGTGTTTATCCTGGTAACTATGATGAGTACATGACAGCGGCATCGCAAGCTCGTGACCGCTTGTTATCAGACAATGCGAAGAAGAAAGCGCAAATCGCAGAACTGCAAACGTTCGTTGCTCGTTTCTCTGCTAACGCATCTAAGGCAAAACAGGCTACCTCGCGAGCTAAGCAGATCGATAAGATCCAACTTGAAGAAGTGAAAGCATCAAGCCGCCAAAACCCGTTTATCCGCTTTGAGCAATCGAAAGAGTTATTCCGTAACGCACTTATCGTAGAAAACCTAAGCCAAGGTTTCGAAGACGATTTGTTTAGTGATTTCAATGCGATCTTTGAAGTGGGTGAGCGTGTTGCCATCATTGGTGAGAACGGTGTAGGTAAAACAACGCTACTCAACACTCTTGCTGGTGTGCTAGAGCCTCGCACTGGTGAATTTAAGTGGTCAGAAAACTCTAATATTGGTTACTATGCCCAAGACCATGCTGATGATTTTGAAGAAGATCTAAACCTTATGGATTGGATGGGGCAGTGGCGTCAAGAAGGCGATGACGAGCAAGTTATTCGTAGCTTCTTAGGTCGTATGCTGTTTTCTCAAGATGATATCAAAAAGTCAGTAAAAGTACTTTCTGGTGGTGAGCAAGGCCGCATGCTTCTGGGTAAGCTTATGATGCATAAACCAAACATGCTGCTGATGGATGAGCCAACCAACCACATGGATATGGAATCTATCGAATCTCTAAACACGGCACTAGAACAATACAAAGGTACATTATTCTTCGTATCTCACGACCGTGTATTCGTAGACTCGTTGGCCACTCGTATCATCGAAATTAAAGACAACAAGATTACCGACTTTAAGGGCACTTACGCTGAGTTCCTAAAAGCACGTGGAATTGAAGGCTAAGAGTTAGCTTCTAATCTGAATAGTGAAAGCCTCGCACTACCTGCTGCGGGGCTTTTTTGTAAACCTCAAAATGGCACTGTATAAACACACATGACTTAATTTTTGGATACTGAGATCATGTTATAGAGAACAATTCTGCATTTTGTGACTTGTCCGTTTTTCTGTTTAACGTAACCGACTGTTTCTGTGTAATTTAAATTGGTAAGGTGAGAGCAA
>NZ_JCBDHG010000002.1:0-534870 GCF_059834185.1 Vibrio sp. R10-SG3-ISO10
AACAAGAGACTATGGCGTCAATAGTTAATTTTTGGCGCTATTGTTATCCCACATTACACCGTCTCTGAGCATCGAGTTTAAGATCACAACCATCTTTCTCATGCAGGCAACTATGGCGACTTTTTTGGGTTTTCCTGCCGCAAGTAATCGTTCATATGTAGTCTTAAAAACAGGGTTACATTGGATGGCAGACATCATCGCCATATACATAACGGTTCTAACTTGAGTCCGACCTCCTTGTATTATGCGCTTTCCTTTGTAACGACCACTTTCTCTAACGATGGGTGCTACACCAATCAAACTAGAGGCTTGTTTATTGGTGATGTAACCAAGCTCGGGGACGTTACTGATGATGGATGCGGCCAGTATCTTACCGACTCCAGGCATGCTTTGAAGTATCTCATTCTTAGTCTGATATTCAGGTGAGATATCGATGAGCTTTGTGATTTTAGCTTCTACTTTTTCAATTTGATTTTTAAGAGCGGTTAAGATGGGCGTAATGGTTGAGGCGATGTTCTTTGGCAATATTTGTAGTCGGTTTCTTTCCATGGTCTGTATGGAGAGTAACTGATTTCGCCTTGATACTAAGTCACTCATTAATCGGATATTTTCGGCTTTTAGCTCGGTTAAGTCAGGCTGAACTTTCTCAGCATAGTGGGCAATGAGCGCGGCGTCTAAACGGTCGTTCTTAGCTCTTTGTCCGATAGCACCAGCGAACCTTTTTATCCTCAAAGGGTTCGCGATGACATAGGGTAGCTTTGCTTGGTCACAAGCAAGGATGAAGGGCATTTCTAATCGTCCAGTAGCTTCAATCACGACACGCTGAGGTTGGTGTTTAGCGATAGTTCTGACGGCTTCTTTAATGCCTTTGTCATTGTTAGGAACGGTGAAGTAAATGTCGAGCGGACGGATATAAATATCTAATTGTGATTTGCCAGTATCAACGCCGACATTAATGTTTTGAAGTGTGTTTGTATTCATAATAAGCTAACTCTTGCTTGCAAATGCGGGCTCGAGACCCAGAAGACTATTCGAGTGTGGTGCTTGGAGTTCTATCTGACGTTCGTACTTGTTATCGGTCTCTCGATAGAGGAGCCATCATTTAATCGAACTATCAGATAGAAGAACTTTAGTTGCAGCTAAAGTCTGGGTCTCACCTTACCCGATTGGAGTGCTTATTATCCATACAAAGCGTTTAAGGCAGATTCGCAACGCTCGGCATTTTGGGTTTGAATCGGCTTTAGTGATTAAGGCGCAATGGTTAAGGTTGGGTGGTTGCGTTGCTCACTACTTAACGCGGCGTTATGTCTACTTGTATTTCAAGGGCTTAAATATCTTAGGCTCTAGTTCTTTGTCCCTCTGCCAGTTCGTTCTGAGTAGACTCAGCAAATCCGCATTTTCGGTCTAAGTTCTTGAATCTCTCAGGCCGTAAAACATTCCAAAATTCGTGGGTTGCTTCATTGTCAGGTCGTGGCGGTCGGCTGTTTGTGTAACTGGCTTTAAGTCGCTTTGAGGTTCTTTGCCAATTAGCATCCTACCTTGGCAGTAGTCTCGGCAACTGACTTTTGTTTGGCGCTGTTGTGAGAAGAGACGAGGGCGCTTGTTGAATGTAAGCCAGGTTGCCTCATTGGGCAGGGAAGTGTTCATACTTGTTTTAGGTTGGTCGTATTTGGTGGTCAAGTTGCTTTTTACCTTGTGGTTTGGTTCAGAAAACCAGTCTAAAACAGCAGTTCTTTCTCAAGTAAGTCAGTAACTTGTGGTAAAACATAACAAACAATTTAAGCAGATTCGCAACGCTCGGCATTTTAGGGTTGAATCAGCTTTAGTGATTACGGCACAATGTTCAGGTCAAGTGGTCGCGTTGCTCACTACTTAATTGGGCGTTATGTTTACTTGTATTTCAATGGCTTAAATATCTTAGGCTCAAGTTCTTTGTCCATTTGGCAGTTCGTCCCTAGTAGACTCAGCAAATCCGCATTGTCGGTCTAAGTTCTTGAATCACTCAGCCCGTAAAACATGCCAATATTCGTGGGTTGCTTCATTGTCAGGTCGAGCTGGCTAGATTCAAGTTTATCTGGCTTTAAGTTGCTTCTAAGTTCTTTACCAATTAGCATCCTACCTTGGCAGTTGCCTCGGCAATTTGCCATTGTCTGGCGCTGTTGTGAGAAGAGACGAGGGCACTTGTTGAATGTAAGTCAGGTTGCCTCATTGGGCAGGGAAGTGTTCATACTTGTTGTTGGTTGGTCGCTTTTGGTGGCCAAGCTTGTTTCTAGCTTGTGGTTTGGTTCAGGCTTTTAGTCAAAATTAGTAGTTCTTTCTCAAGTAAGTCAGTGACTTGTGGTAAAACATAACAAACAATTTAAGCTGATTCGCAACGCTCGGCGCTTTCGGTTTCAATTAGTTTAGTGATTACGGTGCATTGTTTGAGTTTAGTGGTAGCGTTGCTCACAACTTAATTGGGCGTTAGGTGCTTGGAGGAAATAATGAATTCAAAGGAAGTTGTCCTAGCTTTTTGGGATGCGATGAAAACTAATGACTTTGCCAAAGCTAGCGAATGGCTGAGTCCTGATTTCGAGGGTTTCTGGCCTCAATCAGGTGAACTTACTGTTGGCAGAGAAAACTTCACAGCCATTAATTCCTATTATCCCGCAAACGGCGTGTGGGAATTTGAAATCCATTCGGTAGTCTGTGACGGTGCAACGGTTGTAACTGATGTCTCGATTACTGATAGTGTTCAAAAAGCTCGTGCTATTACTTTTCATACCGTTGAAAATGGTTTAATCATCAAGCAAAAAGAGTTTTGGCCTGATCCAATGGAAGCGCAAGAATGGCGGTCAAAATGGGTAACGGTCGTACAAGAATAAGCTACGCACCTAACAAAGCGTTTAAGACAGATTCCCAACGCTTGGCGGCTTCAGTTCAAAGTTTCGCTTAAGTGTTTATGGCACAATGGTTTAGGTTCAGTGGTAGCGTTGCTCACTACTTAACGCGGCGTTAGTTTGCAAGAGGAAAAACGCAGCTATATCGCAAGATCTAGTGGTAAAAGCTCAAAGTTGAAATTGTCGTATCGGCGTTCAATTTCAGTGTTAACTAGCGTGGTGAAAATTCAAAATTGGCATCGTTTCAACGGTTGATTTGTTCTTTGGTGCGGCGACTTTTGGGTTATCTGAGTCGAACTTTTTTGCTGAAACTCTGCTCGTTGAGTTTGTTGGTACAAAAGCCCATCTACTCGCTGAAATAGCGTTTTCTCTGGTGTGGTAAGTTCATGTGGTTTCAGTGGCTTTGTTGAAAGTCCGCATTGTGAGATTTGTTTTCCAAAAGCGCTTTTTGGTGTTGTTAGTTCGTTTTCTGCGGCGTTGTTTGTTCCACGTGGTTTCATTGAGTAGCCGCTTTGAGACTACGCCTGACTTAAGTGCATCAAAACACATAAATTTTATTGTTTGCAAAGTTTAAAATTACGTAAAATCAACGCTTTGGGTTTGCAAACTAACAAACTGCTCAAGAGGGATTCGCAACGCGTGGCATTTTTACTATGTGTTGATTTTAGTGATTAAGGTGGTTTTCGGCGGCTTCGGTATTGCGTTGCTCACCCCTTAGCAGGGCGTTAGGTGAAAATATGAGAAAAATTGAATTACCCGGGACAAATACAGTATCTATTCCGTTGAACTTCGATACTAGTCCAAATGCGCATGGATTTGTTGAATTTAAAGGTATCGATAGTGAAGATATGAAAGCCTTGGAAGTTTCAAAGTCAAATGTCTCGACAATTGTTTGGGCAACACTTTGCCTAGAGCGAAAAATGGAGCGAGTGCTGACAGACTTCTTTTTCGGGAAGTTTAATGGGTTTGATCCTAAACGACACCTGTTTGAAAAAGAGTTGCTTGAATCTTCTGCAATGCAGTTTAGCTTTAAGAAAAAGCTAATCCAAAAAGTTTGCGAAGAGCAAAAGTGTGTATCGGGTAAAAAATCTAGCAAGTTGCAAGGTGCCTTAAAAAGAATAATGGAAGTCCGAAATGCATTTGCACATGGTGAAATGGTGCTAGATGCTAAAGATGGCGTGGTTTTGAACTTCTATTCCGGTGAGCACAAGCAGTTTAAACTCAGCGAAAACTTTTGGACGGATGTTGAAACAGACTTTCACACTGCTGAAAAACTGTTGTCTGAAATTATCACCTAACAAGAGACTATGGCGTCAATAGTTAATTTTTGGCGCTATTGTTATCCCACATTACACCGTCTCTGAGCATCGAGTTTAAGATCACAACCATCTTTCTCATGCAGGCAACTATGGCGACTTTTTTGGGTTTTCCTGCCGCAAGTAATCGTTCATATGTAGTCTTAAAAACAGGGTTACATTGGATGGCAGACATCATCGCCATATACATAACGGTTCTAACTTGAGTCCGACCTCCTTGTATTATGCGCTTTCCTTTGTAACGACCACTTTCTCTAACGATGGGTGCTACACCAATCAAACTAGAGGCTTGTTTATTGGTGATGTAACCAAGCTCGGGGACGTTACTGATGATGGATGCGGCCAGTATCTTACCGACTCCAGGCATGCTTTGAAGTATCTCATTCTTAGTCTGATATTCAGGTGAGATATCGATGAGCTTTGTGATTTTAGCTTCTACTTTTTCAATTTGATTTTTAAGAGCGGTTAAGATGGGCGTAATGGTTGAGGCGATGTTCTTTGGCAATATTTGTAGTCGGTTTCTTTCCATGGTCTGTATGGAGAGTAACTGATTTCGCCTTGATACTAAGTCACTCATTAATCGGATATTTTCGGCTTTTAGCTCGGTTAAGTCAGGCTGAACTTTCTCAGCATAGTGGGCAATGAGCGCGGCGTCTAAACGGTCGTTCTTAGCTCTTTGTCCGATAGCACCAGCGAACCTTTTTATCCTCAAAGGGTTCGCGATGACATAGGGTAGCTTTGCTTGGTCACAAGCAAGGATGAAGGGCATTTCTAATCGTCCAGTAGCTTCAATCACGACACGCTGAGGTTGGTGTTTAGCGATAGTTCTGACGGCTTCTTTAATGCCTTTGTCATTGTTAGGAACGGTGAAGTAAATGTCGAGCGGACGGATATAAATATCTAATTGTGATTTGCCAGTATCAACGCCGACATTAATGTTTTGAAGTGTGTTTGTATTCATAATAAGCTAACTCTTGCTTGCAAATGCGGGCTCGAGACCCAGAAGACTATTCGAGTGTGGTGCTTGGAGTTCTATCTGACGTTCGTACTTGTTATCGGTCTCTCGATAGAGGAGCCATCATTTAATCGAACTATCAGATAGAAGAACTTTAGTTGCAGCTAAAGTCTGGGTCTCACCTTACCCGATTGGAGTGCTTATTATCCATACAAAGCATTTAAGAGTGATTCGCAACGCTTGGCAGTTTCGCTTCGCTCAAGTATAGCCAAGCGTCGCTCACACCTTAATGCGGCGTTATATGTTTTCATCAATTTAGGAGTTATTCCATGTCTTATTCTCAGGCTAGTTGCCTCTGTGGTTCAGTAAAAATTATGGCTGAAAAGGTTAATCCTAAGTTTACAGTTTGTCACTGTCAGTCGTGCCGTACTTGGGGCGGTGCTCCATTCTTTGCGGTGAAGTGTGGAACACAAGTGACATTTGAAGGTGTTGAGAACGTAAAAATGTACGAGTCTTCCTCTTGGGCTTCTCGTGGTTTCTGTACTGAGTGTGGAACTCATTTGTTTTATAAATTCAAAGAAACAGGGGAATACAATATGCCAGTGGGTCTGTTTCCCAATTTAGAAGGGTTGGAAATGGACATGCAGTATTTTAGTGATATGCGCCCAAGTTACTACTGCTTTGCCAATGAGACTAAGGAAATGACTACTGAAGAAATCATGGCCTATTTTGCAGATAAGGTGTAACCAAACATATAACAATAAATTTAAGCAGATTCGCAACGCTTGGCACTTTTGGTTTGAATCAGCTTTAGTGTTTACGGCACAATGCTTTAGGTAGGTGGCAGCGTTGCTCACTACTTAATTTGGCGTTATGTATATAAGGAGTTTATATTGAAAAAGGTCGGTTTGATAATTTATGGCGCTATATTTGCGCTACTACAGATTTTAAATATTGTTAGCTCAATATTAACCTCTTCTTTTTCTGTGGGCGTATTGGTTAGTACAGTGTTCACTACATTGTATTTGTTTGGCTTTTACGGATATATCTTCAAAAAACGGTTTTTTACTCCAAAAGTTTGGAGAAATCTCTTTTATCTACAATGTATAGCGTTGGTTCTACAGCTTCTTCCTTTGCTTAACGGCTTTAATATCGAGCTCCTTATTGGGGTGGGTATCGCAGTTCTTATCACTATCCCAATGCTTGTTTGCCTGTATCGTTACAGTTTGCCAGATAGCGATATTTGGGTCTCTGACTCGGACAGAGACAAAACATGGCAAATCGAACGACTGTTATCAAACGTTGAAGAAATCTCTGCATCCAAGACTGTTGGGGCGAAAACAACCACTGTAATTATGAGTAAAGCAGAAGATGGTTATGTAGTTCATATAAAGCGTATTTCTGAGGAAACAGAGAGTTTTAAAAACGAGTTCGTGACTCTTAGCAGAGCAATCGAGTTCATCGAAAAGTATGCTTCAATAAGTTCAGGTGAGCTTGTTGAATCATATACATAACAAAGCGTTTAAGGCAGATTCGCAACGCGCGGCATTTTCGATTTGATTCAGCTGTAGTGTCTACGGCATGATGTTTAGGTTTTGTGGTGGCGTTGCTCACTACTTAACGCGGCGTTATGTGGCTGAACGGGATGAATTATGAGTTGTGATAGTTGCAAACAAATTAAGTTAAAAATTGGCAGCCCAGATGATTTGGTTACAGCAATACTTCTTGTCAGAAGAAGCGTTGAAGCTAAAAGTCTTAAATACTTAGGGTATGGTGCTTTTGGTGAGCCCTTTTCAAGATTTTCCAATGGTAAGTGTTGGGGGGACATCGTAAATAATTATTTTGCTTGTAAATCGTGTGGTCAACTAATCCATTTGAGAGCGGAAACTTATCATGGAAGCGGTGGTCAGTTGGCTCAAATAGCTGCGTTGACTGAAAAGGTTTGTATCGATGGCTTCACCACATAACAATCTGTTTAAGAGTGATTTGCAACGCTTGGCATTTTCGGTTTGATTCAGCTTTAGTGTTTACGGCACAATGGTTTAGGTGGGGCGGCAGCGTTGCTCACCACTTAACGCGGCGTTATGTGTAGGTGTATATGGGACCGAAAACAAAAGAGTTAATAGAAGTTCTAGACAGGCTTGTTCAGATGTTGGATGAAGACGGGCAAGAGCACTGGCGTGATTGGATGTCACAAGCTCGAACATGGCTATTAGAATCTGACTTTAACGGAATAGAAAAAGTACTATTAGCATACGGTGGCATGGGCTCATTTAATGATATTTATATAAGCAAGTTAACTCGAAAAAACGATTGTTTTAGTGCGCTACGGACACGCGCATGGGAACTTGCAACTGAAATAAAGCACGGACAAGAATAAACACATAACAATCTGTTTAAGAGTGATTCGCAACGCGTGGCGTTTTCACTATGCGTTGCGTTTAGTGTTTAAGGTGGTATGCGGTAGCTTCGATATTGCGTTACTCACACCTTAACAACGCGTTATGTGAAAAAGGGTAAATATGAGATTTATAGAAATTTTCTTAGTGTTATTACTGGTCGGGTGCGCTAGCCCTGAGGAAAATACTGACCCTCTCACATATCAAGAACTCACACCTATAGAGCGTGTATTTCCCAAGTACCCTAAATTAGCAGTTGAAAGTCAATTATCAGGTTTTGTAGTTATGACTTTTAACGTCAATCAGCAAGGGCATGTAACTGATATTACAGTGGTAGAATCAAATCCAGAAGGCGTTTTTGATGAGGCTGCTGTACAAGCGTTATCAAAATGGAAGTATGGACCTTTAAATCATGCTGAATCTGTTCCTCAGAAACAGAAGCTAGAGTTTAAAATTTAACACATAACAAACTGCTCAAGACGGACTATCAACGCTCGGCAACTTTAGTTCTAGTTAGGTATGGTGTTTACGGCGGCTAGTTTAAGTATCGTGCTATGCGTTGCTAGCCACTTAGCAGGGCGTTAGCTACATTTATGCACCGAAAATTAAATTAGGTTAAGGATAATAAAAAAATGTCTAATGGACTGAAAACTATGCTTTTAGCGTTGCTAATGTTGACTTTTGATGCACAAGCAGAAAATGAAAATCGCTCGGATGTGAGAACGACAAAAGTAAGCATCATAAATCTATTTAACTATTATAATGAATTGGCATTCGCCGCTAAGCCTGAGTTACAGGTAGCTAAATCAGACGTTAAGGTGTCTTTGGCTTCAGAATACTTAGCATCTCTTAGTGAAAGTGATCGACTAAGCCTTGAAAAAGAACTGAACAAAATAAAAGATATTGAAGGCACTATTGGGCATGAACTTAGAATTGATACGGTGTCTCAATTGAATAGTTATATTGGCACGACGGAGGGGCAGTTTAAGGTATATGAATATATTTACCCCAATGCTTGTGCCAAAGTAGATATTTTAACGGTTATGAAAAATAAGCGTGAAATGGTAGCTGAGCTTAAATTGAAATCTCCTTACGATAGGATAGAAGACTGTGCTAAAGATGTGGCACTCACTCAATATATGTATCTTGGTTCAATATTTCAGTTAACGGAAGGGACCAACGCAAAGCAATTGTTACATAGTATCTATGAAAGCCTCAAGGCGAAGAAACCTTACAACTTCAGTTTAGATGGGGTTGAAGTAAATGTTGGTTTTGTAGATGGAGAGATTTTGCTTTTATCTATTGAGCCAGCAGTCTAGTGTACGTAGCTAACAAACTGCTTAAGACGGACTATCAACGCTCGGCAATTTTAGTTCTCGTTTGGTGCAGTGTTTGCGGTGGTTAGTTTAAGTGTGGTGGTAAGAGTTGCTAGCCACTTAGCAGGGCGTTATGTTTACTTGTATTTCAAAGGCTTAAAGGTCTTAGGCTCTTGTTCTTTGTCCCTTTGGCAATTCGTCCCTAGTAGACTCAGCAAATCCGCATTGTCGGCCTAAGTTCTTGAATCTCTCAGCCCGTAAAACATGCCAATATTCGTGGGTTGCTTCATTGTCAGGTCGTGGCGGTCGGCTTCTTGTCTAGGTGGCTTTAAGTCGCTTCTAGGTTCTTTGCCAATTAGCATTTCAGCTTGGCAGTTGCCTCGGCAATTTGCCATTGTTTTGCGCTTTGGCTGGAAAGAAAGGGTGCTCGTTAGTTCTTAGTCGGGTTGCCTCATTGGGCAGGGAAGTGGAATTACTGGCTTTGGGTTAGTCGCCTTTGGCGGTCAAGTCGGTTCTAGCCTTGTGGTTTAGTTCAGAAAACTAGTCAGAAATGGCAGTTCTTTCTCAATTAAATCATATGTTTGTGGTAAAACATAACAAACAATTCAACAGTGATTCGCAACGCTTGGCGCTCTCACTTCGGGTTGAGTTTAGTGTTTACGGCGCAGTGTTTGGGTTCAGTGCTTGCGCTGCTCACACGTTAATTGGGCGTTATGCATAATAGTCTCTTCCTTGAGGCTATTTTCACTCTATAGCGCTCGAATCTTAGTAATTTCGTCACCAGAAATACCTAGAGATTCAAGGAACTTCTGGTGTTCATTCGGCTCTAGTTCTTCAAATTTCTGATGCCATTTGACCATATCGGTTTCAGTGAACCCAGCGGCAACCATGATTTCTACCCAGCGTTCTTTATTCACAATGTTTTCCTCTAATAGACTTGGTTCTTGAAGCAATACGACCACAGCTTTCTGCTGTGCTCGTAGGTTTTGGATTTCTCTTTCCAGTTCATTGAAATGGTCTTTCAATATCTTGGTTTGAGACTCTCCGTTTCGGTCTAGTAATGTGCGAATACTGGAAACTGACAACCCGTATGAGCGATAAGAGGTAATCGTTTCTAATCGTTCAACCTCTTTCTCACCATACCAGCGGTATCCATTTTCGGAACGGCAAGCAGGTAACAGTAGTTCTTCCTTCTCGTAGTACAAAATAGTGGTGCGAGAGATTCCGAACTGTTTTGCGATTTGGGTGACAGTTAGCATATTTGCTCCATTGTTTGACCGAATGTGCATCTTGAACCCTAGCCTTATAGACGGGTCAACAGTTTAATTGTACATTCCTCTGATGTGGCACGAAATGCATAACAAGAGACTATGGCGTCAATAGTTAATTTTTGGCGCTATTGTTATCCCACATTACACCGTCTCTGAGCATCGAGTTTAAGATCACAACCATCTTTCTCATGCAGGCAACTATGGCGACTTTTTTGGGTTTTCCTGCCGCAAGTAATCGTTCATATGTAGTCTTAAAAACAGGGTTACATTGGATGGCAGACATCATCGCCATATACATAACGGTTCTAACTTGAGTCCGACCTCCTTGTATTATGCGCTTTCCTTTGTAACGACCACTTTCTCTAACGATGGGTGCTACACCAATCAAACTAGAGGCTTGTTTATTGGTGATGTAACCAAGCTCGGGGACGTTACTGATGATGGATGCGGCCAGTATCTTACCGACTCCAGGCATGCTTTGAAGTATCTCATTCTTAGTCTGATATTCAGGTGAGATATCGATGAGCTTTGTGATTTTAGCTTCTACTTTTTCAATTTGATTTTTAAGAGCGGTTAAGATGGGCGTAATGGTTGAGGCGATGTTCTTTGGCAATATTTGTAGTCGGTTTCTTTCCATGGTCTGTATGGAGAGTAACTGATTTCGCCTTGATACTAAGTCACTCATTAATCGGATATTTTCGGCTTTTAGCTCGGTTAAGTCAGGCTGAACTTTCTCAGCATAGTGGGCAATGAGCGCGGCGTCTAAACGGTCGTTCTTAGCTCTTTGTCCGATAGCACCAGCGAACCTTTTTATCCTCAAAGGGTTCGCGATGACATAGGGTAGCTTTGCTTGGTCACAAGCAAGGATGAAGGGCATTTCTAATCGTCCAGTAGCTTCAATCACGACACGCTGAGGTTGGTGTTTAGCGATAGTTCTGACGGCTTCTTTAATGCCTTTGTCATTGTTAGGAACGGTGAAGTAAATGTCGAGCGGACGGATATAAATATCTAATTGTGATTTGCCAGTATCAACGCCGACATTAATGTTTTGAAGTGTGTTTGTATTCATAATAAGCTAACTCTTGCTTGCAAATGCGGGCTCGAGACCCAGAAGACTATTCGAGTGTGGTGCTTGGAGTTCTATCTGACGTTCGTACTTGTTATCGGTCTCTCGATAGAGGAGCCATCATTTAATCGAACTATCAGATAGAAGAACTTTAGTTGCAGCTAAAGTCTGGGTCTCACCTTACCCGATTGGAGTGCTTATTATCCATACAAGCAATTTAAGAGGGATTCACAACGCTTGGCACTTTTGCTTCTACTTCAAATTTAGTGTTTATGGCACAATGCTTTAGGTGTGGGTGGTGGCGTTGTTCACCCCTTAATTGGGCGTTATGTTTCAGAGGATATGATGAGTAAAGAAGAAATTACCTTAGTTGCTGCTATTCTGGCTGCAACAACCTCTATTGTATCGTTAGTCCTGAGTTCAAGATTAACGTTAAACCGCGATAAGCGGATTGCAAGTTGGAATAAAGAAGTTGAAAGGTTGCATCAACTTGAAGAGAAAATTGGTCTCGCGATGGAGATCGTGTCCGTTTATACAGGCATCGATGAAAAAAAGAATGACTATATCCCCCTTCATGACGAACTAAAGTATATAGCAGGTAAATTTTCACGTTACCCAGCTTTGGCTAAAGCTATTCGTGGTTTTGTCCACGCTTGTAATCTTACGGTTCACAGCCAAATGGAACATCGGGATGAGCGTCCTTACAAAGAGGACGTCCAAAAGCAATATGAACTAGTCATAGTAGAGTGTGATCGTATCTTAAATCCTAAATGGTATAGTGGTCTTATCCGGTCAAAAACATAACAATCTGTTTAAGAGTGATTCGCAACGCTTGGCATTTTTACTATGCGTTGCGTTTAGTGTTTAAGGTGGTATGCGGGAGCTTCGGTATTGCGTTGCTCACACCTTAACAGGGCGTTAGGCTTCAGGAGGATAAATGTCAGAATTATGGAAAGCTATTAAGTATGACATAGTTAAGAGTTTGATAGATAAGCTCTTCATTGGAGCGATAGTTAGCGCGGCTGCATTTTATGCAGCACATTTGTTAGAAGAAAATAAGTCTATTAATAATGCTTATGTCGAATTTAACAAAACAAAAGTGATGAAGCTTGCTGAAGTCTGGGAGCAGGCTTATCTACTCAACACCTCTCTGCATTTATATGATGACTACTACAAATCGGTTGATAAAGAAATTAAGTCTAAAATGATAAAAATGCAGCAGCAAATCAAAGATGGCGTTCCAGCTAAGCAAGCTGAGTTAACCGTTTTGAATGCAGAGAAAACAATAGCTAGGGATTTTAAGAGACAGATCCTAGTCCTCAATCAAAAACACCTAAAGCCTTTTAATGATATATTAAATAAAAACATGTTCTGGCTAGAACCAGAGCATTTGACTCCTCTGTTAGAGTATTCGAAAGTTGTAAATGAAATAGCGAGAACTGCCTCGTTAACAAATGAGGCATCCAAACAACGAGTAAAAGTATTGCGAGCTAAGGCTGACGAGTATTCAAAAACTATCAATGACGTGAGGGATCAACTATTGCGGCAATCACTCTGAAGCTAAGAAGCCTAACAATCTGTTTAAGAGTGATTCGCAACGCGTGGCATTTTTGCTATGCGTCGCGTTTTGTGTTTAAGGTGGTATGCGGCAGCATCGGTGTTGCGTTGCTCACACCTTAACAGGGCGTTAGGATATTAAGGATGAAAATGGAAATTATGGATGAGATTATCTTTCCAAACATTCAGTTAAGTCATATTGAACTATACGTTCAAGACCTAGCTAAGATGGAAGACTTTTACAAAAGTAAATTAGGCTTTGTTGTCACTGATAGAGGTGAAGGGCAAAATGGTATGGTTTTTTTAAGTCGGAACCCAGAAGAGCATCATCAAATTGTTTTAAGTCCAGTGCAATCGCACAGGACTCTTGAAAGTCCAGTTGATCATATCTCTTTTAGAGTTAAAAATATTGATGAATTGAAAGCCTTCCATTCATCATTAAAGTCAGTTTCTGAAATAAGTTTGCAAACAGTATCTCATGGCACTACTTGGTCTATATATTTTCGTGATCCTGAAAACAATAGGCTTGAAATTTTCACAGATACTCCCTGGCATGTGAATCAACCCTGTAAGTTCGCTGTAAATTTAGATTTATCTCATGAAGAGTTAATCAAATTTACAGAGAATGAGATTAGAAATATGCCTGGATTTTCTCCAAATAGTGATTGGGAAATAGTTCATAAGAATAGTTTAGGTGTACTTGGTTAGCCATATCCTAACAAGAGACTATGGCGTCAATAGTTAATTTTTGGCGCTATTGTTATCCCACATTACACCGTCTCTGAGCATCGAGTTTAAGATCACAACCATCTTTCTCATGCAGGCAACTATGGCGACTTTTTTGGGTTTTCCTGCCGCAAGTAATCGTTCATATGTAGTCTTAAAAACAGGGTTACATTGGATGGCAGACATCATCGCCATATACATAACGGTTCTAACTTGAGTCCGACCTCCTTGTATTATGCGCTTTCCTTTGTAACGACCACTTTCTCTAACGATGGGTGCTACACCAATCAAACTAGAGGCTTGTTTATTGGTGATGTAACCAAGCTCGGGGACGTTACTGATGATGGATGCGGCCAGTATCTTACCGACTCCAGGCATGCTTTGAAGTATCTCATTCTTAGTCTGATATTCAGGTGAGATATCGATGAGCTTTGTGATTTTAGCTTCTACTTTTTCAATTTGATTTTTAAGAGCGGTTAAGATGGGCGTAATGGTTGAGGCGATGTTCTTTGGCAATATTTGTAGTCGGTTTCTTTCCATGGTCTGTATGGAGAGTAACTGATTTCGCCTTGATACTAAGTCACTCATTAATCGGATATTTTCGGCTTTTAGCTCGGTTAAGTCAGGCTGAACTTTCTCAGCATAGTGGGCAATGAGCGCGGCGTCTAAACGGTCGTTCTTAGCTCTTTGTCCGATAGCACCAGCGAACCTTTTTATCCTCAAAGGGTTCGCGATGACATAGGGTAGCTTTGCTTGGTCACAAGCAAGGATGAAGGGCATTTCTAATCGTCCAGTAGCTTCAATCACGACACGCTGAGGTTGGTGTTTAGCGATAGTTCTGACGGCTTCTTTAATGCCTTTGTCATTGTTAGGAACGGTGAAGTAAATGTCGAGCGGACGGATATAAATATCTAATTGTGATTTGCCAGTATCAACGCCGACATTAATGTTTTGAAGTGTGTTTGTATTCATAATAAGCTAACTCTTGCTTGCAAATGCGGGCTCGAGACCCAGAAGACTATTCGAGTGTGGTGCTTGGAGTTCTATCTGACGTTCGTACTTGTTATCGGTCTCTCGATAGAGGAGCCATCATTTAATCGAACTATCAGATAGAAGAACTTTAGTTGCAGCTAAAGTCTGGGTCTCACCTTACCCGATTGGAGTGCTTATTATCCATACAAACATTTAAGAGTGACTCTCCACGCTTGGCATTTTGGGTTTGGGTTAAATTTAGTGTTTACGGAGTCGAAGTTGAGTGTTGTGGTAGCGTGGCTCACACCTTAATTGGGCGTTATACGAACGAACAAATCTAAACCCAAGTGCAATAAAAAGCCCACTTGAAAGAAAGTGGGCTTGTGATTTTGTAAATATTTGCTTATTTGCTTGAATTCGAGATAACGAGTTTTTTATTAGTTTACCCTTTTATTTCTACTTCAATAAGAAAACCATTGGAGTCACTTTTAATCATAAGCCTTCCTCCTTCTTTGATAAGATGTAGTCCGTATAAACCTATAAAAAACAGATAGGTGCTCGTAACCAAGGTTACTAAGGTCAGAGTTAGTTTCTTTTTCATTGCGCATTTAAAACTAAGCAAACCCTATCTCGTATGCTGTTGTTTATGACAGCTCAGTTTTCGTGGCTTTAAAAATCGCCTGATAGTAACAATGTGATTAACTACTAGAGTCTTATTGTTGTGATTCGCTTTCGTTCAAATGTTCGGGATGAACTTGGATAATATCATGAGATAAGGGCCCTAAAGGGCTTAACATATAGAGTGGTGGCACTTTCGTGTTAGTCATGATTCCACCGAATGACTAACAATAAAATTATCTATTTTCTGTCATGCGTCTAGTGAAATGAATGAGTAATGGGAGGTATATCATGTGCCGAGTTCGTATAACAGTAAATTTAAGCAGATTCGCAACGCTTGGCATTTTCAGTTTGAATCAACTTTAGTGTTTACGGCACAATGGTTTAGGTAGGTGGTAGCGTTGCTCACTACTTAATTTGGCGTTATAAATTATCACAGTAAGGTGAACAAATTGTCCGGTAATGAAACGAACTATTCGAAGGAGTTGGTGGTTATCATCAACTCAGTCGCAGCTTTTATTATGATCTTCGTATTGAAGTTCGCATATGGCGCGCTTTATTTGAACCTTATGGAGTCTGGGAGTGATCGCTCTTGGGTAATTGGTAGCATCGTTAGTGCTTTTGTTGTCACTACCGTATGTGTTGGTTTGTTTTTGCGGAAAGAGATAGCAAGGAAAGTAGCAATAGGAGGTTCAGTATTTGGGCTATTTATATTTCCTGTGGGTACTTTGGTTTCTATAGTTTTTGCGCTGTGCTTGGTGAAAAATAAGGCCTACTACAAATAATTTATAACAAGCATTAAAGAGTGATTCCTTACGCTTGCCGTTTTGGCTTCGCTCAAAGTATAGGCAAGCGCTGCTCACACCTTAATGCGGTATTAGGCTGCTTTATAAGGAAAGAAATTAAGGATATGAATAGATTACTATTAATAGCATTCAGTGTTGCTCTTCTAGCTTGTAGTGCAACCGAAGAAACTAAAGTACACCCTAAGATAAAAGTAGATAGAGCGCTATTTTCTGGTACATGGCGTTGTGCAAATCCTGAAAGCTCAAAAGATGATGAGGTAAGTTACGATGTTAAAAGACTTATGCTAATAACGGGTTACTAAATGGTCAGGCTTTATTTATTATTAAGATGCCTGATGATTCGGGCGAGTTTGTGTATGAAGTAAAAATCAACGGTACCTGGGAGCTGAAACACAATGAAGTACACGAATATATAGATAGTGTTTCAGTCAAATCGTTCAATGATGTTTCAGTACCATTTGAAGAAAGGTTTAGGAAAGCAATTGAAGAAACAAAAGTGTCAGTGTCAACTATTCTAGCTATCGATAGAAAGCATTTAACTAGGCGTAGTGAAAGTGGTGCGGTTGACTCTTGTATAAAAGTATTAGAATAAAAAGTCTAATAATCTGCTTAAGCCGGACTGCCAACGCTCGGCGAATTTACTTCAAAGTTTGCTCAGCGTTTGCGGTACTTAGTTTAAGTCTCGCGCTATGCGTTGGCGCTATGTGAATAGGAGATT
This sequence comes from Vibrio sp. R10-SG3-ISO10, assembly GCF_059834185.1. NCBI lineage: Bacteria > Pseudomonadati > Pseudomonadota > Gammaproteobacteria > Vibrionales > Vibrionaceae > Vibrio > Vibrio sp. R10-SG3-ISO10. Next base: position 16,600 of record NZ_JCBDHG010000002.1, read on the forward strand.
TCAATGGACAAGGCAGTCAAAGCTCGTTTCGATGAATACCCAGAGAATGTTCGTGTTAGGTTAGCGGAGCTACGAAATCTGGTCTTTCAAATAGCATCTGAGTTGGATCTTGGTGAAGTCGATGAAACTTTAAAATGGGGTGAACCAAGCTACAGTGTAAAAGCAGGCAGTCCGCTAAGAATGGACTGGAAACTCAAGTCTCCTAACAATTATTATCTTTTCTTTAATTGCCAAACCAAGCTAGTCGATACATTCCGGGAGTTGTATCGAGAAGAACTTGTATTTCAGGGAAATAGAGCAATAGTTCTGTCTTTATCGGAACCGATACCAGAAAGAGCCATTAAGTCCTGTTTAGAGTTAGCTTTAACCTATCAGCAGCGCAAAAATTTACCTCTTTTAGGCGCGTAAAAATTCACATCACAACAATCTAAGAGTGATACACAATGCTCGGCGCTCACACTTTAAGTCAGTTTAATGTTTATGGCACAATGTTTTAGGTAAGGTGCTAGTAGTCACAAGTAATAGGGACCTAAAGATGGAATTAAAGTATCGTTCAGCTGTTTTTGAAGATCTGGAAAGTCTTGTTGCTTTGCTTTCAAATGACCCACTTGGTAATAAAAGAGAAGACGCGTCTGTTCCGTTGAATAGTGCGTATATTGAAGCGTTCGAAGCAATTGCACGAGACCCAAACAATGAATTACTTGTCGTTGAACTAGAAAACTCTCTAGTTGGGATGCTTCAAATTACTTTTATTCCCTACCTGACACATATTGGTAGTTGGCGTTGTCTTATCGAAGGTGTGCGAATCCATAGTGACTATCGTGGACAAGGTTTTGGTGAGCATATGTTCGCACATGCTATCGAACTGGCGAAAAGCAAAGGCTGTACAATCGTTCAGTTAACTAGTGACAAACAGCGCCCTGATGCAATCAGGTTCTATGAAAAACTTGGATTCAAACCAACACATGAAGGGTTTAAACTCGCGTTGTAGGCCGTACGCAAACAATCTATTTAATAGTGAGCCACGCCTTAATTTGGCTTGAGGTGTTGTCGAGTTCGGTTTAGCTACATCTTTCCTGTGAATCTAATAGTTGTTAACCTTATGTCTGTATGAATGGTTAGGTAGTGGTTATGAAAATCAGTCTGTTGAGTTTAGTTTCTGCACTCCTTCTAAGTGGATGTTCTTTGTTTGTAAGCGAAAGCTACTTTGGTGAAAACTGGACTGGGCATCATATAAATGAACTTGTAGAGCAGTGGGGAGAGCCTCACGAAATGAAGTCTAAAGAAGGTGGTGTGATTGAAGCTGAATATAAAATTTTCAGCGACAGCTGTACGTACATCTTTATTACGGACGAGCAAGGAGTGATTAAATCTTATACGTATGAAAGTACATTTTTAGGAACATGCAAACCGATAGGGTAAACACCCACAATAAGCTCGAGATGGATTTATAACGCTTGACGTTGTAGGTTGTTGGGTTACGCCACAGTGTGGCTTAAGTACCTAGTATAGACGTGACACCGTAGCGCGGTGTTGGGCTCTGACCAATTAAAAGGAATAAACACAATGGTTACATGTTACGTTCGATATATCATCGACCCTTTCAAGCTATCCGAATTTGAAGAATATGCAAAAATGTGGATTCCACTAGTCAACAGACTAGGCGGGCATCATAATGGATATTTTCTTCCTTCAGAAGGCGCTAACAACGTCGCTTTAGCGTTATTTACCTTTCCCAGTCTAGCGGACTACGAGGCATATCGTAACAAGTCGTTAGCTGACAAAGAGTGTCTAGAAGCATTTAAATTTGCAGAAGAGACTCGCTGTGTTTTGAGCGTTGAACGTAGCTTCTTTAGACCGGTATTTGGCTGATATACACATCCGACAATACACTTTAGAGTGATTCAACGCGCTTGGCGCTTTTACTTCAAATAAGTTTAGTCTTTACAGCACAATGGTTTATGACAATTCTCACTACACGCATGCGCGTTATGTGCCAAGTGTGATTTGTCTTACACAATGTGCAACTAGGTGTCTATATTATGTGCGATAGTCATTCATAAGGAGTGGTTATGGCTCTTACAAGTAAACTTAAAGTCGTTATTTCCGTCATTGCGATGGCGATATCTTCGGTATTCCTTGCTCTGGACTTATTTGGTGTTATTCCCTTTTTGGTTCTAGTCGTGTCGTTTTTCACCGTTATTATCCAAGGAACTTTATGTTTTCTGGGGTATGAAGATGGAGATATGTTTGAAGCATACCAAGACTCTGAGCGAACAGAGGCTACAGCGATTACTAACTTGTTCAAAGATAAAAAGGACTGTGACAAACTTTGAGAAAGTAGGTTTTTTAAATAGGGTTTAGCATCTACAAAATAAAGGTTTAAGTTAGGTAAGCATTGCTCGTTACTTAATTTACGTTAACAGCGCTGGAGGAAGTCGGTGCAAGAAGAATATATGGAATACTACGCGAAGTTTGATGAAGACAATCGTCTTGTTTGCCAGAACATAACGCGTATTGAGTTTGATACTACAACGAGTATCCTTGGCAACTATATCGCCCCAGAAAGTCATGTGACCGAACTTGGTGCCGCAACTGGTCGCTATTCACTCCATTATGCTCAACAGGGTATGAAAGTATCAGCGGTTGAGTTGGTTCCTGAATTAGTAGAGCAACTTAATGATAATGCAAAAAGAAAGTCACTGAACTTGTCTGTCTATGAGGCCAATGCAACTGACGTTAGTTTTATCGAGAATGATAGCCAAGATGTCGTGTTAATATTAGGACCGCTTTATCATATACAGTCAAAATCCGATCGAGAGGCTGTATTGCAAGAAGCTCATCGTATTTTAAAGCCTAATGGTGTTGTAGCAATAGCCTATATAAGTCGGTTCTTTGTCGCTGGATTATTAGCAAAAATGTCTAGCGACTTGGTATTACCATCGGTTTTAAGTCAATTGAACGAAAGTGGCTTGGTTACTTCACCGGACGTAGATCCATTTTTTAGAACGGGTTACTTTGCTAAACCATCCGAGATTGAATCTCTAGCCATTCAAGCGGGGTTTAGTGTTGAAAATCATATTGCGACTGATGGGTATGTGCGCTTTATTGGTCAAGAGATCAACCAGCTAAGCGAGAATCAATATCAAGCTTGGTTGAAATATCACCTTTCTACATGCTCAGAACCGTCATTGCTTGGGAGTAGCAATCATGGTTTGGTTATTGCGAAAAAGTCCATTTAACGAAACTTTTATTATGGAGGGTTGAATTACGTGTTGTATCCAAAGGCTTTAAGTGTCGGTGACAAAATAGGCTTTTTCTCACCGTCATCGCCAGCAACAGTATTTGCGCCAAAACGATTCCAACGTGCAAAAGCTTATCTTGAATCTCATGGATTTGAGCTTGTTGCTGGCTCTCTTACGGGAAAGTCTGATAGTTATCGCTCAGGTTCGATTTTAGAGCGAGCAGATGAGTTAAACCAGCTCATTAGAGACCCAAGCATTCGTTGTATTATGTCAACGATTGGCGGTAACAACAGCAACGCTTTATTGCCCTACATTGATTATGACGCTCTACGTAGAGATCCTAAAATTATTATTGGTTACTCAGATGTAACTGCTCTACTCATGGGGATTTATGCACAGACGGGGTTAGTCACTTTCTACGGCCCAGCTTTAGTTGCATCATTCGGTGAGTTTCCTCCTTTAGTTGATCAAACATTTAAGTCTTTCTTAGAAATATTAACTACAGAATCAGGCCTATATTCTTATTCTATGCCAGATGAGTGGACTGATATTAAGCATGACTGGGAAACTCAGGATTCAAATAAAGCGACATATCCAAATGAATGGCGGTTCAAAGGTAGGGGAACAGTTAAAGGACGCGTTATTGGTGGCAATTTAAATACAATAGCGGGTATTTGGGGTAGTCCATATATGCCAGATATCCAGTTTGGCGACATCCTACTTATAGAGGACTCACTAAAGAGTATTGAAACAGTAGAGCGTTCGTTTGCCCACTTGCTCGCTTGCGGAGTATTCGATATGGTTGGCGCAATTGTACTGGGTAAGCATGAGTTATTCGACAATAAAGGGACCGGTCGAACTCCATTGGATGTCTTACTGGAAGTGTTAAACGGAAAAGAAGTGCCAATTTTATATGGTTTTGACAGTTGTCATACTCATCCAATGCTTGTTACACCTTTAGGTGTTCAAGCTAAAATTGACTTTGATAATTATCGCTTTAGTCTTGTAGGACAATGGCTGTCAGAAAAATAACAGTCCATTAAAGAGTTAATTCCCACGCTTACTTTGCTCACACCTTAAGGGGGCGTTATAAGCATTTATTGAGAAGAAATACATGGAAACAGAAAGGCTAAGATTAGTTCCTCCCTCGATGAAGATTCAGCCTTTGATGCTGGAAGCAATATTGGAAAGTAAAAAAGAATTAAGCGAGTATCTGCCTTGGGTTCAATATGCTTTGACTGAGTCCGAGTCAATAGAGAATACAAAGCAGGCTATCAGCAACTTTGAAAACTTCGAAGGTGAACTACGATATTCGCTAATCGATAAAAATACCAATCACTTCATCGGCGCAATTGGTTTAATCATCCGAGACAAAGATGTTCCTTTTTTTGAAATAGGGTATTGGTTACGTAGCTCATGTGTCGGGTATGGTTATATCGCTGAAGCGGTTAAAGTTTTAGAAACTTACGCATTTATAGAACTCAAAGCGAACAGATTGGAAATCAAGGCGGCCGAAGAGAATAGAAAAAGTCGAGCTGTTGCGGAGCGATGTGGGTACGCTTTCGAAGGTATACTGCGTAATGACCGTAAGCTTCCGTCTGGAATGCTAAGTAGTACAGCCGTGTATTCGAAAATCGGCTTATAACCTTAAACTATCTGCTTGTCGGTTACAGGTTCGTTAGGGTCTTTATCAACATAGGGAGGGAATATGGCAATTTCATTTAATAGTAAGAGACTGACAGTGGCTGAAATTACTGGAGAACTTTCTTTGAGCGCACACTCAAGTTTACTCGAACGAATTCCTCAAATCCTCACGCCAGCGGTTGTCGAAAATCTTCCTCCATATTTTCACGGCATTACTTCCGGTGAACAGGCCAGGGCCTGGCTTGAACGAATGTTGTTGGAGAGCCGCTTACTTAAAATAGAAGCAAAGAATCACGAACTAATAGGCTTCTTGTTTGCCTATGTGGAAGGTGAAGATTGTACCCATATCGGTTATCTACTTGCCGAAGATTACTGGGGGAAAGGTTTGGCTAGCGAATTGATTCAAGGCCTTATTGATGAAGTCGTGAAATCTGAACCATGGGTGAAACTCATAGGTGGTGTTGACCCAACTAACGTAGCTTCAGCGAAGTTGCTTACCAAAATGGGTTTCGTAGAGCAGCCAACTAGTGGCAGTGATGTGGTTTTCTATGAGTATAAGCTTCCCAAGCGATAGTTATTAAAATCAATTTAAGTAGAGTCACAATGTTCAGCGTTTTAGATTTGAATCGACTGTAGTGTTTACAGCACAACGATTTAAGTAGGGTGCTAGCTGCCGAATTAATCTAGCGCCAATTACATGGAGAAAAAATTGTGGAATTCTGGAAGTTATTGCTTTTTATACCTGCGTGTTTTGCGCTTAATATGACTCCTGGTCCAAACAACCTGTTGTCTATGAATAATGCTCGTTGTTATGGTTTCAAATCTGCCTTCATCGCTGGGCTTGGGAGAATAACAGCGTTTTCTGGAATGATTGCGTTAGCCGCTTCAGGTCTTGCTGTGGTTCTGTATACATCAGAAGCTCTGTTTCTAACTATTAAAATAGCGGGAGCAGCCTACCTGCTTTGGATTGCCTTTAATCTTTGGGGTTCAGAGTCAAGCCCAATCACAGAGTTTACAAATGCTCAAAACCGTTTGGGTTTAGCGAAGCAAGAATTTTTGCTAGCAGCTGGTAACCCCAAAGCTATTCTGATTTTCACTGCATTCCTTCCGCAGTTTGTCGATGTTTCGGCCAATGTAAATGAACAGTTTTTCGTTTTAGGGGCAACGTTTCTCATATTAGAAATGGGCGCAATATCGATCTATGCCATATTCGGAATATATTTGCGACAGTGGTTTGCGAAACCTGCAATGGCCAAGCGTTTCAACAGAGGCTGCGCTAGTTTCTTAGCTATGTCAGGGGCAAGTTTGCTGTTAAGTCGCCAGTAATTAATCTTATAGCAAAGGAGGCTATGAAATGTACGAGTTCTTAGTTGGCCTAGAAGTTTCAAATGATGATGTTTACTCAAACTACCGAGCTGCTATGAAGCCTATCCTCACTTCATATGGTGGCAAATTCGGTTTTGACTTCATTGTTTCAGAAGTTCTCATCTCTGAAGTGGATAAACCCATTAATCGAGTCTTTACAATACGGTTTCCAGATCAATCCGTTGCCGAAACTTTCTTTACAGACAGTGAGTATTTGAAAGTAAAGGAGCAACTCTTTGATACGGCTGTATCTCATACAACGATTATTTCGAGTTACAACAAAGAGGATTAATTATTACATGGAAGTAGTAGAAGCAAGCATAAGCTTAGCGCCTTTGCTCGCGAGTTATGCTAAAGAGTGCTATGAATCCGGAATTCCCAAATATGCCAATGTAGAGAGTGACCCAGAAAGCTACTTATCTGGTTTAATAGCACGAGCTCAAGAAACCTCTGAATTACCAAATGGCTATCTACCCAGTACCACATATTATTGCCTCGCGGATAACAAGATTTTAGGTGCGATTCGGGTAAGGAGAGGAAGTAACGCTAACGTAGAAAATGTGATTGGTCATATTGGTTACGAGACTAGGCCATCTGCCCGAGGTAAGGGGGTTGCTTCTCATTTGCTCGCCTGGGTGCGCGATCATGTTGTGACCGATCCTGTTATCGTGACGTGCTCAATCGATAACCCAACCTCTCAGAAAGTGATAGAAAAGAGTGGCGGAGAATACCTCGGTAACTACGAGGATAAAAATGAAGGTGTGGTGAAGCGCTATCGATTAGTGCGTCCAGTGTAAACGACGAAGTATGTAATCCATAAGGTTCGGTGTATGAAGGTAACATTTAAAACGGTTCTATTGCTTAGTACAGTTTTCATTTTGACCGCTTGCTTGGGAATGCCAAAGTCAGTGACACCTGTTGGTGATTTTGAACTCACTAACTATCTTGGTAAATGGTATGAGATAGCTCGTTTAGACCATTCTTTTGAACAAGGGCTTACACAAGTTACCGCGGAATACAGTTTACGCGATGATGGTGGGGTAAAGGTCATTAATCGCGGGTATAACAGTGAATCCCAACAATGGAAAGAGGCTGAAGGAAAAGCGTACTTTGTCGATGCAAAGAACCAAGGGTATTTGAAAGTTTCCTTTTTCGGGCCTTTTTATGGTTCCTATGTCGTGTTTGAGTTAGAACGCAGTAACTATGAATATGCGTTTGTGTCTGGCCCTAACAATGAGTACTTATGGCTATTAGCTCGAACACCAACAGTTAGTGATAGTGTGATAGAGAAGTTTAAAACCATGTCCAAAGAGCGAGGGTTTAACATTGATGAGTTGATCTTTGTCGAACAGCCTCAAAGTTAGGCAGACCAAGAGCCTCCGGAGAGGCTCTTTTTATAAAGCTGGGATTAGTACTTAAATTGCGCGACGATTTTCTCAAGTTTGTGGCTTACTCCTGATACTTGCTCACTGCACCTGACAGAGCCAGACACCACCTCAAAGGTGTTGCCCGCCAAATGCGCAATTTCAGTGATATTGCGATCAATTTCGGCAGAGACCATTGATTGCTCCTCTGAGGCAGTCGCAATTTGCGTGTTCAGGTCAAACATTTCACTAATCTGCTCACTGATACCTTCAATGGCCGCCACGACTTTATGAGTGTGTTCGTTGGTCGTTCTTGCCTGTGCTGCGCTGGTTGCCATTTGATTGGCCGTTTGCGAAATACCCTGAGTAAGCGACTGAATCGTCGACTCGATTTGATGAGTAGAGTCATTGGTCATTAATGACAGCTGACGTACTTCATCAGCCACTACAGCAAAGCCACGACCACTTTCACCAGCTCGAGCTGCCTCTATAGCGGCGTTAAGTGCAAGTAGGTTGGTTTGTTCCGCAATGCCTTGAATCGTAGAAACCACCTGATTGATTTCTCGGCTTTGCTCTTCAAGTGATACAACGTGGGTTTGAGATTCTTCGATACTTGCTGCTAACACATCAATTCGATCGCCTGTTGCATGTGTCATATCCAGCGCATTCTGTGCTTCTGTTTTCACGCGCTCGGCATTGTGCGCTGCAGACTCAATATTCGCGGTGATCTCATTAGTCGTCATGACCAACTCATTGACGGCGGTAGCGACGGACTCAGATTCCAGCTTCTGCTGTTCGGCGTTCTTCATACTCTTCGAGGCCGCTTGTTCTGAGCTGCATGAGCTTTCACTTAGTACTTCCATCACCGAGGCGACGTCTTTTATATGCGTGTGTAACTGGCTGACAAAGGTATCGAATGAGTTAGCTAATTGAGCTAGTTCATCATTACCTCTGGCGTTCATCCTGACGGTGAGATCGCCGCTGCCAGATGCGATATCTTTCATTAAGGTATTAATGATTTTGATCCGATTAAGAATACTTCTACCGATCACAAATAGCAGCAAAGAGAGCAGGGCAACCATGGTTAACCCGATTATTTGCAATTGCTGTTTAACTTGTACTGTCGCTAACGAAATCTCTTGCACGATAGCAGACTGTAACGAGGAGATTTCTTCTTCCGTATTGTGAACATTACTTCTCAATTGACCTCTTAAACCTTCATTAGCGCTATAGCCCAATAGCGTTCGAGCATTGATCAACTGCTCCGCTTTCGCTCGATAGTTAAAGAAGTAATTCGCTAACGATGGGTATTGGTCAACAGTCGATTCAAACTGACTTAGTGCATTGACTAAAAGCGTTTCACTTTCTTGTGATATATCGGATAGATATCGGAAATCCGCTTCCATTAACTCAAATAGCGCCACTTTTAAGTTAATATCACGTTGTTCGACGGCCAATTGTCTTAATTCGAGGCGAGCCTGCTCCAACTGACTTGTATAACTTGTATTACTGCCTTTACCTTCAAGCAAATTGACTTGGTTGACCAGTTGATGAAACTGAGCCTGATACTGTTCAAGTGTCTGCGAAATCGTTTTGGTCGACGAAGTGAAGTCAAGATCATTCAGTACTAAGGTATTGGATAAGTCTGCAAGACGTTCTGCCATTTGATCAAATGTCGAATCAAATCGCTTAGGGTATTTAAGATCTTTACGTGCTAAGAAGTCCTTCTCATGGCGTCTTAACATCAATAGATCGACTTCACTGGCCAGATTTTGACTCGCGGCATGCTCTAAAGACTGGAGACGCGCAAGGCTAGAGTGTTCAACAAAGCCGTAGAGAGCAACAAAAATTAAAAGCATGGCGTTGATAAGAAACAGTTTCGCGCGAATAGATAAAGCAAAACCTTTAGAATGCTGAGTGCCTGGAGAATCGTCCATGAACACCTCCCTGATTGCCTAGTGACGTCGATAGCTTATTAATGTGACAAATTTATAAATTTTTTATGACACATATATAAAACTAATAGCAGTGCACCACGTCTTTGCAAGTTTAGAGAGATAAAAAAAACGCACCTTATCGATGCGTTAACGAGTTGCAGGTACAGCTTATTCACTAGCCTTTTACGTCAAACTCAATCTTTTTGGCACCAGTAAAGACTTGAAAGCGTAGGCCTTTTGCACGAGCAATTGTAGTGATACCAAACTTCTCAGCGAGCTCTAACCCCATTTGTGTAACGCCAGAACGAGATAGAAGAACTGGTATCCCCATTTGCGCCACTTTAATCACCATTTCAGAAGTAAGGCGACCGGTAGTGTAAAAAATCTTATCTTCTCCAGACTCCTGATTAAGCCACATTTCACCTGCCAACGTATCTACGGCATTGTGACGACCTACATCTTCAACGAAAGAGAGGACTTCATTACCTTTACACACAGCACAGCCATGAACCGCACCCGCTTTTTTATACGTGTCGTTGTAATGAGTTAATGCTTCCAGCGCGGAATAGATTTCAGATTGCTTAAGAGGGACTTGAGGAACCTGATAGCCTTCGAGCTGCTTCATCACATTACCATACATGGTGCCTTGTCCGCAGCCAGAAGTGACGGTCTTTTTCTTGAGTGCGCTTTCGACTTGTTGAATGTCTTCTTTAGTGATCACCGCTGCCGTATGCGTTTCCCAGTCAATAATGACAGACTCCAACGATTCAGGATCACTGATAAAGCTTTGGTTTTTCAAATATCCGAGAACCAAGGACTCAGGGCGAGACCCAAGCGTCATTAAGGTTACGACTTCTTTCCAGTTCAGCATCACCGTAAGAGGGCGTTCACAGGCGATCTGCTTGGTCAGCCTTTCACCGTATTCATCAAACACTTCTACTTCGATGGTTTGCAAAGGGTTTTCACTGGTTTTAATAATGTTTGGTTTAACCACAGACGTTTCCTATCTAAATACTCAGTATTATTTTTGCTACTTGTTACTTGCAATTAGCGTTCCTATTTGTCGATCCTCTAATTTTGACAAACCAACGCCATCTCAGTCAGAGATTTCAACTAAATTGGTTGAATATAGAGCAAGTCAGTTATGGGTACAGATATTGCTTGCAGCATGAGCATATAACTCTATTTAAGTGATTTGTGTAAATCCATTAAATATCAAATTCGACGCTGGTGAACCATGTCAAAACATCAAACTGTGACTGAAAAAGTAGAAAAATCTGAAGAGCTTTGGCCAATTGAATGCCAACTCGTCGCACATGAAATCGCCACAGGTCTATGGACGACGACGCAATGGCAGTTAGTTTCATTCGACCTTACCCCAAATGAAACAAAGGCAACGGTTGCCTTGCTTCAATTGCATCGAGATGAGCGCACTGATTATCGATTTAACCTAAGTTCAAATCAGCCAAAATTGTTTTTGGTTCTAGATAATGTCGATTCTGATGAGACACCAAACATCGTTACCCTCACAGCTTCGCAAAGTGTCGCAGGCCAGTATATGGATGGCGATTACTTGGTGCTTTCTAATGATATGCCACTCCCTGTTCAAGCGTGGATGGAAGCCTTTATTGGTCGTCATGGGGAGCTGCTCGAACAAAGACGCAAAAAACGTAAAGGGGCAGGTAGAGCAAGTGGCAACTAGTTTTTTTAATCGTTGGTCTAAAAAGAAGTTAGAAGGTGAAAATGTTCCTCAGGATGAGCCTTTAGCCGAGCTCGATCAAGATGTCGTCTTAGCCGAGTCAGAGACAGCAGGGGAGCCTGAAACCGCTTTAGAACCAAGTACTCAAGTAGTTGAAGCTGCTGAGCAACCTGAGACGAACATCGCCTCACTTCTCACGTCAGAAGCTGAGTCTGCGGTAAAAAAAGCGGCGCTAAGGAAGCTGTTCCTATCGGGTCAGTTTAGTGAAATCGATGGCTTGAATGATTATGACCACGACTATAAAGCTGTAAAAAGCCTCTCTTCAGATGTTGCTGAAAAGCTTCGTGATTGGATGCAATCCGATGAAGAAGAGGTAGACAATAATACTCAGATGACAAGCAGTGATGATAACTTAGCTAAACATGAAGAAGTTAAAGAACAAACGATAAGCGATTCATCGCAATCGATAGAAAGTACGGAAACGGTGGGACAAAATATACCACACAAAGAATAGGTACATTTTGACTAAATCATCAATTTACGGAGTGGGACAAATTGTCTCACTCCGTTTTTTTATTGTGTAATTGGTCATCGAATAACGATAAAGCATTGATTTAATGAGTATATAAAGTTGGTACAGCAATTGCTTTTACTCGCCTAAGTGAATATTCCGTTCTACTGGAACAGAGCAATGCTAAAAGAACTACTACAAGAATCAACATCGGCAAACGGAAAGGCGCGACGCTATGCGTTTGAGAATACCGTTGAGCTAACCAATCTTATTCCACCAACTGTCAGCTATGAAAGTGGCGGTAACACACTCATTGTTGGCCCTACATCCATTATTGAGAGCGCCGCTGCTCAGTTAGAGCAGTTAAAGAGTGTCACCTTGCTGTCTACTGACGGTGAGAAAGGTGAGTCTAACAACCTCTATTTTGCTAGCTCAGTTCAAGTATCGGGTTTTCTAGGGACGTTTACTGTCGTTATTGAAAACAATGGAATTGAAAGTAATCTTGCGCAGGTTGCTATCAACAATGGTTGCTTCGATATCGTTCTAGACTTGTGCCTTAGCAGCTGTATGAGTGAAGAAGTCCCAGTCCCTGGTTATTACCCAGTGGGGCGCGGTTATCCAAAACTCGCGGAGGCGCTGGAAGAGATCCCGACTCTGATGGGCACGTTTGATAAGCCCAAGTTCTTTCGTTTATACACAGACTTATGTGCGCATAGCTCTCGTGGCGTGAAAGGGTGCGAGAGATGTGTTGATGCTTGTCCTGCCGGTGCATTATCCAGTGAAGGTACAGATAAAACAGGGCATAGAATCGAAATTAACCCTTACCTTTGTCAAGGAGTAGGCACTTGTGCAACCGCGTGTCCGACAGAGGCGATTCATTACGCGCTTCCTACTCCGCAAGAAACCCAGAAATTCATAGAACGCACACTAGCAAACTATGAGCAAGCGGGCGGGCAAGATCCTATTGTTTTAATTTGTAGCTCACGCCATGAACAATACAACGTGATGGCGCTTAAAGCACTACCAGATAATGTGGTTCCTGTTGTTGTAGAAGAACTGCCTTCAGTTGGAATTGATTCGTGGTTTGCAGCATTAGTGAATGGGGCAACTCAAGTTCTTTTTGCCGCCAGTCGTTTTATGCCAGAAACCATTCTTCGTGTCCTCAACAATGAAGTGGCCACTGCGCAAGAATTGCTGACTCAGCTCGGTATTGCGAAAGAGACCGTAGATATTCTTTATCTAGAATCTCTGAGAGAAGGGGCGCCAACACTTTGTACTGAATCGTTTGATCTAGCATTGGGCGATCTGCAAGGTAATAAACGTCAACGTCTTTTCACCGCACTAGATTCTCTCGCACAAGCTCGTATTCCTGTTGAGAACATCGTAGAACTGCCAGAAAGTGCGCCTTACGGTAATGTCAGCTGTGAAAGTAAAGATTGTACCTTGTGTATGAGTTGTGTCGCGGTTTGTCCTACCCGAGCACTACACACCGATGGCTCTTCTCCTTCACTTCAATTCGTCGAGCAAGACTGCATTCAATGTGGGCTATGTGCTAAAGCGTGTCCTGAACAAGTTTTGACTCTGACGCCTCGTATGAATTGGGACAAAGAGAGTCGCCAGCAAGCCCAAGTCATCCATCAGGAAAAGGCAGCCGAGTGTGTACGCTGCCACAAACCTTTTGCACCGCAGTCAATGATTGACATGCTACAAGATAAGTTACGCGGTCACTCTCATTTTGCCGATGAAGAAGCTCTGAATCGTATTGCTATGTGTGAAGACTGCCGAGTGGTGGACATGTTTGAGTCCATGGCAGAAGACCCAACCAAACAACTGAATTATTAAGGTGTGAGTACGATGGATAATCAACAACAAACAATTCGTGCAGATATCTACCTACTGCTGTCAACGCTGTACCGTCAGCAGCCATCAACTGAACTGATCGCTTTCCTCTCCCAACTAGAGACAGAGCAAGCCGAAAGTGCCATGCATCTTGCTTGGCACAAAGTGAAATCAGCAGCAATCGAAAGCAGCCAAGAGCAGCTAGAAGATGAATACCAAGAGCTATTTATCGGCATTGGTCGTGGTGAAGTCGTGCCTTTTGCGTCTTGGCACCTAACAGGGTCACTAATGGAGAAGCCGCTTGCGTCTATTCGTCATGATCTTGGACTTCTTGGTTTAGAGCGTGAAGAGCAAGTAAAAGAACCAGAAGATCACTTTTCAGCGCTCTGTGAAGTGATGTCTGTACTCACCGACGAAGAGGAAGAGCTACAGCAAGTGTTCTTCAACAAACATTTAGGCACATGGTTCAGCTCTCTGGTTAAACAACTGAAAGAAGCAAAGAACGCGAGCTTTTACTTGGCCGTAGCCGAACTGACGAACGCGTTTATGACTCTAGAGCAGGTGCGTTTCAGTGCCAATCTACAAAACAGCAAAACCAAATTAAAAATTGATGTGAAAAACGTGACTGAGTATGAGCAGCCTCAGCAATAACGTCTCACGTCGATAGCAATACCTACTAAAAAGGGTAAGGAAGCAATAATGAAAGATAATAAAGAGTTAAATCAAAGCCGTAGGGATCTTCTCAAAGGCTTAACGACCGCAGCAGTCGCTGGAGCCGTAGTCGCTGGCACTACCAAAGTGGCTAGCGCTGCAGAATCTGTAGAAGTGAAGCAAGACGAAAAGAAAACGGGTTATCACGAAACTCAACATATTCGTGACTACTACGAAACGCTATAGGAGCTAACCAATGAAATTAGTCAAACGCTCCGATAACGTGAGCAAAGAACAGAATCAGTTAGGTGTATCGAGACGTGCCTTCATGAAAAACAGCTCGCTTGCTGCTGGTGGCGCTGTCGTAGGTGCGAGTTTGTTTACACCCGGCATGATCAAAAAAGCAGAAGCAAAAGCTGTTGATCCTAATGCAAAAACAGAGATCAAACGTACCATCTGTTCTCACTGTTCTGTTGGTTGTGGTATTTACGCTGAAGTTCAAAACGGTGTATGGACCGGCCAAGAGCCTGCTTTCGATCACCCATTTAACGCGGGTGGACACTGTGCGAAAGGTGCTGCTCTACGTGAGCACGGACACGGTGAACGTCGCTTAAAGTACCCGATGAAACTTGAAGGCGGTAAGTGGAAGAAGCTTTCTTGGGATCAAGCGATTGAAGAGATCGGCAACAAGGTTTTGGATATTCGTAAAGAATCAGGCCCTGATTCTGTCTACTGGCTAGGTAGCGCGAAGCACAGCAACGAACAAGCGTATATGTTCCGTAAAATGGCATCGCTTTGGGGTACTAATAACGTCGATCATCAAGCGCGTATCTGTCACTCAACCACCGTAGCAGGTGTAGCCAACACTTGGGGTTACGGCGCTATGACTAACTCGTTCAATGACATGCATAACTGTAAGTCGATGCTATTCATTGGTTCAAACCCGGCAGAAGCTCACCCAGTCGCGATGCAGCATATCCTGATCGCCAAAGAGAAGAACAACTGTAAGATCGTTGTTGCTGACCCGCGTCGCACGCGCACTGCTGCAAAATCGGATCACTATGTCTCTCTTCGTCCTGGTTCAGACGTTGCTTTCATTTGGGGTATTTTGTGGCACGTTTTTGCTAACAAATGGGAAGACAAAGAGTTCATCCGTCAACGCGTATTTGGTATGGATGAAATTCGTGAAGAAGTCGCCAAGTGGGACCCGGCGGAAGTTGAACGCGTTACTGGCGTGTCTGAAGCGGATGTTTACAAGACAGCTAAACTACTCTCAAAAAACCGCCCAGGGTGTGTGGTTTGGTGTATGGGTGGTACTCAGCACACCACAGGTAACAACAACACGCGTGCTTACTGTGTGCTAGAGCTTGCGCTTGGCAACATGGGTAAATCGGGTGGTGGTGCGAACATCTTTCGCGGCCACGACAACGTGCAGGGTGCAACAGACCTTGGTGTTCTATCTCATACACTTCCTGGTTACTACGGCCTTTCTGATGGCGCTTGGAAGCACTGGTCGAAAGTTTGGAATCTAGAACACAAATGGGTTCAAGATCGATTCGATCAAAATGAGTATCGCGGCAAGAAACCGATGAATAACATGGGTATTCCTGTGTCACGTTGGATCGATGGTGTATTAGAAAACAAAGACAACATCGAGCAAAATGACAATATCCGCGCCATGTTCTATTGGGGCCACGCAGTAAACTCACAAACTCGTGGCGTTGAAATGAAGAAGGCAATGCAGAAGCTGGATATGATGGTCATCGTTGACCCATACCCAACAGTTGCAGCGGTAATGAACGATCGTACCGATGGCGTCTATCTTCTACCTGCGACAACCCAGTTCGAAACATACGGCAGTGTAACGGCATCTAACCGTTCTATTCAGTGGCGCGACAAGGTGGTTGATCCTCTGTTTGAATCAAAACCTGACCATGAAATCATGTACTTGCTGACCAAGAAACTGGGTTTTGCAGAGCAGTTGTTCAAGAACGTGAAAGTGGAAAACAACCAACCTGTTATCGAAGACATTACCCGTGAATTTAACCGCGGTATGTGGACGATCGGTTACACAGGTCAAAGCCCAGAGCGTTTAAAAGCGCACCAACAGAACTGGCACACATTCCACAAAACGTCATTAGAAGCTGAAGGTGGTGTTGTTCACGGTGAAACCTACGGCCTTCCTTGGCCATGTTGGGGTACACCAGAAATGAAGCACCCTGGTACGCATATTCTTTACGATACGTCTAAGCCAGTGGCTCAAGGCGGCGGCAACTTCCGCGCACGCTTTGGCGTTGAATTTGACGGCACAAATATCCTTGCCGAAGATAGCTACTCAAAAGGTTGTGAGATTGAAGATGGTTACCCAGAATTTAGCGACAAACTGCTGAAATCTCTTGGTTGGTGGGATGATCTAACGGCTGAAGAGAAAGCTGCAGCGGAAGGTAAAAACTGGAAGACAGACCTATCTGGCGGTATTCAGCGTGTTGCAATCAAGCATGGCTGTATTCCTTTTGGTAACGCGAAAGCGCGTGCTGTGGTTTGGACCTTCCCTGATCGCGTACCACTTCACCGCGAACCGCTCTACACACCACGTCGCGACCTTGTTGCGGATTACCCAACATGGGACGACAGCGAGTCTATCTATCGTCTACCAACCATGTACAAGTCGATTCAAGATAAAGATGTATCGGGTGAGTACCCAATCATCCTAACCTCGGGTCGTCTGGTTGAGTACGAAGGTGGTGGTGAAGAGACGCGCTCGAACCCATGGCTAGCTGAGCTTCAACAAGAAATGTTTGTTGAAGTGAACCCGAAAGATGCCAATGATCTTGGCTTCAAAGATGGTGAAATGGTTTGGGTTGAAGGTGCAGAGAAAGGCCGTATTCATGTTAAAGCCATGGTCACGCGACGCGTTAAACCGGGTATGGCATTTATTCCATTCCACTTCGGCGGCAAATTCCAAGGTGAAGATCTTCGCGGCAAGTACCCAGAAGGTACCGACCCATACGTTATTGGTGAATCTGCCAACATCGCCACGACTTACGGTTATGACCCTGTCACGCAAATGCAGGAAACCAAAGTCACCCTATGTAACATTCGCAAAGCTTAAGGAGTCAACAAATGGCTAGAATGAAATTCCTTTGTGACACCAAGCGCTGTATCGAATGTAACGGCTGTGTCACTGCATGTAAGAACGAAAATGATGACGCTCTAGAATGGGGTATCCAACGTCGCCGCGTCGTCACTTTGAATGATGGTGAACCGGGTGAGAACTCGATTTCTGTTGCTTGTATGCACTGTACAGATGCGCCTTGTATGGCGGTTTGTCCGGCAGACTGTTTCGAGCACACAGAAGATGGCATCGTGCTACACAACAAAGATCTTTGTATCGGTTGTGGTTACTGCTTGTTTGCTTGCCCGTTTGGCGCACCACAGTTCCCTAAACAGGAAGCGTTTGGTGAACGCGGCAAGATGGACAAGTGTACCTTCTGTGCAGGTGGTCCTGAAACAGAAGCGGGCTCTGTTGAAGAGCGTCAGAAGTACGGTGCGAACCGTATTGCTGAAGGTAAGCTGCCAATGTGTGCTTCACTATGTTCAACCAAAGCTCTTTTGGCAGGTGATGCTGAGAAGGTATCTGACATCTTCCGTCAACGTGTTGTAGAGCGTGGTGCTAAAGGCGCTGGTTGGACAGATGGTAACGATCTGTCTTACGACGCAACGAAAAGCTAAGACTGGAGAGATTCATGTTTTCAATGTTTAAACGTGCATCTCTTGTAATGCTGTCAATGATGGCAGCATTACTCTTTGCTTTATCGCTGCCTGCGCATGCTGAGCAAAAAGAGTCTGAAGTTGCACAACGTGAAATGACCCAATTGGCAGGAGCCGATTTCTGGCGTCAAGTTCGTCAAGGCGAAGAGGGCTACACGACGTCTCAGTTCCCTGAGCATGGAATGCTAATTAGTACCCCAGGTCAAACTTGGTACATTTTGAAAGAGAAATGGATGTCACCAGCGGGAGCTGTGGCGATTTTCGGTAGTATCGCATTCGTTACCTTAATGTACATAGTGATTGGGCCTCTCATGTTGAGCGCGCCAAGAACAGGTAAGAAGATCAAACGCTGGTCTCGACTGGATCGCGCCTTGCACTGGAGTATGGCGTTTACCTTCTTAACACTCGCGTTTAGCGGGCTGATGTTGGTTTACGGTAAACATTTCCTTAAGCCGTACATTCCGTCAGAGCTATGGGGCTTCATCATCATGTTAGCGAAGCAATACCATAACTACATTGGACCCATCTTCTACGTGTTACTGCTGTGTGTTCTGATTAAGTGGTGGCGTAAATCGATCTTTAAGAAAGTCGATATTGCTTGGTTTATGAAGCTTGGTGGCATGGTCGGTAAACACAAAGGTTCACATCCTTCAGCAGAGTTTTCAAACGCAGGTGAAAAAGCACTATTTTGGTTGCTTATTGTTGTGGGCTCTGTGGTTGCGCTTAGTGGTCTGGTGTTAGATTTCCCAATCTTTGGTCAGACCCGCCGTGATATGGAACTGTCTAACCTCGTCCATATGTTAGCGGCACTCATTCTGATCTGTGGTTTCGTGTTCCACATCTATATCGGCTTGTTCGGTATGGAAGGTGCACTAGAAGGTATGGTCACGGGTGAGGTTGACGAAACTTGGGCGAAAGAACACCACGATCTTTGGTATCAAGAAATGATGGAAAAAGAGCGTCAAGAGCAGGGAGTAAGTACTGCGGACAACAACTCTGATGACCAAGTAAAAGGAGCGCAGACAAATGAACAAACCTCATAAGGGCATTTGGGTTGCGTACATCCTAAGTTGCTTTACACCGTTCACCTGTTTGATCTCGGGTGTGATAGCCATCATCTATGCGGGATACCGTTTAGATAAGGGAGAGGATGGGGAGATCATTGATTCGCATTATTATGGGTTGATTAGAACCTTCTTCCTCAACCTAACTTACTTCGTTGTACTGATCATTACAGTCGCGACGTCGAATGGTGTTCTTATTGGTGTGAATGACTACTGGTATAAGAGCCATTTGATTGATGACATCGCTTACTATATTCCTTATGTAGGCATGTTATTCGGTTTGATTGCCATCGCGTTGTGGTTTGTTCGTATGTTCCAAGGTATGAATAAGCTGAAAGAGAACCAACCATTTAGCTTCGCTAAAGGTCCAAATCTTTAAATTTGAACCCAATCTAAATAAGCCCTGAATATTCAGGGCTTATTTATGCACCACAATAACCCGCCTCAATCTGGTGCGCTTATCCCCATAACCGTGCATTGCTTCACCAAAGGTGTGCGTCCGATTCCTTTAGCTGATTTCTAGCTACTAGATAAAATATCGATTATTCATAAGCTTAGTTATAATTTATAGAATCATAACTTACTGGCATGTAACTTGCCGTATCAGTGCTTCAAGCAATATCACCAATGTGGTGAGCAACGTTATATGACGCACAGGAAAAGTGCGCGACAACAAAAATGGAGACTTATACGAATGAGCGTAACAGCAAGTCAGGTTCATGGAGCCGTTCAAACCCTGACTCAAAGTTCGGACACACTTTTTCTTCTTCTAGGTGCCATCATGGTGTTCTTAATGCACGCTGGCTTTGCCTTTTTGGAAGTTGGTACAGTAAGGCATAAAAACCAAGTGAATGCGTTAGTTAAAATCCTTGCTGATTTTGGTATCTCAGCGCTTGCTTACTTCTTTATTGGCTATTGGGTCGCGTATGGTGCTAACTTTTTCGCAGACGCTCAAATTTTGTCACAGGGTAACGGATATGAGTTAGTTAAGTTCTTCTTCTTACTTACGTTTGCTGCTGCTATTCCTGCGATTGTTTCTGGCGGTATCGCTGAGCGTGCACGTTTTTATCCTATATTAGTCGCCACATTCTTTACGGTCGGATTAGTTTATCCCGTCTTTGAAGGCATGATCTGGAATGGTAACTTTGGCTTACAAGCATGGTTTGAAGCGCAATTTGGCTATGGATTCCATGACTTCGCAGGTTCAGTCGTGGTGCATGGTGTTGGCGGTTGGATAGCACTAGTAGCCGTTATCTTCCTAGGTATGCGTAAGGGACGTATTAGAGCAGGGAAACACACCAACTTCGCGCCTTCAAACATCCCATTCTTAGCTTTGGGCGCATGGATTCTTTGTGTTGGCTGGTTTGGCTTTAATGTCATGTCTGCACAAACCTTGAATGGCATCAGCGGGCTGGTTGCCATGAATTCATTGATGGCCATGGTTGGCGGTATCGTGGCAGCGCTAATCGCGGGCAAAAACGACCCGGGCTTTATTCATAACGGTCCTCTAGCTGGACTTGTTGCGATTTGTGCGGGCTCTGACCTAATGCATCCTATTGGATCGCTCATTACCGGCGGCGTTGCGGGTGCGTTGTTTGTTTATCTGTTTACCTATCTTCAAAACAAAACCAAGATTGATGACGTACTTGGCGTATGGCCTCTGCACGGCGTTTGTGGAGCGTGGGGCGGTATCGCAGCAGGAATCTTCGGTCAAAGCGCGCTAGGCGGGTTAGGAGGCGTGAGCTTTACCGTTCAGCTACTTGGCACTATTGCGGGTATTGCCATCGCAGTGATTGGGGCGCTCATAGTCTATGGAGTTATCGATAAAATATCTGGTTTACGCTTGTCAGAGGAAGATGAGTTTAACGGAGCAGACTTAGCCATTCATAAGATTTCAGCCACAAACGAAGACTAGTCTTTCGTTCACTCAATAGATAAGGCAGCCAAGTTAGGCTGCCTTTTTGTTTAACCTCACAAAAGCTAGGTAAAACATTGCATATTTCGACCATGGTCTAACTTGCAGCGCTAGGGAAGAGGGAGAGTCAATGCTAAGCTAATCTCAAGAACAGTAACAAGGAAGTAGTATGAATTTCCCGTATCGTAATGTCGTTATTTTAACTGGCGCTGGAATCTCTGCTGAGTCAGGCATCCAAACTTTCCGTACTCAAGACGGTTTGTGGGAAAACCATCGAATCGAGGATGTTGCCACTCCAGAGGGTTTCGAACGTAATCCCGATTTGGTTCAAGACTTTTATAATCAGCGTCGTTTAGGGCTGCAAGATCCATCAATCGAACCGAATGCTGCTCATATTGCCTTAGGAAAGCTTGAAGCGCAGCTCGAAGGCTCAGTAACGGTTATCACTCAAAACATCGACAACCTTCATGAACGTGGTGGGAGCAGTAATGTCATTCATATGCATGGTGAGTTGCTGAAGTCGCGTTGTAGTGAGTCTAATCAAGTCATTGAGGAAAAGGGGGAAATCAAAACAGGCGATCTTTGTCATTGCTGTCAGATCCCTTCGCAGATGAGACCTCACGTGGTTTGGTTTGGAGAAATGCCACTAAGAATGGGGGATATTTATGCCTCATTGGAAGCAGCAGACTTGTTCATTTCAATCGGTACATCTGGGGTAGTCTATCCTGCGGCAGGCTTTGTCCATGACGCAAAAATGCATGGTGCACACACGATAGAAATTAATCTTGAGCCGAGTGCCGTTGAAAGTGAGTTTGAAGAGAAGCGTTACGGCAAGGCGAGTATTGAAGTCCCTAAGCTAGTAGAAGAGATTTTAAGCCTACAGCAACCAGACGTAAAACATGCTTAGTGAGTAGTAAAACTCTCAACGTTTTCGTCGGGAGTTTTTCATTTGATACATTGCTTGATCCGTTTTTTCTAATGCCTCACTCAGCTCATTTTTTGATGTCGCCTCAATACCATAGCTGAAACGAATGCTTTCACCTTCTAACTCTTGTTTGAGTTTATCGACAAACTTTCGTCCTTCAGTTGGCTTAACGACAACAACAAATTCGTCACCACCAATTCGAAATGCTTGTTCATGCCGATCAATGATCTGATTGATTGCCTGTGCAAATCGGATAATCATTAAGTCTCCAACAGCATGGCCTTTATTATCATTAACTGCCTTTAAGCCATCTAGATCTAAATAGATAAGATCAAACGTCTGCATTCTGATATCAGACAATTTTTTCCGATTATAGAGGCCGGTTAGTTCATCTATACAAGCATCATTGTTGATTTGCTTGATCAGTTTAGTAAAGCCAAAGGCAATTAAGAGGTAGGCGATTTGAAGGCTGCCATCTTCAATCATAGTATCAACCAGATCGTATTCATCCGAGATTGCGTCTAGATAGCTGACTTCGGTTAAGACGTCGTATGCTTGATTAAAGATGAGTAACAAGAAACCGTATTTGATGTAGCCATTGTCGAGGATCGTGTTCCTAGAAATAACAAAGATGAAGATCAGAACAAAGAGGGTATTGCTTTCAAACCAGACATCATTGCGAGAGTCGATATAGTCGCTATGAGTTAAAAACGCTATGAGAGTAGACGTCGCAAACAGTAGGCATAATATTATCAGTATGACTTTATACCTTCTTTTCATAGCTCATCCTTAGCTAGCTTTAAGAGGTGTCCCTCAAATACAAAAAAGAGCGGCTTCTTGCCGCTCTTTAAGTATATAACTGATATCTAAAGTTGTTAGTTATCAACTTTTAGCTTTTGGAAGTACTCGTCATAAAGTACGCTTGCTTCACCCACTTCATCTTGCCAAGTACCACTATCCATCACTTCTTGAGGAGGGAAGATGCTTGGATCGTTTGCGAATTCTTTAGGCAGTAGTTTGTGAGCTGTCGCTACAGGTGTAGGGTAGCCAATCTCTAGCGCAATCTTAGCTGCGTTTTCTGGGCGAAGTAGGAAGTCGATCATCTTATGAGCCGCTTCAACGTTTTTCGCTTCTGCAGGAATAGCTAGGCTGTCCATCCAGAAAATAGCGCCTTTTTCTGGCCATACGATATCGATCGATGCACCTTCTTGGCGAGCCATGTAAGCAGAACCATTCCAAAGCATACCTAGTGAGACTTCACCTGCTAGATATGGGTTCGCTGGGAAATCAGAGTTAAACACTAATACGTTAGGCATCAGTTTTTTCAACTCTTCGTAAGCAGCTTTAATTTCGTCTGGGTTAGTCGTATTTGGCGAGTAACCCAGTTTAGTCAGTGCAATATGGAATACTTCACGTGAGTCATCCATCAGCATGAGTTGACCTTCCCACTTGCTATCCCAGAAATCATCCCACTTAGTCACTGATGATTTATCTAGCATGTCGGAGTTGATACCGATGCCTGTCGCACCCCAAATGTAAGGGATCGAGTAATTGTTGTTTGGATCAAAAGGTTTGTTTAAGAAGTTTGTATCCAAGTCAGCAAAGTGAGTAAGTTTCGCTTTATCGATTTGCTGTAGCATACCTTCTTTGCGCATCTTAGATACAAAGTAAGTAGACGGTACTACTAAATCGTAACCAGAACCTTGAGTCTTAAGCTTGGCGTACATGCTCTCGTTAGACTCGTAAGTCGAGTAGATGACTTTAATTCCGGTTTCTTTTGTAAAGTCTTCAAGAACTTCATTTGGAATGTATTCAGACCAGTTGTAGAAATAAAGCTCTTGATCAGCGGCCATTGCCGGCGCAGCGAATAGCGTCGCAGCACATAGTGCGCCTGCGTAGAATTTACTTTTCATTGGTTTTCCGTTTTATCTGTGTTTATCAGCACACAGTCACTCCGAACTGAGTACTCTGAAAAAACATGATTATTAGACTTGCTTGTCGTAGCGACAAACCTAGCAACGGGTAAGTATATCAGCCAAAACAAAAATAGGCAGCTTCTGCTACCTATTTTTACTTTGGTCATTTACCTAGATGAAGGATTATTGTCCTGCTTTCAGTTTTAAGAAGTACTCTTCATACTTAACGGTTAATTCACCGACCGAGTCTTGCCATTCAACGCGATCCAAATCTTCTTGAGAAGGGAATAACGGCGCGACATCTTTAAACTTCGCGTTTGATTCTGCTACTGCTGTCAGGTAGCCCGTGTCACTTGAGATTTGCTCAGCGATTTCAGGACGGAGTAAGAAGTCGATCATCTTATGCGCCGCTTCTACGTTTTTCGCACCGGAAGAGATGGCAAAGTTATCAACCCAACCAATACCGCCTTCTTTTGGGAAAACTAGTTTAAGGTTCATACCTTCGTTTTGTGCCGCGGCCGCAGAGCCATTCCACAACATACCAACGCCAACTTCACCTGACATATATGGAGCTCCTGGGTTGTCAGAGTTGAACACTAAAACGTTCGGCATCAGCTTTTGCAGTTCTGCATAGGCTTCGTCGATCTGTTTAGGATCGGTTGAGTTACCTGAGTAACCCAGTTTGCGCAGTGCAATATGGAACACTTCTCGCGTGTCGTCCATCAGCATCAACTGACCTTCAAGTTCTGGGTTCCATAAATCTGCCCAGCTTGTGAAGTCGTTAGGATCGTACATATCTGCATTGACCGCTAGACCAGTAATGGCGACTACATGTGGGATAGAGTAGTCGTTGTTTGGATCGTATGGCTTATCAAGATAGTTAGTATCTAGGTTTTTGAAGTTATTCAACTTAGACTTATCGATCTTCTGCAACATACCTTCATCACGCATCTTAGCGACAAAGTAAGTGGAAGGAACCACTAAGTCATAACCTTGATTATGCGTTTTTAGCTTCGCGTATAAGGTCTCATTAGATTCATAAGTTGAATAGATAACCTTAATCCCTGTTTCTTTGGTGAACTGTTCTAGGATATTACTGTTGATGTAAGGTCCCCAGTTCATAAAGACGAGTTCTTTGTTTTCGTCCGCAGCCACTGAACCGGAGAACAGGGAAAGCGCACATGCACTACCAGCTAATAGAGTAGCCCATTTTTTCATTTACGTTAGCTCCAAACCAAACGTTGCCTTTCGCGCAAATGATATCTGCGCTATTCAGCAGTAGATAGAAAAACAGAATGACTGATAGCCATTCTGTTTAGTGAATTACATGCTAAGTCTTATTTTACTTTTTCTCTGGCAAGTAGCTGAGAGGCTACCACCAAGATCAAAGAGACAATCAACATGACTGTTGCAAGGGCATTCACCTCTGGTGAAATTCCCACTTTAACCATCGAGTAGATCTTCAATGGCAAAATCTCATAGGTTGGCCCTGTGACGAATGAACTGATAATTACGTCGTCCAGAGACAGGGTAAAGCTCAATAGCCAGCCTGCAGCAACTGCAGGTTTAGCTAGCGGTAGAATAATCTGCTTTAGGATAACCCATTCACTTGCACCCAAATCTTTTGCCGCTTCTAGCATCTTCACGTCAAAGCCATTCAAGCGGCTGTATACCGTCACTACGACAAACGGCAAACAGAAGGTGATATGCGCGATTAATAGCGTAAAGAAGCCCAGTTGAGCGCCAAGCACTAAGAATAACGCTAGCAATGAAATCGCCATCACAATGTCCGGTGACATCATCACCACGAACAGCATGCCATTCACTGCACCTTTTCCTTTAAACGAATAACGGAATAGAGCAACCGCGGTTAAGCTACCGATGATCGTTGCTGCTGTTGCGGAAAACACCGCGACATTCAGCGAATGCCAAGCAGCCTGCATTAGGCTGTCGTTGTTAACCAAGGTTTCGTACCACTTAGTGGTAAAGCCACCCCATTTCATTCCAAATTTATTGGCATTAAATGAGTTAACGATCAACACAACGATTGGCAGATACAAAAACGCATATACCAAGGTCATAAAGCTAAATCTAACTGTACGTCCCATTAGTCTAGCTCCACTTTCTTATTCAATAACTTACCTGCGCGATAGTAGGCATATAGCATAATCGCCATCGCGATCGTTAGAGCAATACTGGTCGCGGCGCCGAACGGCCAATCTCGGGCATTCAGCACTTGGCTCTTAATTACATTACCAATCAGCAAGTTCTTCGCCCCGCCAAGTAGGTCAGAGATATAGAACATGCCGAGGGCAGGGAGTAGCACTAACAAACAGCCACCAATAATACCTGGCATCGTGAGCGGTAGAATAACCTTGGTGAACGTCTGAAACTTGTTCGCCCCTAAATCTTTTGCCGCTTCTAGGTAGGTGTGATCTAACTTCTCTATCGCAGAGTAGAGCGGCAAAATCATAAATGGCAGCAGAATGTAGACTAAACCAATCATTACCGCCGACTCTGTATACATAAGACGAATTGGCTTATCGATGATTTCCATTGCCATCAAAGACTTGTTAAGGACCCCTTGTGTTCCTAAGACAATCTTCAAACCGTAAGTGCGGATCAGTGAGTTAGTCCAAAATGGCACAATCACCAAAAACAACATTACCGGACGCCACTTCTCTGGCATTTTCGCCACGATATAGGCAAATGGGTAGCCAATCACCAAACATAGCAAGGTCGCAATAATCGCCATGTAGAATGAATGCCACAATACTTTGGCGTAGAGAGGATCCATCAAGCGGATATAGTTATCCAACGTGAAGGTCATCTCGATTAAGTTTGCTTCATCACGAGTTAGGAAACTGGTACCAATAATCATCAGATTGGGTACCAATACAAAAAGCGTTAGCCAACCTACGATTAACGCGATGATCGCGTTTTGAAGACTAAACTTCTTGGCTTTCATTGAGTACGACCTCCCAACTTTCAACCCAAGTGATCGCCACTTTTTGACCTAGAGAGTGGTCGACATCAGGATCGTCTTCGTTGAAGAATTCGCTAACCATCACTCGCATACCCGATTCAAGTTCAATCACCGAATCCAAGGTCATGCCTTTGTATGTGCGCTCAGTAACGTGACCGACAATGCCTTTCTGCTCAGACTCTTTAATCTCTTCGATACGTAAGTCTTCTGGGCGAAGTAGTACTTGCAGTTTGTCACCGCTAGCGGCTGGTTTATCGTAGTAAACCACCGACTCAACACCTTCAATCTCAGCACGAATACGTTTCTCATCAATACGCTCAATCATGGTGGCGTTGAATACGTTGATCTCACCAATAAAGCGAGCAACAAATAGGTTTTTCGGCTCTTCGTAAATTTCACGCGGAGAACCGTCTTGCTCAACCACGCCGTCACGCATAACAATGATGCGGTCTGACATCGAAAGGGCTTCTTCCTGATCGTGGGTAACAAAGATAAAAGTAATACCTAGCTGACGCTGTAATTGCTTCAGTTCGATCTGCATCTGTTTACGCAGTTTATAATCCAGCGCAGACAACGACTCATCAAGCAGCAACACTTTCGGTTTGTTGACAACGGCACGAGCAATAGCAATACGTTGCTGTTGACCACCAGATAACTGGTGAGGTTTACGCTGGGCCATTTTCTCAAGACGAACCATACGTAGTGCTTCCATTACACGAGGCTCAATATCGTCAGAAGGCACTTTTTGCATGCGTAGACCAAAAGCCACGTTTTCAAAAACCGTCATATGAGGGAAGAGTGCATAACTCTGGAATACAGTGTTTACATGCCTTTGCTCAGCAGGAACTTGAGTTACGTTTTGGTCAGCAAGGATAATTTCGCCTTTATCTGCGGTTTCAAAACCAGCAATCATCCTCAACACGGTTGTTTTACCACAACCAGAAGGGCCCAAAATCGTTAGAAACTCACCATGATTAACATCAAGGTTAAGATTTGCGATGATCTCCTTACCATCGAAACTTTTGCTAATTCCAGTCAGTTTAACTACTGGTTTTCCTGCATCTTGTTTAGCGTTCAACGTCTGTTTTTCTCCCACCTTGGTCACCGATTTGAAATGACCCGTCGTTACACAAATTCGAGGCGCGCATCATAATCACCAAAATTGTGAATTCAAAGCATTTTCTTATTCTGAAACACAAAAATTTTTGCAGGTAAAAGTAAACATTCCTTACCATACTCTCTGTATGCTAAATAAACCGCGCATTCAGAGGAGAATTTCCTTTATTTCTGAGTCAGATATCTATACTGATACGATGCGTTTAGTGGTTAATTATCAACCAAACAGTCGATAAAGCAAGCAGCAAGGCGAGATCCGATTTTAGACTGAGTTTGGTTGACGTATAATGAAGCCAATTTTTTATCAACAAGTTAGCTTGGTTATTGTCAAATCAGGCACTGGATTCAAGAATGAATAATGACATTGAAAAAGACTTCAACTTAGGTGGCAGCGTAGAGCGCGCACTTTCGGGCGACTACGAACTTAAAGCCGGCGAGGTCTTTAAGGAGGCTTGGCAACACACAGTAAAGCACTTCCTTTCTTTTTCTCCAGCGATAGTGGTGCTGATTGTACTGCAGTTGGCTATTTTCTACATCGCGCTTAAATTGCAGTTAGGTAACCCGGGGATCATTATTGATGCCGTTACCAATCCAGACGCCTTTGATCCAAGCATCTTTAACGCGATTATGGTGGCAAACTTTAGCTACGAAGTAATTAGCGCACCAATTTATGCAGGGATTTCTTTGATGGCGATGAGCCATGCCGCCGGTCTGATGACCAAACCTCGTCATATTGGCAAAGGCCTGCAATACACAGTGCCAGTCATTCTAGCCACCTTATTTAGCTTGTTGCTACAAGGCATAGCAGGGATGATTTTCCCGTTGCTATCTCTCTACCTATCTCTGGCATTTACCAACTCCATTCTTCTGATTTGTGAAAAGCAAGTGCCACCGATGCAATCTCTGCTTTTATCGCTTCGCGCAGTCAATAAGAAGATCTTCGTTCTAGCTGGAATATATTCTGTTGTCTCAGTCATGTTTGTTGTTGGTATGATGTTCTACGGCTTAGGGCTAATTTTCGTCCTGCCTTTCTTCTTCCACGTGAAGGGAATCGTATACCGCAATATGTTTGGCATTAAGTTAAAAATTATTGCTTCTGATAGACCAAAAGATGAAGACGACAATGACAACGATTCACAAGTGTTCAATGCGTAAAAGTGAATTCATTGCTATTGCTGCAGCTGGCGTTATCGCCGGCTGTAGTTTTTATGGCTATGAACAAAACCAAGCCGAAGAGCGTGAACGCCGTAAACAAGCGCAAGTCGCTGAGCAACAAGCTCCAGAGTTTATTGGCAAGTCTATCGGAGCCGCTCCAGACTTTTCTGCGATCAAAGATGTTAAGCAGAAGAAACAAGCGTTTTTTGATTACCTAAGACCGGGAATCGCTATAGAAAATCAGCGAATTGTTTCTGAACGCCAACGCTTAGATTCGATTAGAGATAATTTCCAATCAGGCTCTATCACTGCCTCTGATACCAGTTATGCTAAGCGCTTAGGCAAACTGTATAAGGTTGAGCTGCCTGCTGAAGGTGTCTCTCAAGAGTGGCTAAACAACATGCTCCATCGCGTGGATGTGATACCTGAAGCCTTGGTACTTGTTCAAGGGGCCAATGAATCCGCTTGGGGGACATCTCGCTTTGCAACGCAGGCTAACAACTACTTTGGCCAGTGGTGTTACAGCTCCGGATGTGGCTTAGTGCCCCTGCAACGGGGAGAAGGCATGACTCACGAAGTCGCGAAGTTTAGCTCTGTTCAGCAGTCTATTCATGGCTACTTCATGAATGTAAATCGAAACAATGCCTACAAAGCGCTACGTGAAATTCGTTACCAACGTCATCTCAATGACCAAAGCTTGACTGATACGGATGCGGCAATGGCATTAACCAATGGATTGCTTAAATACTCTGAACGAGGTGAGGCATACGTCAACGATTTACAAAGCATGATCAGGCACAATCAGCAGTTCTGGGAATTACCCTTAGCCAATCAATAGTAAGCTAAATCAATAAGAAAGAAAGTAATGAAAAAAGTATCGTTAGCGATTTTAGCCGCAGCCTTATCTAGCGCGGCAGTTTTGCCTGTTCAAGCTCAAGAATACATGTTTACTTACTCCAAGCTGTTTTCGCACATGAAACAGAATGCCAAAGAAGGACATGATGACGTAAAAGTGGGATTCTTTTTCCTTAACGCGGACACCAAACAACTGTGTGATATTGAAAAAGCGTGGATGGAAAAAGAAGAGCATTACGAAGAGCTGACTATCTCTCCATATAATGAGGTGATTGTCCCGCTCGACAACAACCTAAAATCTGCCAATCCGCTTGTCTTTGTTCATACCCCAATGGATATGCGTTGCGACTTCTCAATGGTTGTGATGACCAAAGAACCGTTCTCAGGAGAGATAAGCTACGGTCAAGTGAAAGTGCTTTTGCCTCAAATGCAGGCGATCTTAGAGCAGCTTGGTGGGATGTTTGCGAGTTGGTTTACACCGGATGTCGAAGGCGTCACGCTAGAGTTCCCGAACAAACTGAACTCGCAAATTCAGTTCTCTAACGGTACAACAAAACAAATTATCGATGGTAAGGTTCAAGTCGCGCTCGATGAAATAGGCGAGGGTGGCACAATGACCCTTCCTCAGGAAACTTCACGAGTACTTCCGTATCTGCCAAAAGCATAAAAGCTAAAAGGGTCGCAATTTGCAACCCTTTGTTTATACCAATCGGGATAAATATGTGCTCAGATAATTGCGCAGGAAAAATCGCTTAGAGCAAGGCATAGATTGCAGCTAGCTAGTTGACCTACCTACAAAATCTATAACGACGCTATCAGCGATTTTAACCAGCAAGAATGACCAGATATTTATTCTGATTGGTATTTTCTACACGATAGCTTGATTTAACTTTTCGCTTGATACGCTTTGTTGATTACGTCTGATCACGACGAAAAGTCGTATCAGCATGGCCAAAGCCGCAGTTGAAAGCCCAGTGACGATCCCAATCCAAAAGCCTTTCTCACCCATTGCTGGAACCAAGTAATCGGTTAAACCTAACACCATACCCAGTGGTAATGCCAATCCCCAGTAGGCTAAAATTGCCAGCATCATTGGCACTTTGGTGTCTTTATACCCGCGAAGCGCACCATTTGCCGACGTTTGTAGCGCATCACTAAACTGATACATCGCCGTAAACACCAGTAGGGTTGCGGCAGTCGCTGAAACGATAGGATCTGTTGTGTATAAACGGATGATCCACTCCGGAAACAGCAGAAAGAACGCAACTGACATTAACGATAGTAGTGCTGCGGTCACAACGCCGACGTAACTTCTCATTGCAGCAAGTTGGTCTTTTTGTTCACCAAGCGCATGTCCGACACGTATTGTGATGCCAAACGAAAGGCTCATTGGAATCATGTAGGTCATGCTCGAAATGTTTAGTGCTATCTGAGCCGCTGCCACATTTTCTGCACCAATTCGCCCAATAAGTAGGGCGATCACCGCAAAAATACTGCCGCATACCGCGATATTGAGTCCGATAGGAAAACCTAACTTAAACAGGTGACTGATCTCATCCCAAACTGGCTTTAACTGCCCAAAATGAAGAATACGCTTATAGTGATGATGATGTTTTATATAGCTATAAAGTAACGCGGACATCAGCCAATAAACAAGGCTTGTCGCCCAGCCACAACCAACGGCTCCTAGAGCAGGGAAGCCAAACTTTCCATAGATAAGGATGTAATTCACTGGGATGTTTACAAGCAAACCCAGAACAGAAATAAGCATAGGTGCGCGAGTATTGTTCATCCCTTCACAAAAACCATTTAAGGTATAAAACAGCGCGATGCCTGGAACACCAAACGCCAAAG
This sequence comes from Vibrio sp. R10-SG3-ISO10, assembly GCF_059834185.1. Taxonomy (NCBI): domain Bacteria; kingdom Pseudomonadati; phylum Pseudomonadota; class Gammaproteobacteria; order Vibrionales; family Vibrionaceae; genus Vibrio; species Vibrio sp. R10-SG3-ISO10. The sequence continues at coordinate 48,412 of NZ_JCBDHG010000002.1, forward strand.
CAACGACATAATCACTGGCAATAGGAATAATCTCTTGTGCCACACCAAGCGCAACCAGTATGTTTTCGCCCAGCACGAGGTACACCATCAAACAAGCACTCACGAACACTGCCAGCCAAAGCATTTGAACGAATGCGATCCGAACTTTATCGAGCTGTTGAGCTCCTCGATGGTAGGCAACGACTGGCGTAAGCGCCATGATGATACCACGCAGTAGCAGTGAGACAGGTAACCACAAGCTTGTACCAAGCGCGATCGCCGCAAGATCAGCTGCGCTGACTTGACCAGCCATTGTGGTGTCAACAAAGCCCATTGCTTGAGTGGCAAGCTGCATAAAGATGATAGGGAGCGAGAGATGCAACAGCGCACCCGATTCCTTAAAAAGACCAGAAACAGAAAAAGATGTGTTTTGCATGAAAGTAGATAAACACCAATATCAATGTACCAATGGAGGCAGGATGGCGACGTACATTGTAGGGTGTGCCTGTTAGACATCGGAAATATACGGGCTTTTGTGTTGTGATTCAACTCAAAAAACGCAGCAAGATAAACGTTTGCTCTTAAACAACTGGTATCACAATGAATCGCTTATTTTTTCTGATAGCAAATTGCGCTAAGTCAGTCGAACCTAATAATTCATCTTTGAGAATTAATGAAGCATTTAATCCTTGTGAAAAAGCTCGTATAATCCACGCCCCAATAAAACCACTTAGGAAGTGCTACTGTCGACTTGTTCGGCAATGTGAGAGCCCGCAATGAATCAAAAAGATACACGTAAAGAAACCTTAGAATTCAACAAACTTCAAAAGCGTCTGAGAAGAAATGTTGGAAATGCTATTACAGAATACAACATGATCGAAGAAGGCGATGTTGTAATGGCATGTATCAGTGGCGGTAAAGATTCATTTGCGATGCTTGATATTCTGCTTAACTTACAGAAAGCAGCACCGATCAAGTTTGAAGTCGTCGCGGTTAACTTAGACCAAAAGCAACCTGGATTCCCAGAGCACATCTTGCCAGACTACTTCGAGACGCTGAACATTCCTTACTACATCGTAGATAAAGATACTTACTCAGTGGTAAAAGAGAAGGTTCCTGAAGGCAAAACAACTTGTGGTCTTTGCTCTCGCCTGCGTCGCGGTACTTTGTACTCATTTGCAGAAAAAATCGGCGCAACCAAGCTTGCACTTGGTCACCACATGGATGACATCGTAGAAACCATGTTCCTAAACATGTTCCATGGTTCACGATTAAAAGCGATGCCACCTAAGCTACGTTCAGATGATGGCCGTAACGTGGTAATCCGTCCTTTGACTTACTGCCGTGAAAAAGATCTGATCAAATACGCGGAACACAAAGATTTCCCTATTATTCCATGTAACCTTTGTGGCTCTCAGGAAAACCTGCAGCGTCAATCGATCAAAGCAATGCTAATTGATTGGGATAAAAAGACACCAGGCCGCGTAGAAGCCATCTTTAAATCAATTCAGAATGTAAGCCCAAGCCAGCTTGCAGATAAAGAGCTGTTTGATTTCGTCAACCTTCCATTAGACCGTGAAGGCACCCGCGAAGAATACGAGTTTAGCGAAGCGACTGTCTCGTCAACCAACATCGACGAATCTATGTTTATCGACGTTACCAACATCTAAAACGGCATTTCACTCACATCAAAAAAAGGAAGATAGTCAGCTATCTTCCCTTTTCTTTATCTTACTGATTTAAATCGCGGTCTTGGGATCAAGTGGGCTAATGTATCCTTGTGGTTTAAGCGCCATCACATCGCAATTGATCTTATCAATCACATGCTCTGCGGTATTACCAATAAACACAGCTGACAAGCCTGTACGACCTGTAGTGCCAATAATCACCATTGCTGCGTTTAGCTTTTCGGCAGCATCTGGAATCACATCTTCCGGAAGGCCTTGTTCTACTACCGTTTGCTCCTCATCGTAACCATGTTTCTGGCGCAGCGCCTTCATGGCTGTAAGGTGGTGACCACGAACCGCATCTGTATAAGTAGCAGGATCAAACTCAGGAAGCTCAATCGTAATGTTCGCAGGAGTAACAGGGTAGGCGTTAACTAGATAAGGCTTAGCGCCTAAACGTTCGGTTAAACTGTTTAGTTGCTCAACCATGGCATCATTTAAGCCTAAGTGGGTTTCGTTTTCTGATCCGACATGCACAGAGGCAAGAACACTCGCATCCGCTGGCCATTCTGTGTTTTTAACCAATAAAACAGGACAAGGGCATTTACGGAGTAAGTGCCAATCGGTTGGAGTAAAGATGACAGACTCAAGTACGTCATGTTTACGCGTTCCTTTGATTACGATGTCATGCTCACCGGCAAACACTTCTGCGATAATCGCTTCATAAGGGCGGTTGTGCCATACAACACGAACATCAAACTCAATCTCATCATTGATGTAATCTTTGGCGATCTTGCGCATCCACTGTTCACGCTGTTGAATCACGCCACGGCGCATCGCATCGCGCTCATCAATCGACAGCATAGACGTCATGTCGTAAGAGAAGTCATAGATAGAGAGGAAGAAAGTCACTCGACTAGGCGACCGGCTTTTTGCGGCTAACTGCATCGCTCGCGCAAGCGCAGGCTGTTCGTCTTTGTTAATGTCGGCAACGACTAAAATCTTATTGTAAATACTCATATTGACTCCTTAGAGACGAGGAGGGGTATATGATTAATGTAGCTTAGATGAGAGGAGAGTTTTAGAAATACTTTGCGGAATATAAGAGAAGTATGATGTAGCTCTATTTCGAAGTGAATTGCGAGCTACATCATTGAAAATTATTACGATTCTGTTGATACGCCTGCCAGTTCCATCAGCGCATCGTGGTCAAGAATAGTAATGTATTTACCTTTAACACTTAAGATCTCTGATTTCTGGAATCGACCAAGCAGACGAGAGATTGTTTCTACCGTTAAACCAAGGTAGTTACCAATGTCACCACGAGTCATGGTAAGACGGAATTCGCGCGGGCTAAAGCCACGTTGCGAGAAACGAGTAGAAAGGTTGTATAGGAAAGCAGCCAAGCGCTCTTCTGCATTCTTCTTAGAAAGCAGCAAGATCATTTCTTGGTCACCTTTGATTTCGTTGCTCATCAAACGCATGATCTGCTGACGAAGCTTAGGCATTTTGCCTGATAGATCGTCTAGAATTTCGTATGGAATTTCACATACCATCGACGTTTCTAGCGCTTGAGCGAAGCTAGGGTGAAGGTCGCCAGTAATTGCGTCAAAACCTACCAAGTCACCCGCTAAGTGGAAAGCAGTAATCTGCTCATCACCTTGCTCAGTGATTGTGTAGCTCTTGATTGTTCCTGAACGAATCGCGTAAAGAGATTTTAGTTCATCTCCTGCTTTGAACAATTCCTGTCCTTTCTGGATTGGCTTCTTACGCTCGATGATTTGATCAAGCTGATCGAGTTCAGATTCATTTAGCGTAAACGGAATACAAAGCTGGCTGATACTACAATCTTGGCAGTGAATTGCACAGCCACCGGATTGAATACGCTTTGTTGCAGGCTTTTCAGAAATCATAACAACCTTTCACTATTTGATATACATCAATATTTTAGCATCCATTAGCCCTAAAGGGTAGCTTAAAAAAATGTATAAAAACAGTTAACTATAAACTAATTGATAAGAGACTAAGTGCGCCATACGCTGTGTACAATCCATAAATTAAGATAGTAAAAGCAACGATATGACGAAATATGTCGGAATTTTGCAGCTTATGGAGCGACGTAGCCGCATGGCCAACAAGCAGCATCGCTGGTAATGTACCTGCGCCAAATGCCAGCATCACTAAAGCACCGTTGATTGCGCTTCCAGACACCGCCGACCAAGTTAAAGTAGAGTAGACGAGACCACATGGAATCCAGCCCCAAATAAAGCCAAATGGGAGCGCATGTAGCGGAGATTTTAGCGGCAGCAGAGATTTTCCCGCAGGCGAGATCTTGCGCCAAATAACTTGCCCTAGCTTTTCTATATAGAGCAGGCCATGCCACCATCGGCCGATATAGCAAGCGAGTAGGATCATGAACAACGCCGCCGCCAAGCGTAACCAAACTAATACGTTGTTGAGCTGGCTAACTTCTGAAATAGAAGAGACCGCACCGCCAATCACTGCGCCAATGAGCGCGTAGCTAATAAGACGGCCACCGTTATAAAATAAAGGAACCAATTTTGATGGCTGAGACTGGCCTATAGTGAGCATTGAAGCAATACCGCCACACATGCCCATACAATGCCCAGCCCCAACAAGACCGATAAAGAAGGCCCCAATCCAGTCAGGACTCATTTAGGTGGGTTCTCTTTATGATCATCCTCATCAAACAAGATGTTGTGACCTTGACGCTCTAGATCTTCAAACTGTTCGCTTTTCACAGCCCAAAGGAATACAGCCACCGCGAGACAAACCAATACGATAGCGATAGGGATGAGGATATAAAGGCTTTCCATCTATTTACCTTTTTCTTTGAGCAAACGCAGAGAGTTAGATACTACAATAATTGAGCTCGCAGACATACCGACAACCGCAAAATATGGGGCAACAAATCCTGCTACCGCTAAAGGCAGTATCAATAGATTGTAGCCAAGTGACCAGGCAAGGTTTTCTCGAATGATTTTACGCGTTTGTAGTGCTAATTCACGCGCTTCTAAAATACGGTCAAGCCTGTCGCCTAACAGCACCATATCAGCCGATGCTTTCGCCACATCAGCACCACCACCCATAGCGACAGAAAGGTGCGCGCCGGCCAACGTTGGCGCATCATTGATCCCATCACCAATCATCATCGTAATGTCATCAGAGTCTACCTGCTGCAAGTAAGATAACTTATCTTGAGGTTTAGCTCCGGCTACGACATCTTCAATACCGATTTGGTTTGCAACAAGATCAGCGTTCTCTTTCGTGTCACCTGTTAGCAGAGTCACCTTTACACCCGACTTCTGGAACTTCTCGATAAACTCTTTGGTTTCAACACGAATAGGGTCACGATAGCCAAAGCTCGCGACATGTTGTCCATCAATAGAAAGAAAGACTGTATTCGCTTTGGAACGTTGTCCTTCACCCAAAACAAACTGGGCACTGCCAATCTTAACTTGTTTGTTTTGATAGATACCTGTGATGCCTGAACCAATAACATTCTCAACGTCAGATACCGTCACGTTAACATCAGCATAAGGTTTGAATGCACGAGCAATAGGGTGGTTGGCATGAGATTCAAGTGAAGCCGCAACCGCTAACAATTCATCTTTTGTGTAGTCAGCGTTGATCTCTACATCATTGATTTCAATATCACCGTGAGTCAGCGTACCTGTTTTATCAACAATCAGGTGATTCACCTTACACAGAGTTTCAAACACATGGCTTTTACGCAGTAGAATACCCAAATTGCCCATACGTGATGTCGCACAGGTTAATGCTGTTGGCGTCGCCAGAGACAACGCACAAGGACATGTTGCAACTAACACTGACAACATAATCCAGAATGCATCATCAGGTCTGCTAGAGTGCCAGAAGAACCAAGTGCCCGCTGCGATAATTAGAATGACTGCGACGAAATAGCGCGCAACAATATCGGCGATTTCAGCAATTTTGGGTTTTGATAACTGAGCTTCATCTTGCAGACGTACAATGTTAGAGATCATTGAGTCCGCTTTTGAAGAGGTGACTTCTAACTCAAACGACTCTTCACCATTGAGCGTGCCTGCAAAGACATGATCGTCAACTTGCTTAACGACGGGGAGAGATTCACCCGTCAGCATTGATTCATCAATATGAACGCGACCAGCAATGATCTTGCCGTCCGCTGGAATATGTTCACCCGGTAGAACGCGAATTTGGTCACCGACTTTTAGCGTTTTAACAGGGACTTGGTCACCGTTAAGTTTATTGGCAATAGCAGGAATCAGTTTTAACAGGTTTCCGCTTGCCGCTGCGGCTTTGCGGCGTGCGCGCATTTCGAGGAACCGACCAACCAAAAGGAAGAAAGCAAACATTGAGATAGACTCAAAGAACACTTCTCCTTGCTCAGTAACCGTTGCAACCAAACTTGCACAATAGGCAAAGATCATCGCAATAGAAACTGGGACATCCATCCCTAGAGTACGGCTACGCAGACTGCGCCACGCATTAATATAGAATGGTAGAGCAGAATAGAGCATCACTGGCGTGGCAAAGATCAAGCTTACCCAGCGGAAGTAGTTTTTAAACTCGGGCTCTAAGTCACCAAACACTTCTAGATAAAGCGCAACAGCCAGCATCATCACCTGCATTGTCGCAAGGCCTGCAATACCCAAACGATACAGGTATTGCTTCATCTGTTGGTGATAGGCAGCTTCTTGCTTGTCCGCTTCAAAAGGTGCGGCTTTATAACCAAGTTGGTGAATCAGAGAGAGTATTTCACTCAGTCTTGCTTGAGACTTGTCCCATGCTAATAAAGCACGGTTGGTTGTCGTATTAACTCGAATCGACAGAACCCCACTTTTGGAAGAGACTTGCTTTTCGATCAACCATGCACAGGCTGCACAAGAGACACCCTCCAGTGACAATGTCACCTCTGAACTATCTTTGCTATTACGGACGAATTCAGACTGTACGTCGTCATTGTCATAATGAATCAGTGCTTGAAGCTGCTCGGGGACAAGGTCTGCTTTTTCTGCAGGAGCAGTACGATATTGGTAGTAAGAGACCAAGCCGCTGTCGACGATAGTCTGAGCTACCGTCTCACAACCTGGGCAACACATCTCGCGTATGTCGCCCAAAATTTCGACTTTGAAATCCGTGTTGGCTGGTACATCTTCACCACAGTGATAACAGGATTTACACATAGACGCTTCTTAGTTAGATAGTTGCACTGCTGCCGACGTTGGGAACTCGATACGGCCTTGGATTAACCATTTCTCATCATGGGGCGTTAACTCAACAAACCATGGTCCTTGAAGCGCATCGTCAAGAGTGAATCGATATACACCACGCGCATCTGAAGTCACCAGTTTGGTGAAATCGTGATCAGGAAGGGTACGGTGGGCAAACATAGCAGTGATTGCTGGGTAGTGATCTAATTGACCTTTATCAAATTCAATCACCACTGCGTTCCCTTCAGAGTGGACTGAAGCTTTGAGCCCAAGCTCTTTGGTCACATTGACTCTTGAAATATCGACGTTGATCCCTTTACCTTTTTTATAGTAATCCTCGGTAACCAAATGAACAGAGTGGTTTGTAAGTATCGCCACTCGAACCAAAGTTAGTATAGATACTCCAACCGTAAGGGAGAGTATAAACCAGGGCCAAAACTGCTTATACCAAGGCTTTTCCATAAAAAAGTTCTCAATTGAAAAATTAAAAAAATTAGGGCTTTAACTGTAAAGAAAAGACAGCCCCTTTACCATCGATAGAGAGTAAGGGGCTGTAATAGAAATGTAACTTATTGTTCCGAGTTGCTTAAGCTCCACACATAAGCTGAAACTAGCTGAACTTTGTCTTCACCTAGAATGTCTTTCCAAGCTGGCATTACGCCCGAACGACCGTTCATTACTGTTTCAGTTACTTCTGCGCGAGAGCCACCAAACAACCAGTCTTGGTCAGTTAGATCAGGTGCGCCAACTGCTGGGTTACCTTTACCATCCGTACCGTGACACGCTGCACACACTACAAAACGAGCTTTACCAGCTTCTGCTTCGCGAGCGTTAACAGAACGTCCAGACAGGCTTAGCGTGTAGCTCACAACTTCTTTCACGCCTTGCTCGCCTAACGCGTCTTTCCAACCTGGCATTTGACCGATACGACCTTGCATTACAGTCGTAACAATCGCTTGTGGTTCGCCGCCGTATAGCCATGCATCATCAGTCAGGTTAGGGAAACCTTTCTGACCACGTGCATCAGAGCCGTGACACTGAGAACAGTTTTGCAGGAACAAACGCTGACCAACTTTCACTGCTTCATTATCCGCTGCAATTTCAGGGATAGGGCGCAGCTCAGTTGAGCCATCTACATAAGCCAGTTTCTTAAATGCTTCACCGAAGTAGGTATCTGCATCATCTAGCTCTTTAGCGTACTGAACCAACTGCTTATTCTCTTGCGCTTTTGCAATCGACGCTTTTGACTCTTCAAGAGAACGTACTGTTTGGTCAGAACTCTGCCAACCTAGAACGCCTTTGAAGTTACCTAGACCTGGGTACAGAGTTAGGTAAATAGCTGCGAATACAAACGTACCAACAAACAGATAAGTCCACCACTTAGGCAGTGGGTTGTTTAGTTCACGAATACCATCGTATTCGTGGCCCATATCTGCACCTTCTTCAACACCCATTTTATCTTTAAGGCACCAAAAAAGGAGCGCAGCACAGCCGACCAGTGTACCGACTGTGATGATGATTATCCAAAGACTCCAAAATGTCGTCATTGCTTAGTCACTCCTTGTTCTTTTTCAGGCGCTTTCTGCTCATCAGCAAAAACAAGGTTTGCAGCTTCATCAAAGCGTGCTTTACGGCTCTTACCGTAAGCCCACCAAACCACACCTAGAAAGCTAACGAACAGAACTATGGTCCAAATACTGTGAATAGTACCGATATCCATAATGTCACCCCTTTATTACTTCATTGCGTGACCAAGAGACTGAAGGTAAGCGATGATTGCATCCATCTCTGTTTTACCTTCTACATCTTTAGACGCGTTTGCGATTTGCTCATCAGTGTAAGGAACACCAAACTGATCACGGAAGATTTCAAGTTTCTTCTGAGTGTTCTTACCATCAAGAACATTTTCTTCAAGCCATGGGAAACCAGGCATGTTTGACTCAGGAACCAACTCACGTGGGTCAATTAGGTGTACGCGGTGCCACTCATCAGAGTAACGACCACCAACGCGCGCTAGGTCAGGACCTGTACGCTTAGAGCCCCATAGGAATGGATGCTCGTATACACTTTCACCAGCTACAGAGTAGTGACCGTAACGTTCCGTCTCAGAGCGGAATGGACGAATCATTTGGCTGTGACATACGTTACAACCTTCACGGATGTATACATCACGACCTTCCATTTCAAGCGCTGTATAAGGACGTAGGTTCTCTACAGGCTCAGTCGTTTGCTTTTGGAAAATCAGAGGAGTGATCTCTACAAGAGCACCCAAGCTGATTGCAAAAACGATAAGAATCGCGAGTAAACCGACATTGCGTTCAACAATTTCGTGGCGATTGTTAGAATTAGAACTCATTCTTTAAATCTCCTTATGCCGGCTGTGGGATAGCTTTAAGGCTATCTTTAGGCGCTGTTACCGTCTTATACGTGTTGTATGCCATTAGGAACATACCTGCTAGGAAAATAAATCCACCTAGGAAACGTACAAAGTAGAATGGGTAAGACGCTTCAACTGACTCAACAAAGCTGTATGTCAACGTACCGTCAGAGTTAACTGCACGCCACATCAGACCTTGCATTACACCAGAGATCCACATTGCAACGATGTATAGAACGGTACCGATAGTTGCTAACCAGAAGTGAGTATTGATTAGACCAACAGAGTACATACGCTCTTGACCGAATAGGCGAGGGACTAAGTGGTATACCGAACCGATAGATACCATAGCAACCCAACCTAGCGCACCAGAGTGTACGTGGCCGATAGTCCAGTCAGTGTAGTGAGACAGTGCGTTTACTGTCTTAATAGACATCATTGGACCTTCAAACGTAGACATACCGTAGAACGATAGAGATACAATCAGGAAACGTAGAATAGGGTCATAACGTAGTTTGTGCCAAGCACCAGACAGCGTCATGATACCGTTGATCATACCACCCCAAGACGGAGCGAATAGAACCAGTGACATCACCATACCTAGAGACTGCGTCCAATCTGGAAGTGCAGTGTAGTGTAGGTGGTGAGGACCAGCCCAGATGTATAGAGATACTAATGCCCAGAAGTGAACGATAGACAGACGGTAAGAGTAAACAGGACGTTCAGCTTGCTTAGGTACGAAGTAGTACATCATACCTAGGAAACCAGCTGTCAGTAGGAAACCTACTGCGTTGTGTCCGTACCACCACTGAACCATTGCATCCACCGCACCTGAGTAAATCGAATAAGACTTACCAATAGATACAGGGATTGCCATGCTGTTTACGATATGAAGAACCGCAACAGTGATGATAAAGGCACCGAAGAACCAGTTTGCTACGTAGATGTGAGATGTCCTACGGGTTATCAATGTTCCAAAGAACACGATAGCGTAAGAAACCCAAACAACTGCGATGGCAATATCGATTGGCCATTCTAGCTCTGCGTATTCCTTACCAGAGGTGAAACCCAATGGCAGAGTAATCGCGGCTGCTAAAATGATGGCTTGCCAGCCCCAAAAGGTAAAGGCGACAAGAGGGCCACCAAAGAGACGAGTTTGACAGGTACGCTGAACAACGTAATAAGACGTTGCGAACAGGGCACTTGTACCAAACGCAAAAATAACCGCATTAGTATGCAGAGGACGTAAGCGACTGTACGTCAACCACGGCGTATCAAAGTTTAGCTGTGGCCAAACTAATTGAGCGGCAATCAAAACACCAACGGCCATTCCGACAATGCCCCAAAGAATAGTAACAAGGGTAAATTGACGGACGACTGTATAGTTGTAGTTTTGTTCAAGCTGCTTTTCTTGGCTCATTTGCATGCTTCCAATTTCTAATTAACTACACTTTACTTCCAACACGACACATGTCGTAATGCCACCCAAAACTGTTAAGAAAATCACACCAAAATTCATTGGTTAAATATTCTTGCCAGTTTTTAAAAAAAGTGGCATTTTCAGCCGCCAACTATACTGCATTTAACAATTCAATGACAGCGTAGTAACCTTACAGTCGGTCTGGTTTTGGCCTTTTATTTTAAAACTTTGAAGTTTGTTACACGGAGAACCCCACATAATGGCAGCACAGAAACTCACACGAGGCCGTTTTGTTCAAATAATCATCATGTTAACCCTACTTATTACAGCGTTTATTTGGCGTACGGTCACATTTACTGAAGGGCAAGAAATAGAGTGTGAGTTGAAACCAAATTGTACTTTTAGTGTTAAAAATGACCAGTTTTCAGCTTCGAAATTGGAAGGAAAAATAACCCTGAATAAACCCTCAAATAACTGGAAAATTTCAACCGAAAATAAGTCTGTCCAAATCATAGAAAATGAAAATAATTGGCAAATAAAAGGGGAAGAATTCGATAACCTAGAAATTCAATTATCCGATCTACAAGAGAGCCAAATAGTCGGTGTGACGTTTAGAATTTAACCAAAAAACCATCCCGAATTTTCTCCCAATAATTTCTTCTAATGCGGTGACCTGATTTGATAGGTTTACCGCATAAAGTTACTTAGCCTGTCATTTATTCGTCGATTTCTTTTGTGAAGTCAATCTCGTGTTCTATCTTTTCAATTAATGATAGTTAACCAAGTAATTTCAAGTTTGTTCTCAGCTTGAAGCGCATGCGAGGGAAATAATGTCCACAGTCACAGTCTTTTTTAGTGGTACCGGCGCCACATCGGAAAATCATGTTCATAAAAGTTATGCTTCCGGTGAGTTAGTTTCTGTCCTCGCAAAAAACGTATTGGGTCGAGATAACATCGACTATATACAAGTTGATGGAGTAGGGAGTGGGAACCTAAGTGAATGGCGCAAACAGACCGGTGATCAGGTACATTGGACTCTGTTCGGCCAACTGGCAGGCTGGGGCGTAGAGAGCAATATCTCCCATGTCATTAACTTACTTAAAGGCAGTTCTAGCGAAAAGAAAGACTATAAAGATAGAGCAAGTGCTTTGTTGGATGAATCCAAACCTTTTAATCGCCTTAGCTCTGCGTATTCGCGCTGGAAACAAGAACGAAACGAGTTGGCCAGCGATCTGAAAAGCGGCTTGGATTTACAAATGCAGAACATAAAAAGAGAGCGGCAGAGAGATCCCATAACACAGCTGAATCTTATCGGTTGGAGTCGTGGTGGCGTAAGTTGCTTCGAACTTGCCAACGAGTTACTTGAGCATCCGCAGCTTGCAAACATAAGTGTCAATATATTCGCCCTCGATCCTGTACCAGGTGGTCTTAACGCCTTTAAGAACTATAAGTCGCTAGGCTCAAACGTAAAACAAATCGTCTGTTTTTATGCCAAAGACGAACGTTCTTTATTCTTCAAGGCTAGAATGCCAAAACTCCACAAGAACACTAAGTTCTACACAACCATGATTCCCGGTAGACATGCGACATTAGTGGGAGCATCACGAACGAGCGGCGGTGGCAAGGGTGAGCATAAACTCTTTGGCCCTGGACAGATCACAAGAGACTTTGCTGAAAAGGTTCTGACTAGTTGGGGAACAAATTTTTCGAGCAATTCAATGCTCAATTATTCAAAAGAGCAAATTCTAGAAACGTATCAGCGGATCGCAAGCAACAAAGCACAGTTCGAGAAAATGCAGAGTAACGTTTATACACTGAAGAATCAGATTTTCACGTCAACGCCAGATCGTATCGCAAAACCATCAGTGCTAATGGGCATTGACGGAATATTTGAAAACGCAGTAAACAGACATCATTACGATGTATTGAACAACAACATCTTCGCAATCAGAGGTACAGCTTCAGCGCTGTGTTAAACGATCACTAATAAACAGTATTAGAATCGACAGATTATAAATACTGTTTATTAGGTATTTTATGGTAAATCCATTATGTTCAATGAATTAGAGCAAAGTAGAGTACCAACAGCCATAAACAAGCCAGATTTCGCGTACACGCATATTCAATTTAACATAATATACATAATGCGCACTAAATTGTATTTTTTGCTCGGATTATCAATAGCTTGGTTTTCACTGCAATTGGTCATTTCTTGAAATCCTAACATTTTGTTTTGCTTCCAAATCTGAATTCAATTAGTCGATAAATAAGGATTCGCGCCTTGTCATTCGGTCTGTGCTTTTCCTAACTCAGTTTTGTCGCGCGACGACTTTAGTCATTCTTGTGGGTTTTTCATCGCCATTGACAATCAGTCTGCGCGCATTAAACGTCAGGACCTATTAAAAATTGGGTCGAATTAATTTTACTATTAGAAGGAAGATCACATGAATTTGTTGAGTTTTCATCAGCTCGTCCACCGTCAGTTCATGGACATCAAACAAGCCGCGGCGTTTTTTCACGTTCAACCGATCACAGTCAAACGCTGGCTGATTGGTCATCATCCCGTGCCACCGATGGCAGAAAAATTACTCTTGCTCAAATCTCGTGGCTATCTGCCCATCGACGAACGCTGGGATGGTTTTCGCGTGCATGAAGAACGCGCCACATTGATCACGCCCGAACGCCGCGAGTTTAGCCCCAAAGAACTGTTGGCCTTTGTCCATTGGCGCGACGAACATCGCCAATTGGTCGAGTTACACGGTCACATTAACAACCCTAAGCATTATCCACCTAAGGAAAACGTGCTGCCATTTTCAGGTGGCGGTCATCGTCGTCAGCCTGCGCCCTGGATACCGAGTAAATTTAAGTGACTATCGCCAGTTAGATTTTGCAGTGATTCTTCTCGATCACTCGACTCATGTCTCGCTCACGACTCTGTAAGGAAGTTTGCTTTCTATATACAGTGTCTCTTAAGAAGAATTCATGGAATAAACAATGCCGTTATATTGTGTCACTAATTGGCGCGACTATTCACTCATCACTGCCAAATCGCCGATGGCGGCCATTCAATCCCTCTATGGCCGCCATTACGAACTTTTAGACAATCAAACACTCACGCAAGACTGTGTGGTGCATGTAATGTGCTGCGAATATCAAGGCTATGTTGAATCGATCCTAGAGCGCATGCACCGTGATATTGACCGCGTTCTGTGGCTAGACATGTACCAAAATACGTTACGCTTTCAGTCAACTTGCAAATCCCTATCTATACATTAGAATAACTGTATGTATATACAGTCATTCTAATTATGCAGTTTAGATATGTGAAAAGTCACGTTGGTCAACGTGTCGATGATAAGGGTCAGGATCACCGCGGTCGCACTATCCAAGTGCCCTGCTTGCTCAAAGACGGAACGATCAAAGAAGCCCTATTTCGCGGCGCCATCGATGTGAATGAATGCGACAACTACCAACGTGTCAAGCTGGTTGGTTTCACGAGCTACAGTCCGGATGATGGCCAAACCTGGGTCAAACTTGAAACCCACTCATACCTGGTGGGCGTTCGGATCTGGGATGAGCATTACATCGTGCTATACGACGGATTACCCAAAGCCTTCGTCTACGAGCCCAAAGGCCCAACACGCTATTACAACAATGTAGTGCCTTTCCCTGTGAACAAGCCCTAGCCAATCACACTGCCTTGAGACGTTTGTGTGATGACTCTTCGTCAAGCTTGATCTTTATTCCTAATCCTCACCATGAGATAGTCAACGGTTTGCAATGATGCTATACCAACCCTTCACGACCATTAACTAAGGACTAAAGTGATGGCGGAACTGGGTTACTGCTCAATCAACAATCTGCAACTGTCGTCGGAGTCACTTGATGCTGTTGCCGAGATAAAAGACATCATGGAAGATGGCAATATGCTCGCGTATTCGGTTGGCGCCGTGCCGTTGTTCGATCTCTTCCTCGGTAAGCAAAAGCCAGCCGAGACGTTAATTAGCATCGCGGGCTATGATTGGGTTGAGTTTTCTGAGGTGTTATCCTCAGTGAACAGCATCGTTAAGAACCGAATTAATGGTATTGCCGAACCGTTAAGCTGGCGAACTCATGGAGAAGAAGGTGAATTTTGGAGGTGTGTATCCCGTGCGACGTTGTAGCTCCCTACTCTGCGCCTTGCTCATAAGCACTAGCGTGCACGCTGACGCCTTTCAGCAAGCAATGATTGACTATGGCAATAAGCTTGAGGAATGCCTTGCCATCGCGAAGAACAATACCGCCGAATTTCCTGTCACTGACTGGTTTTCTGAACTTGATATTCAAAGCAAGAAAAACGTGGTGCTTTATCTGTCGTTAGACAACCGTGCCCGTTGTTCTGCACAAGAAAAAGCCTACCTAATCAAAACTGCAGAAACGGCCCCTGCACCCGCAAAAGAGCCGTTACGTTTCTTATTGGAAGAAAAGCCTTATCGAGAATATATCAATGGTCTCGATAAGGACGAAGTGCTCCGAATCCAGAGTGAGTTTGCGAAGCCATTTGACTCACTTAGGGTTGGTGGTGACTTAGGTTTGCTAGAATAAAACGCGAAACCCTTTTCGATTACAAGAGATTAGAAATACCTCATAAAACGTTTGTGATATATTTCAGGTGATGTGTTTATTGGAGCTTTCCAGCATCATTAATTCCCAATCGGGGGTCTTTCCTTGCTCGATTATTTTACAAATAGCCTCCACACAGTAGGTGTCTGCCTCATCTAGAACCTTTGTTACTTCTTCATGACCTCTATGAGCAATTTTCACTTTTGCGTCTAGCTTGCCGGAATGCGCAGCTTGAGAGCGGCAACTATACAGCGATGAGAAGAATCGTAATAACTTTTTACGCTGCTCAACACTTTCACCTAAAAACAGTGCAGCTCGTAGTCTAAGAATAAAGGAGAGCTGCTCATTGTGTTGCTTGTCACTCAAAAATAGTGCTTCACAAGCTACCCCTAAATCTATAGCCTTATCAACGGGATTACTTCTACGTCGAGCTTGATTTATCCGCTCAATTGGTACGCGCAGCAAATCTCTTACATTTTGATCCAATGCTGCAAATTTAGAATACAACCGACTCTTTTGTATCCAGTCCTCTTCCGTTAAGTGCGTTGTGGTTCGTGAAAGTACATCGATTACAGTCCCACTCCACCCCCCACCGAGGAGCTCTTTGCAAGGTGTATTGTTTGGTAAATCGCACCAAGCTGCTACAGGAACAGGGGTAGATTTTTTAACTAACGTCAGAAATTCACAAAACTCATATAGTTTCTGAAAGCTTAAATGATTTGAAGATGACATTTCAGAGACATTATATGACTTAGGTCTAGCCGTAGCTTTCATTACTACAGCGGACTCTGGAGGACGGTAACCATTGTTCATGTGATGAGGCAAAAAACCCATTTTCAAAATGAACTCCGGCCTCATATATAATGGATACAAGGACTCTTTTACGCGAGAGTCTGGCAGTTTATCAAATGGTATAAGTTCAATGTTCTCATTAATATGAATAACATCTTTCACGCTAATTCCGGAAATCGTTAAAACTTGAAAACATGGTGTACTATCGGTGTCCAGAAATGACCCCAAACACTGCACAGCCTGATTTATACCGTCCAACCTAGATCTTCCAACAAGCCATCGAGCTAGAAGTTCAATACTGACTTGAGATGAACCACTGCCTGTATTCATGAGTTTATCTTCGAAAACAGCTTTGATTCTCTGTTGAGAACTTAAAAATAGTAATAATGATTCGAGTTCTTCTATCTTTATCGCGTAAAAATTGAAAGTCGGATCGGTCATAGCCGGAGTCGTCCGAATAGGACTATCAGTTAATTTTGGTAAGAGCTCAACCAGAATTGAAGTAAGTTTTTCGGTATCCATCACGACTCCCAAAGTTAGCACCTGCGCGCTTTTGAATTACATACCTTGCAAACCAAATTAGTTTTCGTACTTTGAGACTCTACGTATGATCTCTGGTATCTCATCATAAGATTCATACCATATCACCGTTACGCCTAACTCCTTCATTAGCTCTTCATTCAACGCATGATGCCTAAGTAAAAATTTTTCAGCGGCATCTACATTGTTTACAACAGCTTTCTTCTTGCCAGTCTCAGTGTCAAAACAAAAATCAGATGTAGACAACCTTTTCATAAATGAATAATGCTTCGACTGCTCAATATTTCTGGAAGATATGTCCAGTAGCCTGCGCAAATTAGGATCCGTCATTGATAGCCCAACCATCAGACAGTTATTCTCTCTAAAAGAGTTCAATTGAACTAGATTGGACCAGTGATACGAATCAGAATATATATGGTGATAGCCCTCTTCAGAGAACACTAAGGTTGAATTATCCAACCCTTCATAAAACTTTCTTACTTCTGGTAAGAAACCATGCACATGATAGATTGGTAGCTCATCAGGGTCGTAAACCTCATTATCTGTGTATATACAACGATGGTGGATAGTGTTTTCTTTGAGTTGTCGCTCCAGCAAATCGTCAAAATTATAGGTTACTACTGACTTTACTTTCGCTCCTGTTCGGCGTGGCAAACACATGGAGGCAATAGCTTTAATTAAATCAGAAGCAATTGGGTAACTATCATCTCGAAGCTTATATAGGTTATCAGTAACAGCCCTAACAAAATCCTTAGTTTCATTATCATTTTTTGATAGTCCTTTTCGCAGATAACGAGCAGCCATAAGAGCCGAAGGCTCATCAACTGTATTCAAACGATTTACCAAATCACCAATGTCCTCATCTTTAATTGCCACATCGTTGTCAAACTCTTGGGTAAGATAAGTGACAAAAAGTGAGTTTAGTAACGTAGTCCAATCCGGCATACCTGCACTGCTAGATACTCCAGCACCTAGAAACAAGGAAAACTGTCCTTTGCTATAACTATTTTTTAATTTTTCTATAACCTCATCACGCTCCACCCGCCAATCTCTAGGCGATTTTGAAATTGCAGAAGACAATCGCAATGCGAACAAGTTATCAGCTATTTTTTTAACTATTCGTTTATTCTTTGATGCGATCCTGTTGAGCTCTATTGGTCCCCAAACTATCAACTTAAATGGGAGTGAATAGTATTCTAACTCTGCCATGATACGATCCATAACAGAAACTGGGATCGGTTTAGCATTAACAAGTAAGAGATTCTGAAAAGGAGTCTCTATATATAAGCGCGAAGCTTGGTGCAGTAGTTTTTCAAGCTGCTTTGCGATGGGACCTGCGGCAAAATTAAACTTAATCTCTATTAAAGTAGCTTCTTTAAACTCATCAAAACCTTGTGGAGCATAGGCATCCCAAGAAACATTTTTGCCTTGGGATAACACAAACTCTTTTCCTTGGTTTTCGATATGGTGCTTAAAAAGGTGTTGTATAAAAGTTTCAAACGAGTAGTAACTCTTTGGCCCCCCAAAATCAATGTTTGCAATTATCTCATCTATAATCATTACTACTTATCTCATCTTATTGTTTAAACACAGCTTATGGGACTACTTCAACTTTCTAGTATCGCTACTGATCACAATCGGTCACTAAATATCTCTTGTAAAATAGCTTCGTCATAGGAATTTACTTTACCAAAGCGCTCATCAGGCACTTCATATATCGTTCCCGAACGACTGCGAGTCAATTGGGCTGCTCGAGCACCCCTTAACTTAGCTTCGGTCAAGTCTATTTTTAAACCTTTAGCTCGGCAAAAAGCCATAACAGTATAATGATTAGGTTGGCCAAATTTGTGTTCCAATGCAGCACTGGCGGCTTGCAAAGCGTTGTTAGCAAGCTCATTGACTGTTTTTACCTGTTGACGCGTATCCAATAAGTGCTGTTGAGTCTTTACGTTTTCTTGCTCTAACGTCTTAATACGGTTGTCATGCTCAAGAATTAGTTGAGATTGCTGAACTAGAAACTCCGCTGTGGACATTGGCTTTTTACTGTCAAAGTAGCCATCGGATAGCTGCTCTTGTACGTCCCATGAAAAGTCGTCATTGAATCCTTTGACTAACATGGAATACCCACGTTCAGTTAGTAGCACCAATCCAGAAGGTGGAACACTAATATTAAACTTGGAGAAAAAGTTCTGCTCATCTGGAGTTGCAAGAAAATAGTGCTTTCCGCTGACTAAGCGATGTTGATTTTGCCTAAAGAAACCCTCTGCGGTTCCTGAAGCTAGGCGGTGCAATATATCGACTATATGTGGTGTGACAACTCTCTCACCTTCAAACTCTATGACTGGGATAGTCAAATCGACAACAGTAACTTGACCAACTTGTGTTGAACTCACTATCGCTTTCCTCATGTTCATTAAACCACTCATTCTATGTGGACAAACATGCAATTTACAAGCACCTAATTTCATATTTTCTTATTATTAGAAACTCGGAACGAAAAACCGCCCTGTTGAGCGGTTTTTTTATCGTTTACGGCTTGTTTTTCGTCGCTTTCTCGTAGCGCTAGCTTTCACTACGCGTCCACCTCTGAGCGTATAGCCTTTCTTAAGTTGGCCGTTTTGCTTGCGGCCCTTGCACTTACAACATCGTTTAGCCATGACTGTCCTCCAGTTTGCGTATTCGTTGTTCCTGGTCTTGCTGCACTTTCTTTATCCAATTGATGTCGGTTTTGAGCGCTGCGATGGTGCCTACACTTGAGACCACGCCGGTGATTAAGGAAATGAGCATCGCTTCGAGTAGTCCCATCACTGCCCCCTGAACTTACCTGAGAAAAATTCGAGCAGATAACGAACCATGGCACGCATACCAAGCGTATCAATGACGACCGCGCCGACAACGTACCAGTATGGCTCAGGGATGTTCTGCAGCGCTGCAAAACCTTGTTCGACATAGGGCGCATAATCGGGAATGAATGACAAGATGAGCGGGATGAACACCACAAGTAGGATAAATTCATCTTTGAAGCCGCGCTCTTTGATGCTGACTTCATCCAAACTGCTGGCTTGTTCTTCACCTTTTTGTAGCCGGCGTACCCTCGCCTGATGCTTCTCCTGATCGAGCTCGTCTTTGCGCTTCAAGGCTTCCGCTTTATTGCGGTTATACTGCCTATAAGTCGCGAGTCCGCCATTAAACAAACTGACTATCGCGCCAATCATGGGTACACCTGTCGATCGAGCTCAATGTGTGGACCATCTTTAAACGACGTCCAGTCGCCACCCCAGACAATCGGCACGCCCAGTTCTCTGGCCGCTTGTTTAAACGCCCAACTGACTTGCTCGTAGTAACTGAAGCCCCATGTGACGTTTCCGTCTTCGTCATACACGACATAGTCAATCGCGTGACCGGTTTGGTGACGACTGATTCGCGAATAACCGTCAAGCTGACTGGCCTTGTCTTGAAAGAGCTGAAACTGCTCTTCGGCCGTGCGTTTTCCCGAGGTAATACCAAAATCAAACGGACTCAGCTCTAGCGCACGCCTGACCACGTTCTTTAAATCGTGATGGACGCCAATCAATTTGGTTTCGCTTCTAACCGACAGCGTGAAACCGCTGACGGCTTTATCAATCTGCTTCTTATTCATCAGATACACTCCCAGGCTAACTGTTAATAAGAGGGGGAATGCCCACCGCATCGGGCACCTCCTGTTTGAAGATCAAACGCGTTTCAATCCGTGAAACCAGCGCCACACTGCTCACCACTTGCAGCTCATCGGCGCCTTTGGGCTTAATGAGGGTCATCGGATAGTGATGATCGACGCCGGCTGCGAAAGACAGATACAAATAACGACGCTCAACAATCTGGTCACCTTTTAAAAACGACAGTGTCAGACTGCACAACTGCGCAGGAATCGTTTGGCGATTGCTCAGTGACGTGCGTTTAAACGACAAATCGACCAGTTCGACGTAGTCCGTAAAATGGAAAATCGCCGCCGTGCCAACGGTACCTTGTGATTCTGTGGCGATTTCAATATCGGGTTTGGCTTTGGGTGGTGGGTTATACAGCATCAACATTAGCGCATCTCCCCGACTCTGACGGTTTCCCCGTCTTTACCCTTAAGCGTGATGGCCTGATTGGTATTGAGTGGCAGATGGCCACCGGGATTAATCACCATAAAGCCCTGTACCATCACGGGCTCGGTATTGTCATCCGGCACCTGAAGAAACAGCGCTTTACGCTCGGAGCTGCCGGCAATAGTCTGTTCGGTGCCATCGAGCTCGAACACGCCTTCATCAATCGGCGCGTAGGTGTACAAAGTCACGCTAGGCGTCACGCTCAGCGTCTCGTTATCGACGTGAACCTTGAGCAATTCGTTCTGGATTTGGGCTCTGACTGTTCGTTGTATTTCGACCACACTTACGGGGCGCTGCACTTCATGCACCACCACCGCGTTGGACACATCGACTTTCTGAGCTTGGGTTAAAATTGGCACTTCACTGATTTGGTATTCAAACGTGGCGGCGTCATCGTGATGGTTTTCCAGAGTCAGCTCATCAAACTTGGTTACATCAACCGTATCGCCGCGTTGAATTTCAGTTGGCCTTAGCGCATCGCTGCGTATCATCAAGGTATGAGTCGACTCACGCAGAATAAGGAACTTACCCGCCTGTCCGGCGTTAAAGCTTAACGTTTGATGGGGTTCGAGGGTGTGCACTTGTCTCATGAGCGGCTTCCTTTAAACAGCACCGCGACGGTGATGATGGTGCCGGCGATACCGACAATCAGAGAAATGTTTTTCAGTAAGTTGTTGTCGGACTCAAGACCACCGGTCTGCTCGCGCGATTTGGCGCTACTGGCCATCGCCAGTGCCGCTTTGGTGGTTTCGGTTTGTTGGCCCGCCATCGACTTGATCGAGTCAATCGCGTACTGGCTGACTTCCGAGGTTTCTTCAAGCGCGGACGTACCGAAGTTAAACGCCTCATCGACGGTGTTATTGACCGTGTCGAGTGACCCTGTCACGATGATTTCGTTTGAGCGTAGGGTTTGCTGGCCAAAGTCGAGTGCTTCCTCGGCAAGATTACCCGCAATGGCCATCGCACCGTGGTCGGTCATGGTCAGATTGATATCGGAATCATTGACCCCTGCGACCATGATGCCGTAGTTATCTCGGCCCGCCGCCGCGCTACCACTGGTATTGGTCGTCGTTGTGACCGTACTTTGTCGACTTTGTGAAGAGCTTCTGCCACCCATATCTGCAAACCTTATTCGTAAAACGCGCTCATCGTCTCGGCGTTCTATCTCCTGAACCGGCAACCTGAGCCGCTTACGGATAAACCGCTCAGCGCCAGCGCGAAAGAAGTGCGCCCGTATCGAGTCAAAACCATGGGCTCTGGCATGATTAAGCGCGCCCAATGTGCCTGCGGCCATATCACCAACTAAAGCCACCACAACCAATTCTTTAGTGCCGTCTTTGAGTCCTTCACCCCTTAATAGCATCACGGTGTTATCAAGGCGAAAGACGTGTTCGCTGCCCTGTTTCACCGCGCGTTCGGCGTCGTGATAATAGTCTTTCAGTGGTGGTTTTAGTTGGTCTTTCACCCGCGTCCATTGTTCACGCTGAAGACTACTTCTTAAGTGCCACATACATGACGAGCAGCACCAACATCACGATCAGCCACCATTGTGAGCTAGTGCCACCGAGATTGATCCCGCCACCAGTAAAACCCATGTTATTGGTGGTGTTGCCCGACGTACCGGACATGGCCGGCCCTGACGCACCGCCTTGTAAGCCTCCGCCACCGGTTAACGACGTTAATGATCCAAGCATTACAGGCCCCCTTTAAACAAGATGATGGCGGCGATCACCGCAACCAACAGCAGGAGCTTATTCAGACCGTTGCTGGCACTCAGACCGAATACACTGCCCGCGCCAAACCCGCCTAACACCCAAAATAAAATTGGCATCCGCGTCTCCTACTTCTTAAACGCCATCACACCAAGCAACACCACGGTGGTCAGTGCTAGACCGCCACCGATGTACAGCACCATCGGATCGATACCAGATTGGGTGCCCATCGGACGCGTGACCACATTACCGGCGTTATCGACCTGCGGATGATTAGGCTGCTGGGTTTTGTTTGGATTGGAGGTTTGATCGTTGGTGTCGAATAGCCAGTCAGCATGTTCACCCACCGAATCGAGTGCCCCTGCGCCAAACTCCAGTAAATCATCAAAAAAGCTTTTCATGGGCGCTCCTTAGGCCGCGCCACCTTGCAGCTTCTCTGGTCGCTCAAGGCGTACCGATTCGACCAAAATAGGAATGGAACCGGGTACATCTTCGGTGGTGACCGAGAACTTCAAATTCGAGCTGTGCTGCGTGGGAAACAGTTCATCAATTGAGAAGCCGCGCACAATAGGATCGAAGTGGAAATAGCCTGCTTGCGGTGTGCGTTCGTTGCGCTTGGCGTTGGCTTCGGCGATAAACTTGTTCGCTTCAAACTCTTTGACGAAATCACGCTCAATTTCGAGCTTGGTGATCTTGTCGTGCATAAAGTGCATGCGGCGAATACTGATGAGCGGACTGGCGATCAGGTTAGTAAACTCATTCACGCCTGCTGCATTGGCGGGCATGGTTTCGCGTTTGACTAGTGGCACCACGACACGCATCGCTTGCGCGTTACTCACCCAAGCATGCACTTGGATCGTGAGTGGATCCGCATCCGCGCGCTTGTTGCGGAACTGAATATCGAGGTGAATGTTGTCACCCAGCTCTGTGACTAAGCCAGTGTAGCGCACCCCATTTTTGGTTCGAGCGACGACATCGCTGAACGGAATAATGTAATGGCCACTGGTGGGATCGCGGCGCTTGTAGCGCTCCAGCATCAACAGCTCTTCGCCGGTCAACACGTAGATTTCCTCAGCATTCAAAGTGATGGAAATTCGTGTCATGTCCTGCGCGTCAGCGTTGGTTTCGAGCACCAGTTCGTGATACGTCGGGCCATTGGGGATCGGCAGTGTGCCTTTTTGTCCCCAAGCCGCCCCGACCATAGAGTTAAGTTTGATTGGTTTGACTGACATAGCGCCCCCTTAGAACCAACCGGACTTGCCAAGAAGCTTATCTAACCCGCCGACTTTGTTGTTGACGGCCAAGATGATCGCCCCTGTCGTCAAAGCTGATACGCCAGCAATGATGGCAACGTTACGAGCATTCAATCGCATAGTGACATCCTCATTGAAATGGATGCCCTGACCCTAGGGTGCCTATGAGGGGTTGGATAGAGAGTGAAACCTATTAGGCAGACACTCTAACCTAATAGGTTTCAGCCTTACCGTGCAGGGTAGATTTTGCCCTGACGATGGTTACCGATACCGGGGCTTTTGAGGATGTAATCCGCATACTTCCCGTTGCCTAAATGCTCCCGCTCATGACAACCTTTCAGCGCGAGGATCGACTCGTACGGCACATCGTAATAGTCGGCAATATAGCGCGCATTACGTTTCGAACTGACCGCGCCAATGTAGATATGTTTCGATTCATCAAGCACGGTTTTCGGCACTTCCTGACTGCGCTGAAAGGTCGCGTGCATCACCAACCCAAAGCCACGACCACCGGTCCACAGTTCGCCCGCGACACCATCGAGTTTAGCGGTGTTGTTGGTGCACTTGGCCAGCTCCTCTATCACGCAATGCAACTCGTGCGCGTGTTGGCCATCGCCCAATGACCACACCATCTGCGCAAAGCGCTCAAGGTTGTCGCGGCTGCGTTCCTGATTCACAAGCGCCAGACGAAACGGCTTACGCTGCTTTCGCTCATACCAGGCACGCTGATAGAACTCAGAGAACGACGCACAAGGTACGACTTTGAGCCCTTCAAGCCGTTGCTCGGAGTGCTCGGCGTACGGATCGAACATCACCACTTGAGCCGACTTGGGGATCAGTTTGAGTTTACGAATGGCGGTGGTTTTACAGCTGCCCGTCGTGCCCATGTAACACACGTGCTGAGCATTCAGCGCGTTATTCTTGTTGACTGGATTGGGCAGCTTCATCCGTCTCTCCTTCTACCTGCGTGGCTTCCTTGCTGGCTTTGACCTCATTGAGGGCTTTTTCCTGACGCAATCGACGCACCTGAAGCGTACAACCGCCGACCAAGGTGCACGACGCCATGGCAAAGACCAGCTCTTTTTCATATTCGGCAAACCAAGCAAAACCGGCGGGCCCGTATTTCTGCAGCATTGGCGTAGCCGCATCGAGCCACTTGTTGCCGACGTTCTCATCGATTTCAAATGGCACATCAAACGCCGCACCGACGCTGAACTCGACAATGCCTAAGCCATAGCCGAGCATTTGGCGCGAGGTTTCCGGATCAAAGCTGGCTTCTTCCTGCTCGTCGCTTTCCGCCTGTTCAACGACTTGTTCTTCTTGCTGCATCTCATCGATGGCCGCTTGCGCGGTGAGATCACGCTCATCGACCGGTGCGGTCACGTCCATTTCATTGGTTTGACTCATCACTAGGCTCCTTGTTCTTCGTCAGCAAGACAAACAGCAACGCGCAGCCGCCGACAAAGGCTAAAGCGCCCGCGACGGTTCGTTTGGTTATCTTGGTCGGTTTCGGTTCAGTTATCGGGTTATCCTCACTACCCCCGTCATGAGGGGTTTCGTGCGGTTTGGTATCGGTTACCGAGTGCGGTTTTTGCGGGGTACTGTTTTTATAGCCAGTAGCAACCTCTTCACGGGTCGGTTTCATGTGGTTAGTTAACCAGTCTTGAAACGGTTTCCCCGCGCTTTGGTTGGCTTTGCAGTTGGGGCAAATGGTATAGAGCTGACCCAAACGGCGCTTATTCTTCGGTGGATCGCCGCCTTCGAGCACGCGATGTTCGCCAACGGCATGCACGGTACACACTTCGCCGCAACCATGCGTTGGACAGGCAATGTAGCCTTTGATGGGGTTCTTACTGGCCATGCTGCGCCTCCTCAAGTTCAATGAGCCGCTGATGGAAGTTCAGGGTAATGGCCTTCACAATGGAAACGGTGTTGTCGATGTGGCTTTTGGCTTGTTCGGCGGCCTGAATGGCGACCATCGGCTTTTTAAACGCAGGAATGCTTGACCAGTCTGGTGCAGATTGAGCCAGCGCCCGCTCGATGTCATCGAGTTTGGCCATTAAGTCGGCAAACTCTTGTTGTCTGATTGTCATACTGACCTCTGTCTCACGACGTTGGTGAATGGGTGCCCCTGTCTCACGACGTTAGCTCTTTGATTATGACGATTAATAAACCACTTTCAATCGTTATTTTCGATTAAAACCTCGGTTCTTGCCAGACCGTCGCGCAGCGACGCATATGGCGGTGGTGCATGACGGTTCACTACGGCTTATTACAGTGCTAAACCAATCAAAATGGGCGTTATCACGCATTATTTGACGGGTTTCGGTTTGGTTTCATCGACACGAGGCAGAATGGTGTGAATATACAGATACAAAAAGACAACGATGATGGTGTCGGCAAGGATCATAAAATCGTTACCGATGAGCAACGTGGTGCTGTCATCCTCACTGGGCATAGCAAACAAACCAATATTCACCGCCCAGGAATACCCAATGACAACCATTGTAAGAGAAAAACTCAGAGAATACAGACGACGAATGACAACAGCAGACATCCGACTTTTGACGATTAAGCCAAAAATCACCAATGGTATAAGAAACAATGCTATCTCGATGTAGATCATTACATCGCTCCAATTCGGGCCATCTATTTGTTTCATAAGTATATACTACTACGCTAGTAAACCACCCTACAGATCAATCCGTGTGACTTTCAACACACAGTCCAACTCTGACTCAGTACAATACTTCAAGCGCGGTTAAGGCGTCAGCTCGCTGGCGAGCAAGATACGCCGCTTCCTTAATGTTATCCCCGTTTTTCAGGGGGTAATACTAATCATCACTGTTATCTTTCTTTAGAAAGATCACTAGTCGTAGACTATGGATCAAACCGTTAAGATCCGGTTTCATGGAGCAGTTAATATGCCAAACCACCGCTTAGTCACCGCGTTATCCACAGAAACGGTGGATGACTGTGACAAAACGGTCATAAAAGCCGCAATCAAACCGGATTAAGGTCGGTTTTTCAGAGATTTAGCATGTGACAGACGGATCGAGGTTAGGCTGGTGGATCAACGATTGAGCGGGGATTGGTCGTGACGGCGGGCGAACTTACGCAGCAGCGTGATAGGTGTAAGCAGGTAACGGACATGGACGCCCGTGCGTGAAGCCATGCGCTTGATGGAGTCACTGGCGGCCGCCCTCGCCTTGAGCATCGCGTCGGTCAGACCCAGATCGGCAAAGTAGCGCTCGGTGATACGCTTAATCGAGGCTAAGCCGTACCACTCACCGTTTTCATTGTGTCTCGGTTGGGTGGACGTCAACCAGCCGCGCTGCTTGGCAAACGACACGCACTGTTTGACCCGCCAAACGGGTAAGCCCGTCCCTTCGGCCACATTGGCCCAGGTGCGGAGCAGAAAACCATTGCGCGTTGCGACGCCCACCTTACGGGTGCGCAGCTCAAGCTCACTGATCAAATAATCCATCACGGAAGCGATATCGCGCAGGAACTGGCGCTGCGTCGCTTTGCCGGACGCCGACAACAGATAAGCATAGCGTGAAGGATCTTGCAGCAGCGATGACCAGCGCGCTCGATGCAGCGCCGCTAACGGTCGCTCGCGTCGGGTAAACGTGGAAGCACTCATTGTAGTGTCGGACTCGCCATCTCGCGACACTCAGAGGCCATCACATCACAAACAAACCGTTCAAGTTCGTCAGTCAGTGGCGACACCTTGTTCACGCTGCCTGCATGGGACTCGGCAATACAATAGCTGTATTGCATCGCGTAGCTGGCCATTTCTCGCGCCACACCGTCAAAGCGTTTGGAGGGCGCCAGCAAATCACAGCCTAAGATCAATATCGGCGTGATAATGGTGGCTTGAGTAAGATGGTCCCCGCTGACGGCTTCAATGTCGCGTCCGGTGTGTATCGCTCTGATTAGGTGTGCCATGCACACCTCGACAATTTTCTGCTCTTCCATGCACTGGTTCCTTTACCTTGCGTTCCGTGAGCCTTTTTGGCCGTGGACGACGGTTACCATGGCGTCGATAACGTTTGACTAAATGAAAGGGATCAGTGACTGTGTTCATCACGCTGTCTGACTAGCTTCAAGACTTCGCGTAAGGCCACAATGAGCAGGCGCACGCTCGTTAAGGCTTTGCCCGTTTTGGCGGCGCGTTCGGCTTGATCCAGCGTCGCATCAATCTCAGTGTTTTGGTCTTCCATGTGGCGGTTCCTCACGTCCTTACCCTTCGGCGTTCACAGCCTATACCAACTTTTTTTGTATTAGAAATGCATCTCGGGGATGGCAATGAGGCTCGATTTACCCTTAAATCGTTAGTGACAGGAAGGCACTAGACCCATGGAAGTGATCAACTATACAAATGCACTTTTGAATCGCGTAAAAGCGATGTATGACCTAACCTCTGAATATCAACTCGCGCGAAAGCTCGACGTAAGCGACAAGCGATTGTATAACTGGCGAAAAGGCAGTTGTGGAATGGATTGGGATGTCGCGTTTAGGATCGCGGATATGCTAGGCGAAAGTGATCAAAATGTCGTGTATGGCCTACTTCCAAGCAAACACAAAAACTCCCGAGTAATCAAAGTGATAGAAGAAAACGCACCCGAGTAAAGGTGCGTTTTTTGCATTTAACTGCTTATACATAATGCGCACCCAGAACACTAATTTAGTCAGGAGAATCCCATGTCACGTTCACTGTGTAATTCGCTCATTGTCTTTCTTTTAAGTTGTTGTTTCGATTCCATTTAATCTCTAATTTATACAATTAATACACGCTGCGTTTTCGCGTTTCGGTTAGTTGTTTAAAAACATTACTTATCGCTCGCTGCGTGCAAAATGTGCGTTGATTGGCGCTGCCGATGAGTTTGGAAATAAAAAAAGAAAATAACTATCAACCTCCTCAACGGATTTCGAAGGAAGATCACATGTACAGCACCCATTCATTTCGTCAGTTACTGCACGCTCAGTTTATGGATCTCAATGAAGCCGCCGCGTTTTTTCACGTTCAACCGTATACCGTGACGCGTTGGATCAATGGCTATTCATCAATTAATCCCATGGCTGAAAAATTGCTTCATCTTAAAGCTCGCGGTTATTTACCACTGGATGCACGCTGGGATGGTTTTCGTGTCCATGAAGATCGCGCCACACTCATTACACCCGAACGTCGCGAATTCAGCCCCAAAGAATTGCTGGCGTTTGGCCACTGGCGTGATGAACATCGTCAGTTTGTTGAGTTACACGGTCACATTGACAACCCTAAGAAGTATCCGCCTAAGGAAAATAAGTGGCCTTTTTCGGGTGGCGGCTACCGGCGCAAACTGCGGCTTTGGGTGCCCAGCAAGTTTAAATGACTCACTTCAGGCTAAATTTGCAGTGATTCTTCCTTTGTAACTCGACTCATGTCTCGCTCACGACTCTGTAAGAAGATTCGCTTTCTATATACAGTGTCGTAAGAAGAATTCATGGAATAAACAATGCCGTTATATTGTGTCACTAATTGGCGCGACTATTCACTCATCACTGCCAAATCGCCGATGGCGGCCATTCAATCCCTCTATGGCCGCCATTACGAACTTTTAGACAATCAAACACTCACGCAAGACTGTGTGGTGCATGTAATGTGCTGCGAATATCAAGGCTATGTTGAATCGATCCTAGAGCGCATGCACTGTGATATTGACCGCGTGCTGTGGCTAGACATGTACCAAAATACGTTACGCTTTCAGTCAACTTGCAAATTCCTATCTATACATTAGAATAACTGTATATACATACAGTTATTCTAATTATGCAGTTTAGATATGTGAAAAGTCACGTTGGTCAACGTGTCGATGATAAGGGTCAGGATCACCGCGGTCGCACTATCCAAGTGCCCTGCTTGCTTAAAGACGGGACGACCAAAGAAGCCCTATTTCGCGGCGCCATCGATGTGAATGAGTGCGACAACTACCAACGTGTCAAGCTGGTTGGTTTCACGAGCTACAGTCCGGATGATGGTCAAACCTGGGTCAAACTTGAAACCCACTCGTATCTGGTGGGCGTTCGGATCTGGGATGAGCATTACATCGTGCTATACGACGGATTACCCAAAGCCTTCATCTACGAGCCCAAAGGCCCAACACGCTATTACAACAATGTCGTGCCTTTCCCTGTGAACAAGCCCTAGCCAATCACACTGCCTTGAGACGTTTGTGTGATGACTATTCGTCAAGCTTGATCTTTATTCCTAATCTTCACCATGAGATAGTCAACGGTTTGCAATGATGCTATACCAACCCTTCACGACCACACACTAAGGACTAAAGTGATGGCGGAACTGGGTTACTGCTCAATCAACAATCTGCAACTGTCGTCGGAGTCACTTGACGCTGTTGCCGAGATAAAAGACATCATGGAAGATGGCAATATGCTCGCGTATTCGGTTGGCGCCGTGCCGTTGTTCGATCTCTTCCTCGGTAAGCAAAAGCCAGCCGAGACGTTAATTAGCATCGCGGGCTATGATTGGGTTGAGTTTTCTGAAGTGTTATCCTCAGTCAACAGCATCGTTAAGAACCGAATTAACGGTATTGCTGAGCCGTTAAGCTGGCGAACTCTTGGAGAAGAAGGTGAATTTTGGAGGTGTGTATCCCGTGCGACGTTGTAGCTCCCTACTCTGCGCTTTACTCATCAGCACTGGTGTACAAGCTGACGCGTTTCAACAAGCGATGATTGACTATGGCAATAAGCTCGAAGAATGCCTCACTATCGCAAAAAACAACACCGCAGATTTTCCTGTTACTGATTGGTTTTCTGGACTTGATATTCAAAGCAAGAAAAACGTGGTGCTTTATCTGTCCTTGGACAACCGTGCCCGTTGTTCTGCACAAGAAAAAGCCCACTTAATAAAAGCGGCAGAGACGGCTCCTGAACCCGCAAAAGAGCCGTTACGTTTTTTATTGGAAGAAAAGCCATATCAAGAATACATCAAAGATCTCAAACGGGAAGAAGTGCTGCGAATTCAGCAGAAGTTTGCTAAGCCATTCGACTCCTTGAAAGTTGGCAGTAGCCTAGGTTTGTTGGAATAATTACGCCTTAACTGTTGGTATGGGAATGTTGGGTTAGAAAAGATTCTTCTACAATCCACATAGAGCCGAGCTTTCAGGCTCAGCTCTATTCAAATACTCATTTCTTTTCTAGTCGTGATCCTGGAATATGACCGAATGTCTTTTTACAATCGATTCGGCTTGTTCTGAGTAATGATTAGCTATATCACGTAAAGTCCTAGAAAATCGGTGCATTCCTAGTAAATCTATCGACTCAGCTTTCTCCGTAAACTGTTCATATAGCTCTATCTCTGGCTTGCCATCAGGATCGACAAAATGCGCTCCACGTGAGTTATAAATAGCTGTTTCATAGGCTTTCCTGACATGCTCAACTCCTCTTTGATTAACAAACTCAGCGAGATGCTTTTCAATCCAAAAATCATCTTCTGATTTTGGCGCATGTATCAAGACCTTTCCTAAGACCCTATAAGCTGACACTGTATGACCAGATTCTTTTGTACTCTTAGACACATACTCAAACCAATCGTCGAATAGTTTACTGTCAAATTGGCCACCTTCCACGGTCCCAGGGACGATTTTCCATCCATCGAGAAGATCATAGGCATTCATTGCTATATTCTTTTGAGCGTCACTAAGTTTTGGTTTCGTATCTTCTTTATCCGAAACATAGGCTAAGCGTACCACTTCACAAAAGAACTCTGGTTTACTAGCTAAACGCTTCTCAAGAAATTTAGGAGACCTAACTTCGAGACGGTGACTAGTAATTAATGGTAAGTACGCCCATTCAATTCTGAATCTATCATCATCATCTACGGATTCGCTACCTTGAATATACTCAATAAGCTTACTGATCTCGTGAGCGTCAATTCGACTAGTATTTTCCTCAGCATTCACTGCAGCCAACAAAGCTTTAATGGTCGGTTCAATCTCTAAAGTTTTTTCTGAATATAGAAGCCTATATAAACAATGTATAGCCGAGAAAGGTCTATCGTAAGCCAATAAACTATCTATCGCTCTATAAAGAGCATTCTTATCGCGGCATTGGTATGCATTGACATTTACCTTGCTCCAGTATTGTTGGCGTGTCTCAGTCGCGATTAGTGACTCCAATCTATCCCAAGTCTTCGTTTCGAAGGGCAGAAGAAGCAACAAATCAATTACACATTGCGCCTCCCATTCTGCTAAATTAAGTTCATCAATAAAGCTTCCCTGACTCAAATAGTTGCGACTCCATATGTAACCAGATAATAGTTCCGATGAAAGTGGGTCTTCGTTTGTCATCCATCTTAATATTTGTGATTCATCGTCCTCCGATACAATTTGAGCTAATGAGTTCCCGACTTGGCTTACACATTCAACGGTTGAAGCAAAATCCATTACTAGGGTATACCCTCCCTCGTCAAAAAGATCCTTTATGGCTTCATTTCTGGCACGCGTCAGTTTTTCTTCCTGCTCTTGCCACCCCCCTTTCTCTTCGAAAAGGTCCATGGCCCCACCTGCAAAAAGTCTTTTGTACAAAAGCATGTTATTTGTGGGCTGCAATAACTCCAAGATAGGCTCTAAAATCTGAACTCTTTCCGGCGAAAGTGCCCATTCTGTATAGCTGTACTTTTTGTGTTTGTTGACAAAAGTAAGAAGCGTTAACCACAAGTTGTACTTTTCCAACTCATCATCTAATGCACTTGAGTATTTACTTAAGATTGTAACGAAATTTGTATATGCCTCTTCATACAAATGATCGAGATGTTCAACTAAGGACAGGATACGCTTTGGATTGTCATTAGTGAGTTCAACAGCGTAATCAGTATATTTTAGTATCTGTTCTCTATAATGTTCGTTAGTAACGCCCTCGCTATAGCCTTCAGGAATAAACTTCCTCCATTGAGGCTTACAAGTCCCGCTGGTTGTACTGTGTCCCGATGGTAGGAAACCGAGAAGAACTTTCCAAGCCGTTTTAGGAAACTCCCTTTCTAAAGCTTTAACTGATGCAAATCTCTTTTGAAAATTTGAGGTAGTGTGCGGATGCCATGGAAGTAGTATGTCTGCGATCGAGTTACAAGGTCTATTGGACCAATTTCCACCTGGATCATGGCTATCCATTTCACCCAACAAGACGATACAACGAAGAATATAATCTGGAGACCAAGCAAGCTTCTCTAAAGCCCATAATAGGCCTGTCATGTAGTTAGCGCCTGATATTCCACCAACCCCTTCTTGAGAATATAGTATTTTAAAAGGTGCATCTTCATGTATGACGGCTTTCTCAACAGCGTCAATAAAACCGTCTGGAGCAGCTTCCGCCAACAACGGCTGTACGTCCTGTGTACTCGCCCAAAGAACCCAATTTCCTGAATCAAGGGTTTTCTCGACTACTTCTTCTGCGACATAACATCCATAGTTTAAGGAGCAGTTACTTAACATTTCTTTCAAAGTGCTCATTATCGCTAAGCCCTCAGCAAGGCCTTTCCGTAGAAGCCTACTATGGGACATTTCCAATCCATAAATGGGGGCAGCGAATCGCTTTTCAGGTTCTAAAGTGAACTTAGGATCAAGTTCTCCCAATACTATAAGCACTTGCTCTTTAAATCGGTCCAAATGCTCCTTATACAGCCTTGAAGCAAGCGCTTCCCATGCTGCTTTTCTATCAACTAAAGACCATCTTCCGGATGTATGCTTCAAGACTTTTTCTTTTGCCGAAGCAACTTGTCTTATTTTATGAATCCAACTTTCGTACTTTTGAGCTGTAATATATTCAATAACATCTATATCGGATTTTTTTGATTCATCCCAAGAGCCAATTAAAGCTACAAATGCTAAATCACTTTCGAAATCATGATCACCGAAATTGAAAACATATTTAGTCTCAACATTATCACCGTCGCCATAGTGGGACTGAATGACCTCCGATACACCCTTATCACTCATAGCTTTTCTCTCAATTGATAATTTTGTCGCGACCTACATTATCACCAGACCCACTATGCGTTTGTATAATGGTATTTTTTTCTAATTTTTGAACAGCACTCATCAAGTTAGTCAAAGTGCTATCTTGCTCTATCCTTCTTCGGATTGCGGTTTCACTTTGTTCATCAGTCAATTCTAGCTTCTCCAACGACAAAGCCATTTTCTCAATTGTGTTGTCATCTAAAACCCAATCACGCAGTTTGTCCTTTAACCGTTCTCCAGTAATGGCTACGCCATTTTTTAAGATGTCATATAGGACACCAGAAAGTATCGTTGACGTTAGAAATTCCACAGTGTTCTCCTACCTACAATTAATCGTATTAGCTTCTTATAGCTTTACCTAAGTCTAATCATACGCTCTCTAATAGGTTGAAACTAATGACCTAAATCATACTTGCTAAACAAATAGTTTCATAAATCATATTGTGTGATATTGGCATAAACCACCGCCCAATGTTGAGTGGCGTGCATTAGCGTCTGCGCTAGGTCTTTCGTCGTTTTCGTGTCGCACTGGCTTTAACGACTCTCCCACCTCGTAGTGTGTACCCTTTCTTAAGCTGGCCGTTTTGCTTGCGACCTTTGCACTTACAACATCGTTTAGCCATGAGGATCCTCCAGTTTGCGTATCCGTTGTTCCTGATCTTGCTGCACTTTCTTCATCCAGTTGATGTCTGTTTTGAGTGCCGCAATGGTGCCCGCGCTTGAGACGACACCAGTGATTAGAGCGATGAGCATCGCTTCGAGTAATTCCATCATTGCCCCCTGAACTTACCCGAGAAGAACTCCAGCAGATAGCGAACCATCGCGCGCATGCCAAGTGTATCGATGACAACCGCACCCACCACATACCAATACTGCTCGGGAATATTCTGCAGCGCTTCAAAGCCTTGTTCTACATAGGGCGCGTAATCGGGAATGAATGACAGTATGAGCGGAATGAACACCACAAGCAGGATAAATTCGTCTTTAAGGCCACGCTCTCTAATACTCACGTCATCGAGACTGCTGGCCTGCTCTTCGCCTTTTTGCAGTCTGCGTACCCTCGCCTGATGTTTCTCCTGGTCAAGCTCGTCTTTGCGCTTTAAGGCTTCGGCTTTATTGCGGTTATACTGCCTATAGGTTTCGAGTCCGCCATTAAACAAACTGACTATCGCGCCAATCATGGGTACACCTGTCGATCGAGTTCGATATGGGGACCATCTTTAAACGACGTCCAGTCACCACCCCAGACAATCGGCACGCCCAGTTCTCTGGCCGCTTGCTTAAACGCCCAACTGACTTGCTCGTAGTAACTGAAGCCCCATGTCACATGGCCATCTTCGTCATATACGACATAGTCGATCGCATGGCCGGTTTGGTGGCGGCTGATACGCGAATAGCCGTCAAGCTGACTGGCTTTGTCCTGAAAGAGTTGGAATTGCTCTTCGGCTGTGCGTTTACCTGAGGTAATCCCGAAATCAAACGGACTGAGTTCAAGCGCGCGCCTGACCACGTTTTTCAAATCGTGATGGACACCAATCAGTTTGGTTTCGCTGCGCACCGACAACGCAAAGCCGCTGACGGCTTTATCGACCAGTTTCTTATTCATCAGATAGACTCCCAGGCTAACCGTTAATAAGAGGGGGAATGCCCACCGCATCGGGCACCTCCTGTTTGAAAATCAAGCGTGTTTCAATCCGTGAGACCAGCGCTAAACTGCTTACCACTTGCAGCTCATCCGCCCCTTTGGGTTTAATCAGCGTCATCGGATAGTGATGATCGACGCCGGCGGCGAAAGACAGATACAAATAACGACGCTCGACAATCTTGTCACCTTTCAGAAACGACAGCGTCAGACTGCACAACTGCGCAGGAATCGTTTGGCGATTGCTCAGTGACGTTCGTTTAAACGACAAATCGACCAGTTCGACGTAGTCGGTAAAGTGAAAAATGGCTGCCGTACCAACGGTGCCTTGCGATTCGGTGGCGATTTCAATGTCAGGTTTGGCTTTTGGCGGTGGGTTATACAGCATCAACATCAGCACATCTCCCCGACTCTGACGGTTTCCCCATCCTTGCCTTTAATGGTCACGGCCTGATTGGTGTTGAGTGGCAGATGGCCACCGGGATTGACGACCATAAAGCCTTGTACCAGGACTGGCTCGGTATTCTCATCCGGTACCTGTAGAAACAACGCTTTACGCTCGGAGCTGCCGGCAATAGTCTGCTCACTGCCATCGAGCTCAAACACGCCCTCATCAATCGCTGCGTAGGTGTACAAAGTCACGCTAGGCGTCACGCTCAGCGTCTCGTTATCAACGTGAACGTTAAGGAATTCGTTCTGAATTTGGGCTCTGACCGCCCTTTGGATTTCGACCACACTCACCGGTCTTTGTACTTCATGTACGACCACGGCGTTCGACACATCGACTTTCTGCGCCTGGGTTAAAATCGGCACATCACTGATTTGATATTCAAACGTCGCCGCGTCTTCGTGATGGTTTTCCAGCGTGAGCTCATCAAACTTGGTCACGTCAATCGTATCGCCGCGCTGAATTTCGGTTGGGCGCAGTAAATCGCTGCGTATCATCAAGGTATGAGTCGATTCACGTAGAATAAGAAACTTACCCGCCTGTCCGGCATTAAAGCTTAGAGTGTGATTGGGTTCGAGGGTGTGGACTTGTCTCATGAGCGGCTCCCTTTAAACAGCACCGCGACAGTGATGATGGTGCCGGCGATGCCGACAATCAGCGAGATGTTCTTCAGTAAGTTGTTGTCCGACTCAAGGCCTCCGGTCTGCTCGCGCGATTTGGCGCTGCTGGCCATCGCCAGCGCCGCTTTGGTGGTTTCGGTTTGTTGGCCGGCCATCGACTTGATCGAGTCAATCGCGTACTGGCTGACCTCCGAGGTTTCTTCAAGGGCTGAGGTGCCGAAATTGAATGCCTCATCGACGGTGTTATTGACTGTATCGAGTGACCCTGTCACGACAGTTTCGTTTGAACGTAGGGTTTGCTGGCCAAAGTCGAGCGCTTCTTCGGCGAGATTGCCGGCAATGGCCATCGCACCGTGGTCGGTCATGGTCAGATTAATATCGGAGTCATTAACCCCTGCGACCATAATGCCGTAGTTATCACGGCCTGCCGCCGCACTACCACTGGTATTAGTGGTCGTTGTGACCGTGCTTTGTCGACTTTGTGAAGAGCTTCTACCACCCATATCTGCAAACCTTATTCGTAAAACGCGTTCATCACCTCGGCGTTCTATCTCCTGAACCGGCAACTTGAGCCGCTTATGGATAAACCGCTCCGCGCCAGCGCGAAAGAAATGCGCCCTTATCGAATCAAATCCGTAGGCTCTGGCATGGTTAAGCGCACCCAACGTGCCCGAGGCCATATCACCCACTAAGGCCACCACAACCAGTTCTTGGCAGCCGTCCTTAAGCTGTTCACCCCTTAGCAGCATCACGGTGTTATCAAGGCGAAACACCTGTTCACTGCCCTGTTTCACCGCGTGTTTAGCGTCGTGGTAATAGTCTTTCAGTGCCGGTTTGAGTTGGTCTTTGACTCGACTCCATTGCTCACGCTGCAGACTACTTCTTAAGCGCCACATATAGGACAAGCAGCACCAACATCACGATGAGCCACCATTGGGAACTGGTGCCGCCGAGGTTGATCCCACCGCCAGTGAAACCCATGTTATTGGTGGTGTTGCCCGAGGTACCCGACATCGCAGGCCCTGACGCGCCGCCTTGTAAGCCTCCGCCACCGGTTAACGACGTTAATGATCCGAGCATCACAGACCTCCTTTGGCGAAATACAGCAACACGGCAAGCATCCCGACGAGCAGCAACAGTTTATTGAGGCCTTTACTGGCGCTTACGCCAAACATACTGCCGACGCCAAAACCGCCGAGTGCCCAGAATAAAAGTGGCATCGGTCTCTCCTACTTCTTAAACGCCATCACACCAAGCAGCACCACAGTAGTCAGTGCCAGACCGCCACCGATGTATAGCACCATCGGATCGATACCGGATTTCGCGCCCATCGGACGCGTGACCACATTACCGGCGTTATCCACCTGTGGGTGATTCGGCTGCTGGGTTTTGTTTGGGTTGGAGGTTTGATCGTTGGTGTCGAACAGCCAATCGGCGTGCTCACCAACGGAGTCCAAAGCCCCTGCGCCAAACTCCAGTAAATCATCAAAAAAGCTTTTCATGGGCGCTCCTTAGGCCGCGCCACCTTGCAGCTTCTCCGGTCGCTCTAAACGCACCGATTCAACCAAGATGGGGATCGAGCCGGGCACATCTTCAGTGGTGACCGAGAACTTCAAATTGGAACTGTGCTGCGTCGGAAACAGTTCATCAATTGAGAAGCCGCGCACAATCGGATCGAAGTGGAAATAGCCTGATTGCGGTGTGCGTTCGTTACGTTTGGCGTTGGCTTCAGCGATAAATTTATTCGCTTCAAACTCTTTGACGAAGTCGCGCTCAATCTCCAACTTGGTGATCTTGTCGTGCATAAAGTGCATGCGGCGAATACTGATGAGCGGACTGGCGATCAAGTTGGTAAACTCATTCACGCCTGCGGCATTGGCGGGCATGGTTTCGCGTTTCACTAGTGGCACCACGACGCGCATCGCTTGCGCGTTACTTACCCAAGCGTGCACTTGAATGGTGAGTGGATCCGCGTCCGCGCGTTTGTTGCGGAACTGGATATCGAGATGAATGTTATCGCCGAGCTCCGTGACTAAGCCGGTGTAGCGCACCCCGTTTTTGGTTCTGGCTACGACATCGCTGAACGGGATGATAAAGTGCCCTGACGTAGCATCACGACGTTTGTAACGCTCAAGCATCAGCAGCTCTTCACCGGTCAACACGTAAATCTCTTCCGCATTGAGTGTGATAGAAATTCGCGTCATGTCTTGTGCATCGGCGTTGGTTTCGAGCACCAGTTCGTGATACGTCGGGCCGTTGGGAATAGGCAGTGTGCCTTTCTGTCCCCAAGCCGCGCCGACCATAGAGTTAAGTTTGATTGGTTTGACTGACATAGCGCCCCCTTAGAACCAACCGGACTTGCCAAGAAGCTTATCTAACCCGCCAACTTTGTTGTTGACGGCCAAGATGATCGCCCCTGTCGTCAAAGCTGACACGCCAGCAATGATGGCAACGTTACGAGCATTCAATCGCATAGTGACATCCTCATTGAAATGGATGCCCTGACCCTAGGACGCCTATGAGGGGTTGGATAGACAGTGAAACCTATTAGACAGCGACTCTAACCTAATAGCTTTCAACCTTACCGTGCAGGGTAGATTTTGCCCTGACGATGGTTACCGATACCGGGGCTTTTGAGGATGTAATCGGCGTACTTGCCTGTCCCTAAATGCTCCCGCTCATGGCAACCCTTCAGAGCAAGGATCGACTCGTACGGCACGTCATAGTAATCGGCGATATAGCGGGCGTTACGTTTCGAACTGACCGCGCCAATGTAGATATGCTTGGATTCATCGAGCACGGTTTTCGGCACTTCCTGACTGCGCTGAAAGGTCGCGTGCATCACCAGTCCAAAGCCACGGCCACCGGTCCACAGTTCGCCCGCGACACCATCGAGTTTGGCGGTGTTGTTGGTGCACTTGGCCAGCTCCTCAATCACACAGTGCAGCTCGTGCGCGTGTTGGCCATCGCCCAATGACCACACCATCTGAGCAAAGCGCTCAAGGTTGTCGCGGCTGCGTTCCTGATTCACAAGCGCCAGACGAAACGGCTTACCCTGCTTTCGCCCATACCAGGCGCGCTGATAGAACTCGGAGAACGACGCACAAGGCACGACTTTTAACCCTTCAAGTCGCTGCTCTGAGTGCTCGGCGTACGGATCAAACATCACCACTTGAGCCGACTTGGGGATCAACTTGAGTTTACGAATGGCGGTGGTTTTACAGCTGCCCGTCGTGCCCATGTAACACACGTGCTGCGCATTGAGTGCGTTATTCTTGTTGATCGGACTGGGCAGCTTCATCCGTCTCTCCTTGCACTTGATTGGCTTCCTTCGCCGCTTTGGCCGCTAACAACGCTTTCTCCTGACGCAGTCGACGCACTTGAAGCGTACAACCGCCGACCAAGGTGCACGACGCCATGGCAAAGACCAACTCCTTCTCGTACTCTGCAAACCACGCAAAACCGGCGGGGCCATATTTCTGCAGCATTGGCGTGGCCGCATCGAGCCACTTGTTACCGACGTTCTCATCGATTTCAAACGGCACATCAAACGCCGCACCGACGCTGAACTCGACAATGCCTAAGCCATAGCCGAGCATTTGACGTGAAGTCTCCGGATCAAAGCTGGCTTCTTCCTGTTCGTCGGTGCCGCTTTCCGCCTGTTCAATCGCGTGCTCTTCTTGTTGCATCTCATCGATGGCCGCTTGCGCGGTGAGATCACGCTCATCCACCGGTGTCGTGACTTCTGGTTCATTGATTTGGCTCATCACGCGGCTCCTTCTTCGTCGTCAGCAACACAAACAGCAACGCGCAACCGCCAACAAAGGCTAATGCGCCCGCGACGGTTCGTTTGGTTATCTTGGTCGGTTTCGGCTCGGTTATCGGATTTTCCTCACAAGCTCCGTGGTGACTGGTTTCGTGCGGTTTACTAACAGTTACTGAGTGCGGTTTTTTAGGGGTACTGGTTTTATAACCAGTATCAACCTCTTCGCGGGTCGGTTTCATGTGGTTAGTTAACCATTCTTGGAACGGTTTCCCCGCGCTTTGATTGGCTTTGCAATTGGGGCAAATCGTATAGAGCTGACCCAGTCGGCGCTTGTTCTTCGGTGGATCGCCGCCTTCTAAAACGCGGTGTTCTCCAACGGCATGCACGGTACACACTTCGCCGCAACCTTGCGTCGGACAGGCAATGTAACCTTTGATGGGATTCTTACTGGCCATGCTGCGCCTCCTCAAGCTCAGAGAGCCGTTGATGGAAGTTTAAGGTAATAGCTTTAATGATAGTGACGGTGGTGTCGATGTGGGTTTTGGCCTGCTCAGCCGCTTGAATGGCGACCATCGGTTTTTTAAACGTGGGTACGCTCGACCAATCTGGCGCAGATTGAGCCAGTGCCTGCTCGATGTCATCGAGTTTTACCATCAAGTCGGCAAACTCTTGTTGTCTGATTGTCATACTGACCTCTGTCTCACGACGTTGGTGAATGGATGCCCCTGTCTCACGACGTTAGCTCTTTGATTATGACGATTAATAAACCATTTTCAATAGTTAGATTCGATTAAAAAAATAGACAGATACGCTGTTTCACCGCTCTATGACCACCACAGGCTCTTGGTGAGTATGTCACGGTAAGACAGCGAATGATTATCTGGAGTGGTGGTGTTTAGGCTCTGCGGTTTGAGGCAGGATGGTATGGATGTACAGATACAAGAATACGATCAGGACACAGTCGATAGGAATGATTAAATTATTGCCTATCAACCACGATGATGTGTCAACAGGCTCTGGAAGTAACCCAACGTTGACCACCACAGCATAACTGAGGTACACCACAGCCAATGAGAAAGAGGTAAAGTAGACGCGTCGTATCATCGAAGCAGACAGATGGCTTTTCACGATAAGGCCGAAAATGATAATTGGCATTATTGATAACGCTATTTCTACATAGATCATCGAACGACTCCGACGCGTACCCAGTTGTGGTTAAGTATATACTAATGTAACGGCCATCAATGACATTTTCGCTTCGTTCACACAGCCTACCCCTGAATTTTGAGATCTAGCGACACGGTGACGAACTGGTTTAGGCGTCAGCTCGCTTGCGAGTAAGATACGCCGCTTCCTTAAAGTTATCCCCGCTTTTCAGGGGGTAACACTTATCATCACTATTATCTTTCTTTAGAAAGATCACTAGTCGTAGACTATGGATCAAACCGTTAAGATCCGGTTTCATGGAGCAGTTAATATGACAGACCACTGCTTAGTCACCGCGTTATCCACAGAAACGGTGGATGACTGAGATAAAAGCGTCATAGACGCCTCATTTACAGGCAGAAACAACGATTTTTCAGTGATTTAGCGTGCAGTAAACGGATCGATCCTAAGTGAGCGGATCAACGTTTTAATGGGGATTGGTCATGACGACGGGCAAATTTACGCAACAGCGTAATGGGCGTAAGCAGGTAACGGACGTGAACACCGGTTCGAATGGCCATCTGTTTGATGGTCTCGCTCGCGGCGGTTTTCGCTTTGTGGAAGGCGCCGCGCAGCCCTAAGTCGGTAAAATAGCGCTCGCTGATGCGCTTGATTGAGGCTAAGCCATACCACTGGCCGTTTTCATTGTGTCTCGGTTGGGTGGACGTCAGCCAGCCGCGCTGCTTGGCAAACGACACGCACTGTTTGACTCGCCAAACCGGCAATCCGGTCCCTTCGGCCACATTGGCCCAAGTGCGCAGTAAGAAACCACGACTTGTCGCCACGCCCACCTTACGCGTACGGAATTCAAGCTCACTGACCAGATAATCCATAACCAAAGCGATGTCGCGCAAGAACTGACGTTGGGTGGCCTTGCCTGAGTCCGACAGCAAATAGACGTGTTTAGACGGATCGCGGAGCAAAGATTGCCAACGCTCACGGTGCATGGCGGCGAAAGGTCGTTCACGACGGGTAAAGCGGCGACCACTCATTGCACTACCTGTGACACCGTCACCGACTGCTTAGTGCGTTGTGCCCGTATGACCCACTCAATATAGTGCTCAAGCTTGTCAGTCAGTTCAGTCAGCACGTCTTTTT
Organism: Vibrio sp. R10-SG3-ISO10; assembly: GCF_059834185.1. Classification (NCBI taxonomy): domain Bacteria; kingdom Pseudomonadati; phylum Pseudomonadota; class Gammaproteobacteria; order Vibrionales; family Vibrionaceae; genus Vibrio; species Vibrio sp. R10-SG3-ISO10. The sequence continues at coordinate 90,917 of NZ_JCBDHG010000002.1, forward strand.
TCCCGCAGTGCGTTTCTGCAATGCGCAGACTGTAGTTCATGGCATAGCTTGCCAACTCTCCGCCGACATTGTGATATCGGGTTGAGCTGGTCAACAAATCACTGCTGAGGATCAGCAATGGTGAAAGCATGCTGGCTTGAACCGAGGGATCGCCGCTCATTTCGCGTAAATCCTTTGAAGTCTTAATCGCCGCAACAAGGTGAGCCAGGCAGATCTGTAACACTCGTTGGTCGTCGAGTTCGCTGTGCATGTTCCTTTCCTTCAGTAGCTCGACGTGATCGTGGCCGACGGCGATGGCGCTCGCGATAACGACGCACACGGGGATTAATGCGCGCGCGGTTCATCGTCCACACCCTGCTCTAACAACGTCAGCAGTTCTCGGATTGACACGATGAGTAATCGTAAGCTAGTGTCTAAACGCCCCTGTTCGGCCTCTTTCTCTGCTTCACTCAGAACCGACACAATTTGCTGTTTGCTCGCCATCTCCGCTCCTACACGATCACGTACTGGACGCGTATCACTGTATTGAAAGTTTTTTCGTACCGCCAACATGTTATCCGGATTGCGCAGCCTAAATCTGTGCGCCTAGAATGGCTTGAAAGGAGCCTTATATGCCTGTTTTTAACTACACAAATTCTTTACTGAACCGTGTAAAAGCTAAATATCAGCTTACTTCGGAATACCAGTTAGCAAAAAAACTCGGGATTTACGAAAGTCGATTGCGGAAATGGCGTAATGGAGTTTGTGGGATGGATTGGGACATTGCGTTTCGCATCGCCGATATGCTCGGCGAAAGCGATCAAAATGTCGTGCTTGGGCTCCTACCCAATAAGCAGAAAAATGAACGTGTCATCAAGGTGTTAGATGAGATAAGACCGGATTGATCGGGGCTTTACCCTAGCGTACATAATGCGCACTTGGGTATCCAGAAACCCCACGAAATCCATCCCGTGCTCACACCCAACTTCCGTCAGCTGGTTCACCAACAATTTATGGATCTGCACCAAGCGGCCGAATTTTTTCACGTACAACCCGTTACCGTTAAGCGCTGGGTTTTAGGTGTCACGCCAGTCAATCCACTGGCCGAAAAGCTGCTTAATATCAAAGCCCGTGGTTATTTGCCGCTCGATATCCGCTGGGACGGCTTTCGCGTCCATGAAGAGCGCGCCACGCTCATTACGCCCGATCGACGCGAGTTTAACCCCAAAGAGCTGGAAAACTTCGTCTACTGGCGCGATGAACATCGTCAGTTGGTCAAATTGTATGGCCGACTGCACGATCCTTGTCCGACGCCACCGGTGCCCAATCTGCCGCCTTTTCGTGGCGGTCGCCGTGTCGAACCGAAACCCTGGGTACCGAGTAAGTTCAAATGACGTCAGCACCTGACGCTCTAGACGCACGTGCCGGACATTAGGTCCGGCGCGGTTGCGTGGGTGGGATTGAACTGGGTGGTGGCGCTGCGTCATCAATGGGGATTTTGTAGCGTTCATCCTGCAGCAACACACCTGCGGTCTTGAGCAACACTTGTTTGACTTGGCCTTGCGATGGTCGCAGCCGTACGCGTCTTCGATTTAACATAACGTTCCCTGAGTTAATCCGCTAACAAATCCAACTCTTCATCCAGCAACATTTCGAACAGCACGTCTTGCTGACGTTCAAACAGACTGTCAAAGGTGGCAAACATCACCGGCACCTCATGCCAACTGTCCAACACTTTGTAGCCGTACAAGCCATAATACGACAGGAACGGTTTGGGCGGATCGACGAGGTAGACACCGACACTGTTGGGATACGTCGACAGAAAATACAGCGCAATATAGGTGATCACCGACATCAATCGCTCGGTCATGGCCTGAGCGGCACGTCCGTCTAAGGGTTCAAGGAGCAGCGTATGTTGTCTCCCTACCCGACTGTCATAGACACCCACCAACAGCCCAGGTCGCGGTTGTTTGAATCGCTGCACGCCGATATGAAAAGCCCGGCCGGAGAAACACGATAAATGGTAGTGACTGAGCCAGTCCAAGACCGGGCTTTCATCGCAGACTAAGGAGCGATAACTCTGCTCACTGAGTGACGACACTTTCAATTCAAGATTCGTTTGATTGATGACATCTTGCAGAAACTGCACATCAATCGACTGACGTTGTACTGACGTTGTTTTATTCATGGGTTTCGCGCCTTTCATTAAGTGGTGGTGACGAACAAGGTCGCGAATAAGTTAAGGGCGTTTTCGAGGCTGGCGCGAGCGTAAACCGGATTAATTAAATGAAATAATGCCCTGTTCAGGGACAATTGATGCGATAACAACACGATACGAAACTGAATCAAGCAATGTGATTATTTAGTCGTTGTTTCAGTGGTGTTTGTCGGTTTTTTAGTTGAAAATTAGCTTTGGTTTGAATGAGGCTCATCAAAAAGCCGAACTGGCGTTCGGCTTCAGCGGTTACAGGGACTCGTAAACGTCATTGGCGACAAAGGGCGCTTGGATCTGATTTTGTATTGTCAGGAGCGCTTGACGGTCAACGCCGGGGGGCATTTCACCATTGAACTCATGCAAGCCAACGTAGTCGTTGAAAAACGTCTGAATATCTTGCGACTGCTGCGAAACGGACTGCTTCACTGCCCTGACCTGCTCGTCAATACACTGATTGTAGGCATACTGAGCCAAGTAACTGAGGGCGACTTTTTGCTCTTCCTTTGGCAAATTAGCCAACCATTCGGACTGTGGGAAGACGTCACTGCCTGACTTAGCCAGCTCGAAACAGTGTTCTTTCTGTGCCAACAAGGCGCTGTACGGCTCGGTTAAACTCGGAGAAGCACACCCCGCCAACAAAACCAATGATAAGCTACAAAGCCGCTTCACTGACGCACTTCCAAAATTTCTGTTCTTCACCATAGGTAAATAGCTCTTCCTGTTTTGCTAGGTTGTAGACTTGTTTTCTTAAGACGGGATTCACCGACGCCATGGCATGGCCAAAGTCATCCCAGTGGTACTCGTAGATATCTTGGGCTTTTTGAATGACACCGCCGCCTTGGGTTCGAAAGATTTCAAGGATTGGACTGGCCACCATCACACCGGCTAAGTAGTTGGCCAAATCCACTTTGTAATCGATGATTTTTAACGTCGACTGAGAGCGAGAAGACAGCTTTAATCCTTTTATCGAGCAATAGTCCTTTAACGACATAACGTTTCAACGTAATAGTATTAGATAGTAGCTAGTCTATCGACGTCATCACGAATAACAAATGAACCTGTACGCATATTGAATTACTGTCACAGATTCGATTGTCAAAGACACGTCCTCGCTTTTTCAGTAGATTCAAACTTAGAATACCACGCGTTGCGAATCATTCTTAAACAGTTTGTTAGAACGTTTTTTCCATGAATAACAATTTCTTACCTTCATAGAACGCTTCTTTAAATTGCGTATAGCCCAGCTTTTTATAAATATATATTCCTCTTGAGTTTGATTCGAAGACATCTAACCAGACTTTTGAACAGTTTAAGTTTTCCGCACAATACTGTTCCATCTCTTTAATTGCGAGTTGACCAAGCCCCTTTCCTTTGGAAGCAACAACAATTCTCCTGAACTCAACGACATCTTGGCTTTCTTGCGACAAAATTATGAAGCCTGACAACTCGTTTTCGTAGTACAAAGACAGATAAATTACGTCATTGCTCTCTATTAGACTTGCGTGCTTTTCTAGTGAATAAGGAATAACAAAGCCTTTTGTATCATGAGAACACTCCATTTCAACAAAAGCCCTGGCTTCTGATATCACCGACTTTCTTAATTCTAACACCATATTTTCCTAAACTTTCTAACGCCGCATTAAGGTGTGAGCAACGCTACCACCACACCTAAACCATTGTGCCGTAAACACTAAAGCTGATTCAAACCAAAAATGCCAAGCGTTGTGAATCCGTCTTAAACGCTTTGTTAAGTTTCTTTGTACCAGTAGTCTCCGCCTTTTGAAATAATGTCGTCTTCTAGCACTTTTTTATTCAAAGTATCAATTTTTCCGTCAACAAAAGACTTCACATGTTCAACCAAGCCACGAAACTCAACGAGATTTTCTAACGTGTATGTATCCGGCTGCCCTAACTCACGGGTAAAGTAAGGAACAGCCCCTTTTCTTCGCTTTGTATCCAAAGCCAGTACAACTTTGACTTTTTCTACCTTCTCCGCCCCACTATGTGCGGCAAAGTTGTTTCGCATATCAATGGCAGATTGGTGCTTCTTTCGAAAATCTTCATCAAGATTCTTCTTTTCAAGTTTGACCTTTCGACCTTCACAGGTAGCGAAACACTTCGCATAAAAAGTTAACGCTGCTACAAACAACCCTTTAATTAAATTATATCTCGCCCGATCATGATCAGACTTTCTGTTCTTTGGGTCTTGAGCAAGTTTTACATCTGCTTTCATCATTGACTCTATTTCATTGAGCCACACAGCAACACTACGCAAATCTTTTTCAATCAAAGTATATGAAGCTAAAACCTGAGCTTTAGGTGTTGTAATTTCAACTCTTTTTGCTTTGACTCGCTTATAGTAGTAGCGATTGTAAAAATCTGACGTTTCTGGGTTTAATACCGTCACTTTTGACCAACCATCACCTAAATCATCGTACTTCATTATTTCTCCAGAAACTTAACGCCGCGTTAAGTAGTGAGCAACGCCACCACGAAACCTAACCATACCACCGTAAACACAAAACCCAACGAGGGAATGAAAAATGCCATGCGTTGGGAATCTGTCTTAAACGCTTTGTTATGCCAATTTTTCGGGTTTGTATGTTCCGTTTTTTACTTTACGAGTATCAGACATCCACCACTCACACATATCCCAGTAATCGAGTTTAGTTGCCTCGTTGCCCATGCTTTTACGTATTTCCACCAAAAAGGTACCCAGCAGCTTCATCATATCTTTCAGAAAGTTCTCTGGCTGTCCATTTTCGTTCATGTTATACAAATACTGCATCATATCGTTATACGCTTTAACAACTTCATCGTTTGCCATTAAAGCAAGCTTAAAGCCCAAACGTCTGTATTCCAAAGTAAGCATCTTTGCAGTGCCAACATCAGACTTATTTTTTCCTTTGTTTCGCTTGTCCATTTCCCACGCAGCGTCAGACATCAAAAGGATAATAAATGGCTCCAATATTTCGTTGTATATTTCGATGCGGTCATCTCGAAGCTTATTTTCTAGTTCAATTTTACGTTCAATATTTTGTTTAATTTTCCACCCTATTGAAGATACAACAAGAACAATTATTGGAGTGGCTATACTACCTATTGCAGCAACGACATCTAACCAATGCTTTTCTTCCATCATTACTCCTAACTCTGTTTTTTCGCCATTGGCATAACGCCCAATTAAGTTGTGAGCAACGCTACCACTGTACTCAAGCACTTCACCGTAATCACTAAACAAATTGAAACCGAAAGCGCCGAGCGTTGCGAATCAGCTTGAATTGCTTGTTAAGCTACATTTAGCCACTTACTTAGATCTAGTTCTGGCTTCACTTTTTCTTGCATTACTTTCGAGCTAGGTAGAGATGTAAAGTCGATGTCTAGTACTTGCTGAAGTGTTTCGCTAGGTTCATACGCCAGTTCAAAAGAGCAAGCTTCATTAACGATATGAGCCACTTTTTGTATTTGAGAAACAAATAGCTTTATATCACCATCTTGAACAATTATTTGTACACTATCATACGTTACGCCACTGCCGCTATTACCTGCGTAAGAAGTTAAATGCAGTGAATCGGCAAACTTTCGAACAGTAGATTGCATTTCAACCAAAATCCGGTTTTGGTCAGGCTTCGAGCATGCCGTAAGTTCCGTCGATTGCTCAACAAAACGTGTGACCATAGAGTCGAAACTATCCCAAATACTAGCTGGTACAGAGAAATCACCATATCTCGCATTCGGGAATAGTGCTTTATGCAATTTCCTTGGGGAGGATGTGTGAAGTTTGCTATTCCACGTCTTATTTAGGTACTTTTCAAACTCTTCGATATGTTTGTAGTAGTTAGAAAAGCTATTTTGTTCATTCGCAACACGTATTTGCTCTTTGGTTTGCTCTGAGCGATGGTTCGCAGCAAGCAAAGCAACGATTGGTATGATTAGAGCTAAGATAGCTAGAGGAACACGAAATACTACCAAGGCATAATTAAACCCAGTATATGAATAATCTGGGGTTATCTGAGAATTAATACCGACGATCAACGCGACAATAATTGCAAAGCTAATAAAAACACCTACCACAAGCCAAAGAACCTTTAGCTCGATAAGGCTTTTTTGTGGATCAAAACGCAATTTGTTCTTCATTGTTTCTCCTGCAGCTTAACGCCCGCTTAAGGGGCAGCCAACGCCATTACCAAGCTTCCGCATAACACCGTAACCACAAAAACCAACGCATAGTGAAAATGCCACGTGTTGGTTGTCCCTCTTGAAGCGTTTGTTATGTGCGTACCTAAAAGTACGCTGACAGAATATCCACTTCCATATCGAGAAAGCCCGGATAGTAAAATTTAAACCCAGCAGACATAAGGTCATTTACAAGAAAATTAAAACGCTTTACCGCCATACAATATGACTGCATGGCATCCACTCCATAAACATACTCATCAATACCCAATGCCAATACACTAAATTTACAGCGATAATCACCTGCTTCTGAAATTGGAGCTGGCTCTGGTAAGCCTAGTTCAATAGTCACATATAGCTCTTTATCATTAGGTTTCTTTACTACATATTCGCTACTTATCATAAATATTCCTCAAAGCACATAGCAGCTATTAGACAGAAATATTCTGTATTTAGTCATAGAGTTCTTCTGTCTTTCGTACTAAAACAGCTAACACTATCTAACTTTTTCGGCAATTTATCAGTAGCTTAAAACTAGAGCAATCAATCAATGCGTTAAAGTGCATAGTAATTCTGTATAACATGCTTTAAATCAAGATTTGAGCCGAAGAAAAACAAAAAACCGCCCTATCTTGAGCGGTTTTCTTTAGCGTCTACGTCGTGTCTTTCGGCGCTTTCTCGTGGCGACTTTCACTACCCGTCCACCTCTGAGCGTATACCCTTTCTTAAGCTGGCCGTTTTGTTTGCGGCCTTTGCACTTACAACATCGTTTAGCCATGACTGTCCTCCAGTTTTCGTATCCGTTGTTCCTGATCTTGCTGCACTTTCTTTATCCAGTTGATGTCGGTTTTGAGCGCAGCAATCGTGCCAGCACTTGAAACCGCACCGGTGATTAGTGAAATGAGCATCGCTTCGAGTAGTCCCATCACTGCCCCCTGAATTTGCCTGAGAAGAACTCCAGCAGGTAGCGAACCATCGCGCGCATGCTAAGGGTATCGATGACGACCGCGCCAACGACATACCAATACGGCTCTGGAATATTCTGCAGCGCTTCAAAACCTTGTTCGACATAGGGCGCGTAATCGGGAATGAATGACAAGATAAGGGGGATAAAGACGACAAGCAGAATAAACTCGTCTTTGAAGCCGCGCTCTCTGATGCTGACTTCATCGAGGCTACTGGCCTGCTCTTCACCTTTTTGCAATCGGCGTACCCTCGCCTGATGCTTCTCCTGGTCGAGCTCGTCTTTGCGCTTCAGGGCTTCGGCTTTGTTACGGTTGTACTGCCTATAAGTCGCGAGTCCGCCATTAAACAAACTGACAATCGCGCCAATCATGGGTAAACCTGACGATCGAGCTCGATATGCGGACCATCTTTAAACAAGCTTCAGTCCGCACATACAATTCCAACCAACTATTACTTCCTTTTCACTCGCAAATAGTGACAACGTCACCAAACGTGCACGCACCTTAGTAGATACAAAATCATAGATACGAACCCTTTTTGTACCTTTTGAAAATCGATTATTAATCCATAACGAATTAGGCGACGTTCGAGACTGGCTTCAGATTTTATGAGTTACACGATAACGCGCCAGAACAATACACTGGAAGATAGTAAGCGCTTGCAGACTAGAATTACAGTTATGTAATTTTATTACGCACCACTAGGCAGCTCCATTTTACACAGAACAATCAACTGAGCTATCCTATTGTTTAATATCGATATTAACTGAAACTACTGTTCCTTAGGTGTGACTTTCAGCTTTATTACAAATGATGATTTGGTTGGAGTTTTATCTTGTTATGGTCGATGTGTGAGTACGGACGAGTAAGCTTGTTGATACATAATTCTGTTATAGTGCATCAAAATATACAGGTACAAAAAAAGAGCAGTTCCCTGCTCTTCTGTGTATTTATTGCTGAGTTGAGTTTGTTTCTACTGCTGCTTGGCTGCTTCGGCTCTAATTTCTTCAGCGACCATTTTTATCGCTTGAGCTGTGCTTATACCCTCTGCCATTAACTCTTGGATTTTCTCGACAGCTTTTTGCTGTTCTTCATGCGAAAGTGGCGGTAGATCATCAAACATAAAAAAGGCTCCTAAAACTTTAGGAGCCGACTATAGTACGATTTGGTTGTAAGCGCTAGTGCTTCGCTCCCCTATCCTTAACCCGGAAGCTTAATAACTAGTTAAGAAGTTAATATAGGCACCCATTGAGTTTTCATTCGTGTAGCTAGCACCGATATCCAATTGGAATAAGTTTAGTGGTGACAACCCAATACCAGCAGTCACTGTGTCATCGAGATTGTCATACGCTAGATTTCGATTCCAACCGGCACGCAGTTTTAGCTGGCGCATAATATCAATTTCGCCACCGACTCTGAGCATTTGTGTGTTGTCGTTGAAATTTGTATAGCGTTCTTCTTCGTTGAGATCATAGTCCACACTGATTGTGGCATAATCAGCAACTAAGCCGACACCAACTGTATAGAGCGGTCTCATTTGGTAAGAGTAAGAAATATCAGGTTTACCACTTACTGAAGATGGAATCGTTAAGGTTTTAATGTCTCGGCTCACTAAATTAGTTGCCGAAAAACCGACTCGCATAGGCCCATAAAACCAAAGGAAACCAGCATCCATATTGAACATGGTTTCACCGGTACCATTATCACGAACGTCTTTGATATCGTAGTTGGTAAAACTGGCTTCGTAGACATAGGTGTATATACGTTGCAGTTTAGGCGTAATACCGAAAGAAATGTGCTGGCCAAGGAAAGTCTGGTACTTTGCCAACGAAATACCGACTTCAGTTACCCCTACTGAAACCGCATTAACGGTACTATTTTGCGCATTTTCTAGGATTCTTAGATCATTGTCAGGGTTGGTACTATCACTGGCAATAAGAGGATTCGCGTAGGACTCTGCATAAGCTTTACCAAACACGTTAGCAGCAAGAAATTTGTTTGGGATGGCAAATGCAACCACACCACCTATTTCTAGTTTGGCGATGTCACCGTCTAATGCTTTTAAAGTGGCATCAAGCTCGGCGGCATTGAGATTAGCAGGATTACTAGTACCCTGCTCGATAAGGTCTGCCGCTTTCTTGAGGTCATCAACCATCATGTGCTCGTCGCTGTATGAGAGACCAAAGCTTGGAGTGATCATGCCATAGTCATCATTTCGGCGATAAATTGCGGTAAGAGCAGGGTTATAGAAAGGAGCGGTTAAAAAAGTTGCAGAAACGACACCTACTCCACCCATTGCGTCTCCGCGGGCTTCAATAGCGTAGTTTGCAGCGGACGCTGAACTGGCTGCAAGTGCAATAGACAATGTCAGAAGTTTTATTTTATTTTCCATAATTGTTATAAACTTTATGTTCCATATGTTTATATCGTTCTATTGTCTATTAACTTTAGTTATTCCTCCACTGAAACATCATAGGTCTTACTAATTATTTGTGATTGTTCAACAATTATCGGTCCTTGCCATCTTTGGTGGTTGATCGAAACGGCTAAAACGTACCTACCTTTGTCAACAATCCCATTATCTAAAGAGGTAGGATAATCGGAATCATAACTTTCACCCCAGACTTGGCTGTAGTTGCCATCAATGTAGTCATAAAGTGCTACATCAAGCTTAGGCAGTGGGCAATTAGGATTTAGTAAGGCGTTCCTTTCGAGTTTCCATTGTGCTTTCGCGTCCCAACGAACGGTCATTTCGGCCTTAGGTTCACCCAATACAAGCCAAGAGCTCCAAGAAGATTCATCCGAAGCGGTGACATCAATTCTAAATAGACCACTTTGGAGTCTACTGTTCAAGTTGTATCGCTTAATGTATTTTTGAGTACCAAGGTCGTTGGTAGATACTGATTGAATGAAAGAGTTATCGGTAGAAAGGTTTTTAGAGACCCAGCGCGTTAAAGAAATATCTTTGATATCACGATTTGATTCAATCTCAATAATCGCTCGATACGCGTCCCTGCCGGGGCTTTGTATTTCACTTCGACGAACGGTGACATTGCTAATCCACTCCGGTAATGAGCGATTATCTAGACTTTTTCCGCAATCTACATCTAAAGATTGAAGAAAAAGGTCATTTAGGTGGGGTGTGAGAGAGCGATTTTTTTCAAGCTGCCACACTTCTACTAGCGATGTAAACATCGCCGGTAAGTCATTGTTTAATAAGTGCCTATGAGCCTGTGTTAAAGGCGAGTTGCTTTCGAACCAAGGCACTTGTACCGCATTTGTTGACGCACTGACCATCAGTGCGCCAAGCAATAACTTTGCTCTATCCATTAAGCTTTCATTTTGTAGCCAACGCCACGTAATGTTTCGATTTCGAGTCCAGGTAGTTTTTGACGAAGTTGAAGTACATGGGTATCAACTGTACGTGTGGTCGGGAAATGGTTGTAACCCCATACATGATCCAATAGCTCATCACGGGTAAATACCCTGCCGAGATTACTTGCCAAAAACAGTAGTAGGTCAAACTCTGTGCGTGTCAAAGTTACCAACTCATCTTTATAGGTTACTTCGCGTGTCGCTTTGTCAATTACAAGGTGGTCAGTGACGACTTTGTTGTCATCTTGTGCTTCACCTTCTGGCGCTCTTAACTGAGCACGGACGCGTGCAAATAGCTCAGCTTCAGCAAATGGCTTAGTCAAATAGTCATTAGCACCTGCGTCCAATCCCATCACTTTATCTTTTACAGTAACTAACGCCGTCAACAAGATCACTGGTACATCTTTGATCTTTTTCCACTCTACAAGGTGATCAACTGAATCGCCATCTGGCAATTGACGATCAAGTATAACGAGATCCGCTTTGTCCCAATACTGTGCTACATCCGCGATTGTCTCTGAATGGAAGCACTCATACCCCGCTTGCTCTAAGCTAACTAAAAGACCATCAGCTAAGTTTTTATCATCTTCAACAAGAAGCAGTGTCTGTTTCACAAGGTATCTCCAAAATAAACGCTGTTGGTGGGCCAATTAACGACATTCTACCGCCCATTCGACCAACCATGGATTCCACTATGGTTAAGCCAAGACCAAGGCCACTTTTACTGACAAATGGCTTGCGTAACTGTCGCCAATCTTTTGCTGACAGATCACCCTGATCTTGAACTTTAACCGTAATTTTTTGTGTTTCTGTTGTCACATCAAGTACAACAGGCGCAACCCCATATTTATTGGCATTGCGGATTAAATTATCTATACAAGTGCCGAGCCAATAGACATTTAGTTTAGCTGCGACATCTTGGTTTACATTGAGCTTAACTTTCCCGCCAAACTCTTCTTCTACTTTAAACTCTAACCATTCTTTTACAGAAGGTACCCAGTCAGTCGCTAGCGGTTTGTTATCTGACTGAAGATAATCCTTACTCGCTTCAGCTAACTGACGTAATCGTCTTGAATCTTCACATAGACGGCGAAATTCATCATAAACGGATTCAGGTAAGTGCTCAAACTCGCGCCTGAACCCTTCTACTGTTAAAGACAAACTGGCAATTGGCGTCCTCAGTTCGTGAGTCAAGATTTGCAGAATCAACATTCTGCTTTTCATCTCTTGGCGCTTAGTGTTCCAACGGTACGCAGACCAGCCTAATACTAACAATATGTTGGCAATGACCAGAGCAACCATGCTAATACGCAAGATGTCCGAATGGTCTTCAACATCCCAACATAAGTTACCGCGTTGCACAAAACAGCTGCTTGACTCTTTCCTCAAGCTAAACGACAGCCCAGCGTCTTCGACAGCTTGTTTCCAAATTCGTTCTGGATAAACTAAATAGTTGTCGCTTTTTCTTAACCACAGCTCATTGCGTTCAATAAACATGCTAGAGCCAGAAATGAGCGCTACCATGGTATCTTCGTTCATCCTTTGCAGTCGACCCAATAACGTTGAGTCGGATGCCAAAGGACGCTCTTTTATGTGCATGTATTGCTGCAGTTGTTCAATATATTCTGGATACGTTTGAACATATCTACTCGCATAGGTTCCACCACCTGGGTGAATTAATGCACTTCTGGCAAACCACTTTTCACTAAGCTTATTCCCTTTACACATCGCTCGTGTAAAAACCAGTGGCTCAGTAATCAAAGGGCTAAGCGGCAGCTTTCCAGTACAGTTTTGCGCTAGCTTGTATAACCTCTGCACATCTTTAAGTGGATACGCCGACGTCTGTGGTAACATCGATTCCGGAGTTAGAAGCCTAGTTGGGTAATCAGACTGTAAACTACGGATATCGTAAGAAACGGTTGCCTGTTCCTGATCGAAAAGATCAACAAATCGGTCAATACGCTCCGGTAAAGACTCTGCAGATGCGCTACCTGAGAGGACCGCAATACCTATTGCGACCGCTTTAATTGTTGTCTTAATCAATGCAAAAATTCATTAAATCAGTAAGTTATGATTTAGAGTAAAACATTATGGCAAAAATATAAAACTGAAATGTAATATCAATGTCAGAAATGGTACTCACGAAACGAAAGAAGCCAGCGTAATGCTGGCTTCTGTATAGTGTAATCTGAATCTACAATGCTTTGAAGATAGATTCGACACTCTCTTTTGCATCACCAAATAACATCTGGGTGTTTTCTTTGAAGAACAGTGGGTTTTGCACGCCTGCATAACCTGTATTCATCGAGCGTTTAAACACGATAACGTTCTTCGCATTCCACACCTCAAGTACTGGCATGCCAGCAATCGGGCTATTTGGATCGTCAAGTGCCGCTGGGTTCACCGTATCATTTGCGCCGATAACCAGTACCGTATCTGTTTCAGAAAGGTCATCGTTGATCTCATCCATTTCTAGCACGATATCATATGGAACTTTAGCTTCTGCAAGCAGTACGTTCATATGACCTGGAAGACGGCCAGCGACTGGGTGAATACCGAAGCGCACTTCAACACCATGCGAACGTAGCGTCTCAGTGATTTCATGAACAGGATATTGCGCCTGAGCCACAGCCATTCCGTATCCAGGAGTGATTACAACAGACTTCGAGTTCTTAAGAAGCTCTGCGACCTCTTCTGCATTAGTTTCTCTGTGCTCACCTTGCTCAGCATCTGATGAAATAACGATTTCCTGACCAAATCCACCAGCAATTACACTGATAAATGAACGGTTCATCGCTTTACACATGATGTAAGAAAGGATCGCACCTGAAGAACCTACAAGCGCACCAGTAACAATCAGAAGATCGTTTGCCAACATGAAACCTGCCGCAGCGGCTGCCCAACCAGAGTATGAGTTAAGCATTGATACAACCACTGGCATATCTGCACCGCCAATCGAAGCCACCAAGTGATATCCGAAAGCGAAGGCAATTAAGGTCATCACCATCAGTGCAAACATACTGCCATCAGCATTAACAAAATGAAGCATTAACAGAGTCGATACGACGATTGCCGCTAGGTTCATCTTATGTTTATGCGGAAGGTTTAAAGGTGAGGATGAAATAATACCGCGCAATTTACCAAAGGCGACAACTGATCCCGTAAAGGTAACCGCGCCAATGAATACACCTAAGAAAACTTCAACTAAATGGATTACGTGTTCCGCGTGCGTTGCAGCCTCTGGCGCATCAATGTAGCTGTTGTAGCCAACCAGTACCGCGGCCATACCAACAAAGCTGTGTAGAATTGCCACTAACTCTGGCATTTCTGTCATCTCAACTTTCTTAGCGTAGTGGATACCAATACCACCACCAATAACCATGGCGATGATGATCCAAACAAAACCTTCAGACTCTGGGCCAAAGATCGTTGCGATCAAGGCGATCGTCATACCTGCAATACCGTAGTAGTTACCCGATCTTGCAGACTCTTGCTTAGACAATCCTGCTAAGCTCAATATAAAGAATAATGCAGCAACAATATAAGCTGCTTGTACTAATCCTGCAGACATTCCCTGTTACTCCTTAATCTTTACGGAACATTTCAAGCATGCGCTTGGTGACGGTGAATCCACCGAAGATGTTGATACTGGCGATCAATACAGCAATAAACGACAAGAATGAAACAACCCCATTTCCCTGACCGATTTGCAGTAGCGCGCCCACCACGATAATGCCTGAAATAGCATTAGTTACTGACATAAGTGGTGTGTGTAGAGCGTGCGTTACATTCCAAACAACGTAGTAACCGACAACACAGGCGAGAACAAATACCGTAAAGTGAGATAAGAATGCCGCTGGTGCCACTGAAGCAATCCATGCAAACGCACCCAAGCCTACAGCTAGACCGGCTATTTTCTTCACTGGAGAAGTGGGCTCTTCTTTTTTAGCCTCTGGCTTTGCAGCAGGTTGAGCTGGTTTTTGCTCTGGTTGAGCAGACACCTGAATTGGCGGTGCTGGCCAAGTAACCTCACCTTCTTTGACAACAGTAACACCGCGTAGAACCACATCTTCAAAATTGATGTTGATGTTGCCATCTTTCTCTTTTGCAAGAAGCTTGAGAAGGTTAACGATGTTAGTTGCGTATAACTGAGAAGACTGAGTCGGCAGACGACCAACCATATCGGTATAGCCAACGATCTTTACACCATTCTCTGTCGTGATGACTTTATCCGCTACCGTGTATTCACAGTTACCGCCATTGGCCGCAGCCAAATCGACGATCACACTACCCGCTTTCATGCTATCAACCATTTCCTTGGTTATTAGCTTTGGAGCTGGCCGACCTGGTATAAGCGCCGTTGTTACGATGATATCAACATCTTTGGCTTGCTCAGCGTAAAGCTCAGCTGCTTTTTTATTGAACTCGTCGGACATCTCCTTCGCGTAGCCGTCACCCGAGCCTGAATCTTCTTTAAAGTCGACTTCTAAGAACTCTGCGCCCATTGACTGGACTTGCTCTTTTACTTCAGGGCGAACATCAAACGCACGTACAATCGCACCTAGACTACCGGCAGCACCAATTGCAGCAAGACCGGCTACACCAGCGCCTGCGACAAGCACTTTGGCTGGTGGAACTTTACCCGCAGCGGTAATTTGCCCAGTAAAGAATCGACCAAACTCATGAGCCGCTTCAACGACGGCACGATAACCGGCGATGTTTGCCATTGAAGAAAGTGCATCTAAAGCCTGTGCTCGTGAAATACGCGGCACGGCATCCATTGCCATTACGTTAATGTTTTTGCTAGAAAGCTTTTCCATTAACTCTGGATTTTGCGCTGGCCAGATAAAACTGATCAAGCTTGCACCATCTTTCAATAATGCTATCTCGTCCGTTTCCTCCGAAAACAGAGGAGCATTGACCTTGAGGATAAGATCTGAGTTCCAAACTTCTTCAGTGGAAACGATCTTAGCTCCCGCAGCTTCAAAAGCAGAGTTTTCAAAACTCGCTAATTCGCCGGCTCCGCTTTCAACACTGACTTCGAAGCCTAATTTTAATAACTGCTCAACCGATTTTGGCGATGCAGCCACTCGCGTTTCTCCGGCGAGTATTTCTTTTGGCACACCAATTTGCATTAGCTATTCCTTGACTATTCGCAACAATGATTGTTCTGTTTTTATCCAACGTTTTTAGATACTTCAAGCATTTTGTAACAAAAATACAAAATATCATTACTTATAACCGATGGTAATGAATCATTTTGCTTATCAATTTGTTACCTAACCACATTATATTAAAGTGAGAAGAGGTCAAACCAGTAAGCGAAAAATCTCATTAAAACAAATGACTATGTGACATCCACATACAAAAAGAGCCATCAGAATAACGACTAATGGCTCTTAAATTTATGATGTTTGTCAATTTGGAGAGGATCTACTGAAAAATGTTGTCGCCCATTTGGTCTACAAACATTTGCGCTTTCTTAAGCATAAATTCATTTGCGTCGGTTTCGCTCGGCAGTACGTCAGAACGAATAAAACGGTGTGTTTTCAGTTCTTCGCCAAACTGCTTAGTAATTCTACCCGCAATTCGATACTGCCCACCTTCTGGTAAAGCCTCTTGATAGATAAGAAAGCCTTTGTATTCTACTGGCTCAACTTCAACTTTAGGTTGTTCTTTTTGACCACCAAACAAGCGAGAAAAAAGTCCCACAGAGTACTCCTTGGTAATGATTATTTTTTGTTAAGCAGAGGTTTTTCGAACCACTCTAGCTCAATGTCATCGTCAAACATCTGCTTGCTAAACACGACAAGAACTTCATCTTTCCTGTTTTTTCTACGGTCGTCAACAATCATACAGCTTGCAGCTTCGATTGCCGTTGCTGCGTATTCTTTAAGAGTAACAAGCCTCTCTTCCGGTAAAGCGGATAGAAAGTCTATATCATAGCGAATATACACAGGTCGTAACTGAGACAAAGCTAAACATGCAAGATCGGCAAGCTGCTCATGGTCAAATTTATCAACATACTCGGGCTTCGCAAGTTCTTGACCGACTAATGTCTCCATATAGTTATGTACGTCCACACTTATCTGCATATTACTCAACTCCTTGTAAGGACCATTGTTTGTCCTAGTATGTTTCAATTCGTCACCGCTTTCTACGGATCTGCGTATTTCAACGCCAATTTGTGACTACTATATAAACGTGCCCCTAATTTTCATCTATAAGTTTAGTAAAAAGCTTGGAAATTCATCAAATAAAAGTATTCTTAACAAGTTACCAATCAATAATAAGATCCAATTAGGCTAGGTTGAATGTCGTTTTCTGTAGTCACTACAAACTGGTTCCGTCTTTCGCTACCTTTGATGTTGCTGACGTTTATTGCATTTGGAATGAACAATGTAATCAACCTCACCTATTCGAATCTAGGAATAGTGACAAAGCTACCATTTGTACTCTTCGCTATAACTATAGTGCTAGCTAACGCATTTAAACAAAGTCGAATAGCGATGGTGGCCTCAGCGCTTGCTGTTTCTTATTGGGTCATACAGGAAAGGCTGCAATCTCCTTTATCATCAGGTACAACTATCCTAGAGCTATCTTTGCTCGCAGCATTGCTCCCTATCGCTTTGATTTTTGTCTATAGCTACAAAGATTCCTCTCTGTTCACTCGTACATTTGGGCTATATCTGTTTAAGATCGCCATGCTGTTGCTTTGGTCGTATTTGATATTGACCTATTTCTACGAAGGCGGATTTGAAAACATCAACGAAACGTTTTTGTTTGTATTACCACAGGTGTCAAAGCTTCCCTTTATTCTGGTTGTTTTTCTCACCGCCATGGTGCTTATTTTTGCTATATGTGTCTTGAACAGAAATAGCATAATTGATGTCGTGCTCTACTCCGCAACGCTGTTATCTGCCACAACGTTTGTATTTTTTGATGTCACCTACATCTCTAGCACCCTATTTTCCTTAGCGGGAGTACTTCTGCTGGTCTACCTGCTTTCTGCAAGCTATGAACTTGCATTTATGGATACGCTCACCGAGATCCCCGGGAGGCTAGCTCTTGAGTCAGACTTAAAACACCTCGGGCGAAAATACACCATTGCGATGCTAGATATCGATCACTTCAAATCATTCAACGATACTTATGGGCATGATACCGGCGATGATGTATTAAAGCTTGTCGCAACCAAACTTGAGCATGTTGGAGGTAGAGCGAAAGTCTACCGATATGGTGGTGAAGAGTTTACCGTGCTTTTCAAAGGGAAATTAGCTGACGATACACGTGACCATTTAGAACTGCTAAGAGCGTCGATTGAAAACTACAACATGGTATTGCGAAATCAAGATGCGCGCCCAAAAGACGATAAAGTAGGCTCTAAAAGCCGCGGGGCAAAGAAGAAGCAAGAATATGTTAACGTCACAATAAGTATTGGTGTCGCCGACAGCACAGAATCTAATAAGGTGTCCGAAGTAATGAAGGCTGCCGACAACGCGTTATACAAAGCGAAAAAAGCAGGCAGAAACCAAGTCTGTATTAATTAATCGTCACTCACTACGTACTGGTTTCTTCCGTTTACCTTAGCCTGATACAAACGCTTATCTACGAGTTCATAGAGTTGCTCTATAGTTTCGCGTCCATTTGGGATAAGTTGATATACACCTTGTGACACCGTCACGATTGGCGCAACATCGCTATATTCATGCTTCAAGTTTGCAGCCTCTATAGATGATTTAATTCGCTCGGCGTTTTTCGTCGCTTTTTCATCATCGGTATAGCCGAGTAACACAACAAACTCCTCACCGCCATAACGACCTACGACTTCTCCGCTTCTCGTAAACAACTTGGATAATGTAGAAGCGATTTCTATTAAACAGCGATCACCTTCAATGTGACCATAATTGTCGTTGTATAGTTTGAATCGATCGACATCAAGTAAAATGATACTTAGAGGAAGCTGGTGACGGCCATGCAATGAAATCATCTCTGTGAGTTTCTCGTCGACATAACGTCTGTTTTTTACTTTAGTTAAACCATCTTCTTGTGCTAATTGTGCTAGCTCTTCATTTGCTTTCGCCAGTGCGGCAGACTTTTGTTTAAGCTCTCGACGCATAAAAGCGATACGTTGCATCGCTATTAACTTGGAGTTGAGCACGATCTTGTCAACGGGCTTTATTAGATAGTCGTCACCACCCGCTTCGATGGCACTTGCAATCATCGTCGGTTCATCGTGACTACTTAAAAATATAATAGGTACCCAATCAGGGAAGCATTCTCTGATTTTAGCCGAGACTTCAAATCCATCCATTTCAGGCATTGAAATATCAAGTAGAACAAGATCGGGTTCAAACTTAGGATACATCTCCAGAGCCTCTTGACCCGAACTGGCCATTTCAACTGTATGTCCTAATTGTTTTAACCTGATCGCCAGCTGTATACGCTCCATTTGAACGTCATCAACCAGCAAGATGTTCATCGACGAACCCGTTATTTCCACTATTAATTACCCTTTAATTCGTTTTGGTCTTAGCCTATATGAATCATTTTCCCTTACCGCTTCATACGAACAAAATCGCTAAGAAATCACATGCTTAACAAAAGCATACTCCACCTTGGTTTAATCATCCATTTAAGGTTGACATTTATCCCTAATTTTTTACGATAGCGCCGATACACACACATTTTAAGAGAATATTATCCATGTCTGACGTTGATCAAACAGAACAGCCTAAAGTAGATCTTGCAGAAGTGTCTGCTGAGTTGCGCCAAGTGATTGAATTTGATGAAGTTCCAGAAGCAATGCACTTAATGGTAACGTCAATCCATGAAGTTTCTGAGGAAGCGGTTCGTGAATCGTGGAATGAACTGCCAAGCAGCGCACAAAATGTACTAGATAATTTTGAACAATTTCATGCCTTAGTATCTGTGAGCCAAGCCTTTGCTGGACTCAATGTAATGGAAGAGTTTCCAACGCTAAACCTTCCAAAAGATATGACAGATGAGCAAAAAGAAGAGTACCGTGCAGAATTACTAGACCAAGTCCTACACAACTGTGTTAAAGACATGGTTAAGCAAATCAAAAAAGCACGTCGTGACCCTATTCTAAAACGTGATTTTACTGACGTGTTCGCGAAGTAATTAATTGCTAAAAACTTAAACGCCGCTTTCCGCGGCGTTTTTTAATTGGATACTACGACATCTCGTTGAGTAACACTCACACCTTTAATTTGAACGTAAACCAGAGCCCCTTCTTCGAGCTCTAATTCATCTCTTGCCCAAGCAGTAATTGTTGCCACCAAGAAACACCCTTGTGACAGTTCAACTTGAACCGATACACTGATTCTATCTTGGCTGCTAGCGTGCGTTTCTACTCTCGACACTCTACCTTGCAGTACATTTCGAATAGACGTCCGCTGAGGCTCATCAAGCATTATCGATACATCGTTGGCTCTGACTTGTAGCCTAACTGGCGAACCTAGCTCACCGTCAATCTTTTGTACCCACAGGGCAACGTCGGGAGCCAGTTCAACCTTAGACAACGCATACTGATTGTTGTGTTCTACGACCCTGGCTTCAAACAATGAGCTTTGTTCAGAGAAAGATTGCCAAGGTTTCATGGCTCGTGATGACCAAACTTCTTCAATTGGGCCAGACACCGCAACTTTACCTTCATCAATCACAACTAAGTGACTTGCAAGACGTAATACTTCATTCAAACTGTGAGAAACATAAATTATTGGTATCTCTATGTTCTGCGAGAGTTGTTCTAAGAATGGCATCACTTCTCGCTTACGCGGTAAATCGAGTGAGGCAAGAGGCTCATCCATCAATAGAATATTTGGCTTAGACAGCAGCGCCCTACCTATCGCCACACGTTGTTTTTCTCCACCTGAAAGTTGGTTCGGATAGCGCCCTAGTAAAGGTTTTAACGCTAACAACTGAACAACTTGCTCAAAGTGGGATTCATCTGGGATGGAAACCCCATAATTGAGGTTTCGTTCTACCTTAAAATGGGGAAACAAACGTGCATCTTGAAACACATAGCCAACATTGCGTAAATGCACAGGAACATCAATTTCAAGTTCTGAGTTAAAGAGCGTCTTGTTGCCGATAGCAATCAAGCCATTGTCAGGTTTTTTTAAACCTGCAATGGCGTTAATCAGCGAAGTTTTACCTGCCCCAGAGCGACCAAAGACGGCGGTAATGCCTTTTTCTGGTAGTGTCAGGTCTATGTCGAACTTAACGTCGCCAAGCCGCTGTTGATAACGTGCTGTTATTCCCTTCATTGGCTTGCTCCCAATCGGCGCGCACTCACCCTAGCTAACCACTCAGAAATAAGCATCGACGCAAGCGCGATCGCTATCGAGATTAAACATAATCTCATAGCTTCTGCTTCAGAGCCTGGAGTTTCGATAAAGGTGTACATTGCGAGTGGAAGGGTTTGAGTTTCACCCGGGATATTTGAGACGAAGCTGATTGTCGCCCCAAACTCTCCCAAGCTTCGCGCAAAAGAAAGCATGGTACCGGTGATGATCCCAGGGATCGTGAGCGGCAAGGTTATAGTGAAAAAGATCTTAATTGGAGAGGCGCCTAATGTTGCTGCCGCTTGCTCTAATCGACCATCAACGTTTTCTAAGCTGAGTCTTATAGAGCGCACCATAAGTGGAAGCGCGACAACGATACAGGCCAGCACTGCTCCTTTCCAACTGAAAGAAAAGACTAAACCAAAATGCTCATCTAGCCAGTTGCCAAGAACGCCTTGCCTACCCATTGAAATAAGCAGCAAATAACCAATCACTACTGGTGGCAAAACCAAAGGGAGATGAATCAATGAATCCAACAAGCTTTTTCCAAAAAACTGTTTTCTCGCTAACAGCCATGCAAGACCAACCCCTAACGGAATCAACCAAACAATCGCAAAGAATGCAACTTTTAGACTTAATAGTAATGCTTGATACTCGTAATCGGTTAGCAAACTCACCTCTATTCCACTACCTCAGTAAAACCATACTGTTTAAACACACTTTGAGCTTGTTGACTATGTATAAACTTAACAAAGCGTTGAGCCTCTAACTTTTCATTGAGCGGTGCCATCGGATAAACAATGTGAGTGTGTGAATTATTGGGTAAAGACGCCACAACATCGACCTTGTCACTTAACAACGCATCTGTTTTGTAGACGATACCAAGAGCGGATTCGCCTCTTTCCACTAA
Organism: Vibrio sp. R10-SG3-ISO10; assembly: GCF_059834185.1. Taxonomy (NCBI): domain Bacteria; kingdom Pseudomonadati; phylum Pseudomonadota; class Gammaproteobacteria; order Vibrionales; family Vibrionaceae; genus Vibrio; species Vibrio sp. R10-SG3-ISO10. The sequence continues at coordinate 112,847 of NZ_JCBDHG010000002.1, forward strand.
CGTTAAAGCGATACGTACATTGTTTGTCGGAGCGAGATGCGTTTTTACTTCACCCCAAACCCCTAAGTTAATTAGCGCTTCTTTGGCATAGATACCAGCAGGTACTGCATTAGTTTGTCCAATCGCGAGGCGAAATCCCTCTAATGCTGACATCCATGACTCTCCCGAATTTACATCCAACTGAAGAAGACTACCTTTTGGAGCAATGGCGACTAAGCTATTCGCCGTGACGTTAGTGACAGCGTCACTTAAAACAACACTCTGCTCAACAAGGTAATTCATCCACTTTTGATTCGCAGATATATAGATATCAGCAGGAGCTCCTTGGGCCAATTGACGCGCCAACGATGCACTTCCACCATATACGGTTGTCACCGAAACATCATTTGATTCTTCATACTGCTCGACCAGATCATTGACGACGTTGGTCATTGATGAAGCGGCGTAAATACGCAACGACTCAGAGTGAGCACTAAAGCTAGCACATGCAATAAAGGCTAAAAGAGATTGTTTTAAACTGGTCATAGTCACGTTGGTTATAATTCAGGCCAGAGTTTTTTCAGATCAAGATGCTGTTCTATCGCATCAGCAATTCTATCAATGGCCTTTTGTTGATTTAGTTGATGATCTATTTTCGCTACGTTTTCAACTCCAGCCCACTTACAAATGGCTGATACCGCGTCAGCATTATCAAAGATACCATGGAGGTAAGTACCAAGCACTTGATTGCAATCACTAATCGTGCCATCAAACTGCTTATTTTCCAGTTCAATGAGGTGATTCGAAGACACATCACTAACACCAGCGTGAATTTCATATCCACTGACAGCAATCTTATTTCCTTCTAGTGTCATTATACCGCTCACATTGGTTAGCGTTTTACTTTCCTTAAGTTCAGTCTCGACGCATAAATGCCCCAACCCCTGACTTGATCCCGGGGCACTTTCAATACCCATTGGGTCATGAATCATCGAACCAAGCATCTGGTACCCTCCACAAATGCCCATGACTTTACCACCTAACCTAAGGTGTCTATTGATATCTTTATCCCATCCTTGACTACGAAGATAATCAAGATCATTTCTGACTGATTTTGAACCAGGCAGTATGATTAAGTCGGCATCAGATAAGCGTTCTCCTTTACCTACGTACCTAAGGTTAATATCTGGGTTAAGTCTCAGCGTATCAAAATCTGTATGATTACTAATGCGTGGAAATACAAGAACGACAACATTTAGCTTGCTGTTTTCGCTGCTCACTTGTTGAGTATTGATCGCATCCTCGGCCTCTAAGTCAAAGCCATGTAAGTAAGGTAAGACCCCAATCACGGGTTTACCTGTTTTCTCTTCTAACCAATCAAGTCCTGGTTCTAATAGGGATATGTCGCCTCGAAAGCGGTTAATGACAAAGCCTTTTACTCTCGCCTGTTCACTATCAGACAGCAATGCTAACGTACCGTAAAGATGGGCAAATACACCACCACGATCGATATCTGCCACAATGATTACGGGAACATCTGCCTCTTCTGCAAACCCCATATTTGCGATGTCATTGGCTCTTAGATTGATTTCTGCTGGACTTCCCGCACCTTCAATCAAAACCGACTCATATTGAGACTGAAGGTGAGAAAAAGATTCCATTACTACTGGCAGAGCGACCTTTTTGTAACTTTGGTAACCAATAGCGTCGACCGTCGTAGTGGCCTTACCCTGAAAAATGACCTGAGCACCCATATCCGAATTTGGTTTAAGCAACACCGGATTCATATGGACGCTAGATTCAATGTTACAGGCAAGAGCTTGAACAGCTTGCGCTCGGCCTATCTCTCCTCCGTCTGGGGTAACGGCACTATTGAGCGCCATATTTTGAGGCTTAAACGGGGCGACATTAATCTTTCTTCGCGCTAAGACGCGGCACAAACCTGCCACTAGAACACTTTTACCAGCGTCTGAAGTCGTGCCTTGAACCATTAGTGCTTTCAATGTGGATTGCATGAACTATTGATACTTATTCGATTTATTGGAGTAACGCTAATAATAACGGTATTCGGCCAATTTCCTCAACAATATGAATGGAATATGAATCTGACACTCAGCATGGATTCAAATTGGGTTTGTTTTAATAGCACCATCAAACAAACACTGCCTTACATTAAAAAGGAAAACATGATGAAAAAAGTAATTCTTGCTACTGCTGCGACACTAATCCTTGCTCCAACCTTCGCCCTAGCAAAAGATGGTCACCATGAAAAAGGGACTGGTATTCAATATAGCGGCCCTGTAGAGCTTACTACTGTCGATACCCTACTAACTGACACGAGTATGTTCACAGAAAAGAACGTTGTCGTTGAGGGGAATCTTTTACGACAAGTTAAAGGCGATACTTTCATATTCTCTGACGGTAAGGGAGAGATTCAAGTAGAGCTGGACGACGACATTCATATGACACAGTCAATTGATCATACGACAAAAGTTCGTCTTTTTGGTGAGTACGAAGGTGGAAACACACCAGAAATTGAAGTAGATCGTATTCAGATTCTATAAATCCACTGAATTAGTTCTCTGATTAGGCTATGATTTGGCTTGCTTATTGCAAGCCATTCTTTTTAGTCAATTTATTGTTGTTAGTCGGAGACTACTTTTGAAAAAAATCATTTTGGCCAGTGCCCTAGCGATTGCTGGCATCAGCGCAAGCGCCCAAGCGAACAATTTTAACTATAACTTTTTCGAAGTTCGAACAGCTATTGGCCCTGAAATGACAGGTGCCGAGTTTAGTACATTCTTTACTGAAAACTCGCACTTTATTCTCCGCGCAGACACTCAGTTTGACAAAGACTACGACCTTGCTGGCGGTATCGGATTTAACGGCCCTATCAGTCAGTTCGCCGACGTTTACGGACAGTTACTTATCCACCAAGTTAAATACACAGAAGAAGCCGGCGGTGAAAGTGATACCCAAGCAGAGATCAACGTAGGTGTACGCCTGTGGCTAACAGATCAAATCGAAGCTACGGGACGCCTCGGTCGTAATGATGATGCGTCTGTATTCCATGCTGGTGTGCGTTTCCACTCAACGCAACAACTTTCTCTTTCAGCAGAAACTCGCAACAACGGTCTTTATGGCCCGCAAGTGACTATGTCGGTTCGATTCCAATACTAATCAACCAAACAAAAAACTAAGCCCTGTTATTTACGGGGCTTAATTTTATCTAACAACGATTTTTCTCGGTACTAACTCAACGCCAGCTTGATATCGTTTGGCTGCAGCATTAAGCGCCAGCTCCATCGCACTATCAGCAATGAGTTCAAACTGCTGTGGTAACGAGTTGATTTTCATAGGTAGGAAATCCAATAGACGATTATCACCAAATGTCGCTATCTTAACCTTATTTGCCAAATCTGGATTTTCCAACAGTACATCCAACACCCCTTCTAATAAGGTATAAGAGGTAGTGACGATAGCGTCCGGCACCTTATCTGCTTTGCACCAAGCGTTAAGTACTTGTTGTCCATCTTTGCGATTGAAGTGTTCTCCATAGCCGACAACGGGTTTTACCTTATGCTGCTTTGCCGCTGATATGAACCCAAGCTCGCGCTCACGAGAAATATTTAGCTCAGGTAATGCCCCAATAAGACCAACACTTGTTACATTGTCACTAATTACCGACTGGGTTAGTTCAAAAGCGCCGCCAAAATCTTCACTGATGACACAAGAAAAGTGCTCGTCATCAAGGGGACGGTCAAGTGCAATGACTGGTGTCCCTTTCGCTTTAAGCTCCAGATAAAATTCACTTGCATTGGGTATTACACTAGCCACAAAAAGTGCATCAACTTTACGGCTAACCAGTGCTTGAACAACGTTTTTTTCTGTTTTTGGTTCATCGTCAGAGCAGGCTATTAAAATCTGATAGCCTGCCGAACGTGAATTCTGTTCAAGCAGTTTGGCTAACCTCGCGTAACTGGTGTTTTCTAGATCTGGAATAATGAGTCCAAATGAGCGGCTCTGCCCAGCTCTTAAGGTGCTTGCAGCGAGATCAGGTCGGTAATTGTGTTCATTCACCACGTCCATCACTTTTCGCTGAGTTTTCTCGCTAATTCGATATTTTTGAGCTTTACCATTGATCACATAACTCGCGGTTGTCTTCGAAACCCCGGCAAGTTTTGCTATCTCATCTAGTGTCATATCCACAACCTTTGTTCTGTGCGCCGGATCATAATACTTTATAAATGATCTTACGATGAGTTGAATTATATGCTGAAACGATTCAGTATTAAAGCTGAAAGGATTCAGCAAGGTCTATAAAGTGAGTAAAGTCACTAATTTTTGGGTGTTTGTTCTAAGTAGCAGCCTTTTATCAATAAGTTAGACCCGTTGACGCTGAACCAATATTTTTTATCTTTTTGCTGAATCGATTCAGTTAAGCAAAAAGCCATTGAAAATGAAGACTCGATTAAAAGTTTAAATCCCTTAAGGCTGGAGAAGCACCATGCTTAAGTTAGTGAAAAGTGACATCACCCTTTCCCAAAATGCGACCGATAAGTTTGAAGCGATAAAAAGCATTGCGCAGGCTCTAACGGAGAAAGGCCTTGTTGAACAAGGTTATGTTGAAGGCATGCTAAACCGAGAGAAGCAAAACTCGACTTTCTTGGGGAACGGTATTGCGATCCCACATGGTACGACCGACACACGATCTATGGTCAAAACGACTGGCGTTTCTATTCATCATTTCCCTAACGGTGTTGAGTGGGGAGATGACAACAAGGTGTTTGTCGCAATTGGTATCGCGGCTAAATCCGATGAGCACTTAGGCATCCTTAAACAACTAACAAAAGTTTTGGCTGCTGATGGCGTTGAAGAACGTTTACGTAATGCTAAAACTGAACTGGACATCATCGCCCTACTCAATGGCGATGTTCAATTAGAAGCAGACTTCGATGCGGCACATGTTCAGTTAAAGTTTCCAGCAAGTGACATGGTACAAATGAGCGCGGTTGCGGCAGGCCTTCTTAAAAATACAGGTTGTGCAGGCGCAGAATTCGTTGCCGATCTCGTAACGAAAACACCTACACACCTTGGTCAAGGTCTCTGGCTTGTAGGTAGTGATAAGCAAGTAACACGTACTGGCGTTTCTTTTGTTTCCACCGCCAATGATTGTGAGTTTGAAGGCAAAACAGTTCGTGCTCTCGTCGCTTTCGCTGCTTGTAACAACGCTCATCAGCCTATTCTCAAGACGATTGCAACGCTTGTGTTTAACAACGAGCACAACAAGTTACTGGATGCAACCGAAGAGCAGATAATAGCGCTTTTGAAAGGCGAAGAAGTCACTAATGAACGCGATGAAGCGGGTAATACTGCCACGTTCAAGATCAAAAACGCGCACGGATTACATGCTCGCCCGGGTGCAATGCTGGTTGCGGAAGCGAAAAAATTCGAATCAAACATTCGCGTTGTTAACCTTAATGGTGACAGCAAAGCCGTTAATGCAAAGAGCCTCATGAAGGTTATCGCGCTAGGTGTCAAACACGGCCATCAACTTCATTTTTCTGCCGAAGGTCCAGATGCTGAGCTAGCACTTGAATCTATTGGTAAAGCGATTGCTTCTGGCCTAGGTGAAGGTTAAGGAACATGACCATGTCTGCATTTAAAACGAATAAAGTCGTTACCATCACGCTAAACCCAGCTCTTGACCTAACAGGCTCATTGGACTCGCTCTTAGTAGGCTCAGTAAGCCTAGTTGGAAAGAGTAACCTACATGCCGCGGGCAAAGGCGTGAACGTCGCCAAAGTACTGAGTAATCTTGGCGCAGACGTCACCGTAACCGGCTTTCTTGGTAAAGATAACCCGGAGCTTTTCCATCAGCTATTTGACGATATCCAAGTCAACAATGAGTTTGTAGAGGTGCAAGGCGCAACTCGTATTAACGTCAAGCTCGTCGAAGCCAATGGTCAAGTCAGCGATATTAACTTCCCCGGTGTTCAAGTCACCAAAGAAGAATTAGAGCGATTTGAACAAACCCTATTTCGCCTAGCAGAAACTCACGACTACTTCGTACTTGCAGGCAGCCTTCCGGGTGGTGTCAGCGCAGAGCAATGCGCAGCTTGGATTGAAAAGCTCCATCAACTCGGCAAAAAGGTGTTGTTTGATAGCAGCAAAACCGCATTGCGTGCAGGCATTGAGGCTCAACCTTGGCTGATCAAACCCAATGATGAAGAGCTCAGTGATCTAATTGGTGATCATCTTTCAACACCAGAACAATGCCAATCAGCGGCACAAACGCTAAGCGACAAGGGCATTGCCAATATTGTCGTTTCAATGGGTTCTGACGGCGTGATGTGGCTTAACCAAGGTCAATGGTTACATGCCAAGCCACCACGTATGAATGTTGTCAGCACAGTTGGCGCCGGCGATACGCTTGTCGCTGGATTGTGCTGGGGTCACATGCAACTCATGCCCAAACAAGATTTATTACGCTTCGCCACCGCTCTCTCTGCCCAAGCAGTAAGCCAGGTTGGCGTTGGAATTACCAGTCAGGAAGAACTGGATAACATCAAGCTCCAAACACAAGTAAGCGAGCTCTACCCTAATACGAACTTAGACAACAACTAAGGAACAGAAGGTTATCAGTATGAATATTGCCATTATTACAGCTTGTCCGAGTGGTGTTGCAAACAGCATCATTGCGGCAGGTCTACTAGAACAAGCCGCCGCTAAACTAGGATGGAATGCGAAAATTGAGTGCCAATCCAGCGTGATTGAATCAACACTGCTTGTTGATTCGGACATTCAACAAGCAGACGTCGTTATCATTGCGGCTAATACTCCGGTTGATACTTCTCGTTTTGTAGGTAAGAAAGTTTACCAAGCTGATATCAGCACAGTAGCAAAGGATGCATCGACGTTCTTACAAACTGCCGTTGAAAATGCAGCCATTCTAGAGCAAGCAACCACAGTCGCAGCCCCAGCAGAAAATACATCAGCAACTAAGAAGATTGTTGCTATTACAGCATGCCCAACAGGTGTAGCACATACGTTCATGGCAGCGGAAGCACTTGAAGAAGAAGGTAAACGCCGCGGCCACCAAATCAAAGTGGAAACACGTGGCTCAGTAGGCGCGAAAAACCAGCTGACCGACCAAGAAATCGCTGATGCCGACCTAGTCATCATCGCAGCTGATATCGAGGTACCACTTGACCGATTCAACGGCAAGATGATGTATCGCACCAAAACCGGACCAGCTCTTAAGAAAACTGCTGAAGAAATGGACAAAGCGTTTGAGCAAGCAAACGTATACCAACACTCAGGTTCTTCAAATAGCGCTTCCGCAACAGAAGAGAAGAAAGGCGCATACAAACATCTGATGACAGGTGTATCTCACATGCTTCCTGTGGTCGTTGCTGGTGGTTTGATCATCGCCCTATCCTTCGTTTTTGGTATCGAGGCATTTAAAGAAGAAGGCACACTTGCTGCTGCATTGATGACCATTGGTGGCGGCTCGGCATTTGCTTTGATGATTCCTGTTCTTGCAGGTTACATCGCATTTTCCATTGCTGACCGTCCGGGCCTAGCTCCGGGTCTTGTTGGCGGTATGCTGGCAAGCTCAACTGGTGCAGGCTTCCTTGGTGGTATCGCTGCAGGTTTCATCGCAGGTTATGCAGCCAAACTACTAGCCGACAAAGTATCACTTCCACAATCGATGGAAGCTCTTAAACCAATCCTGATCATCCCATTCGTGGCTACCCTGTTCACAGGCCTTGTGATGATTTACATCGTAGGCGGCCCAGTATCTGGCATCATGAATGGCTTGACAGACTTCCTAAATAACATGGGCTCTGACAGTGCTGTGCTACTGGGTATTATCCTAGGTGCGATGATGTGTTTCGACTTAGGTGGGCCGGTAAACAAAGCGGCATACGCATTTGGGGTTGGCCTGCTTGCTTCACAAACATACGCGCCAATGGCCGCTATCATGGCAGCGGGTATGACACCAGCTCTAGGTATGGGGCTAGCGACATTTATTGCTAAGAACAAGTTCGAGCAAAGCGAACGTGAAGCAGGTAAAGCGTCATTCGTGCTTGGTCTGTGCTTTATTTCTGAAGGTGCCATTCCATTCGCTGCGAAAGACCCAATGCGTGTTATCCCAGCATGTATGGCTGGCGGCGCGCTAACAGGTGCTCTGTCTATGCTCTTCGGTGCTAAGTTAATGGCTCCACATGGCGGACTGTTCGTACTATTAATCCCTAACGCAATCACTCCAGTGCTAATGTACTTGGTTGCTATTGCGGCAGGTACAGCGGTAACAGGTTTCACTTACGCATTCCTAAAAAACAAAGCAGAAGCAAAGCAAGAAACTGCAACTGCTTAAACGTTTCTTGCCACTCCCCCGATAGATGGCAAAAGCACCTCTCCTTAGAGGTGCTTTTTTTTATTTGAAACGACCCTTTATCGTCGACATGATTCACTGGTTAGGTGTACCAATGCCTATTTATTCTTATTAGCACATACATTCATAATTAATATTCAACCACGCTCACAGTAAGTGTAATGATATCGTAGTATGATTTACCCCTTACTGACTAACTTAATAATTAGAATAGTTAAATGCGCAAACGTGGTTCCAAAATCTTCTTTCAATTTATCGCTGTTTTCTTTGCGCTGTCGTTTGTCCCTTTCCTCTATTTTTATACTCAGCTTTCACAAGTAGACCAGCAAACCAAGCAATATGTCGAACAACTCAATCGCAATAAGCTTGAGTACTCAAAAGTAGAGCTACAAACTTCGTTGCAAAAGATATCGTCATCACTTCGCTATCTATCAAATAATGGCGTATTAAACCAAGCTATCTTGAACCCATCCCGCCAAAATCTTGATGCTTTAGAAGAATTTTGGCTACTCATTGCTCGAACACAGGGTTATTACTCTCAATTACGCTTTATTGACAAAGATGGTATGGAGATTGTTCGCATAAACAGCGGCGAGCGATTTATTGAGATTGTTGAACCAGAACGTTTACAATATAAAGGCGACCGTGACTACTTTGCTTTTGCCAAAACCTTAGGTGATCACGATACGGGTAGTTTTGGCATTGACCTAGAAGTCGAAAATAACAAACTAGTTAAGCCTTATCAGCCGGCTTACCGCGTAATATACCCCATAACACTTAATGGTGAACGCAAAGGTTACTTTGTCGCAAACCTTGATCTAAATCGTTTGTACTATGGCTTGGCGTACAAGCGTAATCAGTTAAATCTACCCATTGTCGCGACGGGCGACGGGTTTTATTTAATGTCGACGAATGGTGAAAAGATTTTAGGTAATTTGGTAGATGAACACCGAGAGTCCAACCTTTCTCGGCAGTTCCCTCAGCTATGGCGATCACTACAGTTTAGTAAGTTTGGCACTGTTAAAGAGCGTGATTACTGGATTTCTTATACATCTACCGATCTTAATGAAGTCGAACACGTTGACCAACTGATCTTTTTTATCAAAACCTCCTTTGATGAAGCTCATGCGTTCACTGACGATGCGCGACATGATCTCTATATCCAAGCAGCATTCATTCTTATCATTTTATTCTTGCTCACATTCACCTTTGTGACATGGAATCATAACCATGAAAAAAACAGCTTAGATAGTAAGATAGCGCGCGCAGCGATGAACGGGATGTCAGCAGTCGTTATTACTGATCGAAACAACAGAATCATCCAAGTGAACAGCGAGTTCACAAGGATTAGTGGCTATACGTTAGAAGACGTAAAAGGCCGCCCACCTTCGTTGTTTGCTTCAGGAAAGCATCTGCAAGAGTTTTACATGAATATGTGGAAGATTCTTGAAGAAAAAGGCTTATGGGAAGGCGAAGTCGTCAATAAGCGTCGAGATGGTTCATTAATTACCGAAATTCTGCGCATACAGACGGTCAAAGACCGTTTTGGCGTCATTCAGTTCTATGTCGCGTCATTTGTCGATATATCACATAGAAAAGAGCTAGAAGACCGCCTAAGAGAACTTAGTGAAAAAGACCCGATGACTTCGCTTTGGAATCGTCGAAAGTTCGATAGCGAGATGCAAAATCAAGCAATGCGTACAAAACGTTACTCTGATCATGAGTCCGCCACATTAGCATTAATTGATATTGACCATTTCAAACGCGTTAATGATAAATATGGACATGATCGCGGTGATGAGGTGATTAAAGATGTAGCGGGTAGCCTAACCCACCACTTGCGTGAAACCGACGTTATCGCTCGAATTGGGGGCGAAGAATTCGCTATCATCATGCCACATACCGATCTACGCGAAGCCGAAATGGTGCTCAACCGAGTAAGAACAGCAATCAATCTAGAAAGCGAGCTAAACATTACAGTAAGTGCTGGTGCAACCGAAATCTCTGCCAAACCTGAAGAGACCTATAAACGTGCAGACATTGCACTTTATGAGTCAAAATCACTTGGTCGCAATCAAGTGTCAGTCCTTTCGGTAAGCGAAACTCACTCGATTGCTTAATTTTGGTGCAATATTCAATTTATATGCACCAAGTTCACACATTTTTCGTGCAGACGTTTGCAACAAGCCTTATTAGTACGCTGTTTGCTAGTTGGCGCAGATCTTGAACTAACCTTCATATGTCGTTTGTTGCGCTATATGGAGATAGAAACATGCAAGATACCCTTACCGTTATCTTAGCTGGGGGAATGGGCTCTCGTTTGAGCCCTCTCACGGATGACCGCGCTAAACCAGCCGTACCTTTCGGAGGCAAGTATCGAATTATTGACTTTACCTTAACCAATTGCCTTCATTCAGGGCTTCGTAAAATCTTAGTGCTAACGCAGTATAAATCGCACTCGTTGCAAAAACATCTGCGTGATGGGTGGTCATTGTTTAACCCAGAGCTAGGCGAATTTGTCTCTGTCGTCCCACCTCAGATGCGCGGCAAAGGTAAATGGTATGAAGGTACAGCGGACGCTATCTACCACAACCTGTGGCTGTTAGAGCGAAGCGACGCGAAACACGTTATCGTTTTATCAGGTGACCACATTTATCGCATGGACTATGCAGAAATGCTGAAAGACCATATCGAAAATGGCGCGAAACTCACCATAGCCTCTATGGATGTCGCGCGAAAAGATGCGTCTGCATTCGGCGTCCTGTCTGTCAATGATCAAGGATTAGTCGAAACCTTCTCAGAGAAACCAGCAGACCCGCAATGTATGCCTAACAAACCAGATCGTAGTTTAGCGTCTATGGGCATTTACATATTCGAAATGGAAACACTTCAGCGTGTACTTCGTGACGATGCCGATAATGAATGCTCATCGCACGATTTCGGTAACGACATTATCCCTCAATTAATCGATGAGCAATGTGTTTATGCTTACAACTTTTGCTCCGATCGCGGCCGCGTTGCTCGCGATTGCTATTGGCGTGATGTAGGGACAATAGATTCTTTTTATCAGGCAAACATGGATTTACTTGAGCCGATTCCACCCATGAACCTGTACCAACCAAACTGGGGCGTTCGTACTTATGAGCCACAACTGCCACCCGCAAGAACGGTTTCATCAGCAACTGGCAATGAAGGGATATTTATCAACTCAATCATCGCGAATGGCGTGATTAATTCCGGCGGCTCCGTACAACACTCCATCATTTCCTCTAATGTACGTATCAATGACAGCGCGACCATAGTAGACAGCATTTTATTTGATGATGTTGAAGTCGGTGAAGGATGTAAGCTTGTCAACTGCATCATTGATAAACACGTAACAATCCCCGCGAACACTTCAATCGGATTAAATGCCATGGAAGATGCAAAAAGATTCCACATTTCCGAGAATGGTGTTGTCGTTGTGCCCGAAAGCTACAAATTTTAATTTATGTCAGTTCATCAGCAACAAAAGGCCTTGGCGCGTAGCCAAGGCCTTCTACTAAAAAGCTCACTTACTGAGGGCAAGCTACCTCATCCCAAAACCAATTAGACTGAGTTGGCGATTCCCATGTACCGGGATTATTCTTCGCAACGAAACATTTTCCATTGTAAGAATAGGTGTCACCATTGACTGCTTGGGTCACTCCTGGCTCCCAAGCTGTTACAGTGCCGGTGTTACCTCCATTATTCCCACCGTTATCGCCGCCGTTGTTTCCTCCGTTTGACAAATCAGCGAGTGGCAAGTCTGGTTGCTCAAATTTAAATGCGTAATCAACTCCATTCAGATTTACAGTGTAATTTGCAGGTCCAGAGATCGGTAAGTAGTAAACCATGTCTAGCTCATAAGTCCCACCAGCAGGCAGTTCTTTCCAGCTAGGCAAGCTAAACGCAGCTCGATGCATCGGGCCATCAAGACCACCAATGTTATTTGCTCTGGTATGACCAGACGCGATGACTTTCAAGCCGCCACCAGATTGATCTTTGGCATTATCTGGCGCCGATACTGGGATATCGAATTGGAACTCAGTACCACCGGGAATCGTATGTCCAGTATTGTTAGTGAAGGTTACTTTAGGATTGATCGGGTAGTTTTGATCACCGACTTTAAACCCACCTACTGTCACTGTGATATCAACAGTTTCGGAAGGAGTTACTCCAGATGAAACCTTATTTCCATATGGTGTCGCAGACTTAAATTTATCGTAGATAGCTTTAGTCATAGTGTTACCCATATGATATTCACCAGCACCATTGCTACACGCCTGCTCAGTCAAATCGACAGAGGTACGTTGGCCATTCTCAAGCACATAACAGTTGTAGTCCCCTGCTAGCTCCCAGAACATAATCCCACCGATCTCTTTATTGATGACGTAATCTGCCTTCACAGAGACCGATGCCTCATCTTCAGTGGAAAGGAAAACATTCTTCTGTGCATTCCATAACCACGGTGCTACGGCAACGCTGTCATAATGCCTTGTATAGGTGCCAACTAGTTGGTCGCTCGGATCATTAACGGGATCTAATCCATAAGCAGCGCTGTATGTACCCCATATGCCCTTCTCTAGGTTTTTGGCATGCCACATAGGACCTGAGCCCGCCCCCATTTCGTTGCCTTGAGGATCTTTATCGTGCCACATGTTATCGATGCCCATTGCACCGTTACCACAGTTGTTCTTCTCACCTTCCCCTGTTCCTTCAGGGCATTGTGCTTGGTTCGGTAAAGCTGCGCGCCCCCAAAGGCCATTTGTACCACCCGCGACATCTTGCCAACCACGTGTGTAGTAAGGTACACCAATATTGATTCGACCTGCTGGCATCGAACCACGGAAATAGTGGTAAGCCCAGTCAGTGTTTAGATAGCCAATGCCCCCATAGGCGGCTGTGTTATAAACATTCCATTGAGCTAACTCTGAGTCTTCTCCGGTATCGTAAAGAGCGGCATTGTGTCCTACATGATCATTCCATGCTCCATGAAGGTCGTAGGACATGATATTGACATAATCGAGGTATTTAGTGACATCAAAAGTTTCCATACCACGTAACAGATAACCCGACGAAGGCGCCGCTATAGTGAGCATGTAGTGAACACCGTCTTGCGCTGAAGCCGCATCAAGTTTTTCACGTAGAACTTTCATTAACTCTTGGTAAGAAGCCCACAAGTAAGGGCGACGTGGTTCCATAAATGCTTTGTCATAAGGATTACCTGCGCCAGCCATTGACGTAGGATATTCGTAATCAATATCCAGACCATCAAACTTATAGTTGCGCATCATTTCAACCGCTGAAGCAGCGAATTTTTCAATTCCTGCGTGGTTTATTGATCCATCGGCGTTCGTCGTCATAGTGTAGAAACCACCATCGGCTACACGATTACCGTTCTCATCAAAATGACCACCGGTTTCAGCCCAACCGCCTATCGAAATTAATGTCTTAACACCATAGCGCTGTTTGTAAGTTGCTAGTGCACCAAAGTGGCCTTTAAAGCCTAGTGCCGGGTCTATATCCACCCCTGGCCACTCTTTGTTGGTCGCAGCATTGTTTGGATCGTTGACGTCACCTAGATTCACTTTTCCATCCGATCCAATACCAACAAAGGCGTAATTAATATGGGTCAGTTGCTCCCAAGGAATATCTTTAACGAGGTATGACGCTTGTGGATCGTCACCTGCACGCCAACTGGTGAAGTATCCGATCACTCTACGTGGATGATCAGCGCCCATCTGTTCACGACCTTCCGCATCATAGACTGTACAGTAAGGAACATTAATCCCCTCAGTCTGGTACAAACCGTCTGGACGACAATTAGCAACCGGCGGTACACCGTTAACAACGAGAGTCACAGACGTCGAATTGGTACTTGCCCCAAGATTGTCTGTTGCAACCGCATACACCGCCAAATCTCCAGCTTGTACCGTTGTGTAATTCAAAGTGTAAGGCGCAGTAGCGGCAGTACCCACCAAACTACCACCAACATAAAAGTCGACTTTATCAACTGACCCATCCGCATCTGAGGCTTTCGCCGTAAGTGTTACTGCGCTTCCTACATCTATCGAGTTGGTAGATAGCGCGACATCGACTGTTGGTGCAATGTTGTCAGGATTTGAAGAGGCGACACTTATTGTCACGCTACTGACTGTACTCTGAGCCCCCGCATCATCATAAGAAACCGCACTGATTTGATGACTGCCAACGGTAGCAATCCAAGCCACACTATAAGGAGCTTGTGTCGCTTGACCAACCACAACGCCATCTACAGAGAACTCCACCTTGGCAACCGTTCCATCTACATCTAACGCGCTTGCAGAAATAGTGACGGCGTCACCTTGGGTGATGGCATCAGAAGCAAGAGGAGACGTAACTGATACCGTTGGCGGCTCATTTTCTCCTGCTACGTCACATGTCCCCAGATGTTTCCAATGCCCCCACTCCCCTGATGTTTGGGCGGGATCATTCCCTTGTGTCCAATAGTTTGCTTTATAGCCAGAGCCTAAATGCTGTACTTGTTCTCCACCGTTATAGATGGTCGATGAGTCCCAGTTTGCAAAAGTGGTACAATCTACCGCGGCGTAACTGTTAAATGCGATTAAACATGACGCGCTGAGAGTACTTAGGGTAAAGACTCTTCTAGCCGTTTCTGACGTTGGTTTGTGCATTTCATTTATCCTTAAGTTATTGTTTACACGTGATTAAACTTCAACTTTATCAATGTTGAATACTTATATTTCTGCGTAAAATAACCGTAGATAAGATTGGAAAAATAACACGAAGTATTTCGTTATACTCCAAAATGACTCGCAATTAATCGCATCATGAATGCAACAAACCAACACTTATTTTGCATCAAGAACTAGTTTTCGTTGGTCTTGATAAAAAATAAGCCCCTTCATCATCACTGAAAAAGGGGCTTATCACAGAAGATTGACTAGATCTCCTATAGGGAAACGAGAATAATTCGCTTTGTTTCAATAATATTACTCAAACTTGAGTTAAAAAACACTGTAAATTTGTAAAACCTGATTTCCCCTTTTTACAGTCAGGTAACAAGTTTCGCTTTGGGCGTTTCATTAAAGTGGCGTTTAAATTCCCTTGAAAACTGGGAAGTACTGTTATACCCGACTAAGCGAGCCGCTTCTCCGACTTTAACACCCTCTAACTGTATAAGCTCGCGGGCCTTATCCAATCTTACCTTTTTAATATACTGGATTGGTGATGCTAAGGTGACACTCCTAAATGCTTGGTGAAAAGCAGAAATGCTCATGTTTGCTTGCTCAGCAAGATCTTGCACAGTTACCGAGGCCGTGTAGTTCTGGTGTAAGTAATCCAACGCTTTAGCCACCCTAGCGTAGTGACCCTCATGCCGAGCGAGATCAAATAAAACATGGCCTTCTTTGCTCATTAACGCTCTAAAGGCTAGTTCTTCCATCAAGCTCTCTCCTAACACTGCTAACTCAATCGGATTACATAGCGCCTTCATAAGCCTTTTGCAAACACCAAGCATATCACCATCCATCGCAACAGATTTAAGACCGGAGCGCACACTGCCTTCAACGCACGGCTTGTAACAGTTCATCGATTCCAGTTTATTCACGAGTCGGTGAAGTACTTGCGGATCGATATCGATACTTAATCCTAAAAGTGGCTCACCATCTACAGAAATCGCTTCACACTCTAGTGGCATTGGGACCCCCACAACAAGATAGTCATCAGGACCATACTGAACAGGCTCGTTACCAAGATAGATATTCTTCTTGCCTTGCCCTAGCACAATCACGCCAGATTGATAAACAAAAGGTCTTCGCGTGTTTCCCTGGCTACTTCGGTAAAAGTAGAGACCTTCAATTTCTGTTTTCGCAATTCCTTCGAGTTGACTTAACCCCTTTAAATCTACGTAGTGCTGCATAAGTTCGGCGAGTGACATTGTTCCTCCACTAAAATTATCTTTAGAGAAATAGGCATATTTTTTGGAGTAATTGGCCTTTAATAAGCCACTTTTCAATACTAATATGCATACTAACGATAAAGATTACAATCCATAATTGGAAGCAAGAGGCATAATACGATGCAATTTTCTTACGTCAACCCAACTCAAATTCAGTTTGGTCAAGGCCAGATCCATAGTATTCAATCGATCATCCCTGCCGATCAAAAAGTACTCGTTATATACGGTGGTGGCTCAATAAAACGTAACGGAGTGTATGATCAAGTATCGCAGGCTCTGAGTAACCATACTTGGAACGAATTTTCTGGCGTGGAGCCAAACCCAACAAAAGAAACACTTGATAAAGCTGTCGCACTTGTTAAGCGAGAAGGCATTGACTTCATACTAGCAGTAGGCGGCGGTTCAGTGATAGATGGCTCGAAGTATGTCGCAGCCGCTGCGAAATATGATGGTGATGGTTGGGACATTATGGTTGGCAAACATCAAGTCACAGAAGCCGTACCAATCGGTGCAATTCTAACCTTACCTGCTACCGGTTCGGAATCAAACATGGGCGCTGTGATTACAAAAGCAGAAACTCATGACAAACTCCCATTCATGACACCTCATGTTCAGCCTAAATTTGCGGTGATGGATCCAGATGTCATGAAAACTCTTCCTGAGAAGCAATTAATTAATGGCATTGTCGACGCATGGGTTCATGTCTGCGAGCAGTACTTAACCAACCAACACGGCGCAATGGTTCAAGATGGCTACGCGGAAGCGTTACTTAAGAACTTAAAAATGTTAGGCGCTGAATTCGCTGAGCGTGACAATGATCAGTGGCGTGCAAACTTGATGTGGACAGCGAACCAAGCACTTAACGGATTGATTGGTTCTGGCGTTCCGCAAGATTGGGCGACGCATATGATCGGTCACGAGTTTACGGCGCTTTGGGGTGTTGATCATGCGCGTTCACTCGCTATAGTTCAGCCTTCTTTGCTACGTAATCAATTTGCGGTTAAGAAGACAAAACTAGAGCAGATGGGTGTTAACGTATTCGGTCTCGAAGCGACAGATGATCTAGCAGAGCAGACCATTATTGCTATCGAGTCCTTCTACCACTCACTAGGTGTCGCCACTCAATTTAGCGAGTACGAATCCGATAAAGAACAAGCCGTTGAGTCTGTGATTAGTCAACTTACACAACACGGCATGGTTGCACTCGGTGAAAACCAAGCGATCAACTTAGAGCAAAGCCGTAAGATCCTTGACCTTGCTATTGCGTAAATTCAGCTAAGTTATTAATCTAAAAAGCAGCATTCGCTGCTTTTTTTGTATAAGAAGGATTTATGTGGCTATTCATTGCCCTAACGTGCGCCATACACGTTTGGAGTATTAACCAAAGCAAACGTTGGATTTTTTACCTATCAAAGCCCACGCCGATCTTTCTTATGGCACTTATTGTCTTCACAAATCAACACGCACCGACAACCTATACTTTGTGGATTGGTATAGGGTTGATTTTATCTTGCATCGGCGACATTTTTCTAATGCACCCAAAAGATAAGTTTATCCAAGGTCTAGGCGTTTTTTTGTTTGCTCACTTTGCGTATAGCATCGCTTTTTTCAGTGCTATAGACATGCAGGTTAACGTTTGGACATTCTTAACACTACTCGCCATTGGAACGCTAGTGTATCTGTTGTTATTACCGAGCCTAGGCAATTGGAAGCTTCCTATAGCAGTCTATAGCTTAGGGATAGTGATGATGGCTTGGGGCACAATTGAGCATTGGAACTCATCTTTAGGCTCCGGAGCAGGCTATGCCGTGTTAGGCGCATTCATTTTCATCGTGTCGGATGTTGTACTTGCAGTGGATCGCTTTCGCAGCCACTCAGCTTACTCTCGTCACGTAGTGATGATCACCTATTACACGGCGCAAACATTGCTCACTTTATCCGTCGTCGCGTCTTAGGCCGGAACCTGAAAACGATAGATCAAGTCGTCGTAGTATTTACCGCCCAGAAGATAGGCATCTTTCTCACGTTCAGCTAAGGTAAACCCTGCTTTCTCAAGAACTTTGCATGAGGCAATGTTTCCATCGGTCACAATAGCATTAACTGTTTTAATCGGAAATTCACTCGTGGCATGATCAATCAAGGCAACTAATGACTCCGTTCCATAGCCTTTACCGTGAAATTCTGGAAGTAAAAGGTAACCAACTTCTACTTCATCTTTGCTTTGTTCTGAGACACATAAACCTGTGACACCAATAGCATCACCGGACTGTTTCTCTCGAATCACCAAACACAACCAATGGCTATCAGGCCAGTTCCAAGTCGGTAATCGCGATGTAAAACGCTCTCGGATTTGCTCAGTAGACGGTTTATCGAAAGCATAGCGAATCACGTCTTCATCTTGATTCAATCGTTCAAACAGCGCCCAATCATTTTCAGTTATTTGAGCCATGGAAAGTTGTTGTGATTCAATTTGGTTCATAAACTCTCTAATCTAATAATTCTTTCAGTGCATATTTCGATTGCGAAACAAGTAAAGTTAGCCCTGTTTTGTGTTGTTGATAACACTCTAAAGGGTTTGGCGACTTTTCTATCTCCAAGCAAAGATCATATAAAGAATCCAAGCCTAAGCTGCCTGCGGAACCTTTTAACTTATGCGCTAACTGTACCGTGTTATGCTGATTCTCTTGTTTAGCAGCTGCATCGAGTTGTTCAAGTATTTCATCAGCACCCTTGTTAAACATCATACTGATTTCTTTCATTTTATCTCTGCCCAATACTTCCATATCAGCCAGAATAACATTCGGATTAATAATTAACCGATTTTGCATGCCTATTTCTACATCATCACTATCACTTTGGGCAAGCAACAGAGGCTTCCCTTCTAAACTATTTTGAATCACTTGGCATAATTGATCTTTGTCCAATGGTTTAGGTAGGTAACCATCAAATCCTGCTGCTAGGTAACTTTCAACTTCTTCATTGTATACGTGTGCCGATACAGCAATCATCGGGATATCGCTTATGGCACCTTGGCTTAGTTGATATGACTTAAAGTCTTTAAGTAATTCGGCCCCGTTACAATCCGGGAGATTAATATCCATCAGCACCAAATCGAATTGCTCTTGCTTAAACAGAGAGAAGGCCTTCTCACCCGTTACTGCGGTATGTACTTCGTGATTCATACTTTTCAAGAAACCTTCTGCAACCATGCAGTTCACCGGGTTATCTTCGACCAGCAAGACCTTAGCTTTGATTCGACAATCGGTGGTCACTTCTGACTCTTCAAACTCCTGACCCACAGTAAGCGGGATAGAGAACCAAAAGCAGCTACCTTCACCGACGCTTGAGTCGACAAACAATTGCCCACCCATTGCTTCAACAATTCGCTTGCTGATCGCTAAGCCTAAGCCCGTTCCGCCTTTAGCCCCCATACCACCAGTAGCTTGGGTGAACGCGTCAAACAAGGTCAACTGTTCGTCTGCACTGATTCCTACTCCAGTATCAGAAACCTCAAACGTAATGTGCTCTGGCGTATCTGGGTCAAGTGAAACATAGATATCTACATTACCTTGCTCGGTAAACTTAATCGCGTTTCCAACCAGATTGTTCAGAACCTGACTGATACGAGTGACATCACCAAACCAATATTTACCTACATCGCTTTCGATACAGTATTCAAGCTGCAAAGACTTTTCCTTTGCTCTACCGAGCAGCAGCTGTTTGGTATCATCGACCATCGCAGGAAGATTAAAATCAACGGGGCGAATCTCAAGGTGCCCCGCCTCAATTTTTGAGTAATCCAATACATCGTTTAGAATCGCCAACAGTGTTGTACCACTGCGATTAATCACATCGACATAATGAGCTTGGGTAGTGTTGAGCCCTGCATCTTTTAACAACCGAGCTGTTCCCAATACACCGTTCATTGGTGTGCGAATTTCATGGCTCATTGTTGCTAAGAATGCAGATTTAGCACGGCTGGCTTGCTCAGCTTCCTGACGAGCTCTGGCATGGTTTTCCACTTCTTCATTTAAACGCGTATTGGCATTTTGTAGCTGATGTGTTCGCTCAGTTACCAGCTCTTCAAGGTGACCTTTGTGCTCTTCCAGTTCACGTTTGGCTGCTGCTTCACTCTCTGCAACAACCTTTAGCGCTTTAGCAGTATTGCGCGCAGTAATAATTGCTTGTCCCATGTGAGCGAGCTCATCACTTCCTCTCACTTTCAAGTCAACTTCAAGCTGTCCTTTTGCAATCGAAAGTAGCGCTGACGAGTACTCTGCTAGTCGTTTAACGACCGAGATATAAACAACTTTCCACACGATAATGACCACAATCAACATACCCAGTATTGTGATAATGGTTAGGGTTAATTGAGCGTAATCAAGTGTGGTTTTTAGCTCAGCTACCGCGCGGGTCGTTGTCGCATTCGAGTCATCAACAAGCTTGTTCACCGTGGCGTTTAGAATCGAGAATTGAGTTAGAGTATCTTGCATCAACTGCTGAGCTAACCCCTCGTTCTCATAACGTTGGGTAAGAACATCAAACACCACTTCTCTTTGCTCTAACTTAGCGAGCAATGCGGTCATTTGCGTAGAGCGAGTTGGATCCTCCACCGCTTGAACTCGGCGCTTCATTATACTTAAGTTGTTGTTAAACTCTTGCCGTATAGTGCGAATACGATCAATATCAGAAATGGTGCGCGTTTCTTCAATGTGGTTGAGGAGCTTAAAAGCCAACAAGTGAAGTTCGTGTAAACGTTCTGCTAGATCAAGATCGACTTCGACTAAGGTATCAAGCGCCTGATAAGCTTGATCTTTTTTGTTTTTTTCTAACAGCGCATAGATATGCGTAACATTCGCTACAGCAATAGTCGATGTATTTGCAACTTGAGTACGAGTAAGCTGCTCTAACTCTCTCGCCAGTTTTCTTAGTTCTTGAGTTCTAATTGCTAGGTCATCACTAAGAAACAGTCTTCTTTCGACTACTATTCCCAGTTTAGCGAGTGTATCGATAACCCCTTGTACGTCTGATTCGAGTCGATTAAGCAATGAAGAGTCAAAAGAATCCGAACCCAACTGCTTTATATGCGTCAGTAAGGTTTCTAATTGCGAAAACAGCTCTTTACCCGACTCTTGACGTTCAGCCTCAGTTTTCGCGTTCGAGAGTGTCTGAACTGAGGATATGATTCGTGAACTAAGCTCCGAGACCTGACGCGCTTCAATCATCGATGGAATGGCAGAGTTAACAACATTGCGCTCGGTTTTCGCTACAGACGAAAATCCGAACATACCGATAAGAGCAGATATTAAAACTAGCAGCGCCATGGCCAAAAATGACAGCAGCAATTTACGGCCAATACTCGCTTTAGCAAGTAACATTGAGAATCTTCACTTCTTAACTCTTCTATAATGCGTTATATTTTGCAGTGTTTATTCGCCCATTACCAACGAAATGCTGCATGTCTTTGATCTCCGCAATCAAAACACCTAAAACAATAACTACGTCGATACTGCTCGCTTTCTTTCTGTTTTCTGCAAGTACCTCTGCAGCTCAGGCCGCTCGAATTTGTGCCATCTACCCTCATCTTAAAGATTCATATTGGCTGTCGGTCAATTACGGCATGGTTGATGAAGCCGAAAAACAAGACGTTGACCTTAGAGTTCTCGAAGCTGGTGGTTATCTCAATTTAGAAAAGCAACGTGAACATATGGCGTTGTGCGTAAAATGGGGTGCCGACGCAATCATTTTAGGTACGGTAGCACCCAACCTATTTTATTCATCGCTCAGTTCCGCGGCTTCGTCGGTTCCAGTCTTTGCGACAGTAAACAAACTCGTGGTTGATTCACAAAACCAGTCCGCGTTAAAAGGAGAAGTTGGTGTCGATTGGTATTGGATGGGTTATTACGTTGGAGACTACCTCAAATCTAAGCACCCCGCAGGCTCTGGAGAAGCCAATATCGCATTATTACCTGGCCCTCAATCTAGTGGTGGCACTAAGCCGGTTATTCAGGGCTTCTATTCTGCGATTAAAGGAAGCGATATTAACGTTGTAGAAACATACTGGGCAGACAACGACAAAGAACTGCAACGCAACCTAGTTCAAAAAGCCATTGATAACAGAAATATTAATTATATAGTAGGTAGCGCAGTCGCGATCGAAGCGGCTATTAGTGAGCTACGCAGCGCAAATAGGTCTGAAGAGATTGGACTCGTTTCAACCTATTTAAGCCATGGTGTATACCGAGGGCTGTTGAGGAATAGGGTTGAATTTGCCCCAACGGATAAAATGGTACTGCAAGGTCGCCTATCGATTCAGCAAGCCGTTCACTATTTACGTGGTGAAAACTATAACAAAATTGAAGCGCCTATTATTGAGCCACTAACACCAGATAACTTGAACCCTGAAGTGATAGCGCAATCTCTATCCCCTTCAGAGTATCGACCAACATTTTACGTATATAACGAAAACAATTAGGAAGTCTAAATGGAAAAAACGACGCGTACCTTGCCTGCACACAAACACGTCGCACTTGTCGCACATGACAACTGCAAACCTGAGTTACTACGTTGGGTGAAAGAAAACAAAGAAAAGCTACAACGTCACTTTCTCTACGCAACAGGAACTACGGGCTCAATGTTGAGTAAAGATACTGGTTTAGCGATTAAGAGCATGATCAGCGGCCCTATGGGTGGAGACCAGCAACTAGGTGCTCTAATTTCTGAAGGAAAGATAGACGTGCTGATCTTCTTTTGGGATCCTCTCAACGCGGTACCGCATGACCCAGATGTAAAAGCTCTATTACGTATTGCGAGTGTATGGAATATCCCTGTTGCAACAAATCGTGCGACGGCTAAGTTCATCATTGAGTCAGAGCTTATCGAGCAAGAAGTGGATATTGAAATCCCTGACTACGAAGCGTATCTCGCCAATAGAACTTAAGAAAATAAACAAAAAGCTCGCAAAGTTGCGAGCTTTTATCAAATCTGATTCTTCTATTATCTTTTCAATATATGAAATGCTTCTCAATATTTATGGATAATTCCATTTCTTAGCCAATACAGCGATCCATTCGACTAAAATGGAATTGTCAGGAAACTTACACGCAGTTATCCTGTCGAAGAACATAACAAATTAAAAAATATAATGTTTCTATTGTCGCTGCCGGGAGATTCCCCTATGAATAAAGATGAAATGCTCAACGATGTTCTGTGCTGTCCGTTATGCGGAAGCGAGGAGTACTTGCTGTCTGATAACAACAACATGCTCTGTGCAGAATGCGGGTCTTATTTTGAAAACGTCACACAACTTACCCCTACTCACGCGTTACTGTATAAAGTAGGCACACTCCCATTAGTTTCCCGCACAGCAACACACTAAAGGATCTCTTCAAGCTCCCTTAAGTGGCTTATTTTTTTCAAATCTAGCGTGTGATGCTTGTTGTTTAACCCTGTTAAATGAACAGTTTGCACGCCAGCTCTTACTCCAGCTTCAAGACCTTTTGGCGTATCGTCAACGTAAATACAGTCCTCGAGTTTAAAACCCATATTCATCGCACTGTAAAGGATGAGGTCTGGTTCGGGTTTCCAACTATTGGTATCAAATGCGGAGAATATTTTTCCTTTAAAAAACGGTAGCAGCCCTGTTAACTCTAAGCAGCGCTCGATTTTGTCTCTCGGCCCGTTGGAAGCCACACAGTATTCAACGCTATTTTTATTGAGGTAATCCAAAACCTCGAATACCCCTTCCATTGGCTGTAACTGATCTTCAAACAACGGGTCTAACTTTTGACGATAGATAGGTTCTAGCCGATCGATAGAAACATTGACATTTAGTCTTTGTTTGGTTGCAGCTAAGATGTCTGCAAGCTTGCCTCCCTCAAAATGACTAACCGCTTCATCCATAGTTAACGAAGCGCCAAAATGGTTAAACGTCTCGCACAACGCTTGGCAGCACAGCCTTTCGCTATCGACCAAAGTACCATCACAATCAAAAATTACACATTGAGCTTGAGGCTTTGCCATATCACTACCCTATTAATTTTCTACGAGAAATAATAAGACAGATAGTGAGATTTGAAATGACCAGCTTAACATTTCGCTGGTTTATTAGAGATTTATAATCAGAAGTTTAAAGCGTATCACCATTTACTGCTATTAAGACAAAAATGGTGTTAGGAGTAACGCAAAATACATGAACTTGGTTTAAGAACCATTGCAACTCGTTGTCTGGAAGCTCAATCAGCTTTCAATAAACAAGCTAAGACCATTATCATTAGAGATACCTAATTTAGCGCACAAGCCCGCAACAAAATCTTGTTTGTTTAACTGCTCAGACTCGTCTTTAATTACGATATCTGAAATCAGTGAAGCGTCTTCGCTTTCTGTCACGATTGCAGCTGCCACAGCCTCTCCTGCCTTGAAGCCTAAATACAAACTGCACGGCTCAGAGTAAATAATTTGCGAAAGGAACTCTAAAATCAGGTCCTTGTCGGCTTGGTCGTGCCAACGACGTGCTTGCAGCAAGGCAAACATGACCGTTAAACGATGAAAATCGACCAAGAAGATATCATCTTTGGCAAATTCACTCGATTCTGGCGGTACTTGCTCTAACTGGTGATATTGGCACAAAGCGACCTTCTCTTTGTACAGGGATAGCCCGGCGATACTCTCTTTAGTTGGGTATTCAACATCGACTTGTTGATAAAGCCATTCATTTTTGATTTCAGCAATCTTAGGTATCGTCATAACGTCGGTTAGACCTGTACTCACTTTAGGAAGTTAGGCAGAAGCTTACTAGATAACACCTTGACCTCTCAAGTCTTTTAAAACGAGATTCAGTAAACTATACAAAAACCTGATATGCTATCAGTACTCTATTTGAATTTAGTCTCTTTAAGCTTAGTGCTAGTCATTTTTGAATCATCGGTAAGGGTATATACCTTTGTGGCTTCAAAAGTGCGGTAGATATCTTAGCCAAAGATTCAGATAACTAAACAATAGCAAGGATTTAGAATGAAAAAACTGCTCACCGCAATGCTTTTAACAGGACTATTAGCGGGTTGTTCTGACAACGAAGTTGGCGATGTTTCACTTGGCGTTTTTACATTGAAAGACATTAAGATCGAAAACCTAAAAGATGATGTTGTAACAGGCGTAACGTGCCACATCGCTTCAATTGAAGCGGATTTTAGCCTTGCAGACCCGAGCGACAGCTCTATCTCGTGCCGCCAAACAGGTGACATCACACCAGAAATGATCGCCCAGATCGATAAGAGCAAATCTGGTGAAGTCGTATTCAAGAAATCGAAAAGTATCTTTTTTAAGTCGATGAAGGTTAGACGTATCTACGATGCTGAAAATCAAACTCTCCTTTACCTCTCATACACAACCAAAGAAACAGACGGCAGTTTCAAGCACAGCTTATCGACAGTCCCACTTTGGGGTACATCGGCGTATGTTGAACCAACTGAGCAAAAGTAGTCAGTGATTAAGCAGTCCAAACCTAAGGGCTGCTTAACTCTATTTTTACCTAGCTATCGAATACATTTTCGAGTAAGCATACGGTGATTTTCGTCGGATCCATGTTTGTCGTGTCCATTTTAACGTTCTCCGGTTTGAAGTCTATCTGTTCGACCAAGCCCGATCCTTTAACCTTTATATTTTTGATGCCCATTCGTTCCAGATCTGTTATTGAGTAGTACCAACCATCGGTATTCTGGCTTTTCTGGCAGCTAGCTTCGTTCGTCTGTCCATAAGTTGTTATTCTCTGATCAACGCCAATAACCCCAAAGAAAGCTGTCTCTTTTATACGCAGCCGATTTAAATATTCCATAAACTGCTTTTTATCTTTGCTCGCCATACTATGCATCCAAAGTGCATCAGCTTGTTTGGCACCACCATGCCATCCTACCAGAGACCCTGGGTTAATCACTACGCTCTTTGCTGCTGGGAGAATATAGTTGGCGCATGCGGAGAAACAGAGCTTACTTACTTCTACATCAAGGTTATTCTCTTTGATGAAGTAGCCAAACTCTATGCCTACCGCCATGTCCCCGCCAGAGCTGGTGATTTTAAGCTTATTAATAGGTGTTTTACGTTCACGAACCACGCGCATCGCTTCTAGCACGGCGTCACCAGTGATCATTCCATCGTAAATTAGTGTGTTGCCCGAGACCATCACCTTATGTGCCGGTGGAAAGACCGTAGGGATACTGTTACATCCTGCGAGCAATAGTGTTGTTGCTGCTATATGTAGAAATCGCATGTTCTTATCCTTAAATTCCGTACGTACGTTACGATGTCGCTACGCCACTCGACGCGTCGTATTGTTAATCCTTTATGATCTACACAAACTAACAAATTTGAATCGCCAATACTTACTTAAACATGCTAAGTCACAAAGAGATATGTAATTGATTTTGTTGCTGATAATATAATCGACCCATTTCACCCTATCATTACTCAACAACTACGACTTCAGTAGTTATTACGATCGTGAAGTCTCAGCATCTTCACTAGTGTTCAACACCTTATGATGCAATAAATATGAAAGCATAAACAAAAAAGTGTGATATCATCCGGGAAAATTTCCAACATTACTTTTACCATGAAGTTTCCCGGACAGCGCAAATCTAAGCACTACTTTCCAACTCACGCCCGTGATCCACTCGTCAATCAGATGAAACAGACACCAAAACTCTACCGCCCAATCGTGGTGGGTGTTGGTCAGACAATCGTTGATATTGAAGCCAGGGTCGATGACGAATTTCTCGCGAAATATGACTTGAGTAAAGGACACTCACTAGTTTTAGAGGAAGCGAAAGCGGATGCTTTGTACGAAGAGTTAATGGAACGCGAGCTAATCACTCACCAATACCCTGGTGATACGATTGG
Source organism: Vibrio sp. R10-SG3-ISO10 (assembly GCF_059834185.1). Taxonomy (NCBI): domain Bacteria; kingdom Pseudomonadati; phylum Pseudomonadota; class Gammaproteobacteria; order Vibrionales; family Vibrionaceae; genus Vibrio; species Vibrio sp. R10-SG3-ISO10. The sequence continues at coordinate 140,101 of NZ_JCBDHG010000002.1, forward strand.
CAATACGCTACACAACTACTCTGTACTTGCTGACAGTAAATCAGTATTACTCGGCGTAATGTCACGTAATATTGAAGTAGGCTCTTTCGCCTACCGCTATTTGTGTAGAACCTCGTCACGAATGAACCTCAATCATTTGCAAATGGTCGAAGGCTCAATCGGTCGTTGCTATACCTTAATTTCTGAAAATGGTGAACGTACCTTCGCGATTAATGAAGGTCACATGAACCAATTGCGCCCTGACAGCATTCCTGAAGATGTGTTTGATAAAGCCTCTGCTCTTGTGGTTTCTTCATATTTAATGCGCGGTAAGCCTGAAGATCCAATGCCTCAAGCCGTAGCTCGTGCTATCGAGATTGCTAAATCTAAGAATGTACCTGTTGTCCTTACATTAGGAACGAAATGGGTTATTGAAGGCAATGCGAAGTGGTGGCAAGACTATATCAAGGAGAACATCGCCATAGTCGCGATGAATGAAGAAGAAGGCGAAGCCCTGACCGGTGAAAAAGACCCTCTTCTCGCAGCTGATAAAGCATTGGAATGGGTTGATGTGGTTCTGTGTACCGCTGGCCCTGTAGGTCTTTACATGGCAGGTTACACTGAAGAATCTGTTAAGCGCGAAACAGAATTACCACTATTGCCGGGTAATATCCCTGAGTTCAATAAATACGAGTTCAGCCGCGCAATGCGTAAATCAGACTGTCAGAATCCAGTAAAAGTGTACTCTCATATTGGTCCGTATCTAGGTGGTCCGCTTGAGATCAAAAATACTAACGGTGCTGGTGATGCTGCTCTGTCGGCACTGCTGCATGATATGGCTGCGAATAGCCACCATCAGGTCAATGTACCAAATTCATCGAAGCATGATCAGCCTTACTTAACTTATTCTTCACTGTCGCAGATTTGTAAGTATGCAAACCGTGTGAGCTATGAAGTGTTAACTCAGCACTCACCTCGCTTAGCGCGGGCGCTTCCTGAAAGGGAAGACAGCTTAGAAGAAGCCTACTGGGACAGATAAAATGTCAGAGCCGCTAATTTAGCGGCTCTTTTTTATTTAGTGTACGGATAGAACACAAGTTTATCGCCTTCGACCATCATACAATCCATTTTTGCTGCATGTGCAGCCTGAAGGCCCAGTTTCGTGTCCTCAAACACGAGGCAGTTTTTAGGTAATACGCTCACCTTTTCTGCCGCTTGCAAGAAAGTGTCCGGATTCGGTTTGTGATTGATAACATCTGTCGCTGTAACAACCGCATCTAACTTATCTATCAGTCTCGCTTTAGTCAGCAACCTCATCGCGCTCTCTCGTTGACTTCCTGTGCCTACGGCAAGTTTTTTCTTTCCAAAGAAGTGGTTAAGAACATTCACCGTACAATCAATCGGCTCACCATGTTCATCAAGGGTAGCAAACGCAGCCATTTTATAGCGTGAGACTTCCATAGGTTCCAATGCCAAGTCATGCTTCTTATTGACTTCAGCTGCGATCTTATAACTTGGCATTCCGCCCAAACTATGTAGCCATTGCTCGCAAAACGGGAATGCAAAATGGTCCGCTGTTTGCTGCCACGCTTTTAAATGTGCCGGCATGGTATCAATTATGGTACCATCCATGTCAAATATGAGGGCTTGATATTTCTCTATGCTTTCAAACATTTACTTCTCTTATCAATAAAAACCAGAACCATAGTCGCAACATATAAACCTAAGATGTTAGCGCTAATTGATATATTTACGAATAGCAACTAACATCACATTAACTACCTGTAAATCAAATTGTTTAACAAAATAAGGTAATCTCATGAATATCAAGAATAAACTGTATTCATTGGGTGCTGTCGCCATTTTAGGGGTTGTTTCAGTACTATTAACCTCTACTCATTTTGCCCAATCTACCTCAGAACTCAATCACGCAAGTTTATTAGTTGCCAAACTCGAGATTCGACTTCTAAACCTTCGTCGTAATGAAAAAGATTTCCTACTCCGTAAAGATATGAAATATCTGGATAAGTTTAACAAAAACATGGATACTTTTTTGGCGATTGAGTCCGAGTTATCAACGCTATTAACCCAACACTCTTTACCTTCAAGCAGCCAACTTAAACAAGATATTCTCAAATATCAAACTGGGTTTAATGCTTTAGTTCAAGCGTTTGATCAACGTGGTTTAAAACCCGAGGAAAAGCTAATCGGACGTTTCAATTCCGAGCTTACCGGGATTAAGCCCTCTCTCTCTAGCAACGAACTTGTTGAACTATTCGAGTTCAATAAACAAGTGTTAAAAGGTAAGTTAGACACGTCTTTAATTCCTACAACCGCTTCATCTCTTAAAGCAGCAGCCCAAGCGTATATCGACCAAAGTACACGTATCGGTCTCAAATACAACGAGGGGCTACTCGGTGATACTCGCAATCTTTCCCACACTGTAGAAGAACAATTTAAATCGTTCTCGTCTTTGTTAAACGACGAATCATTAGCAACAAAAGAGCGACTCACAACGTTTAAAACTGGTTTTACAACGCTGGTCATTTTAGTTATTTTTGGATTTATTTTTCAAATCTCTCGTACCATCAACAACCAAGTTGCCTCGTTACTCACGGCAATCCAAGAGATCGCACGTACCAACAACGTTTCACTACGCGCAAACCTAGTTAAAGACGATGAGTTAGGTGTTATAGGAAACTACTTTAACCGTCTATTAGATGAGTTCGAAAAGCTTATATCGGGTACTCAAGCTAAGTCTGCAGAGTTATCACACAGTACCTCCAATATGCACAATGAACTACAAAATGTTATTGAGCAGTTCCACACCCAAGCAGACCATACCAGTACAATGGCCACTTCTGTTCAAGAGATGGTCTCTACTATCAGTGAGATTTCAGAAAGCACCGCTGTTGCAGTTGAAGGTGTTCAGCAAGCCTCTGTCAACGCGCAGAACGGCCGTAAAGTTGTTGAAACCACTGTTCAAAACATCGATCAGTTATCTTCTATCTTAGGAAGTAGCCAAGAATCTATCAGTGACCTGAATAATCACGTTGATAAAATTGGTGATGCTGTAAATATCATTCAAGAAATCGCAGAACAAACTAACTTGTTAGCTCTTAACGCCGCTATTGAGGCAGCGCGCGCCGGTGAGCAAGGCCGAGGGTTTGCGGTGGTTGCCGATGAAGTTCGTGCATTAGCAAGCCGAACTCATCAATCCACAGAAGAGATCACCAAGGTAGTTACGGCTATTCAGTCTCAAATGTCGCAAGTAGTCACCAATATCGATCAATGTAATGAACAAGGCTCTCAGACGCTAGACGCGTCACGTACGCTTGATAGTAGCCTGACACAAATCATTGATGATATGACCAACATTCAAGCGAACTCGGAACGTATTGCCTCGGCGATTGAAGAACAAGGCATCGTAATGAACCAAGTCAGTGAATCGATTACCGAGTTGAACACTATCTCAGAAGGCAATATGGGATCTGCTCAACAATGTTTGACTGAAGTTGATCGTGTCTCTGCTCAAGCCACTGATATGGATAAGGCTGTAGCCGAGTTCAAAACGTCTTAACAGTACCTATAATCTGCAAGCCCTAGTCTATTGGCTAGGGCTTTATATTCTCTGTACCGAAGGGAATCTTTCTGTGGCGTTTTCATGAAACATATCCGCCAAGTACTGAGCGAGATGGCGACACTCAACATTATTTGGAATATAGATATCGTAAACCCTTCGCCGAATTGAAGTTTCCGACTCTTGATACAATAACCACTCACCTTCTCTACGTTCCACAGACATACTCTATACCGAATACGTTGAAAAATACCCTCATCCATACTCTCCCATACAGATATAAAAAATCCCCTTGCCGAAGAGCTAAGGGGATTTTTACTTTACCAGACGTTACTCGTCATCTAAAGGAATCAGCTTGGTGTTACCACCATGTGCCTTTTCTCGTCGGCGCTGAACGAAGGCATAGAAGCCAGGAATTAAGAACGTTCCTGCCAATAGCACACACAGTAGACCACCAATCAACGAGATTCCGAGTGAGTTTTGACTTACATGTCCCGCACCTGATGCAAATATCAGAGGGAATATACCTAAGATAAATGACCACGACGTCATGTTTACCGCTCGGAAACGCAGCTTACCACCTTCTACAGCCGCATCATTGATTGGAACATCCTTCTCTTCTCGCTCTACTTTAGCAAACTCTACAATCAGAATTGCATTTTTCGCTGCTAACGCTATGAGTAGAACTAAACCGATTTGCGCATACAAGTTCAGCGGAGTTCCGGTTAAGTTCAACGCAAGGAATGAACCCAGTGTTGCGATTGGCACAACCAATATAATTGCCAATGGAATTGTCCAGCTTTCATACTGTGCCACCATAAATAAGTAGATGAAGATGAGCGCTAGAGTAAATGCGAATATCGCTTGGTTTCCAGCAAGAACTTCTTGGTATGCCATACCAGTCCATTCGTATTGGTAGCCCTGCGGTAGCACTTCAGCAGCAACGCGTTCCATCGCTGCAATGGCATCACCACTCGAATAGCCAGGTGCAGGCTGTCCCTGAATAACTGCACTGCGGTACATGTTGTATCGCCATGCTACATCGGGTTCAAAGACCTGGTCATAGCTAACTAGAGTGCTTAAAGGAATCATTTCTCCACTTGCCGAGCGAACATGGAATCGCTCCAGATCTTCCATACCGCGGCGGTGTTCGCCGTCCGCTTGCATAGTCACTTGGAAGTTCTTACCGAACATGTTGAAGTCATTTACATACAGCGAACCTAAGTTACCCTGTAGCGTCTGAAAAACGCTAGAGAGTGGTACGCCAAGTTGTTGAGCCTTCTCTCGATCAATATCAACATAATAGTGAGGGACACTTGCGCGGAATGTGCTGAAAGTAAAAGCGATTTCTGGCTGTTTATTTGCCTCTTCGATCATTTGCCCCATCACCATCTCTAGGTCTGTACGGCTTCTGCCTAGGCTATCTTCAAGCACGAACTCAAATCCGGAAGCAGCTCCCATACCTGGCACAGCTGGTGCCCCCATTGCAAAGACAATTGCCTGCGGTAATTCGTTCGCGGCCCGAGCATTAATTCGTTGTCCTATTGCATCAGCTGAGTGTTCCCCTTCTAACGCCTTTCGCGTGTTCCAGTCATGCAGTTTTATAAACAGTGACGCACCATTAGAAGCCGATGCTCCAGTCATAAACGCATATCCGTTTGCAACCGTTACTCCCTCTACGCCTGGTTCTTGCTCAACAATCTCTATAAGTTGTTCTGTTACCTCTTCAGTTCGCGACAACGAAGCCGCATCCGGTAATTGAACATTAACCAACAAGATACCTTTATCTTCTTGTGGAACAAATGCCGTAGAGGTCGTTTTTGCAAAGAAGCTCACTGCAGCAACTGCTACAACGAAGAAAGTTACTAAAAGAATACTCTTCTTAACTAAGAATCCCGCAATTTGACCATAACGAGCAGTTACTTTTTCTAGCCCAGCGTTAAACGCCGTGAACCAACGTGCTGTATTGCCGCCCCCTTGCTTTAGAACAAGTGAACACAAGGCAGGAGATAAAGTTAATGCGTTGATCGAAGAGATTACTACAGAGATACAGATCGTAAGCGCGAACTGTCTGTACATGATCCCTGTAATACCAGGTAACATCGCAACGGGTAGGAATACAGCGAGCAATACCAATGTCGAGGTAATGATTGGCCCTGTTACTTCCTTCATCGCAATCAACGTCGCCTTTCTAGGGCTAATTGAAGGATCTTTCGCCATAGTTGTATCGACGTTCTCGATGACCAATATGGCGTCATCAACAACAATACCAATGGCGAGAATAAGACCAAACAAGGTTACCGTGTTAATCGTAAAGCCCGTCGCCTGCATAATGGCAAAGGTACCAATCAAAGATACGGGAATCGCTACGACAGGAATCAGAGTCGCACGTGCACTGCCTAGGAATAAGTAAGTAACTGCAATAACTAACAAAATCGCTTCGATTAACGTCTTTACTACACCTTTAATCGATTCTGATACAAACAGTGTTGTGTCATAGCTAGTCTCGTAAATCATTCCGTCAGGGAAGTTGGTGCTAAGCTTTTCAAGCAACTCCATGACTGCCGCGCCACTTTCCAATGCGTTCGCATCTGATTGTAGAGAAAGTACTACGATTGAAGCGTCTTGACCGCGGAACTTACCGGTGCCGTCGTAGAACTTTTTACCAAGTTCAACACGAGCAACGTCTTTCAAATAGACCGTAGAACCGTCACTATTTGCACGCAGTACCACATTTTCAAATTCGTCTACCGTTTCTAATCGACCTTTGGTTACGAGGTTAAACTGAACCTCTTGCGCGCTGCTATATGGCGCTGCGCCGACACGGCCAGCAGCAACCTGAACATTTTGCTCGGCAAGTGCAGCGTAAACGTCACTTGTAGTAAGGTTTAGGTTAGCCATTTTTTCAGGATCTAACCAAACACGCATAGCGTACTCGCCACCACCAATAACGTTTACATTACTGATGCCTTTCACGCGTGCCAACTGATCCTTAACGTTGAGGTTAATGTAGTTAATTAGGAACTTGTCATCATACTTGCCATCTGGCGAGTAAAAGTTCAAAACCATCAACATATCTGGCGACTGCTTCTGAACTGTCACGCCAACCATACGTACTTCTTGCGGCAGCTTAGACTCAATCTGTGACACTCGGTTTTGCACGTTTACCTGAGCCATATCAGGGTCTGTACCAACATCAAAGGTGACATTTAAGCTATACGAACCGTCATTCGCGCTTTTCGAGGACATATAAATCATGTTCTCAACGCCATTAACGGAAGTTTCTATAGGATCGGCTATGGCCTGTTCAACGACTTCTGCACTAGCACCTGTATAGTAGGCAGAAACGTTAACCGATGGTGGGCTGATTTTTGGGTACTCAGCAACGGGCAAAATCATTAGCGAGATTGCACCTGCGAGCGTAAGTATTATTGAAATGACCAGCGCGAACTTAGGACGCTGGATAAAGAAGCGACTTAACATTTAGACCTCGTTATTCAGCTGCAGACTTTTCGTCAAAACGCACAGGAACGCCATTTCGGATACGTTGTAGTCCCTGGGTAATTACTTGTTCATCTGCGCTAATACCACTTTGAACAATAATTCCCTGCTCAAGCTGTCGACCCAATTCAACATTTCTTCGCTCAGCGACATTACCTTCTGCAACGACCATGACAAAGTTACCTTCTAGGTCCGTTTGTACTGCACGGCGTGGCACAACTACCACATCAGTCGCTTCTTTCTCGCGCAACTCAACACGTATATGTTGCCCTGGAAGTAAACGATAGTCTGGGTTGTTTACTACGGCACGCATAGCAAGTGTGCCCGTATTAAGGTCAATACGATTTCCAAGAAAATCAAGCTGACCTAGATATTCATAAGGTTGACCGTTTTCAAGTACAACTTGCACTTCGACTAGATCAACATCGCCATCCCCTTTAATTCTGTCCATTCCCAGTTCAAGACGCTCGCGCTCACTAACACTGAAGGCTGTATGGATTGGATCTAAGCTAACTAGCGTGGTGAGAATACCTGACTGCGGAGAAACGAGATCACCAGTGCTCACTTTGCTTTGTGCAATTCGGCCTGAGAATGGGGCTTTGATCTGGGTATATGAAAGGTTGACTTCAGCCAAATGCAATTGTGCTTTACCCGCTTCTACTTGAGCCTTAGCACCAAGCAATGCAGCGTTTAGGTTGTCGAATTCAGACTGTGAAATACTGCCTTTAGGTAACAGGTTTTCACCACGCTTAAAATCAAGTTCAGCTTTTTTAAGATTCGCTTTTGCTTGAGCTAATTCAGCTTTTGCACTCGCTAACTGCGCTTCGAAAGAAGACGGCTCAATGGTGTAAAGAAGCTGTCCTTGTTCGACCATCTGACCTTCTTCGAAATGACGAGACTTCAAGTAGCCGGTAATTTGTGCTGTGATGTTGGTATCTTCAACCGCCTCGACACGACCGATGTACGATTTGCTTTGTTGATGAGAGGTAGATGTCGCTTGTTCAGCAACAACCAATTGCGCTGGAACTTGGTTTTTTCCTTGTGTAGTTTCGCCGCATCCTACGAGAAATAGCGCACTACTGAGCGCTGTGAAGAGTATCGTTTTTTTCATGAATAGACCGTTAGGTAATTAAAAAATGGGCTTATCTAAAACTACCTAACGGCCATAAAGCAAATGTCCGAGAAATATCAGGGTTATAGGCTTATTTGTTTCAACATGTTACAACGTCTAACTTTATGTGAGATTCAACGCTGCGCGCCAAATCATTTCCTGATTTCCATGTATAGACTAACTCTGGAACTTTATTACCACACGGAGCATTCCATAATCGCTCTAGATGACAGTCACCGCCGAGGTGTTCATAGAAGTCCACAGCTTGTTTGTTGTCTTTCATAACTTCAAGGTAAACGCCGTTATCGGGGAAGTATTGTGCGATCCACTTCGCCATTTCCGAAAGTAGTTTAACCCCAACACCTCTCCCTCTATATAAAGGGTCGACATGCAATGCGTCGATTATGGTGCCTTTCTCAAAGTCGTGATTACCAAACGCGCAGATAAAGCCGCATAGTAACCCACCTTCTTCAATTAGAAGGACATGTTGGTTAAAGGGAGGATTAATAAGACGTGTTTGCCATATAGCCACTCTTTCATCGAGCACTTCGTTCTCTAGAAAGTCTTTGCCTAAAATTCCTTGGTAGAATTGCTTCCAGCTTTGTGCATGCAGAGTAGCAATGCGTTCAAAGTCGCTATATTCAGCTACTTTTAATTCCATTTATAGTTCCTTATTACTTCCTGTAAGGATTGCTTACCTCTTCATACTATAAAACATTTAACTAAAAGCCAAACGTTCTGAAACAGATCGCGTAACAAAATGCATCGTTATTTAGGATAATTAGCAGCTACAAATTTGGTTACATAATATATTCACCTAAGGCGTGAGTTAGACATCAAACTCTCTAATTTCGTTTGACTTACACATGTACGCTGATATTCTAGCGAACAACTGTTAGCTGAAAGGAAGTCACCATGTCGGGCTCAAGCAAACCACCTCTGATTTGGTTAAACATATTTATCTTTTTGTCCTCTTTTATTGTCGCTGTTGCTATCGTTCCTTGGTATGGCGTGACATCGGGTTATGGCCTCGAGCATCTCGTTTGGTTTTTAGTCGCGTTTTCTTTTAGTAATCTCTCTATTACCGCTGGTTACCATCGGCTGTGGTCACACAAAACCTACGAAGCTCATTGGTCTCTACGCTTCCTTTTCGCCTTAGGCGGCGCGTTCGCTTTACAAAACAGTGCGCTACATTGGAGCTCTGACCATCGTATTCACCATAAACACGTCGATAATAACGATAAAGACCCGTACTCTGCGAAACGTGGTTTTTGGTTTTCTCATATAGGCTGGATGCTGCGTGAGTACAACGCGAACACGTATGATAATTACAGCAACTGCAGAGATTTACAGAAAGACAAAATTGTTATGTGGCAGCATAAGTACTATGTACCTTTAGCCATTGCGACTAACTTTGGTATTCCTATCGCTCTTGGATTATTGCACGGCGATATCTTAGGTATGCTACTAATTGTTGGCGCTTTGAGGTTGGTACTTAGCCATCACTCAACGTTTTTTATAAACTCTTTGGCCCACATTTGGGGCAGCCAGCCCTATACAGATAAGAATACCGCTCGTGATAATGCTGTGCTTGCTGTATTTACGTTTGGTGAGGGTTACCACAACTACCACCACATTTTTGAGAACGACTACCGAAATGGCATCTACTGGTGGCAATATGATCCAACCAAATGGTTAATCAAATCTTGCTCTTGGCTTGGGCTTACAAAAAAGCTTCGTGTTACGCCCAAACTTAAAGTTGAAAAAGCGCGTGCCAAGCAAGCGCTAAGCACTGCCTCTCGCAATATTAGTAAGCTGCCAAACGCCGCACTGCTTAATGACGCACTAAATAAAGAGTTTGAAGCGCTAATGGGCAAAATGTCCGATTACTATGATGTAAAGAAGCAAGTGTTGGAAGCGAAAAGAAATGATCTTGCAAAAAAATACGAGAAGTCTCTGCTTAAACTTCGCTACCAGCAAATGAAACAAGAACTTGCGACGCAAAGGAAGAGTTGGGAAATCATGGTTGCTCAATACGCCTAAAATAAAAAACGGAAGCCGAGGCTTCCGTTTTTTTCCTAATCCGTTTACTTGATGAAGTCATTTACGATTCTATCTATTTCACCACTTTGTTTCATTTCAGATAGTATTTTGTGATATTCAGTTTTGAAACTTTCTTTGTAAGGAAAAGCAGCCCCGTTGGTAACAATACCTAAGAAGCCTTGCTCGGAACTTATAGTTGCACCTTCAACTACACTTTGACCATCATACTTACCTTCATTTTGCAGCTTTTTAAGTTCCCACTGAATGGACAGAGCATCATTCATGTAGCAGTCAATTCGACCAGCGATCAGCTTAAGTAGATTTTTAGGCGTACCTTTTGTTTCGGTTACCTTAATCTTCCCTGCTTTTACTGCTGACCAAAACTCATCCCCACCAGCCGAAAAACCCGCATTATTGCCAATAGTGAGGCCCATATAATCCCCAGGCCAATTTGGTTTAGGACTGCTTAAAACAGATTTTTGACATACGACAACCAGTTTCTCGTCTAAGATCGGAACATCGTATTCCATATAGGGTCTTTGCTCTGGGCGTTTATAGGGTGGGTAAAGTGCGAATATTTTGCTCCCTTCAATTTGGGATAAACCTCGCTTCCAAGGTGTCCCTTTCAAGGTAACGTTGTAATCAGGCATTTTGGCGAAAATGTTTTCTAGGATAACGGTATAAATTCCGGTTAACCTACCACTTTCAACATAGGAATAAGGCGGGTAAGTATCGTCACCGTAAACAGTAATATCTGTTTTAGCGACCACAACACTCGACAGCGACAGTGTAGTAAGCAATATCAAAAGTAATCTCATCATAGCCCCCATGAATCTATAGATAAACCTTTGTACTATCGCTAAGTAATAGTCTATGCGAAGGTTAAGTCAAGAAAGTGACTCCAACCACACCGCTCACTTTTGAGTAAATTATTACTTTAGTTCATTGATAATAAAGTAAAATATATGTGAGAGATTGTTTTAATCGTATTTTGTTTAACTCGACCAAACTTACTCAACCACAAGTTTAAACTCGATACAGTCGATAGGTGAACCATGCAATTCTGCATAGTCATGAACAACTTTGACGGGCTTAAAACCATTATTTGTGAGCACCTTTTGTGATGCAGGGTTTTCTAATGCTGCATACGCAAAAACTTTTTTTAATCCTTTATCTTTGACCAATTTCGTCACTTCCGACACTGCCCACTTCGCTACTCCTTGATTAGTTGACGCTTTTCCAACGCGATACCCCAGATGTGCACTGCGACGCGCCGAGTCGAGATTGGTCAAATTGATTCTGCCGATGATTTGGTTATCAAGACTCTTAATCAGCAACGGAATCATTTCATTACATTGATAGTCGAGTAAGAACTCCCGGATATGTTGCTGTACACCTTGTATTGAATAGAAACCTTCTTCGCGTGGAGGAATGAACTCCTCAAACCAAGTTTTGTTTTCCAACTCAAACTCCAGTAAGGCTTCAGCGTCTTTTAATGTAATGAGTGACAATTTCACTAACTAGTCCCTAAATATTGATTCCATAATAAAAAGGCTCTGTTGTTACCAACCAGAGCCCTCTTTTTTGCGCTATTTTCTTTTACCTCGATTGGCGTGAATCTTAAGTTTCGCCTTCATTTTGCGCTTGTCTGAGTTACGACCTTTACGACGTGGCGTTTTTTCAGTTTCTACCTCTTCAATCAAACTTGGTTCAAAGCCTTGAAGCCATTCTTGAGGTAGTTTGCTGTCCAATAAGCGTTCTATTGCTTCAAGAAGGTACTCTTCATCGCGACTCATTAGCGATACCGCGAATCCTTCTTTTCCGGCGCGACCAGTTCGACCGATACGATGAACGTAGTCCTCGGCTTTGTATGGCATATCGAAGTTAACAACCTGTTCAAGCTGCTGAATATCGAGACCACGAGCGGCCACATCGGTTGCAATTAGCGCTCGAATTTGGCCTGACTTGAAGTCATCCAGCGCTTTCTGGCGTGCTCCTTGGCTTTTATCTCCATTAATTGAAGCTGCTTTGATCCCATCAAGTTTAAGCTCCTTCGCGAGTGCATCACTCCCTTGCTTAGTTTTGGTGAACACCAACACTTGTTGCCAATTTCTTGAGCCAATCAGGTATGCCAATAGTTCCGCTTTGCGCTTTTTATCAACCGGATACACCATCTGCTTCACCGTTTCAGCAGTACTGTTTGAAGGTGTAACTTGAACTTCTACCGGCTCATTCAGCATTTTATAAGCGATAGTTTTGATTCGTTTATCAAAGGTGGCGGAAAAGAACAGCGTTTGACGTTCTTCATTACAGCGCTTAAGGATGCGTTTGATATCTGGCATAAAGCCCATATCCAACATACGGTCTGCTTCATCCAATACTAAGTATTGCGTTTTGAACAAGTTGATGTTTTTGCAGAACATATGATCGAGCAAGCGCCCAGGTGTAGCAATCAGTATGTCGCATCCCTCGCTCAGGTTACGAGTCTGTAAGTTCATGCTTGTACCACCATAAGCGGTGACGATTTTTATTGTCGTTTCTTGGGCATATTGAACTAAGTTATCGTACACCTGTTGTGCTAACTCTCGAGTAGGCACAAGTACCAGAGCCAGAACGTCATTGCTTTGAGGATCGCGTTTCACATCAGACGCAAGCAGCTTCTGCAATATAGGCAGACCGAAAGCAGCAGTTTTACCCGTACCGGTCTGAGCACCAGCAAGGACATCTGCACCTTCAAGAACATGCGGAATTGCCTGTGCCTGTACTTCGGTTGGTTGGCTAAAACCGAGTTTGTCAGTGGTTTGAGTAAGTGTTGAGCAAAGCCCTAGTGCTTCAAATTGTGTCGACATGCGCGTAACCTTTAATTGCAAGGCGGACGATTCTATCAAAAACTTTTGCTCGCAGTTAGCACATCAGGGTAGAAGGTAGAGAATGTCTCAACCAAGTGGTCATAATTTCGCTCAATATGGGGAAAACAGTCACTTAACCGCTCCATTCTAGGAGACCGACCAGACATCCGTTGCAACGCATATTCAATATTGTCTAGGTGCTGGTAAGACTCCAGCCAACGTCCTTGCCACATTGCGGAGGAAACACGTAAGAAACGCTCAGGTAGTTCGTTGTGGCTATCGAGAGATACACGATGCTCTGCTTGTTGGCAAAACTCATTCAGTGAGTTTGAATGGAACTGACTCCACTGGTTAGCTAAGCAGTGATCCCAAAACATATCCAAAGCGATACCCGAAAAGCGCCTTACTCCATTTGGAAACAAGCCTTTTACTTCGAGTACTTGCTCATGATGGTCTGTGAATGAATCAACATATCGGTGCAGGCGCACGCCTTGGGAGACGTTGTTAGGAAACTGAGAGTCAGGATTACCTTTTACAAAATCACCTAGCAAGTTGCCGAGTAAGTTCGAATCGCAATGATCTGCAATATGTAAGTGAGCGAGATAGTTCAATCGATTAGCCTACTAATAATACCTTGAACAATAAAAGCACAAAGCCAGCGCGAATGCACTGGCTCTTTCTGTTTGCTACCTCAGTAGCGATATCATCGTTGAAGAATTGTTATTTGAAGATTTCTTCTGCGAGTTCTTCAATTGACTGCTCATAATCTGAGAGCTCAAAGCCAATTTCCATCGCATCTAATAGCTCAAGGCATTCTTCGTTTACTGTTTGGTCACTCATTCTGACCTCCTTAATAAAAACACTTCTTAAGACCCATAGACAAGCCTCAACTTGAATATGTGGATCTATTGTTCCTTTTTAAACCACTTATATGACAGTTTTTTGAAAGGGAAAAGTAAATTGTGCGCATGATTTGAAACTAATCCCAAGTAAACGATTACGTCGCGTATTAACTCGTATCCGTACGCCTAAATTTACACTAATGGTAATTTATCTGTACAAAACACTTGATCGCGTTTGTAATATTTTACACAATCACAATCAAGGTAGCTTTTAACACTAAATGCAGAACATTTATTGGTCTATACAGCTAAATACACCATCTCAACGTAAAGAATATTATACAATGACAAAATCAAAGGTATTGGGTAGTACTTTGATCATTGCAGGCACCACTATTGGTGCAGGCATGCTGGCACTGCCACTCGCATCCGCTGGAATCGGTTTCTCTACATCTCTAGTGGTCATGATCGCTTTGTGGGCCCTAATGGCTTACACCGCGCTGTTAATGATCGAAGTCCACCAGCATGCTGAGCAGGATGCAACCCTTCACACTTTAGCTAAACAGTTTCTCGGCACAAAAGGTAAGTGGGTCGCGAGTTTTGCTATGATGTTCTTATTCTATGCACTGTGTGCTGCCTACATTGCTGGTGGCGGAGCTCAATTCGCTGACCGTATTGCTGGTTTCACCAACATTGAAGTCTCAGGCACGACATCTACAGTACTTTTCACCCTAATCGTTGCATCGGTTGTGACTATAGGCACAGCAACTGTAGACAAAGTGAACAGAGTGCTGTTTTTGGTCAAGATTGTCGCCATGGCGATGGTACTCACCTTCTTAGCACCGAACGTTACAGAGTCTTACCTTTTGAGCATGCCTGTTGAGCAAGGATTGGTTATCGCTGCGATTCCTGTGATCTTTACCTCATTTGGTTTCCACGGCAGCATTCCTGCCATTGTTAATTACCTTGATGGTCATACCCCTTCACTGCGCAAAGCGATTTTAATTGGTTCTGCTATTCCTCTAGTTATTTATGTGTTTTGGCAAGTGGTAACGCTTGGTGTTGTAAACCAATCTACGCTGCTTGAAAACCAAGGTCTTAGTGCATTAATTTCAACACTCGCAACAACAGTTCACGCTTCTAGCCTAGGCCAAACCATAGGTATTTTCGCTGACTTAGCCCTACTGACCTCTTTCTTGGGCGTAAGTTTAGGATTGTTTGAGTTCTTAGGAGATACCCTGAAGAAACAAGAAAAAGGCAATTCACGTGCACTAGTTGGTATGATCACTTTCCTTCCACCAATGGGATTCGCGCTCTTCTACCCACAAGGTTTTATTATGGCGCTTGGCTATGCCGCTATTGCACTTGTTGTTCTCGCGATTTTCTTACCAATATTGATGGTTAAGAAGGCGCGTGCTCAATCTGATGCATCGCACTATCAGGTGCTTGGTGGTAATCTAGGTCTCGCGATTGGAAGTACAGTGGGCGTATTGATTATTGGTGCACAGGTTCTTATTACCGCAGGTTTCCTACCCGCTTTAGGTTAACCCTTATTAGAACAGTCCAGAATTCAAAGAAAGACGCCTATATTGGCGTCTTTTTTGATCTGTTTTCAGCGAATATGGATAAAACTTGTATCTACTTGGTAATTTTTTACCCTCTAACCCGTTCTTATTAATCGATAACGAAGACAATCGATGAGGTTGATATGAAAGTGAAGTTTAAGTTTGTCCTATCCGCTCTCGCAGCCGTTGCTGCCCTTGCCTCTTTCGTAGGCACTGCAGAAAGTGACATGCCCAAAACCACAACTTCAAATGGATACGAAGTTGCCACACTAGCAGGAGGCTGTTTTTGGTGTACAGAGTCAGACCTAGAGAAGTTTAACGGCGTATTGGACGTTGTTTCTGGGTATTCAGGTGGCGATTTACAAAACCCAACCTATAAGCAAGTTTCTTCGGGGAAATCAGGTCATATTGAAGTGATAGAAGTAAAGTATGATCCAAAAGCAGTAAGTTATGAGCAGGTTTTAGACCAGTTTTTCCGCCATATCGATCCAACGGACAATAAAGGTTCATTTGTTGACCGCGGACCACAATATCGACCAGCAATCTTTTATCACAATGATGAACAAAAGATGATCGCTGAGGAATTTATGGCCGAGATTGATGCTCTAGGTATATTCAAAAAGCCATTAAAAACTGAACTGATTAAATTCGAAAAGTTCTGGCCTGCTGAGAATTACCACCAAGACTATTACAAGCGTAATAAAGTTCGATACAACTATTATCGATATGCTTCCGGTCGCGACCAATATCTTGATGAAATCTTTGGTGATGATCGCGAAGACAACCCAGTGACTTTACGTCAATTGATTGATGAGAAAAATGCTGTCGCTAACATCAAAGCGTACAATAAGCCTTCAGATAAGCAAATCAAGGCGAAGCTGACGGACTTACAGTACTATGTCACTCAAAAAGAAGGGACAGAGCGTGCCTTCAACAATGAATATTGGGATAACAAAGAAGCTGGTATTTACGTCGATATCGTTTCTGGTGAGCCACTATTCTCGTCGACAGATAAATATAAGTCAGGTACGGGTTGGCCGAGTTTTACCAAGCCAATTAATGAAGGTTACATTGTCACTAAAACAGACTATCACCTTCTTTATCCAAGAACCGAAGTAAGAAGCCGCTTTGCTGATTCACACTTAGGTCATGTATTTAAAGACGGACCAGCCCCAACAGGTCTGCGCTACTGTATGAATTCTGCGGCGATGAAGTTCATCCCTGTTTCCGATTTAGAAAAAGAAGGCTACGCAGAATACCTATACTTATTCGACAGTTAATCCATCCAAACGTCGACCAAGGAGCCAGTTCCCATCAGAATTGGCTCTTTTCTTATCTAGTCTCACATCAAAGTTATTGATTATTTTTTCTGTTTTTATGCAATTTATTTTCTCAATACCCTTTCTCCTATTTGTGAAGACGAGGAGAATCATAATGAAATCAAACATCAAAGCAGTGGTCACTATATTACTAACTTCAGCACTCACATTTCATGCCTCTGCTAACGAGCAGTACCATGATTTTGGTTTTGTCGGAGCGAGCGGCACTATCGGCCAATCTGTATTTACTGACGGTGATAAGGGACAAGCCTCTGCAGAGCCGAACCTGTTTTATAACGGCAAATATGGTTTTGTTGATGGCAGCTTAGTTAACGTTTCCGTTTTGCCGTATCTTGGTATTTCAGGTCAATGGCGATTTTCAGAAGTATCCAACGATTTTGATGAGCTTCCAAGTGGAATTCAAGATCGCGATGGCAATGGTGAGCTTGGTGTGACCATTGGTACGGTAGGTGCACGATTAACCTTTCTTCACGATGTCACAAGTGAACACAAAGGTTATGAAGTTCAACTTCATCTAGGTAGAACGCTAGATTTGCCCTTTGATAACTTAACTTTAACCCCATACATTGAAGTTGACTACCGTGACAAGAAACTCTCACAGCACCTCTACAATGTTAGCGCTATTGAAGCGAGTCAGTCTCGATTCAGTGCATTTGAAGCGAAGCAATCTTGGGTTTATCAAGCAGGTTTGATTGGTATCTATACCCTCACACCAGAATGGCTTGGCTTAGCTAAGCTTGAGCTACAACATCACGACTCAAATAGCCCGTTAGTGCAGCGTGATTTAGGTTGGGTAGCAAGTCTTGGTGTCGTCTATAAGTTCACTGATTAACGACCAATAAGCCTAACAGCAGAGAAAATAAACCCCAGTGGCTCTTCGCCTACTGGGGTTTTAACTCTTGTGGCTTTTATTTCATAACTCGAGCTTTGAAATTACGACCTTTCATTTTACCGGTTTGAAGCTGTTTAAGAGCAGCTTTAACAATGTCATGTTCAACGGCGACATAAGAGACCATTGGCAAAATATTAATCTTACCGATCTTCTTACCATCGAGCCCCGCTTGCTTAGTCAGTGCGCCTAAAATGTCCCCTGCGCGTACTTTCTGCTTTTTGCCACCCAAGATTTGAATGGTTTGCATCTTAGGATAAAAAGGACGCTCAACTGGCTTTTCAGGCAATTGTGAAGGTGTAATCGCAATATCCATGTACTCATCGATACGAGCCACACGATACTCTTCTTTCTCACTATAGAAACTAAACGCCACCCCTTTTGAGCCAGCGCGCCCTGTACGGCCAATACGGTGAACATGCACCTCAGGGTCACGTGATAGCTCAAAGTTAAATACGGCATCAAGGTTATCAACGTCCAAGCCACGCGCCGCAACGTCCGTCGCAACCAGAATTGAAATACTTTTGTTGGCAAACATGGTTAACGCTTGTTCGCGTTCACGTTGTTCCATATCACCATGCAGCTCAACCACGCTAAAGCCTCGATGGCTTAACTCATCAGTCACGTTCTGAACTTCTTTCTTAGTGTTACAGAACACCACTGAAGATTCAGGTTTATGAGTCAGCAGCAATGTTTCCAGTGCATCGTCGCGTACTTCAGTGGTGTCTAGCTTATAGAAACGCTGCTCAATAGTGCTCTTTTGATGCGTCGATTCCACTTTTACCATTTCTGGGTTAACCATTACCTTGGCGGAAAGTGATTCAATATTATCTGGGAAAGTCGCACTGAACAGAAGTGTTTGACGCTTGCTCGGTGCTACTTCGATAATGGTATCGATCGCCTCTTCAAAACCCATCTCAAGCATTCGGTCTGCTTCATCAAGCACAAGAGTATTGAGCTCATCAAGGCTAATTCGACCTTTTGACATATGGTCTAGGATTCGACCTGGCGTACCCACCAAAATATGTGCGCCATGCTCCAGCGAACCAATCTGAGGCCCCATTGGCATGCCGCCACATAGGGTCAGAACTTTAATGTTGTGAATACCACGCGCTAAAGTACGAATCTCTTTCGCCACTTGGTCGGCAAGCTCACGAGTTGGACAAAGAACCAAAGTTTGAACTCGGAATCGTTGCACGTTTAGGTTGCTCAATAAGCCCAATGAAAACGTCGCTGTCTTACCTGAACCTGTTTTCCCCTGACCAATCACATCTTTGCCCGCCAAAACCATTGGTAGAGCCTGCTGCTGAATAGGCGTCATTTGGTTGTAGCCTAAGCTATCGAGTGTTTCTAGCAGTTCGCTACGAAGACCAAGCGTCTTAAATGAAGTCGTCACAATATTAACCTTAGTGGTTTATCGAAAGTATCTTATACCAATCGGGATAAATAGCTGCTCAGATAATTGCGCAGGAAAAATCGCTTAGAGCAAGGCATAGATTGCAGATAGCTAGTTGATCTACCTATAAAATCTATAACGCAGCTATCAGCGATTTTAACTAGCAAGAATGACCAGATATTTGTTCTGATTGGTATTACCCTCGATTTAAAAAAGTAAAAACCGCCTCAATAGAAGCGGTTTTGAATAAGTCGATAACCTAATCGCTGCCCTATCGAATCCCGTGAAGGAACTCGTGTCTTGTTGCCGGATTAGATTTAAAAATGCCGCCTAATGCAGTCGTTGTTGTTTCGCTAGTCGCATCCATAACGCCACGCGACTTAACGCAGTAATGCGTTGCATCGATTGTTACCGCCACATCATCCGATTCTAATAGCGTTTGTAGAGCTACCAAAATCTGCTGCGTCATGCGTTCTTGAACTTGTGGGCGCTGAGCAAAAAAGCGAACAATGCGATTGATTTTCGAAAGACCGATGATCTTACCACGAGGGATGTAAGCTACCGCCGCTCGCCCATCAATCGTTACAAGGTGATGCTCACAGGTACTTGTCACGGTAATATCTTTGACGCGAACCATCTCGCTCACGTCCATTTTGTTTTCGATCACCGTGATTTTCGGGAAGTTTGAATAGTCTAAACCAGAGAAGATTTCATCCACATACATCTTCGCAATACGATGCGGTGTTTCTTCTAGACTGTCATCGGTAAGGTCAAGCTCTAATAGAGAGAGAATTTCACGCATATGGTGCTGAATTTTCTCTTTTTTCTCTTCTCGATTGAACTGATTAGGAGCCATTGGCGTTTCTAATCCTCGACGTTCTAGCGCATCTTTTACCAACTTTGCGGATTCGCTAAGACCTGACATACCACTTCCTCTCATTTACCCCTTTAGGATGGCTGACAAGGATACTCGGATTTTTGAATAATTACACCCATATTTTATCGGAGGTCATTATTGCACAAGGCTTTCTGTGATAGAGTGATTTGATTACCTTACAATAATAAAAGAGTAGGATTATTTATGGGATGCTGTGACGCACCTGGCTTGATGCCAATCGAAGAAGCGATGGATAAAATGCTATCGCCAATCAAACCTATCCAAACGACCTTGCAACTCCCACTTGCTGAAGCTATTGGGTTTGTCTTAGCAGAAGACATTCTTTCACCTATTTTTGTCCCTCCTTTTGATAATTCAGCGATGGATGGTTACGCGCTTCGCCTAACGGATCTTGCAGAAAACAATGTTATGCCTTTGGCTGGAAAGTCTTTTGCGGGTCAACCGTTTGAGGGTGAATGGCCGCAAGGAACCTGTATTCGCATTATGACCGGAGCAAAGATTCCAGACGGTTGTGATGCAGTAATTATGCAAGAGAACACCGAAGTACTCGAACAAGGGATCCTGTTCAATCAGAGCGATGTAAAACCGCAGAACAACATCCGACCTATGGGTGACGATATCAAGCAAGGTGACGTTGTTCTTAATAAAGGCGCTCGTCTCACCTCTCGTGATATCCCTATGATTGCCACTTTGGGCATCAGCCACGTGACCGTTGTACGTAAACCGCGCGTTGCCTTTTTCTCGACAGGTGATGAGCTGAAACCACTGGGTGAACCATTAGCTGAAGGTCAGATCTACGACAGTAACCGCTATGGCATTAAGCCATTGATTGAAAACTTTGGCTGTGAGGCAATTGATCTTGGGATTATTCCTGATTGCCCTGAAACCCTCAAAGAGACGTTTGAGAAAGCTCAAACTCTTGCAGATGTAGTCGTAACTTCAGGCGGTGTCAGCGTCGGCGAAGCTGACTACACTAAAGACATTCTTGAAGAGCTTGGGCGAATTGGATTTTGGAAGCTCGCGATTAAACCGGGCAAACCTTTTGCCTTTGGTAAACTCTCTACTGCTTGGTTCTGTGGTTTGCCTGGTAACCCAGTATCGGCCGTATTGACTATGTATGTGCTAGTACAGCCACTATTGGCTAAATTGGCAGGGCACACTGAGTGGGCAGCACCAGAGTCTATTCCAGCAACGACACGAAGCGCATTTAAAAAAGCACCAGGTCGTACAGACTATCAACGTGGTATCTATTCAATTGAAGATGGCAAATTTGTTGTTGAAACCACAGGCAACCAAAGTTCAGGAGCGTTCCGTTCCATGAGCTTAGCCAACTGCTTTGTCGTTCTTGAACGCGAGCGTGGTCGTGTTGAAGCAGGTGAGACAGTCAACATTCAACTTTTCAACCCGACCCTGTACTAGAGGTAAAGTTTGGAAATCTTATCTGATCAAGAGATGCTGCGATACAACCGTCAAATCATTCTTAAACAGTTTGATTTTGACGGTCAAGAAGCATTGAAACAGGCTTCAGTTTTGATATTGGGGGCTGGTGGTTTAGGCTGTGCCTCTAGCCAGTACTTGGCAGCAGCGGGGGTCGGCAAACTTACACTGATTGATGATGATGTGGTTGAGCTTTCTAACCTTCAACGTCAAGTATTACATCACGATGCCGATGTAGGCACTAAGAAAGTGTTGTCTGCGTCTAACTCGCTCAAACAACTCAACCCACACCTTGATGTTGAGACATTTGATAAGCGTCTTAATGACGAAGAGCTATCTGCACTGGTTGCAAATCACAGCTTGGTTCTCGATGCCTCAGACAATGTTGAAACCAGAAATCAACTTAACAAGCTTTGCTATGCTCTAAAAACACCATTAGTGTCCGGAGCTGCTATCCGAATGGAAGGTCAAGTCAGTGTCTTTATCTACCAAGATGACAGCCAGCCTTGCTATCAGTGTTTAAGTGCACTATTTGGTAACGCCGCCTTAAGCTGTGTTGAAGCCGGAGTTATGTCCCCCGTCGTTGGCATCATTGGCGCAGTACAAGCCATGGAAGCGATAAAGGTAATTGCCAATTATGGAACGCCAAAACAAGGTAAGATCCTGATGCTTGACGCAATGAGCATGTCTTGGCGTGAAATGAACTTAATGAAAATGCCAAATTGCCCTGTTTGTGGTTAACTTTGTAAGCAGTAAGGAACGAAGACTTGTTGATGAACAATCCCAAAATTTTCCTTACTGCTTTAGTTACCCTGTCACTAGCTTTAATCCTGCTGATCGACCTTCTACCACCCACTCAAAATAGGTCCATTAATGGTGTTGTCGTTTCTCAGACAGTCACTCAATCTTTAGATGGCCAGCGTCGCTATTTAAATGTTCAGCTGGACAACGGCGACACTGTACTCGTCACCGCCCCAACCTCTACTCCATGCCCTAAAGGCTCAGTCATATCCCTACTCAAAGAACAAAATGTAATTAGCAAAAGTAGCAACTATCGCTTCTCGTCCTGTCTACCTCGTTATGAGTAACGTGGTGCACAAATTAGATAAATATCAATTTGCGTATAAGCTTATTTAAAGTACCAGTAGGTCATTTAGCACACTATACGGGCAGGGACGCTTATGTTGAATCTTACTATTGCCAATAAAATACGCCTTGGTTTTGCTGTCTGTCTTTTGTTTTTCCTCGTGGCAATTCTCTATAGCTACAAGGGTATGGTAACAGCCGCACATAACTTTGAGCATTATGGAGAACTTTCCACAGAAACCGCTTTGGCTGGGGAAATACAAGCTAATTTTCTCAAAGTCCGTCTAAGTGCCCTTCAATACGCCAACACATTGTCTCAACAGCAGCTCTCTATTTACGAAAGTCGTCTCTCTAAATTGCGTAAAATGGTCTCTGATGATTTGAAAGCCACCACAGACCCTCTACGTAAAAAACATTTAGAAACCGTCTTCAAAGAGGTCAATTTATTTGATGAATCATTTCAAATCGTTAAGCAATCAACTGAGGCAGTAGAACATAAAGTTTATGTTGAAATGGTCGAATTGGAGAAAAAGGCCATTTACGATCTAGAGCAGATGATTGAAGCTGCACACGATGCGTCTAATGCAGATATTGAATACTATTCGTCTTTGATCATGGAGAAGTTCTTGCTCGCCAATATCGCAGTATTGAACTATCTGCACAATGAGAAAGCGGAAGTCGCGGCTGAAGTGAGAAACTATTTTGGTTCCGAGTTGCCAGCACTTGAAGATAAGTTCCGCAACTACATCACCAGTAGACGAGATACCGAATTGCTAAATGAATTCCTTGAACAACGTATTGCCTACGCTACTGGGTTTGAAGAGGTTGTTAAACTTCGAGAAACACAACATATTGCCGAGAAAGAAATGTTGGCACTCGGGCTTGATATCTCAAAAGAACTAGAGCTGATAAAGTTAGAATCTGTCGAAGAGCAACACGTACTTTCTAACGACCTGTTGGAAGCAAAAAATGACACTATAGAAATTATCATCTCGCTCGCGATCCTTGCGTTCATTGTAGGGATAGTCACTGCCCTTGCAATTACCCGCTCAATCCGTATTGGGATAGATAAAGTTAAACAGATTTCCTCTCAACTAGCAGAAGGCGATCTTTCTAATGATGTCGAGATTAAAGGCAAAGATGAGATAGCTGAACTTCTCAAAAACATGCGCACCACGATTCTTTCGTTACGCGATATCGTCGGAAAGGTAAACGATTCTTGTATTAAAGTCGGACAGATGTCAGAAGAGCTTTCAGCTATAACTCACACCACCAATCAATCATCAAATCAGCTTAGCCATGAAATGGAGCAGATTTCGTCTTCTGTTCAACAGCTTTCAACTAGCACTACAGAGATTTCACAAAGTGCTTCAGACGCTGCCTCATTCACTCAATCAGCGACGACCAACGTCAATAGCAGCCTTAAAGAAGTAGAGAGCACGCTTGAGGCAATAGAAAACGCCGAGAAAGCGATGAAAGTTGGTTCAAGTCAAGTAGGTGAACTGTACGATGAATCGATGAATATCGGTAGTATTTTGGAAGTGATACAAGGCGTAGCAGAGCAAACCAATCTACTTGCCCTCAATGCAGCAATCGAGGCAGCGCGCGCAGGTGATCAAGGTCGAGGATTCGCAGTGGTCGCTGATGAAGTACGTTCGTTGGCGAAAAGGACCCAAGAAGCTACAGGTCAGATAGATTCAATGATTCATTCACTGCAATCTGGTGCCGACTCTGCAAGGCAATCCATTGATTCAAGTCACGAAACCGTAACCAAGGCAGCGATACAGGCTAAATCAGCATCAGAGAATATTTCCGCAATACACAGCACTATTGATGAACTCGGTGACACTAACACGCAAATAGCTGCCGCCGTGGAAGAACAGTGTATGGTGACGACGACGGTTAGCGAGAACATTACTGAAACCTATAACATCACCAGAGAAAACAGTGAGACGGTCAAACATGTCGCCGACTCTGCACACGAGCTCGCTGAAGTCGCGCAGTATCTCGATTTGCAGATGAAGCGATTTAAAATCGCTTAGCGTACAATTCAGTTTCAAGGTCTACACGGTTGCTTGTGATAGAGTGGTCGTGTAGCTTAATCCTTATGCCTTTCAAAAACATAAGGATAGCCAATGTCACCACTGATTACCCCTAATGATCTCAATAAGTTAATGGACGACGAGAAGCTGGTAATTTTAGATGCCAGTATTGATTTTCAGATTCCCGGCGAAGTAGAAAAAGATAAAACTCACCTCATTCCAAACAGCTTAAGATTCGATTACGACAAAGAGTTTTGTGACCCAAACGCTTCTTTACCACATATGATGCCAACTGAAGAGCGATTCAATACCTTGGCGCAAGGTCTGGGTATCAACAACGACTCCATCATTGTTATATATGACAACAGCGGCACCTTCGCTTCACCAAGAGCATGGTGGATGTTCCGCGCAATGGGTCATCAGCAAGTCTATATCCTTGATGGCGGTTTAACAGAATGGAAGTCCGGGGGTCTGCCAGTCACAAAAACGTATCGAAAAAATGAATCCACTGGGG
Organism: Vibrio sp. R10-SG3-ISO10; assembly: GCF_059834185.1. Lineage (NCBI taxonomy): Bacteria > Pseudomonadati > Pseudomonadota > Gammaproteobacteria > Vibrionales > Vibrionaceae > Vibrio > Vibrio sp. R10-SG3-ISO10. The sequence continues at coordinate 165,173 of NZ_JCBDHG010000002.1, forward strand.
ATTTCTCAGGCAAGCTCAATCCAAGCTACTTTGTTGATGCCAACTACGTACTCGAACAAATTGACAATAGCCAAAGCCTAACTGTCGACGCACGTTCTAGAGCTCGCTTTAACAGTGAAGTCGCTGAACCAAGGCCGGGCATTCGAAGCGGTCATATCCCTAACTCTGTCTGTCAACCATTTGCTGAACTCATGGACGGACATAAGGTTAAGCCTATTGAAGAGTTGCAAACAATCTTGGGAAGCTCACTGTCGCAACAAGCAAATCAAACTCTGTTTAGTTGCGGTTCAGGTGTCACAGCTTGTATCGTCCTATTAGCGGCCCATTTGTGCGGCTATCAAAATCTCGCAGTATATGATGGTTCATGGACTGAATGGGGAGCCGAACTATCCCTGCCGATTAACAGTAAATAAGTTTGGCAATTCGTTGAACGCTGAGTTTCTATAGATGAAAAAAAGCCAGCACTCTATCCTGGCTCTTTTGTTTAAAGTAATCCACTCATCGCCGACGCCCACAAAATACACAAACAAGCAAAGATTAGACAGCGCATCACGATTTAACGGTTATCACTACACGACGATTGCAGCCTGTCGCCGAATTTTCAGTAAGGTTACAAATGGGAGAGCTTTCTCCAAAAGCATGTTCCACAATTCTGTTACCCTGATTTAAATCGTTTTTTAGATACTTTGCTACCTGTTTAGCTCGTCGAGCAGACAGCGCTTTATTGTAAACCTCACCACCTAAACTGTCTGCATGCCCTTCGATATAGATCTGTGCTTTGTCACTAACCAATCCTAAATACTGCTCTAGTACCTGCTTATGGCTAGGCGACAGCCTGTAAATATCAATACCGTAGTTAAGTACTAAAGATTGTGTCTCTTTGTCGTAAAAACACAGTTCATCTCTAGCTTCAACATGAACCACATCGCGATTGCTGTTCAATACAGTATTTTCAAGCATTTGTTCACGCTGAGTTAAATGGCCAGAAACCTGAGTTTTGACTGTATGAGAAGAGACTAAGGTAGTTGATGTTATAAATTCATCGACACTACCCAAGCAGTTCGCATAACCCAGCGGCGATAGTAAGATTGAAGTAATAATTACTGGGTATTTCATGTTAATCCTTAAGTCTTCCTGTTTCTTCGTTGATTAGGTTTAAAATATATTTGTAAACGTCGTCACCATCTTTGGCGTGGTAAATGTTTTTCCGACCAAAACAATCACCAAATCCATCCGACTCTTTAACTCGGTAGTCCACGCCAATTACTCCCATGGTGACTTTGGTTTTGCCCGCACTGCCTGTTTTGCTTTGGAATCGATTCCTTTTAGCAGATATAGTTGAGCGTAGCTTTTTGCATAGACCTTGGTTTACCAATCGTTGTAGATAGCCTTCGTCATTATCGGCACCATCAGATAAAACGATAAACACCTGCTCTGGGTTAATATTTGTTGCTCGATTCGCTTCTTGTGCAGCAGCGATGATCCCATTCCAAGAAGAAGTACCACCTTCAGCACCGAGAGATGTGTTTGATAGTCTTCTCTTAAAATTGGAGTAATCTTCAGTAAGTGGAATATCGTAAAACTTGTAATAGTCCACAAACCGATCGTTATTCTGCACAAGAGAATTAACTTCTATGCGTGACATTCCAGATACATACTCTTGTACCTTTGAGTAAACGATTGGCTGGTCGAACATCTTGGCAACTGTTTGACCAGCTGTGTTTCGTGCAAAATTGTAGGCAACTTTCCGAGGCCACGACCTGCGATAACCGTAAGCATTCAAATATACCGTTCCAGTCTGCTTGACGTGCATTGGGTTGTACCCCATTAACGCAATTCGACTTTTCTCTTCGGTGTTGAAGTTTTCAATATCTTCAACCACTCGCTCGATCGTTTGTTTAACAACATCTAGCTTTGATTTTCCCCCTTTCCAGTGATGCTTCATCGAACCACTGAAATCAGCGATAAAGTAAACATCTACTGGCTGTGGAAGATATTTTCGAGTCACCGATTGACCAGCGACTTCAAACTCAGGCTTCAAGTCTGCTTCTTCATAAGCGATCCATGATTTGTGTTCCGCTTTTGCACTGACAACAAAGTCACTAAACGGTGCCAACTCCCCACTCGCCTGAACACAGCCATCCTTGTATTCGCATTTACGTGTGTACACTTCAACGTCGACATCATTAATGTTGTCAACGACATATCGATCCACTAACTGACGTGCGTATTTAACGTTGTCGTCTTCCGTTTCTTTTGGACTTGCAATTAAAGCTAAGCTTGACACTTCCGCCGCTTCCAAGACACGAGCATGGGCCAACATTTGTTGCGCCATTTGCATCGAAAAAGCCATAAAGATGACCATGATGGGCAGCAAACCTATAAAAAGGATTCCTGCCACACCATTCTGTTTCTTAATTGTTCTCATCCTAGACCCTCGCGAACGAATAAGAAGTGCTTAACAGGCGTAGAACCTCACCATTAGCTACACCCAATAGATTCACCGGAATCTCATAGCACAATGACACTTGATACAAAGGCAATCTCCGGCCACGAGAGGTTATTGGTAATAATTCAATCGCCTTATCTTTGGTTATGTCGCTCATATTTGGAAAATCGCAGCCATGAATTGCCCCTTTAGTCAGCGTTTTTTGGACGCGTTTGTAATGAGTTTTACCACTAGGCAACAGTGTCTCTTCTAAACGAATCTCATCGATACGCATACCAAACTTAGATTTGTCAAAGTTTGGTATCATGCGTTTCATCGATGCTGAAGCAATTGAATACGTGGTTTGCTCTGTTTTACGGCAATTCCCTGCACATATGTCCAGATCCGAACTAAACAATTGTTTTCTTTCAGATAGAATCGTCGTAAGAGAATATGAAGCTCTGTCCAACTGACCTTTTTTGTTGATAGCCAACATGTAATTCACGACAACTAAGAACAAACCAGAAGCGAACACTAGGACTAACGCCAACTCCACAGCAAAAGAACCTGTTTGTTTAACTCGCACAACCAGCCCCCTGCCCAATCTTGAACGAACAACGCTCGTACTCCTGAATGGTGATCACTTCTCTTCTAATGACCATGTCTGGAAACCAAATTGATACTAAAGGATCATAGGTATATACAAGGTTATACACTGCCAGTGCCATGTCTTCCGGCTGGTCTTTTTTTTCAGGGCACTCTTTAGAAGATTGATACGCGTCGGTGCACTTTAAGAATCCATCATAGTCTTTGAAGTAATCAACCCGAATTTTGACACTGCCAGGCTTTACACCATTGCTCCACAATGCGCCTCCGGCTTTGTTCATTTCATCTTTGATCATTTGACCATAGTTAACCGTGTTGCTATTGCTTGAATCACCTGCTTTTTTGGTACGCATTACTGCAGTGGTCAATGCATGGTCAGTCATGCTCATATTAAATGTCAGGATACAAATCTCGACCCAGCCAAAAATAATCGCCAGAAACAAGGGAATGCCCATCGCAGCCTCTATCGTCAACGAGCCTTTTTGTTTTGAGCGATTCATAGTCTAACGTACCTTTTCTTCGTGTAATCAACGACGAATGCGCCTTTGATATCTAAGCGAGAAAGAAAGGTCTTGGCTTCATCTAGATCATTGAACTCGCCGATACAATAACGCTTCCATAAGCCGTGAGTGTATGAATAGACGGTTCCATAATTGGTCTTTAGATAGTTCAGAAAATCAGAGGGGATTGCAGTATAAGTCGCTAACACTTGGACACGATAAGTTGGCAATACTCCTGGTTTCAATTTCTTTGGGTCAAGTTCTGAACCATCAAGGCTATTTTTCGCCTGTTGAAACTCGTTACCGGTAGCAAGGCGACTAACCTTTGTCGTTGGTGCAACGAAACTAGCACCAGCCCCTCTTGAGTTAAATGACGTTTTTGCTGTTGACTGTCTCACTGAACTTTCGCTCCTTTTGTTCTTTTTGATAGAGCGCATTAATGCTGCAAGTTGCTTTCGCGCCTGTTCATCACTGTTGGTATGTCGAAGTACTTCTAACGCAATGTCAGGACGGTCAGCGTTTACCGAAGAAATAATCAGGTTCGATCGCACTTTCTTATCGCTAGGGCTGGCTAAGTACAAGTCGTATAAAGTATCTGTTGCTCCAAGGTAATCGGACTGCATCATCTTAACCACGGCAATATTGTTGCCCGCTTCTCTGTCAGAAGCGCCTTGCTTCCGGCTTTCTTCGAACTGCTCGATGGCTTCTGGAAAACGTTTCTGCTGGGCGAGTATTTTCCCTTTTAACAAGTGGAATTGTCCCTCTTCACCGCCTTCGTCCAAGTACAAATCGAGATTTTCTAATGCTTGAACGTAGTTTTTCTTTTGATAATCGAGGCGCGCATTGGTCAATATGAATTCTGGCTGCTCCAAATCACTCTCAGAATAGGTATTTCTATAGAGTTGTGCGGACTTTATGTCTTTTTGCGTCAAATAAAGATTAACCAGTTTTGCTTTGTAGATTGGTTCAAGCTTTAAATTTGCTTTGTAAAACTCTATCAGTTGCTGGTCATTCCCTGACCCTACAAGCAGTTTTTCTTTGGTTTCCAGTTCAGTGTTTATGGCCGAGCATCCTGAAAGAGCACAGGTAATTAACAGCGCGCTAAGGGTAAGTTTTTTCACGTCAACATCCTTAGAATGCCTGGAGCGGCAATCAGTACGACGATAGGTATCATGATAAAAGCGATTAGCGGTATAGACATTTTTGCGCCCATTTTTCCTATCCTTTCTTCAAGATCCATCATATTGAGTTCACGAATATCGGTAGCCAATGTCGCCAATACCGGCCCAATAGACGAACCAAATTGAAGACTCTGCACGAGTGTCATAACAAAGCTTTGAGATTCACTGGTAGGCACTAGATCATAAAATTCTTCTAACGCCTTTTCTAAACCGACCAATCGCGACCGTTCCACAGTGACTCGCACCACATAGGCTAAATTACGGTCGACAGTCGCTAATTCTTTGGACAAGTAATCTAAACTTGATTCGATTGTCATCCCTGTATGAACACAAACATTCATAAGATCGAGAAGAAATGGAAGTCTTGAGCTGATGTGTTTTATATTGGCTTTGCCTCTACTAGTCACAAACGCATCGGGGCCTATTATAAATAGACCTAAGGCGCCTAATAAGTAGAGTAGCGAAAAGGCAACCTCTGTTTGACCTTGAAAGTAATCAAAACCGATTAGAGCGAGGCAAACTGTAAACGGGATAATTTTGATTAGGTAGTAAACATCAGCCAAATAATCACTATAGAATCCGGCTGCTACGAGCTTTTTCCGCGTTTCTTCTTTGTTAAAACTCACTTGAGACAGCGCTACTTTAATTAAGTCGATGCGCTTACGTTCCTCGCGTGTAGAACCAATGATTTTTCTCGTTGCAATATTGGCTCGTGTATTGTCCCATGCTTTCAGTACACCACCTGCGATTAACATTGAAAACAAGAATGCGAAAGCCCATAGCATTAGGGTTTTAAAATCCATTATTCGACCCCTCGCAAGATAAACCAGATGCACACAAAACCAATGAATTCACTGATCAACACGTAATAGAAGATCGGTTGTCCGCCCGGTTCAAACATGACGAAGTTGTAATTCTCTGGGCTGGTGAATTTCAAAATAACTAGAAAAATGACGGGTAAACAGGCGATGATTTTCGCGGAAGCGCGTGCCTCTGACGTCAACGCATTTTTCTTTTTTTCTACGGCTCTTGAATCAAACATAAGTCGGTTAATGCGATTGATTACGTCCTTTAGCTGCCCGCCTCGGCTCAAGTTGATTCGAATTGTTGACGCAAAGAAAAAGTACTCCAAGTAAGGGAAAGTCGCGGCACTTCTTTCAAGTACGTCGTCAGGGTCTTCGCCAATAAGCAGTCGTTCGGCCATGAACTTAAATTCATTGCCAACTTCGTTGTCTAGTTGTTTCCCTACATACTCAAATGCATGCACGATACTTTGACCAGAAGAGATCGCACCACTAAGAATATTCAGTGCATCTGGAAAGTTGTTTTTGAATTTTTCCGACTGTCTTTGCTTGAGCTTGGTAAAAAACATCACAAACAATATCGGTTCGATGATGACCAAGCATGTCATGAAATCCTGTCGAAAAAAGAACTCGTTGATCGCGTACACTGCTCCCGAAGAGATTGAAAAGAACAGCAACAGCTTGAGTGGCATGTTTGGTTGAAACACTTTCACTGCAGCTTTGTATTGTTGACGTAGACGCGCTTTGAAATCTTTTTCGAATTGCTGAGCATCAATAACTGCTCTTGCGCCTTTCACCCCCTCAAATTCTGCTTCCATTTGGATGAGCTTATTTAGTTCCTTGTTTTGACGTGTGCGCACTATCATCCAATAAACAAAGAGACCTCCCCAAGCAAGTATCAGTAATAGGGTCATGCAAAAATCTCCCTAACCGTCTCTTCGAGGCCAAAGAACTTGGCACGCTCATAAATAACCGAACGTGTAGATAAACCTGGTGTTCGAAACTCGCCGTTAATCTTACCCTCTTTATATTCTGAGCTCGCTTCATAACGGAAAATGTCTTCCATAACCACACTGTCACCTTCCATCCCGATTATCTCGGATATGTACATTACTTTACGGCTACCATCGTGGAGACGCTTAACCTGCACGATCAAGTCGACAGCACTAACAATGGTTCGTCGAATAGCAGCGATTGGAAGACTCGCGGTCGCCATCATTACCATGCTCTCGGTACGCGCAATGGCATCTCTTGGCGTATTGGCGTGTAAGGTAGACATTGAGCCATCGTGTCCGGTGTTCATCGCCTGAAGCATCTCGAATGCCTCTCCGCCACGACACTCACCAACAATTATTCGGTCTGGACGCATACGTAACGCGTTAATCACCAGCTCTCGAGCCGATACTTCACCCGTCCCTTCTACACTCGCTTGACGTGTTTCTAGTCGAACTATATGAGGCTTTTGTAATTGAAGCTCCGCCGCATCTTCAATCGTAACGATACGTTCGGTTTCTCCGATAAAACCTGACAATGCATTGAGAAGCGTGGTTTTCCCTGAACCTGTACCACCCGAAATCAAAATATTGCATTTGCAATGGCTTGCAATCGACAGCAACTTAGCCATTTCAACTGACATGGCACCGAATTCAACTAAGTTCTCAAGCTTTATCTTTTGCTCTTTAAACTTACGAATTGAAATAGATGTACCGTCTATGGCCAAAGGAGGGATTACAATATTAACACGACTTCCGTCCATTAAACGCGCATCACACAAGGGCTTCGATTCATCAATACGACGTCCAACGTTGGAAGCGATACGCTTTGCTATCGTATTAAGTTGCTTCTCGTTAACAAACTGAATTGGAGACTTTTCAACCTTACCACCAATCTCAATAAAGATATCCGACGGGCCATTGATCATGATGTCTGATATATCATCGTTATCAACCAGCTTTTGCAGTGGCCCTAACCCCTTAAGTTCATCAAGAAGTGCTTTTACCAGTTCGACACGCTTTAGCGAGCTTACTTGTAGCTTGTTTTTGTCGATAAGAATGTTAACCGAATCTTTTAACTGCTCTTCAAGCTCTTGTGTCGTGATTTCAACTAATGTCGCAGCATCCAATGCATCAAAGATTTCATCTCTAAGTTGGATGTAAATTTCTTTTATTTGATTCATTTTCTAAACAGTGAAAAACGTGATTTGGTTTTGATTTTCTTACCCGTTAAGGTGGAAACCATATGAGCGATCGGTGCTGATGACTTAGATTTCATGAAGTGCCCGATACCTTGCTGAATAAGCAGCTTTTCCAACGCAGGTTCGTACGCGAAATCAATACTTGTCTTAACACGAATTCGCTCTTTAGCACTGGCGAGCGTAACCATAAAATCCTTAGCTGGGCGATTGAGGTTAAACACCAATTCATGTTCCACTTTACCGAGTTTTTTCTTTAGCAAGTTGTAAGAACGTAAAGAGGATACTGAAGGGTCACACACCACAAAAATTCGATGATATTTGTCACTTAGCTCTTGGTCATGGATTTCTTCGTAGCACGAGAGCGGAGCTGAATCGATTATAAAGTTATATTGATCAATAAGCTGATTGGACAAATTAAATAGCGTTGTCGCGTGATCTGACAAACATGCTATGTTCTTTTCCAAAACAAGATAGTCCAGTTTATCTACTACAGGGTGGACATACGTCTTAGCGATCGCATCATCGATATCAATTTGATTCAAATCTATACTATTTTGCTTAGCCTTTAGACCTTTAACCCCAAGATAGATATCACTGTTCATAGCTCCAGAATCGTGGTCAACAAGTAAGGTTTTTAGATTGGCTTGTCCTGCTAAGGAATGGCATAAGAGCGAACTAACACTAGAAACACCTACCCCACCTTTTGTACCAAGGATCAGAATTCGCTTAGCGACACGGGTACGCTTGACACTGGACTCTTGTTCTTCATTCGACTTAATTGCCGCGAGTAATGCGTCAAGATCTGCATCCCATAACACATAATTGGCACCTAGAGAATGAACCTGGTTTCGTAACTTAATCGAATCGACATCGCATAACACTAACAATGAAATGCTGACATCAAGGCGTGTTGCTATCTCCGAAGTTTGATCAACCACGTTGCCTGCGCCTCTTAGATCCAAGATAACGTGATTAAGTTTTACGTCCGAGTTGTTCCACGTACTGTCGTTATCAATATCTGGCACTTCTATTGGTTTTGCATAACCTTCAATCGCATATAGGTCGTTAACGGACTCTATAAACGCAGCATCATCTGAAACGACAAGATCCCTTGCGGATATACTCTCCTTCATTTTTGAAGACGAGTTTTTGAATAAGATATCTAAATCCATGCTTATTGAACTCGTGTGATCGGATTAACTAGGCTAATGTTTCTGTTGTGTTCGACACTACACCCAAATCGGTATGCTTCTCTCTTGCTAAAGGTCATCGCTCCACAATCACTACTTTTGATCCTCACATACCGTGCGGTAATCAATATGTTTTTTTCTTGGCCTGGAGTGGCGAGCGCGACCTTATATCTGTCCTTTGCCACACCTTGTGTTTTGAACTGGTCATGCAGTGTTGCGACAAAATCACTAGAACCCGTTTTGTACTCAACGAGGAATCTCGCTTTAGGCTCACGTCTTTTTACGTCTTGTATAAAAGCGACTGCTCGTGCCATTGAGTCATCTCCTTGAGTGGAATTGAACTCCAGTCGTTCTTCCAATTGTTCAATGACACTCGAGTTCGTTGTATCAACTTGACTGCATGCCGCGCTTAAAAGTGCCAACATTGAAATAACTATCCAACGCATTAGTTGAAGCCCCCCTGTTCAATTGTTCCTTCTAGTTCTGGTTCATTTAGCGATGACAAGTCAATTCGCAGTAACCGCTCTAATTCGCTAGTACGCCTAAAACTCGGTAACTTGACTTCTTCTGAATCAACTGGGTCGACAAGATTAACTGTAGCTACGATTATCAGTTCTGTTTTCGAACGATTTGTGGTCGTATGGCTAAATAGAGCCCCCAAAATTGGGATATCACCAAGGAATGGAATTTTGGTTAGCGCCTCACGCTCTTCTGAAGTTAGCAAACCTGCAAGTACAAAACTTTGGCCGTCTTTAAGATGAACGGTAGTTTGCGCGCGACGAGTCCTTAAAGTAGGGACAGAAATCAAACCTGTTGAAGTTTTGTTTGACTCATCAATCGAACTGACTTCAGGCATCAGAGTGAGGCGAATATTTTCTGTATCAGTCACTTTCGCGACCATAGCTAGCTTAACGCCATATTCTTTGTAACTAATGGTGATGCCGTCTTCATCACGTACAGCGATGGGGATTTCACCGCCAGCAAGAAAGCTAGCCTGTTCACCTGAGATTACCGACAGATTAGGCTCGGCTAGAACTTGTCCAATCTTGTCATCTCCACTGGCTGAAATTACCGAAACAATGTCTTGGGCGGTGAAATCAAGCAGTTTATTGACAAACTTTCCTGGCTCACCACTATCGCTATAAGTAACACCTAACTCAGTTAAAAATGAGCTGGACACCTCCGCGACAGTAAGCTTTACGTTGATTTGCTCTGTGGTTAAGACTTTGAGGTTATTAATGACTTGATCGTAAGTAAACCTAGCTGTGTAATCTAACTCATCGAACTCTTCACCATCAGCATCTCGCAGTTCGTAGACTTTCCGACGTCGCTCTTTATTTAACATTTCGCCCACAAGGCGATACACTTTCTGTTTAACCTCTTCACTACTGACAATACCATCTAGTACCACCTGATCACCGACGTTCGAAACCACAACACTTTCATCAGGGAAGCGAGCAATTATAGTTTGCTTTAGTAATCTCAAGCTTTGGTTTACAACCAATTCTGCGTTGTATATTTCGTTTCCACCTCGGTCGTACACAATCACTGAGGTGCTACCCTGACCAACGCCATAAACCACAACTTTATTCTCATCAATAATCTTGTAATCGGCGATTTCTTGGTTTGCGACAAAGACGGTTGCAACCTGACGTTTTAGATTAATCGTTTTAGCCGCTCCTTGATCTAAACTCATCAATTGAGAAGCGTATGACGGAAAACAGAGAATGAGATACAGTAGTGCTGCCGACTTAGTTTTATTTATTACCATTTAGTCTTTACCCCTTAACTCTCTTACTCCAAATTGTGTTTCCAGTAAGTCACTGCTGCGAATAGATAAATAACGGTTTTCAATCTCCGCCGGAACAATGTTTACATCGCCTACTTTTTGCGCCATTTCAAGTTTGAGTACATCACGCATTTTGAGTGCTATCACGACGCTATATTGCTTATCCTCCGCATCCTCGGCATCTTCATCCTCATCGCCCTTTATTACCTGTAAAACCCTTGCGCCGCTGATTATGACGCGGCTCACTAAACCACCAACATCACCATAGCCATCTTCGAGCAAGTTATTTTCAGAAGAAGTGGTAGAGACAAAACTAACTTTGTCTCCCGGATAAAGAGTTAGAGTTTGAACAATTCCGAGGCCCGATACATGGTAGTAATAAGGCAGTTCCCCATCATTTACAGACAAAAACATATAATCTCGGTCACCTGGATTTGATATATCTTTTTGAGAAATAAGTTCTCCTGGATTTAACTCTCTTCTAAATAAAGCCCCTGGTTGAATGTTAATATTTTCTTGCGCTGTATAGTCCAAGCCCTCGACTTGCGATAAGTCGATCAACTCTGTTTTATAAGAATATGCGTTTATTATCTGACCTTTGTTTACGTCATCATTGATGACCAAAACAGTGACTTTGGGTTCTGGTTTTTCAGTTTGCTCTTGCTGTTCTACAGTCGTAGAAAAATAAGTATTGTTAATAAAAACAAAGCTGGAGAAAATGGCGAGAGCAACAAGTACAAGAATAATTGTTCTATTCATATTGAGTCTAAGTAGTAACGAAATAGGGGCTATCGCCCCTAGAAAAACACAGTGAAGTAACTTACTTACCTGTTGCTTTAGTTAGGTTATCAGTGACTTTGGTTAAAGCCCCTGTAATTGCATTTTTCAGTGCATCTGTTTGGAATGCTGCTAATACAAGTGCTGACATAACAACGGCGATAATTGCATACTCAACAGCCGTTACACCACGGATGTCATCTTCGAATTTCATTTTAAGCTCTGCAAGCTTAGCTAAAGTTTTGTAGTACATAATGTTCCTCTAAAATGTTGGCCTTAGCCTGTGTATATTTCAGATGGAATTAAATCACTCAATACTAATCACAACAAATTATTAGTTTTTATAGAGTTATAATTTTTTATTATCCTCACAAACAGAATTTTTTATAGAAGCATAAAATAACTTTATAATGGCAATGGTTGATACTGTTTATACGAAGAGATATTATTTCAATATGATTATAGACAATATCTTTTCAATATCATTTATTATCTTAAACCTTTCTTGTGCTATTAAAGCATGTAATAGTGATCATAAAAGCAGGACAATATCAAATAGTCTGTGTAAAACACTATTCGTTATAAATACGGTCTCTGCTTGTTACCATGGCTATATTCTTCAATCAGCAACCACAACCTTTGTTATTTTTTCAGTTCTTATTTTGATGTGGTTAGTTGGCTGTTTAGGTGCTGGAGACATCAAGTTACTGTGTGCGTTTACAATAGGAATAAAACCCGAACTCACTATTGCTTGTTTGGTTATGGTGGGACTACTGGGGGGTGTTCAAGTGACTATCATGTATTTAGTAGGAATAGCGTCGGGTAAGAAAGTTTTCGAAAAAGGTATTCCCTATGGAATACCTATATCTATGAGCGGTTTAGCTTTTTCAACACTCTCTTTTCTTAGTTTCTAAAAGCTGACACTCGGCAAGGTTTGAAACTAGTGGTATTTTGTCGTAGTTGCTCGTCTTCCTTAAGTTCAAACAACTCTTGCATTTTGTGCTTTAATCCAAGCTCTTCAAGTTCGTGAGTAACATCATCGCTACACCAAACATACATATTAGCCTTCTGGTTAATGATCACTTTGCGACAGTCTAAATTTCGAACTGACCATTCTGGAAAGATCAATACCGTGCCATTTGTTTCAAGCTCATTCTTAATCAATCTCAATGAGTTAGTTGAAACCCAACTAGTAACAAAAGAAGCATCTATACCGTGCTGTTTAAGAATATCTTGAACATCCGATCGATTTAACGTGTGGCAATATACAATTCGCTGTGGGTAGCACTCATGCGGATCCATAACATGTGAATGGGCAATAGCATAGTTGACCGTATTGAGTTGATACGAACGCCCATCTGTACAAGGAAGCCTACTAACCGAAAAAATTAGGTCATAATTGTCTATATCTAGATGCCCACAACTCGCAAAACTGGTGATTGAAAGGTCGATATTGTTTAGCGCTCTAAATTCATTGATAATTTTATCAACCATGTCGGGACAGAATAGCTCTGCAATGGCAATGTTGAATTGATCTCGCAGTTCTACACTTTCCAAATCGTTGAACAACTTCTCATACATAGACATTGTTTGATCAGCATATTCAAGTAACACTTGGCCATGTTTTGTGAGCACAAAGCCCTCTTTTCTATCAAAAATACTTGCCCCTATCGTACTTTCAATCTTCTTAATATGTTGTGAAACTGCAGGTTGTGTCATAAACAACGATTCAGCCGCTGCGGTAAAGCTTTTTTGCTTGGCAACCTGCGAAAAAGTTCTTAGGTATTTGACGTCGATACTTCTATTGACGGTTTTCATGGTCGAAACTACCTCGATGTTGCGATTTTATATTTTTTTTTAATGAGCTAAATAATTTAGCTGCAAAATAACAATTGTGTCATATAGATACAAACAGCAATATTTATGGAGTCATAAGCAAGTCTTATACAACAAAACACTTAATCACAAAGCTCACCACGCCACTTCAAAGCAACAGGTATTAATGTTGAAACATAAAAATTGTTGGACTGAATGTTAGAATATTGGCTCTAAAGTGGGTTTCACTTAGGTTTTACACTGCAATTGGTCGCAAATACAGATAATTTTCCTGCGATAGATAATCGTCGTTGAGCCTGAAAGTTTGGGGGGTAGATAGTGAGGGTGTTAAAAAATCAACTGAAATTTGTGAAGTAAAATCACTTATATAAAAAACAATTAATGTGATCTATGCAACATTATGAATTTCATCGCTGTAAGCTAGGTGTAGTTAGGGATGACTGAAGCCACACTTAGTGTAAGTAAGCGATGTAAAACCACCTACTGCTAGCATTGAGGAATGACCAGAAACAGATGCCAAAGCAACCGCAAAGCTAGGTAAAGTTAGGCAAAGATATCTTATCCTCAGTTCGTTGCCTGTTGTGCTAAGCAGAAAAAACAATTCAACTAGTTAACGAGGAAAAATCTATCAGTTCAATTGGATACCAGCCAATTAAGTTTTGTTCTAATTGCATAATTAAACCTTATAGTCACAACAAGTTATTACACTTAAGAATAAGCACATAAAGCTCTTTTATTGCGAGTCTTGTGTAAAAAGTTTGTCAGACTAATCTCAACAGACCCACTACTTCATCTGCTCATCTAAGTTGAGTACTGTCAGTGCATTACTTACGCTTGTCGCTATAACGTCAATCACACCTGTTCTGAGTGCGCCTAACAATGCCAGCGGCTTACTGTTTTCCGCGGCGATGGCTATAACCTCTGAAATCGGACGAAACTCGTCGATACTTAAGCCGATAACACGGTCACTCATTACTGTCGTCGCTGAGTCGCCATGGATATCGAAGAAATCGTAACCAGCAAAGTCACCCACTACCCCTTGCTGCATTCGCGACTGCACCACTTCATCTGCCGTAAACCAGCCAAGGTCAACCATATAACTGTTCTCGCTCATATCACCGATACCAACTAAGGCAACATCAGCTTTACGCGCGAGATCCAAGGTTTGCTTAACGGTTGCATTTTGCATAAAGGCCAGCTTTTGCTCTCTGTTTTCTGCATAGGCTGGTGCGTATAATGTCTCTGAGGTTCCACCGTAACTCTTCGCAAACTGACGGCAAATATGATCAGCATTGAACATCCCTCCGCGAGGGTGGATACCACCGATACCACAGACAAACTTAACATCACGCTGTGGAATGACACCAACGTGATGAGCTACTGCTGAGACATTACGACCTTGCCCGACGGTGACTACCGATCCATTTTGAATGGAACTAGCCATATATTTTGAAACCAGTCCTGCTACCTGCTGGCGTTGCTGCTCTTCTACCGGCTGATCTAGCGCGATAAGCGCACGCTTAACACCAAAGCGCTCAATCAGGCGCTGCTCTATTTTGGCACTAAACACTGGGTGGTATTTAACCGTAATTTCAACAATGCCCTCATCCCGGGCCTGCTTTAACATGCGGCCTACCTTGGCACGCGAGACAGAAAACTTTTTCGATATTTCTTCCTGAGTCGCACCATCCTGATAGTAGGCGACCGAGATTTCCGTCAATAGATCTGCGTTATCATCTGAAATGTCGCTTTGCGATTTGCTCATTAGGGTATCTTCCACAGCTAACCAATTGCACCTAACATGTGCTCACAGCCGTAGCATATGTCACAACACCCTTTTATGGCAACATTTGCTCATGAGAATTACATTTTCTCAGCCTATATTTTCACCTGATAAGTTTATCCGTAGCCCCTACGCCGCCTTGGCAAACGTTTAGTTTCCTTACTAAGCGTAGGTAACACAAAAAATACTTGATGAACATCACTTAAAAGCTCATTCAACAATTGACTTTCTAGCTGTATGAGATAATTATGAACCCATCATTTACTCAGCGTTCGAGCAAATGTTCACAACAATTGTTCATACGTTGAAAATTATTTAAGTTGAGTAAGCTAAGTTGTCCCCTGTGGGAAATTCGACTATTACTTAACTCGCTTGCAATTGCACACCCATATCCTTTAGTGATGTGGAAGCCCAATGAAATAGGATGATCGAAATGAGCAACAAATTAGAGCAACTTCGTAAACTAACGACTGTAGTCGCTGACACTGGTGAAATTGATGCAATCAAAAAATACCAGCCAGAAGACGCTACAACTAACCCTTCTCTGATTCTTAAAGCAGCTCAAATCGCTGAGTATGCTCCTCTAATCGACGCTTCTATCGAATACGCTAAAGCGCAAAGCTCTGATAAAGCACAACAAGTACAAGACACTTGTGACATGCTAGCGGTAAACATCGGTAAAGAAATCCTTAAGACTATTCCAGGCCGTATCTCTACTGAGGTTGACGCTCGTCTTTCTTACGACATGGAAGGCAGCGTTGCTAAAGCTCGCCAACTAGTAAAAATGTACAACGATGCGGGCATCACTAACGATCGTATCCTTATCAAACTGGCTTCAACTTGGGAAGGTATCCGCGCAGCTGAAATCCTAGAGAAAGAAGGCATCAACTGTAACCTGACTCTACTATTCTCTTTTGCTCAAGCTCGTGCATGTGCTGAAGCTGGCGTATTCCTAATTTCTCCATTCGTTGGTCGTATCATGGACTGGTACAAAGCGAAAGAAGGTCGTGACTTCGAAGCTCAAGAAGATCCAGGTGTTCTATCTGTAACTAGCATCTACAACTACTACAAAGAGTACGGATACAACACTGTAGTAATGGGCGCAAGCTTCCGTAACATCGGTGAGATCCTAGAGCTAGCGGGTTGTGACCGTCTAACTATTGCTCCTGCACTTCTTGCTGAACTAGAAGCGGCTGAAGGTGAAGTGGTAGAGAAGCTAGTTGACTCTAAAGGCACTAAAGAGCGTCCTGCTGCAATGACTCACGCTGAGTTCCTATGGGATCACAACCAAGACCCGATGGCAGTTGAGAAGCTTGCTGAAGGTATCCGCAACTTCGCAGTTGACCAAGGCAAACTTGAAGCAATGATTGAAGCTAAGCTTTAATCAACAGAATTTCTAGAGGGGAACGTTTGCGTTCCCCTCTTAACATCCTTTCTAAGAAACAATCTATTTATCGGTATTTATTATGGATCGTAAAAATTTAGCTAATGCTATCCGCGCTCTAAGCATGGATGGTGTACAACAAGCAAACTCTGGCCACCCAGGCGCACCTATGGGTATGGCTGACATCGCTGAAGTTCTTTGGCGCTCTCACCTAAACCACAACCCTTCAAACCCTGAGTGGGCTGACCGCGACCGTTTCGTACTTTCAAACGGCCACGGCTCAATGCTGATTTACTCTCTGCTTCACCTAGCAGGCTACGAGCTATCAATCGACGATCTGAAAAACTTCCGTCAACTACACTCTAAGACTCCAGGTCACCCAGAGTACGGTTACGCACCAGGTATCGAGACAACAACAGGTCCTCTAGGTCAAGGTATCACTAACGCTGTAGGTATGGCGCTAGCTGAGAAGACCCTAGCAGCACAGTTCAACAAAGAAGGCCACGACATCGTTGACCACTTTACTTATGCATTCATGGGTGACGGCTGTCTGATGGAAGGTATCTCTCACGAAGCATGTTCTCTAGCCGGTACGCTAGGTCTTGGTAAGCTAATCGCGTTCTGGGATGACAACGGTATCTCAATCGATGGTCACGTTGAAGGTTGGTTCTCTGACGATACACCTAAGCGTTTTGAAGCTTACGGTTGGCACGTAATCCCAGCAGTAGACGGTCACGATCCAGAAGCAATCAACGCAGCTATCATCGCAGCTAAAGCTGACCCTCGCCCTACTCTAATCTGTACTAAAACTATCATCGGTTTTGGTTCACCTAACAAGTCTGGTTCACACGACTGTCACGGTGCTCCGCTAGGCGCTGAAGAAATTGCAGCTACACGTAAAGAACTAGGTTGGGAGCACGGTCCTTTTGAAATTCCGCAAGATGTCTACGCGCAGTGGGACGCGAAAGAAGCAGGCGCAGCTAAGGAAGCAGCGTGGAACGAGAAACTTGCAGCTTATGAAGCAGCATATCCAGAGCTTGCAGCAGAATTCAAACGCCGCGTAAACGGTGAACTGCCAGCACAGTGGGAAGAGAAAGCAAACGCAATCATTGCTGACCTTCAAGCGAATCCTGCAAACATCGCATCACGTAAAGCATCGCAAAATGCTCTAGAAGCGTTCGGTGCTATGCTACCAGAATTCCTAGGTGGCTCTGCTGACCTTGCGCCTTCTAACCTAACCATGTGGTCTGGCTCTAAGTCTGTTTCTGCTGAAGATCCAGCCGGTAACTACATCCACTACGGTGTACGTGAATTTGGTATGACAGCGATCATGAACGGTATCGCTCTGCACGGTGGTTTCGTACCATACGGCGCAACGTTCCTAATGTTTATGGAATACGCGCGTAACGCAATGCGCATGGCTGCTCTGATGAAAGTTCAGAACATCCAAGTTTACACGCACGACTCTATCGGTCTTGGCGAAGATGGCCCAACTCACCAACCGGTTGAGCAAATGGCTTCTCTACGTCTGACACCCAACATGAGCACATGGCGTCCATGTGACCAAGTGGAATCAGCAGTCGCTTGGAAACTGGCAATCGAGCGTAAAGATGGCCCAACATCGCTAATCTTCTCTCGTCAAAACCTTGCACAGCAAGAGCGTAACGAAGAGCAAGTTGCAAACATCGCTCGCGGTGGCTACATCCTGAAAGATTGTGAAGGCAAGCCAGAGCTAATCCTTATCGCTACAGGTTCTGAAGTTGAGCTAGCGGTTAACGCGGCTGCTGAACTTACCGCTGAAGGTAAGAAGGTACGTGTAGTATCTATGCCTGCAACTGACGCATTCGACAAGCAAGACGCTGAGTACCGTGAAGCTGTACTTCCATCTGACGTAACGGCTCGTATCGCTGTTGAAGCAGGCATCGCTGACTTCTGGTACAAGTACGTTGGCTTCGGCGGCAAGATCATCGGTATGACGACATTCGGTGAATCTGCACCAGCAGGTGAGCTATTCAAGATGTTCGGTTTCACTACTGAAAACGTAGTAAACACAGCGAAAGAGCTCCTAGCTTAATCTCTGCATCTCGATAATAGAATGCCCCGCTATCTTAGCGGGGCATTTTTATTGGATCTCTTCTACATTTACTTGGGTGCTGAACTTAACGGTCTTAGTCGACACTGAAGTGTGAAACTTTCTAATGTTCTTATCCTGATGAAGCACCCTTTCAATAAAGCGCTCATAGGCTTGAATATCGGGCACCGAAACAATGATCAGAAAATCATAGCTTCCGGTGATCTGATAACATTGTGTGACTTCAGGAGCCTGCTCAATAGAGCGCCTAAACACGCTATAGATATCCCCTCTATCACGCTCCATTTCCACAGATACAATCAAGGTCATTTTGTTGCCCGCTAACGACGGGTTGATGATCGAGACATCTCCAACAATCACTTTTCCCGCTCTTAAACGCTTAACACGCTTTAAGCAAGCAGGTGGAGACAAGCCAACTTCCTCTGCGAGCTCAACGTTCGCTATACGGTTATTATTTTGCAGCACTGAAAGGATCTTCCGATCAATCTTGTCAATTTCCATATATTTCTTAAAACCCCGCCCTTAGGAATTTTTGCCTCCTTATTGAGAAAACAAAGAAACAATATTAGTAAATAGCATTATATAAGCATCACCATATTTCTCCACATTCGATTAACATTTTGCCATCCGTTGTTTTTAAAGGAATCGACAATGAACAAGCTGCAAAATTTCTTTCGAGATCTCGTTAAAGAAATATTCGATGTCACCTGGACGCTCTACAAGATCATGGTGCCGATCATTATCATCATCAAAGTAATTGAAGAGTTAGGTGGAATCGCAATTTTGAGTAACTGGCTTAGCCCTTTGATGAGCCTGGTAGGCCTTCCGGATGAGATGGGACTCGTTTGGGCAACCACGCTGCTGACGAACATCTATGCGGGTTTATTGGTATTTATGAATACTGATGTGCAGCTTACTGTCGCCCAAGTGTCAGTACTTGGCACATTGATGTTACTTGCTCACTCATTACCCATTGAAGCTGCCATTGCCAAAAAAGCGGGGGTAAGCCTAACAATGACGTTATTGCTTCGCTTAGGAGGAGGTATACTCTTAGCGTGGCTATTACATCATACCTACCAATATTGGAACTTGTTGGGTCATACCGCAAATGTCGTCTGGTCACCAGAGCAAGTGGTACAGCAAACCTATTTTGAATGGGCGTGGGTTCAAGTCGAAAATCTATTTGCGATTTTCCTTGTCATTTCTGCTCTGCTTTTTACCCTCAAGCTAATGAAACTTATTGGTGTAGAACGAGCAATGGCGATAATGTTGCGACCAGTCTTAAGGTTACTTGGAATCAGTCGTGAAGCGACAAACATGACCATTGTAGGCATTACGTTAGGCTTGTCTTTTGGTGGCGGTCTTTTGATTAACGAAGCGAAACGTGGACACATCCCCGCACGAGATGTGTTTATCGCGATTATGTTACTTAATCTTGTTCACAGTATGATTGAAGACACCATCCTTGTACTTCTAATAGGGGCTGATTTCATTTCTATCTTTTGGGGAAGGTTACTGTTTGGCCTAGTTACCGTCGCGATACTCTCTCACACGCTCAAATATGTAAGTGATGCGACTTGCGAAAAGTACTTTTATCGAAGAGTCGAGTCTTAATTGTGGACGTTAGACTCTAACAAAACAAATGCCTACCAAAGCAATTTGGTAGGCATTTATCTTTTAACCTTAATAACTTAAAGCATTTCTTTGGCGATTAGGTGAAGTAGAAAGGTCTCACGTTCAATACTCATGCCTTTCTTCGGGCTTTCAGCAATGGTTTTTTCATTATGCGCGATGGCTTCGTGAATGTTCATCCAGACAGCTTTCATGCCATTTTTAATCTCGTAATCTTCGTAGTTAGTGTCACCGAGTTCCCGGTTAACTTTGCACGTATAGCAGTACGAAATCATATGAACAACATCAGCGTCCTCTTTGTACCAAGGTCGAAACTCTTCATAGATACCAAAAGGCTTAATACCATGAATATTGTTAGCGCCCGTCTCTTCTTCTAACTCTCGTACCATCCCAGCAATGATATCTTCACCTTCATCAAGGCCGCCGCCAGGAATGGTATAGTCATGGTAGCGCTCGGTGTACAACAGTAAAATATCTTCTCCATCAACCACGATGGCGCGTGCTGCATTGCGCTTGAATATAATTTTGTCGTCCAAGTGTTCCAGATCAGGATGGACTGTGGTCTTTAGATGTCTCATAGATAAGCTAGTGATAGAAAATTTGTTGCGATTCTATCACTAGCACTGTCTTTGATTCCAATAAGAATGACGATAACTCTGTTTGCTTAAACCTTTATGCAAGCTTAAAGCGGTTAATCATGCTCATAAGGTTTTCAGAGACGTGTCTTAACTCTTTACCCGAACTCGCCATTTGAGCCGATTCACTCGATACAGAGCTCGCCATGTCACTCAAGCTAACCACATTACGGTTGATATCATTCACTGTGACCGTTTGCTGTTCCGCGGCAGTAGCAATATGCTGCGCCATCTCCTCTATGGTATGAACCTCTTGATTAATTTTATCTAGAGTTTGACCTGCTTGGGTGGATAGCGCAGACGCTTGGTTTGCTTTGTCTGCGCCTTGGTTCATCACGACTACTACATTTTCAGCGCCTGTTTGAAGCTTCTCGACGATGTTTTGAATCTCAAGCGTTGACTCTTGAGTCCGCTGCGACAGTGTTCTTACTTCATCAGCCACCACGGCAAAACCACGACCTTGCTCTCCGGCCCTCGCCGCTTCAATCGCGGCATTGAGTGCCAACAGATTAGTTTGTTCGGCAACGCCACGAATCACTTCAAGGACCGTATCCACATTTCTCGCATCCGTCGCGAGCTTCTGTACTACTTGCCCTGCAGAACCGATTTGCTCCGCCAATTCATTCGCTTCAGTAACATTCTTTTGAATGATGGAGTGGCTATTTTGCGTCTCTTTTGCCGCAAGGCGACTGGCGTCATTAGCTTCAACCGTTCTACCTGCTACTTCTTCAACGGTGGCGAGCATTTCTGTCATCGCTGTCGCTAACATGTCCACATCGTTTTGCTGCTGATTCAGACTGTCATCAATATGATGAACGGAATTAGATAATTGAGTCGCCGATGCCGAAACTTGTGTCCCCGCATCGCTGATATTAAGCATAATCGATTGAATAGAGGCGACAAACTGGTTGAAGTAACGAGCTAAGTGAATCAGTTCTTTACTGCCCTCTTCCGGTAAACGCTGAGTTAAATCGCCTTCACCTTGAGACAATGTTTTCATTGCGCGTAACGTGCGTTTTAACGGTGACGTTATCGTTTTAATGAAATATCCAACCACCAACGATAACACGACTAAAATGCCGACGGCATAGCTTAGCGACGTGACTTCCGAACGGTAAGTTACCGCTTTTAAAGCAACCATATTCATTCCAGAGCCAACCATCCAACCCCACGGTTCAAACATGACTGCGTAACTCGTTTTAGGGTCTAGGGAGTCTTTATCTGGATTTTTCCAATGATAATCAACAAAACCGCCACCATTTCTAGCTGTTTGATAGAGTTCTTTGACAAAATAGGCACCGTTACTATCTTGGAGGTTCATAATGTTTTTGCCGAGCAAAGAAAGGACGCCAGAAGCAATTTGGATTCCTTCATTATCACCAACAAAAATATAGTTATCACCATCAAAACGCATTGCAGAAATCGTTTCCAAAGCGCGCGCTTGTGCTACCTCTTTGGTTAACGCCCCGCTTTCACTCTGCTGATGATAATAATCGATAACACTAACGGCACTTTCCACTAGAGTTTCAACTCCGCGCTCGTAATTTTCACGCATATGTTGACGAGATTTATCGATATTTAAAAAAGTATTGGCAAACAAGCCAATTGCGAATAATCCAAGTATTGACCATGCCCTTGCGGCAATTGAGACGTTTTTAAGTTTCGTTACCAACATATCCATATACCCTAACCAATCAAGTTTATTATCAACCCAACCGCAAATACCATAGTAATTAGATGGTTACCGACTGGTCGGATTTATTTTATAAATATAACGGTAGCAGTAAAATGAATGGTTTGTGTAACTATTATATGAATTTAGTAATACTTAGGAGGTAGTGATATAAAGGTCAATCTAACTCTTTGAAAGTTTCATCCTTCACTAAGTTGCAACGACATAATATGCTGGGGCCCTGCTGCTCCTCCCAAATAAAGATCGCCATTATCGACAAAGCCATTATTTAAATAGCAACGATAAGCCGCTGGATTCTTGCAGTTAACGGTCAAGTAAACAGCATCAAATTGTGTATATTGTTGCGCTAGATAACTACCTAAAACAGACATTGCGGCGCTTCCATATCCTCGACCTTGGCAGTTTATATCGATCAAAAATGCTCTAAAGCCTAGTGAACCCGCGGGAGCAAATTCATAAACACGGCTATAAGTGGTATCGATAAGAAAAATTCCAACCACATTGTCACTATCCAGAACAAGATGAGGGTGCACTTTATCGTCAGCATTGAGGAGAACTTGCTCCACCGTCCCTACATAAGGGAGTTGTTCATCCGCCACACTGAGCGTAATCACCTGTTCAAGATGCGCGGGGGTCATTGGCGTCAGTTTAATCATATTTTTCTCCAATCCTTGTCGAATCTAATATATATCAATAATTTAACTAGAGGTGCAACTTGGATATAGCCTCAGTAAATTCATGGTTTATTTTCTTTCTAATTCAGTATTCAATAGGCGTCGTTACTCTCCTTCAATACCTTAGAGAGGTTTTTATGATAGATGTCGCTGTGTTTAGCTCTAAGTCTTACGACGAAGTATCTTTCTCGAAAGTTAACCAAGCTTATGGTTTTAACCTTCACTTCCACGATTTCCCGTTAACTCGAAAAACCGCAAAGATGGCTCATGACTGTCAAGTTGTTTGCGCGTTCGTTAATGATGATCTTTCGGCACCAGTCCTTGAAGCGTTATCACAACAAGGCGTAAAGATGGTCGCAATGCGCTGCGCTGGGTTTGATCGCGTCGACTTAGAAGCCGCGAAACGACTTGGTATTCAGGTAGTACGCGTTCCTGCTTACTCGCCAGAATCTGTCGCAGAGCACACAGTCGGCTTAATGATGAGCCTAAACCGTCGTTTTCACAAAGCCTACCAAAGAACCCGAGATGCGAACTTTAACCTAGAAGGCCTAGTAGGGTTTAACTTCTTTGGTAAAACTGCAGGCGTGATCGGTACAGGTAAAATTGGCATTGCAACAATGCGAATATTGAAAGGCTTAGGGATGGAGCTTTTATGCCACGATCCATATGAGAATCCGGTTGCTCTCGAACTCGGAGCCAAATATGTTTCTAAGCAAGAACTATTTGAGAAGAGCGACATCATTACTCTGCACTGCCCTATGTCGGATGAGAACTATCATCTGCTCGATGAAGCGGCTTTCGAGCAAATGAAAGATGGCGTTATGATCGTTAATACGAGTCGTGGTGGCTTACTCGATTCTGCTGCAGCGGTTGAAGCGCTGAAACGCGGGCGAATCGGCGCGCTTGGCCTTGATGTTTATGAGCATGAAAAAGAGCTGTTTTTCCAAGACAAATCTAACGATGTGATTGTTGATGATGTATTTCGTCGATTGTCGGCTTGCCACAATGTCTTATTCACAGGCCACCAAGCTTTCTTAACCAATGAAGCGTTGGGCAATATTGCAGAAACAACGCTCGGTAATGTGGACGCATTTGCAAAAGGTGTTCGATCAGGAAACGAAGTGCTAGAGCTTTAGTTTTCAATTAACCAACCACTAAGAAAGAGCCCCTTTGTTAGGGGCTCTTGTCGTTTTATTTCCTTAACGCGTTAAGCTTAGCTTGCGCGATACCGAACACGGTATCAATCGGGTAACTCCCCTCATCACTTGGCGTACCGGCGGCTTTTCCGGTGAAAAGTTCGATCGCCTCAGTCACATGGTCGATTGCCCAGATATGGAACTCACCTTTTTCTACCGCTTTGACGATGTCTGGTCGTAACATCAAATTATGCATATTCGAACGCGGGATAATCACACCTTGCTCGTTCGTACGCCCTTTGATTTCACATACATCGAAGAAACCTTCGATTTTCTCATTAACACCGCCAATTGGTTGTGATTCACCAAACTGGTTCATCGAACCTGTAATAGCTATATCCTGACGGTTTGGCTGTTTAGAAAAGGCCGAAACCACGGCACAGAACTCAGCCATACTTGCGCTATCACCATCAACGCCACCGTATGATTGCTCAAAAGTAATGGTGGTGCTTAATGGGACTTTCGCCGTTTTGCCAAATACTGAGGACAAGTACGCTGTTAGGATCATCACACCTTTTGAGTGGATACTACCGCCAAGGTCAACACTACGTTCAATATCGATTACTTCACCTTCACCGTAACAGGTTGTCGCAGTAATCCGGTTTGGCGCGCCAAACATATACTCACTGGTACTAAGAACCGACAACGCATTAACCTGACCAACCGCTTCACCATGAGTGTGAATAAGGGTTGTTCCGTTAATAAAGCTCTCCATCACGCTGTCTTTTAATCGGCTTACACGCAATTCTTGATTCGACAGCGCCTCTTCGACATGGCTAGAACGAATCATGTTAGAATTCGCTTGTCTTGCCACATAGTTCGACTCACGGAGTAGATTCGCAATGTTAGCGGAATGAAGAGAGATTTTGTTCTGATCGCCCGCTAAGCGCGAACTATGCTCAATGATCCTTGCTATCGCCTTGCGGTCGCAATGCAGCATGCCGTTATCGTTCACCACACTGGAAATGAATTTCGCGTACTGAAGCTCCGAGTCGGCATTACGCGTCATCTCATCTTCAAAATCAGCGGTCACACGGAATAGCTCGCTAAACTCTGGGTCGTAATGTTGAAGTAACTGATAGGTACGGTAATCACCGAATAGGATAATTTTCACATCCAAAGGAATCGCTTCAGGATCAAGTGATACCGTACCTGTTAGCGTGACTTCTTTCTCTAGAGAAGTAAAACTCAACTGGCGCGCACGCAGAGCACGTTTAAGTCCATCCCATACATAAGGTTGCTCCAGCACCTTCTGCGCATCCATCAAGAGCACACCACCGTTCGCCTTGTGCAGACTACCTGGGCGAATTAAGGAGAAATCAGTAAAAACCGTTCCCTTAAAGGTGGCGGTTTCAATGTAACCAAATAATGTGTGATAGTTTGGGTTCTCTTCAACGACGATTGGAAACTCTTCGTTTTTGCGGCTTACCAGGACGTTAACCTTGTAACGACGCGGCAACTTCTTGTCTAGCGAGGCTGTCGCTACCTCGCCTTGCTCAGCACTTTGCTCTAGGAAAATATCTGCATTGTCAACGATGTCCTGCTGTAGCTCTGTAAGATAACTCTTAATCACAGGATAACCAGAATAGTCTTTCTTGAGCTGCTTTATGAAGTGGGTTATCACATCTAGCGTCACTTCGTCATTGAGCTTTTTGATCTTCTCTGTGTACGCTTCTTCCCATTCTGTAAGTTGACGGACCATGTTTCTCAGTTGGACTTCAAGTTCGTCGATCGTGTCACCAAAGTATTCTTGCTCTTTATTGCTCAGTTCTTCAAACGACTCTTCTGTGTGTAGCTCTTCGCCATTCATCGCAACAAACTGGTAGTCACCTTGAGTCGTAATCGTCAGGCTAATGCCCTTAGACTTGGCTTCTTTGGTGATGACCGCAAGTTCGGCTTCTTGCTTGGTGGCCAACTGGTTTTTCAGCTTATCTGCGCGGCTATAATACAGTTCGTTATCAAAGGCCAATGGCATCGCATTGACGAGCTTAGACATGAGTTTTTCAATATCTTGTTTGAACTTGCTGCCCACGCCGCAAGGGAGCTTTAGGACCTTTGGTGTTCGAATATCTTCAAAATTCGCGACATAGCACCAATCAAACAATGCCGCTTCGTCATGTTGATGACGATTCAAATAGCGCAAAATCATCGTACGCTTGCCCAACCCATTTTGGCCAATTGCGTAGATGTTGTATCCCTTCTCTTTAATCGACATAGCAAACTCGACGGCTTTCTGAGCACGCTCCTGCCCGACAATCTCATCGATAGGCGCCAACTCTTTTGTCGACTTGCTTTGTAGTTTTTCTAGCTCAGCTGATAGGTATAGCTGATTCGCTTCAAGTCTTTGAATGGTCATCACTCTATCCTTGTAGTTATTGTTCTCATAAAGCTAGTTTAGGCTAGATTTGTTTAAGTTTTAGTGACTTACAGCCAAATCACGTTTAACCGCTCACTTTTTAATCATTCGTATCAAATTAAACATCAATTAAATGATAATTATTTGCATTGGGTAATGAATTGCATTTAAATAGGCATAACATTTTGAGAGCGGAGTATTTGGACATGGATTTGCAGCAATGCTGGACACATTATCTAAAAGCAGAGCAATTGCTAGAACAAGGACACTGGCCTGAAGCACATTACCTATATGAACTTGTGCTAAGCCACTTGCCTTCTCATCTGCAAGATGCACTGATGGATAATGAGACAAAGCCCTGCCAATTTAGCTGCTTAGTCACAGGGTTACGCGATGCTGCCGTTTCTCAATCAGAGATTCTGAACAAGATGGGTCAGCACCAACAGGCATTCGACCTGCTAAATCAAACCTATGCACAACTCCAGTTTGTCTCGATTGAGTCTTTCGATTTAGTTCAAGCTACTCAACATGTCATACAAAATCAGTGTGAGGATTTATTGCGTCATATGGGCGCTTTTTGTAGTGCTCAACGTAGTGCACAGTGGATGCTCGAATTTGAACATGTACAAAAAGCTCACCACTACTTTTCGACGCTCAAGCAATACAACTCTGCTATGGAAAGCTCACACACTATAAATTAAATAAGGATGTACAATGTCACAGACGCCTATTCTTAAGGTTCGAAACCTTTCCGTAAGTTTTACCACCAACGATGGAATTGTTGACGCGGTAAAAGATGTCAGTTTCGATCTGCTAAAAGGTGAAACGCTTGCTATCGTTGGTGAATCTGGTAGTGGAAAATCAGTATCAACCAACGCCTTGATGCAGCTCCTACCAAATAATGCGATTGTTCATTCTCAATCAAGCATTGAGTTTGAAAATGAAGAGCTATTGGATAAATCCGAGAAAACCATGCAAGGCATTCGTGGTGATCGCATCGGGATGATATTCCAAGAGCCAATGACCTCTCTCAATCCATTTATGCGCGTTGGAATTCAAGTCGCTGAGGCCATCATGTGTCACCGAAGTGTGACTCGATCTCAGGCGAAACAAAAAGTGCTCGACCTATTCGATTTGGTCCACCTACCAAACCCTCAGCAAGCTTACACCAAGTACCCTCACGAGTTTTCCGGTGGTCAATTACAACGCATCATGATCGCGATGGCACTGATCAATGAACCCGATATTCTCATCGCCGATGAACCAACGACAGCTCTAGACGTGACAGTTCAAGCTGAGGTGCTGAACCTTATTAAAGAGATTCAAGCAAAGATGGGCATGTCTATTCTGTTCATCACTCATGACCTCGGTGTTGTAAAACATCTCGCTGATCGAGTCATCGTAATGTGTAAAGGTGACGTGGTAGAAAAAGGTCAGTGTGACGAGTTGTTTGCCCAGCCGAAACATGAGTATACGCAAATGCTGATCAACTCCATACCTAGTGGCAGCAAAGACCCTATAGAAGAAGATGCCCCTGCTCTGCTCAAAGCTGATGATATTCGCGTAAAGTTCTTAATTAAATCTCACTTCTTACCTAACCGTAACCAATATTTTGAAGCGGTTAAAGGGATCTCATTGGAGCTAAAACAAGGTGAAACCTTAGGCATTGTAGGCGAATCTGGCTCCGGCAAATCAACCCTAGGCCGAGCTCTGATTGGGTTACTTCCTTCGACTGGCCACATCCAGTTCAAAGGCCAAGACATCAGCCAACTGTCTGACAAGCAACGCTTTGAACTGAAAAAAGATATTCAGATGGTGTTCCAAGACCCTTATGGGTCGCTATCTCCACGTATGACAGTGGGCGATATCATCACGGAAGCGCTAACCGTGCATCAACCTCAACTGACACGCTCTGAACGTATGGCAAGAGCGCGAAAAGCACTTGAAGAGGTGCGTCTAGATCCGCACTCTATCAACCGCTACCCGCACGAATTCTCCGGAGGTCAGCGTCAGCGTATCGCCATCGCGCGAGCCCTGATTCTTGAGCCATCGTTCATCTTGCTAGACGAGCCTACATCAGCACTTGATCGATCTGTCCAGTTAACGGTTATTGATCTGCTTAAGGATCTTCAGAAGAGGCACAACATCGGCTTCTTATTCATTAGCCATGATTTAAGTGTTGTAAAAGCCCTATCAGACCGCGTGCTTGTGATGCAAAAAGGCGAAGTGATGGAACAAGGCACTGCTGATGAAATATTCCATAGCCCGAAGAGCGATTACACCAAGAAGCTTATCGCTGCCTCATTTGATTTGGAAGAATCTACAGAAGCTGCCTAAACTTACGTAAGTTCGGTTTGGCCGCCGACCCTAAAGCCGACGCATGGAAGCGTCGGCTTTTTTGTTTCTCTTTTGCTGAGCTGATGTTGAACTGGCTAGAAGTAGTGAGAAATCGCCAAATACCGCGCTCGAATATGTTCAATCAGTAATTTTACTTTGTTCGGTGGTTGCCTGGTAAATGGGTACACAGCATAGATCCCAAGCCGTTTGCCAACCTGCTCGGGAAACAAATCCACCAGCTGACCATTTCGTATGTCGTGATAGACCAAACATCTCGGAACATACGCGATTCCATGGCCACCCAAGGCGGCTTTTCTCAACGCGGTTGCGTTATCGGTCGAAAAGGATCCCGTCACTTTGACGATATAGTTCCCCTGCTCTGCTTTAAACTCCCATTCGCTCGCACCCGTGGTTTGATAGGCATACTGAAGACAGTTATGCTTTGCTAAGTCTTGTGGCTCTATCGGTTTGCCATTTCTGGCGATATAAGAAGGCGACGCGCACACTACCCATTGGGAATCCAAAATGTGCCTTGCGATCAAGCTCGAATCTTCTAGATAGCCTGTTCTAATAACCAAATCGTACCCCCCTTCCACGAGGTCGACAAATCGATTGTCTAAAGACATATCGACCGTTAACCCTGGATGAGAGTTGCAAAATTCAGCGACAGCATCGGCCAATATGAGATCACCTGAAATGGTAGGGACAGACATCTTGATATGGCCGCTCACATTCTCACCAAACCCTGAAACAGCGTCCATAGCCTCTTGAGCGGCTTGCTTCACATTTTTGGCACCATGCGTTAACGCTTTCCCCGCTTCTGTTAACGTTAATTTGCGCGTTGTACGATATAATAGCTGAACACCGATCTCTTCCTCTAATCGGGCAATTCTCTTGCTAACTACCGAGTTTGTAAGGTTATTTGCCTCAGCCACTTTGCTAAAACTGCCCATTTCCACGACTTGAGAAAACAGGATTAAGTCATCTGCACGCATAGATTATGTCATTTTTGGAATTAATTATTTTCATTATTTCCCTGTATCAATAAAAAATAAAGGGGTAAATTCACCCCAAATTAACAATAACATCACAATTATAAAATCTAAGAGACTCTCAAGAGCCCTGATTGAAGAATGTAAAGGACGTACCAATGAGTGAAACATTACTTGCCCTCGTGGCTTTCTCACCAATAGTGGTGGCTGCCATACTCCTCGTCGGCCTAAACTGGCCTGCAAAACGCGCGATGCCCGTCGCATTTGGTTTAACTGTTGTCATCGCTCTATTCGCATGGGATATGTCAACGACACGAGTGCTTGCTTCTGTATTTCAGGGACTCGGGATCACCGTCTCCGTACTATGGATTGTGTTTGGTGCCATCTTCTTACTTAACACTTTAAAACACACTGGCGCAATCTCAACGATTAGAAACGGATTTACCAACATCTCTCCAGATAGACGTGTTCAGGCGATTATTATCGCTTGGTGTTTTGGTTCATTCATTGAAGGCGCTTCCGGTTTTGGTACGCCAGCAGCCATTGCCGCGCCGCTACTTGTCGCCATCGGTTTCCCAGCACTTGCGGCTGTATTGATGGGAATGATGATTCAGTCAACACCTGTCTCTTTCGGCGCGGTGGGTACACCTATTATCGTGGGCGTTAACAAAGGGTTAGACACTCACAACATTGGCGAAGCGCTTATCGCTAATGGTTCAACGTGGGATGCTTACCTACAGCAAATCACATCGAGCGTTGCTTTAATTCACGCCTGTGTAGGTACGTTAATCCCTGTACTAATGGCGATGATGTTGACTCGATTCTTCGGCAAGAACAGAAGCTGGACTGAAGGGCTAGATATCCTACCATTCGCGATATTCGCTGGCCTCTCTTTCACTATCCCATATGCGTTAACAGGCGTCTTCCTTGGTGCAGAGTTCCCTTCACTCATCGGAGGTTTAGTTGGTCTGTCCATTGTTGTTTCAGCGGCTAAACGTGGCTTCTTAGTCCCTAAGTCAACGTGGGACTTTGAAGAAGAAAACAAATGGCCGGCAGAATGGTTGGGCTCGCTAAAGATTGATTTAGACGACTCTAAAACTAAACCAATGAACATGGCTTTGGCTTGGCTTCCATATGTACTACTTGCTGTTGTACTTGTCGCTAGCCGTGTAAGTTCAGAATTCAAAGCGATGCTACGTAGCGTTAGCCTTTCATTTAGCAATATCCTTGGTGAAGCCGGTATCAGTACTGCAATCCAACCATTGTACCTACCAGGCGGTATTCTAGTGTTTGTTGCTTTAGTAGCGGTATTACTTCAATCGCGCAGCATTACACCACTTGCGAAAGCATTTGGTGAATCAAGTAAAACACTGATTGGCGCAGGATTTGTCTTGGTGTTTACTATCCCTATGGTTCGTATCTTCATCAACTCAGGCATCAACGGAGCTGATCTAGCAAGTATGCCAGTCACGACAGCTAACTTTGCTGCTGGCTTAGTGGGTGAGGCATTCCCAGCACTTAGTGCGACTGTAGGTGCGCTTGGCGCCTTCATTGCGGGCTCTAACACAGTGTCAAACATGATGTTTAGCCAGTTTCAGTTCGAAGTGGCTCAAACACTGACCATATCGAGTGCCGTGGTTGTTGCGCTACAAGCTGTCGGTGCTGCTGCCGGTAACATGATCGCTATCCACAATGTGGTTGCTGCATCTGCCACCGTTGGACTGCTTGGACGCGAAGGGGCAACGCTGCGTAAGACCATTATCCCTACCATTTACTACTTAGTTGTAACGGGCATCATTGGCCTAGTCGCTATCTATGGCTTGCAGATTACTGACGCGTTAATGAACTAAAAGAATTTCCCTTGAGGCGTTAATACTCTAACCCCTGACAAGCCCCCTGCTAACGTGAAAACGATAGCAAAAACGTGGGTATTAACGCCTCCCTTTTACGATATCGACCATACTAAACCTTCATAGAAAGGCACTAAAAACTCTATTAGGAATGACTTTATGATTATCTCTGCTTCTACTGACTATCGTGCCGCTGCAAAAGCGAAGCTTCCTCCGTTCCTTTTTCACTACATTGATGGCGGTTCTTACGGTGAACATACCTTGAGAAAAAACACCGAAGATCTCGCAGACATCGCGCTTAAACAACGCGTACTAAACAATATGGAAGATCTAAGTCTAGAAACAGAGATCTTTGGCGAAAAGTTTGCGATGCCAATTGCACTTGCACCTGTTGGGCTCACTGGAATGTATGCACGAAGAGGTGAAGTTCAGGCAGCCAAAGCAGCGGAAAACAAAGGCATTCCATTCACTATGTCTACAGTGTCAGTTTGCCCGATTGAAGAAGTCGTTCCTGCGATTGAGCGCCCAATGTGGTTTCAACTGTATGTACTTAAAGATCGTGGCTTTATGAAGAATGTGCTTGAGCGTGCTAAAGCTGCCGGCGTGACAACGCTTGTTTTTACCGTTGATATGCCAGTACCGGGAGCTCGCTACCGAGACATGCACTCTGGTATGAGTGGTCCTAACGCAGCTGCGCGCCGTGTGTTCCAAGCGATGCGTCACCCAAGCTGGGCTTTCGATGTCGGCTTATTTGGCAAGCCACATGACCTAGGTAACATTTCGACTTATCGTGGAGAGCCAACCAAGCTTGAGGACTACATTGGCTGGCTTGGCGACAATTTTGACCCTTCTATTTCGTGGAAAGACCTTGAATGGATTCGCGAATTTTGGGATGGCCCAATGGTTATCAAAGGAATTCTTGATGAGCAAGATGCCAAAGATGCGGTAAGTTTTGGTGCGGATGGCATTGTGGTATCGAATCACGGTGGTCGACAATTAGATGGCGTGCTTTCAACCGCAAAAGCTCTGCCTACTATCGCAGACGCAGTGAAAGGTGACCTTAAAATCTTTGTCGACTCAGGTATTAGAACCGGCCTTGATGTCGTCCGAATGCTTGCACTCGGCGCCGATTGTACCCTTCTGGGTCGCTCATTTATTTATGCTTTGGCAGCGCAAGGTCAAGCTGGTGTTGAAAACCTTCTAGACCTATACGAGAAAGAAATGCGTGTAGCTATGACGTTAACGGGAGCTAAAAATATCCACGATCTTAATAGAGACTCTCTAGTTAACTTTAAATAACACCTCTTTTTCAACACGTTCGTGACACTGTAACATATACAATGCTCACTTTTAATTATCGGAGAGTATGTCGACTCAGTATGCTTTCAGTTGAAGCGAGTCGCAACTCTCCTCCAATCCCAACCAACAATGGTAACTAAGCGCAATAATTCATATCATTTATAAAATCTCCACAACCAAGGGAAAGATGATGGAATTCGAGATGTTCGTTTGCGATGCCTTTACAACTCAAAGGTTTAAGGGAAACTCCGCTGCAGTTATTCCGGTCAATGATTGGCTTAGCGATGATTTAATGCTTGATATTGCCGCCGAAAACAACTTATCGGAAACGGCGTTTATTAAGCCTATAGATGTCGATCACTATGAAATTCGCTGGTTTTCTCCTCTTTGTGAAGTTGATTTTTGCGGCCATGCCACTTTAGTCTCCGCCTATGTCCTATTTTCCCACTTTGATGCGGGAGACAGCATTACATTTGAAACTCGCTTTGTTGGTCCGTTAGTTGTCGATAAAGACCTTAGTGGTCGTATTTTGATGACGTTTCCACTTAGAAAGCCGCAAGCCATTAATCCCCCTTCAGATCTGCTAGAAGGCTTGTCTATCCCTCCGGTCGAGGTGCTAAAAAGCCCGCAAGCTTATTTTGCTATCTATGACAATGAACAAGATGTTTATGATTTAAAAACCAAAAGTGATTTCCTTAAACGTCTAGCCCCATATGACGTGGTTGTAACAGCAAAAAGTAAAGAGTATGACTTTATTTCCCGTTATTTTTGGCCTGCCAATGGTGGGGATGAAGATCCTGTGACAGGTTCCATTCATGCTGGATTGGCTCCATTTTGGTTTGATAGGCTCAACAAGAACAATTTGAAAGCATACCAAGCATCCAAGCGCGGCGGCATTGTCTATTGCCATGTTTCACAACAAAATGTCGTTGTTGCCGGCGATGTAGTGCCCTACTCTCATGGAAAAATATACGTTTGAAATTCACCATGCTGCCATAGACCTAAGCCCACATTAGCCACTTGAATAACTGGTTAAGTGATTTATTTGATCATCTTGGTTAGCTGCACAAACTTGTCAGAAAGTAGGTGATTTTGTCAGAAAATATGGTTAGATTCTCTGTATTAGCGGTTGTGGGGAATTATATGAAAATCATTATCTTACATGGGCTTTACATGCATGGAATGGTGATGCAACCACTAAGCCACAAACTCAGGGAGCTTGGTTACCGAACTAAGATACTCTCTTACAACAGCGTTGCGATCGATGAACAACAAGTATTTACCTCTATCGATAACGCTTTATCCGATACTATGCCTAACGTTCTCGTTGGGCACAGTTTAGGTGGTCTGATCATTAAGCATTACCTGCAATCTCGCCAGCCAAATCAAGGTGTTGTTTCACACGTTGTGACCATAGGCTCTCCAATGCAAGGCGCATCCATTGTTACTCGTATCCAAGAGCTCGGCATGAGTGTTATTTTAGGTAACTCCCCTGACTTTGGTCTTGCTCAACATGAAGGAAGTTGGACTCTTCCGCAAAAGCTTGGTTGTATTGCTGGTACTCTTCCACTTGGCGCTCGCTCGTTGCTTTTAATGGACAACAAAATGATGTCAGACGGCACGGTAACAGTAGAAGAGACTAAGATAGAAGGGATGACTGACCATATCGAGATTAGAAACAGCCACACCAGTATGATCTACTCATCATTCGTGCCTAAGCAGATTGATTGGTTTATTCGGAATGATCGTTTCAAGGTATAGGTAGTTATATAGCTAATCGAGTTCTCCACGAATCTACGGCCCTTTCTAAGGTGGCGTAGCAATCGACAAATTCTGCATAGCCCTTATTGATAGGATCTGCTACTTCACCGACACCAATCCATTGACCAATTAGAAGTGTTTTTGCGCGAGCTCCCGGTACAATATCCGAAAGCCGATTGATATGATCATGCTCCATCACTAAAATCAGGTCACTCCACTCAGCCAGTTCTCTATTCAATTGCTTAGCCCGATGACAAGATAGATCTAAATTATGGAGGTCAGCCACTTTTTGAGAATAGCGAGCCGCAGAGTAGTCATGCAAACCACTTTGTTCTACTAATAAACCAGCCGAATCAAACTCAATTTGAGGTAACTCGCGCTTAAAAATTACTTCAGCAAGTGGAGAGCGACATATGTTACCGGAACATACAATAAGAACTCGGCTAATCATTAACAACCTTTCCCTTTCTCTGTGGTCTTTCTGCAGACTTAATTTGAGCGGTTGAAGTCCCTATCGCAGGTAGTGTCGCTGTAGCATTAGCTATAAACAAGACCAAAATAAACGTCAGCGCATTAGCCATTGGCTGTAAGTTAAAATCAACGCTAATATGGATCAACATACCGATAATAGCCATCATTGAACCTAAGGCAAGACCCTTCATCGTTCTGCTATTTCGAGTTCGAATGGTATTAATACAGCGCAAAAATGAATAGAGTACAATGCAACCGAGTAAAAGTGTGGCAGGCAGTCCAGCTTCTACTATGAACTGTATATAATCATTGTGTGCATGGTCATAGAATCCAATGTCAGATTTTGAGTACATTGGAAAAACTGCGTAGAAACTACCCATGCCCGTACCGAAAACCGGGAAGTCACGAATAATGTCCAGTGACCATATTACTACTTGATCACGCGATTCAACTTCCAGTGAAGTTTCTACTATTCGTTGCTTAACCTTTTCCAAACCAAACAACGCTCCAACAACAATAGTATCTATCGCAATCACACTAACTACCAAAGCCGTTAATGCTCTAGGTTTCTGTTTATAGATAAGCAATGCAATTGCTCCACCCAGCGTAGTAGCTACAAAAAACGCGGTATTACCCATCCTTGAGCGAGTCATGACCAATGCGATAACCATAATAATCAAACACAGTCGAACGAGCATTTTGGGGCTCATCACTCCCTCAAGAATTCGTTTGGTTCGAATATGCCAAGAGCCTGATTTACTAACGTGAAGTTGTGTCACAATCAACCCTATACCAATACATAGCGCGATCATTAGGTAGTTTGCTAAATGGTTTTTATATACAAAGGAGCCAGTTGCGATGTCTTTTTCAGGCAAGCCAAAGACAAGACTCTCGTGCACATTTAATAAAACTGCTGTAGCTCCATAAAATGCCTGAAATGTTCCACTGACGACTAATGATAAAGCGACAAGCTTTAAGCGCTGGCTAGAGTTGACTAAAAACGCCGCATTTACTGCAAACAAAAGATAAGTAACTCCTTTAACCAAAGACACTTGGCTCATTCTAGAGTCTAAAGAGAGAAAACCAACTTCTGCATCCACCAAACTGTAGATATACGCTGTTTTTTCGGAAAATAATGCCAGCCAATCAAGGGGCCAAGGAATTGTCTGTAACAATACCCATATTTGAAAGCCTAACAATCCTAACAACAACACTTTGTATGAACGTAGTGCTCCAAAAGGAAGCACTCCTCGGTATGCGATAACCAATATCAGGCTCTGCGCTGCGACCCAAAGTTCTGCAATAGCCCATGCCCAATCTCGATTGCTACCTAAAGGAATAGGTAGCCAAACTATTAGAATCAGAAAGGAATAGAAGACAAATTGTTCTAAGTTTTTCATGAGATAAATAAAAGCCCGGACAAGCCGGGCCCTCTAGAATATGCAAAAGTGTTTAGTTAGGAGAGACTACTGCACTACCACCACCGCCGTCAGATCCAACCGCAGGTGCTGCTGGAGGCGCAATAGAAGAAGCAGTTTGGATACCCGCAGCAGTTGCTTCAGCAACTACCGTAGGGTCGAGTCCTGCTAACAATGCTGACGTTGTAATAATTTCGTTGCTCACGCCAGCTTGACGTGCAATCTCAACGATTTCATCTACAAGTTCTGGTGAAACAGTCAATGCCTGGGTAATAGCGGTTTGAGGATCTACGACTTGGTTCGATAGCAGTGCAGTCAGTACGTCTAAAACCTGTTCTGGATTTGCTAAAAATGCAGACTGAATAGTTTGTTCATCAGGTACATCTCCCAACGATTCTAGAAGCGTACTATCTAGACTTGCCTCACCTGCCACGACATTTGCAGATACTGCTAACGCAGCCATTAAGAGTCGCAATTTCATTTAAATTCCTTGAATTAAATTTTCAGCTCATTAACTATAAATTCTAGCAAGGTTGATACATCGTTAACACGGTTCTTAAGTAACTTTCTGTCTCTTTTTTTAGAATTAACGGCTATTAGTGAGTAGCTCCAATTAAAAACGGCTTCTCTAAACTACCTAATATTACTTACAAGACTCTATCGTCAGATTGTTGAACATAAGCAAATTACACATTCTTTCCTTTCCACGTGAAAAAGAGATCATATTATTCAAATCGGCGCGATACTCTTTCCGATAGATCACACCTACTAATTGAGTAGCAGCTTTGATTTGAAATTCGCGACTTACATCTTCCCAATGTGAAAACGTAAAATCGATGTGTTGTATTATTGCCTGTGAATTATAAGGACCAAACAAAAGAGCTAAATCCAACTTCTCCTTCTCCATACCATTGCCGAGCTCGCGAGATAACTTAGAGCGCTCTACGTGATTTGGTGCCCAGGTTGGACGAAGCTTCGCGCTTTTCTCTCTTAAGCTTGTTCTCAATTCAATATATTTTTTCTCTTGAGATAAGTAATCTTCCCATCCATATAGGGTTGCGCTCAAGTCTAAATCGTAGGCTGTTGGGAGCGGGAAATGAGACAATTCATCTGAAAGTGATATCGTTAATTTGATTCCATCGGCATTAGCTACATTGTGAGTAAGGTTTTCCAATTGTAACTCTGCTGCACTTCGGTACATGCTCTGATAAAGCACGACCATTCCAACTGTGAGAACATATAAAGTTACTGTAACGTAAGTAAACAAAGCTAATTTTTTCATGACAAAATAAATATAATTTCTAAAGGTATCTTGTTCTGGAGCATATGGAAAACTTGTCGGCCAAATTGCCAGTGGACAATATTCGTATATTGGCAATCTTAGAAACACAATCAACAACCAACGTGTTGCGAAAGTTCACTATGAAATTTTTATCTTCAGTAAGTTAATGTTTGACTCATATTACCTAAGCCCACAGAACAATCAAACGTTGTTTCTACTCGGTCCATTGTAACCTCGTAACTAATCACGCACGAACTATTGACATCGGTTTATGCTAAATTCGCTGACACCTGATACATTTTTCTGCTGGAATACGAGACAAGGTCTACTCTTTACCGCCTATACTAGTTATTTTTTACAGTGACTACTATCCTGCCAGAGGGGATAGGTAACTGATGTACCTCAGCGTTGGTCAGTAATCGTTTGAAAATATACTCTTAAATGGTCAATAGGTATTATGCGGTCCTTAAATGGGAGTATATGATTGCAGCTAAATGTTATCGTCAAATCTATCATTGTCTTGACTAGAAAACGTTCACGATCTCACCCTGCCCCATTGGGGCTTAAAAATAATGACGCAAAAATAAGAACGTAGGCTTTTCGTAAAAAAAGCAATTTTTAGCACTTGATAATATATATACAAGACATAAAATTATGTCCCTTAACATTTTTTCATCTCAAACAAGGATGTCTGAAAAGATTGCGTTTGCTCCCCGTATTTTTCTTCCTGTCACAACCTTGTAATAGATGAAATCATACATTGCATGACTTGATCTAGTAATGTTTACTCGATATTGCCTAAAGGGAATTCCATGAAAAATTATTCTGAAGTTTGCATAAGCCTTAAGCAGCAACCTAAAACTTGGCTAGTGACAGGTGTGGCGGGGTTCATTGGCTCAAATATTCTTGAGTCCTTATTAAAACTCGATCAAGTTGTAGTCGGCTTAGATAATTTTGCCACGGGTTATAGAAAAAATTTAGATGAAGTAAAAATAAAAGTGTCAGCAGAGCAATGGCAGCGTTTTACTTTCGTTGAAGGTGATATTCGCGATGTGGCCACTTGTAAGCAGGTCGTCGAAGGCGTTGATTATGTATTGCATCAAGCCGCATTGGGCTCTGTCCCACGCTCTTTGAATGATCCAATAACTACCAACGGTGTGAATATTAGTGGCATGCTTAATATGTTGACCGTAGCTAAAGATGCCAATGTAAGCGGTTTTGTGTTTGCGGCTTCTAGCTCTACTTATGGAGATCACCCTGCGTTACCAAAAGTAGAACAGAACATAGGTAACCCGCTCTCTCCTTATGCGGTGACCAAATACGTTAATGAACTCTACGCCGACGTATTTATGAAAGCATATCAATTCAAATCTGTCGGCCTACGCTACTTTAACGTCTTTGGCCCACGCCAAGATCCTAATGGTGCTTATGCTGCGGTAATCCCAAAATGGACTGACGCCATGATTAACGGCGAAGATGTGTTTATAAACGGGGACGGTGAAACCAGCCGCGATTTTTGTTTCATTGATAATGTGGTACAAGCCAATATTTTATCCGCAGTGGCCGAGTTAGACAAAAACGAAGTTTTTAATGTGGCTTTAGGCGACAGAACCACGCTAAACGAACTATATCAGGCGATTAAAAAAGCCTTAGCCGACAATAATGTAATCTATCAAAACGAGCCGGTTTACCGTGATTTTAGAGCGGGTGACGTACGGCATTCTCAAGCAGACATCAGCAAAGCGCAATCAATGATAGGCTTTGACCCTAAGATCCGCATTATGGAAGGCATTAGCATTGCGATGCCTTGGTACATTGCCTAGGGCGTGTTGATCTTTGTTGTACGTATTTTGCTCACTAATACATCGGTAACCATATTATCACAAATGCCAGCGGTAACATGCTGGCATAATTTCTTTCTAACTTGTCGCATCTAGTTGAAGTAGTTTTATATTGTTCAATTCTTACACACGCATTTTCAACCAAGTGTCCGTGTTATAAGCAGCAATACGAGCCAAAATTGCTAAAAAATTCAGTAATCTCTGGCTATTTTATCTGGACTGGAACAGACTCTAGCGGTTGCCGAATTGTAGTTGAGTTTCGTATGGCTGCTGCGCACCTACATCTAACTGTGTATCAACAGGGGTGAAGCCAACAATTGGTCTAGCTTCTTTAGCACCTGGGGATGTATCTGTTAAACGATAATCGCCAAAGCGCAGCGCATTTATTGAGCCAATATTTTGGGTTGGATTAGCGCGGTACTCAGGTTTAGCCGCTATGCTGTCTACCAATGAACGGTTACCAGCTACGACTTCTCCGAACAAAAGGTCGTTATGAAAAGTATTTGTTGCCGATAGCGAGACATCTCTAATTGCCTTGCTGTAGTGGTTTGACACTTCAATTATATTATTTTTGGAAACTAGATTATCCATGCCACCACCTGAATCAACAATTCCTTCATGAGCACCTAAACGTGCACTATTATCGGCCAAAGGTTGCAATACGGTATTGTGGTAAACATAAATACGTCCGCCCCATTGGCCATTCACTTTTTCAGAATCTTGATTTGCACCCGTTTTGAGAAAAGCACCTTTGGAGTCGTTATCCGTTATCATGTTTTTACCACTGATGTTCTTCCAAATGTAAAGTGGACCTTGGGAGACATTAGCAGTCGCTAAACTATTGTAAGTATCTGTAATAATATTATTCCAAACACGTACATTTTTCATCGCTCCCTCAAGCTCAATACCGTCATCCCACGCATCTGATACTATGTTGCCATAAACATCACTGTCTTTATTTAAAAAACCATTTTGAGAAAAGTTGCCTTTACCTCCAAGGGCATCATTAAATTTATTACCGTTGTTAGAGAAAATCTCATTATATCTGATGACATGTTGGCCATTGGTTTCAAATAGGGTAATGCCTTGGGGGCCTGAAGGGTGCTTACCGCTTTCTGGGTTCCATTGACGCCAATTGTTTGAAGTTGTTGCAGGGTTGTAGATGCGGTTGTTTTGAATTACCACCTTAGTCAAGTTCTGTTGTAAATGATGACCAGTCGCAAAAACACCAGCTTGAAGGTTTACGCCATAAGGGCAGGTATAACCCTCTCCACATTGGTTATGCCCCCCCCACTGAGATATGTCACTGTTCTCAATCACGACACTAGATTGTTGGCTGGACCAATCTTTTGGTGATATAACGATAGCCGATTCAGAGGCGCGTTTTACGGTGACGCCACGGACAATAACATATGAGCCGTTGATGACTATATTATTTGCGTAACGATTTTTAGTATTAATGACTGCTCGCTTCCCTGTAGCTGGGCGAACTAAGATATAGCCATTTTCAGTGCCA
Source organism: Vibrio sp. R10-SG3-ISO10 (assembly GCF_059834185.1). Classification (NCBI taxonomy): domain Bacteria; kingdom Pseudomonadati; phylum Pseudomonadota; class Gammaproteobacteria; order Vibrionales; family Vibrionaceae; genus Vibrio; species Vibrio sp. R10-SG3-ISO10. Next base: position 206,689 of record NZ_JCBDHG010000002.1, read on the forward strand.
GATTCCTCGATAACCAAAGGTTCATCGCTGTACTCTGGCAAAACAATTTCTTTGCCAATAGGAAAGTTTTCTGACCAAGTCCTAAACTCTTGAGCTGCTATTATAGTTTTGCCGTTTTTGATCCGTAACTGGTAGCGTGTATTGTCATCCAAGTTAACCAAGGACGTTTTGAATTCGTCTATGCGGTGATCGAACCATAGCTCAGGTCCTGTTAGCCACTCATTACCGCCAAAGTGTTGATATTCAATAACTAGAGGTTCAGTGCCTAATAAGTCGCCTCTTTTTAGCGTAATACCTAAAGAAGAAAAGGTCGGGACAAGATCTAGGTTTTCGGCAGGTAGCAGATTATCTTCCATCATCACGCCGCTGGCGGTGAGGCTAGAGCAGAACAGCGCTGAAGAAATGGCTAATACATTGCTTTTAAATGTCTTTTTTATCATTTTTCAGGTGTAGTTTGTTGTTAAACAAAAATTAGGTGATGTTATTACTTCGAACCTTTGCTTGCAAAATATTAAGATTCCCGCATACCTTTGTTCATACTATCTAGTACTGGGTTAAGTAAATAATCTAAGGTAGTTCTTTCTTGTAACAAAATCATGATTTCTGCGGGCATGCCTGGGTACAACGAAATCTCGGACCTTTGTTTGATAACCAACGGGTCTAACTTTACCTTTATTCGATAGTAACTGGTTTCATCATTTTGATTTTTAATGAGATCTGGTGATATTTCTATGACAATAGCCGAAATTGGGCTAACTTTTCTAATGTCATAGGATGATAGTCTTACCATGGCTGTTTGACCAAGTCTGACTTCGTCTATGTCTTTAGGATTAAGTCTCCCTTCAACAATAAAGTTTCCCTCTGTTGGGATGATTCCTACAATAGTTTTGCCTGGAGAGATGACCGCTCCTATTGTATTAATATTTAAATCCACAATTTTACCAGCAATAGGGCTGTAAATTTTTGTGCGAGACAAAATGTTTTTAGACTCAGTAAGTGCTTGTTTTATCTGTGCGAGTTTAATCTCTAATAACTGAATCTCATCACTTACCTTGGTTAAGAAGTCAACTTTGTTATTTAATAACTCTTGTTCTGTCTCCACTATTAACAACCTAGCTTCTGCCTCTTTTGATTGATATTCGCCTAATCGACCGAGAATGGCTTGTTTCTTAGACTCCATCTCTAAGTATTGGTTGCGAGCGGCAAAGCCTTTTTCTAACAAGCTCGCAATCATGTTTATTTGCTTTTGCAATAACGCCAAGGATTCCTGTTCTGACTTTACCCGGTGAGTATATGACTCAGCTTGTTTTTCAGCTTGATTAATACGCTCTTTGAGAACCTTAAGGCTCCCTTCTAATGCTTGTTTACGTTGTTGAAATAGCAACTTTTGGTTGGTAAGTATTTGGCGGTTATCCTGTGATATTTGTAGGGTCTCATCACTAAAGTCTATGGAGTCTTTCAGAGCTAGCTCAGACTTTAATCGATCGATTTTGGCTAACTCGTAGTAGTACTGCAATTTTAACTGAGAGTAATTACTGTTAGCTTTAGTTCCATCTAGCTCTATCAGTAATTGATTAGCCGCTATTGTATCACTCTCTTTGACGTGAATTTTTTTTATAATACCGCCATCATAATGTTGAACTTCTTGCTTTTTCCCTTCAACGACTATTAAGCCTGGCGCAATTGCAGCGCTGTGCAGGGGGGATAAAGCTGCCCAGCTAAAAAAACCAAAGAAGCCAAAAAATATTGTACATAAGCCAATAGTTTTAAAATTATTTAAACTCATGCTCGATTCTCATTCTTTATTTTTTTAGAATTGGCGGAGTTGCAGATTTGTGCTGCAGACTGATCTCTTTCTATGGAGCCTTTATTGAGTACTACAACGCGGTTAGCTGCGCCCAATAGGCCAGAGCGGTTAGTAGTAAACAAGGTCGTTTTATTTTTTCTACAACGTTCTTTGATCATCTCGCTGATTAGTCTTTCACCCGCTGAGTCCTGAAAACTGTCAGGTTCATCCAGAATAAGCACAGCTGGTTCGTCAAAAATAGCACGCGCTAGTAGTAGCTTTTGCACCTCGCCATCCGAGGGGTGAATATCGACGCCAATAATTGAGTCGTAACCTTTTGGCCAGCTAAGTATTGTTTGGTGCATACCAACGCGCTCACAGGCTTTGAAGCTGGCTGCTTCATCTGCTTTAAATCGCGAGATGTTATTAAATACGGAAGTCTTTAGAAGTGCTGACTTACTTGAATAAAAGCCAAGGTGTGCCCCCAGTACTTCACTGGACCACTGTTCAAATGCTGCAGAGTCTAACCTTATTTTCCCTAGGTTAGGTTGATAGTGACCTGCGATTAGTGCAAGTAATGTAGACTTTCCTGCTCCTTGGGCACCAACTATTGCAGCTGAATCTCCAGGAGAAAAGTTTAAGTTAATGCCATGCAAAAAAGGGATATTAGAGTTAGGGTAGGTGAGCATTACCCCGGCGAGCGTCAGCTTGCCGGAAGGTTGAACCAAGTCACAATCGGGCTCAACTACCTTTTCAAATGTTTTGTTGAGTTTGGACATATCTAACCACAAACGATAGCAACTCAACCAATTTTTAGCTTGGGTAACGGCCTGTTCAAACGGACCAATAGTACGTCCAAATATCATACTCGAAGCGATTAAAGCACCGACGGAAGTTTCACCGTTGAGTACGAGATATGCGCCAACCGCAATAATAATGATTTGCGCGGCAAGTCGTATAAAACGAGCTATTGCAAGTAGGTTATATTCTTTGCTCGCATGTTTATTTAACTCTTGGTTTTCCTGTTGCTCACTTTCCAGTAAAGCTTTGGTGATGATATCAAGCATACCTAAGGTTTTAATTTCTTGGCTATACTCTGTAATCGCTGTCAGTTTGAGGTGCTGCTGATTGAGTTGCTTTGGTTTATTTGTGAAGTTAACAAATGCAACGATAAGTAAACATATAGCAGCAATCAAGGAGATAACACCAAACAAGGGGTGGATTAATGCTAGAATAACGATGAGCAGGGGCGACCAAGGCAATTCAAACAATGGACTGAGGCCTTGAGCAACGAAGTTAGAAAACTTATCTATGCTGTTGAGGGCTTGACTCTTTAAGTTTTTGCCTTCTAAATCAGCGGATTCAAGTATTTTTACAGTTAACAGTTGCTTAATAGTACTCGACCACTCTAAAGATGTTTGTAGCAGTACTCTGTTTTTTACCCAGTCTAGTATGCTGTACATAAGTGTTAGCCAAAGCGCAATAATGCACAGCATTAGAAGCGTGTCTTCACTGCGTGAGTTCATCACCCTGTCAAATACTTGTAATGAGTAGAGGGGAACGGCAAGCAGCAACATACTAGTAAAGAAGCTACAAGCAAGAGCAAAAATGAGGGACTTTTTTAGATTTGTGTTGATTACACTTAATGATGGATTTTGCATAATTTTATTAAAAAAATAGAGTGCCAGTAAGCACTCTATTTGCTCAGTCAGAATCTCAATTATGCGATATCTAAATCAACGCTTGCATCAGGTACAAGTGCTGCGTCAGTGATTACGTTTACCACTTCGCCATTTTTCTCGAAGCTGTATTGTACTAAGTCTACAGAAGCTTTTACTCCAGCCAGAGAAAGGTAAGCTTCTTCTTCTGCGCCAGAGATGTCTGTTACTTGAGCAGCGACGTCACCCATTCCGTTTTTAAAGCCGTTAGAAGCTGAGATAACTAGCTCATCAATACCTACCGCTATGAAAGTGTTGTCAATATCAACTGTATTCACGTCGCCGTCGTCTTGTGAGTTGTGAAGAATTTTATCTAGGCTGATTTTCGCAGTAGTAGAAACACCTGATTCGCCTATTAATGCTTCGATACCTGCATTGTTTGTTGTTAGGTCAACAGAGACTTGCATGTCGCCATCTGCGTCTAGCACTGTTAGTGTGTCGAAGTCTTGGCCACCGTTGAAAAGCACGTCGTCTTCAGTTGCGATAAGTGTATCATTACCTGCGCCGCCAAGTAGTGCGTCCATGCCTTCGCCGCCAACAAGAGTATCGTTACCTTTGCCGCCTTTTAGTACGTCGTCGCCAACTTGACCATAAAGTTGGTCATCATCAGCACCGCCCCATAGTTTGTCGTTACCTTCACCACCAACGAGGATGTCTTCACCGCGACCACCTACAAGTGAATCATTACCTTCACCACCTGATAGGATGTCGTCACCACGACCGCCACGTACGATGTCATCGCCTGCACCACCAAGTACATAGTCATCACCGCGGCCACCGGTTACCAGATCATTACCTTCACCACCGAAGATGCGGTCGTTACCTAGACCACCAGATACAAAATCAGATTGATCGCCACCATTAAGGAAGTCATCACCGCGACCACCGAAAACTATATCAGCACCGCCAGAACCATTGATGTAGTCACTGCCGCGGGTGCCGATTAAGAAATCAGAAGTTTCTGAGCCGATTACGTGAGTATCTGTAACGTAGTTGTTCGCCATTTTTATCTCCAAACTCAATTTAAAAATTAAAGTTAATTACATTGGAGGTCTCAAAATTAATTGAGTGCTGCGATAGATGGGGTGAATCCTACTGAAAAATAGGATCATCTCTATTGCCCTCACATTTAATACCATTTAAATGTGTGGTAACCCAGCCGTCTTATAGGTTGGCACCTTAAGACCTGTTAGTTTTCCGTCCCTGACTCACATCAGGTTTGGCTTTTTCACGTGCTGCCTGTTACTAAAAAGGCGGAATTACTATAGGGCTTATTTTTAATAAAATCAACAAAAAAACCAAATATGTAACATAGGTCATTCTAAAAAGTTTTAGCCTTATTCGAAAAAGAAAAGAATTAAATTTAACCTCATCAAAACGAAGTCAACAGAGCCTATCAATATACAAGTAAGCAATATCATCAGTTACTGCAAAACTATGGGATACGAGTCAGTATGGGAGATGTTTGAATATAAAGCTCAATTAACCTGATACTTGATAATTTACTATACCCGAAGATCCTTTGTAAGAAATAATTCGCCCGGCGGTCGGAGCCACAACAGCGCACGTTTTAACATCGAAGTTTACCGTGGCATTTGCGCCAATTACGGCGTTATTGGCGATACTGACTTTGCCAAATACTTTGCAGCCCGGACCTAAATAAACATTATCGCCAATAGTAGGAGTTCCAGCGCTCTTACCTCGATTACTTGTACCTATCGTTACTCCTTGCGAAAGATTAACGTTACGCCCAATTTTTACACGACTATTAACAATAATCCCACCGAAATGACCAATGTATAAGCCTGGGCCTATTTGAGTAGTAACTGGGATAGAGATCCCTAACTTAAAGCCGACTTGTCTTAATTTAAGTCGGAACAAAGGATAAAGAAATACCTTCAGAATCTTCCGTTGTTTTAAAAACTGGCAAGTACGAAAATGGAAAATATACTTCCAGCCCTCTCCGATAAAGTATTCTTTTAACCCTGCATTAAAGCCAGATTTTCCCTCAATGCGATATAAGTCGGCAGCTAACAGAGTCTTATATTCTTGGTAATCCATGACCAAATCCTAAATTAACTGTTAATAACATCACTCAAAAATTCGACCAACTCGCTTTCTGAATACTGGTTACAAGTAAGCAAGTTACCCATTTTCAGTGCAGCTTGATAAGCTTGCTCTAAGGTCTCAACAGAGTCGAATTCAAGCACATGCTGCCAGTCTTTAACCCAATCTTTAGTCGCTATTTGGTGATCGTTACGAGTTTCCTGCCTAGCGCCTTCTCGAGCCATAATGATTAATGGTTTACCCAACTCTAAGCAAGTTAATATCGTACCCATACCTGCATGACCTATCACTACCTCAGCTTGTTCAATCTTTTGTTGGTATTGACTAGGCGTAAAGCCATCATGGCAGCTTAGGTTTTGAAACTGAGTTTTAGTATTACCTACTTGCGCAACAATATTACTGCGCTGAGTGACTTGCGCCCACTCATCAATAACTTTAACCATGCGATCAAAGGGCATTTGAGAGCCCACTGTTGCAAAAATCATAAACAATTACCTTTAAACTTAAAACCTCGACCATCTAAGTGTTGCCACTGAGTTAAGCAGTGATCAACATGTTTCGAAACCTTTTCTCCAGACAAAGAAATTTTCTCGACGTTGGCAATACTGTCGATCCAAATAGTCTTTGCTCCTAATAAGCGGCCAAGCCTTAGCGCAAAATAGCCTGGAGCGGCTCCCGTTGATATAACGATATCAGGACGCTCTTTGAAGACAATAACAATGAGTTGCAACAACAATTGAATCAACCCGATCTTGTCCCAGCGTGTCGCATCTCGCACAGTATAAAATTTAGCGCCCTCAGGAGTGTCAGCTTGATAATCAGGTTTCACAGTTACATACACTTGGTTATGGCCAGAGAAAGCTTTTTGTAACCTTCTAAGCTGCACCCAGTGTCCCCCACCAGAAGCTACAGCAAGAATTTTTTTTGTCTTCATCATGATTGTTCCTGTGCATACAAGCTTATTAAGGCAGCATTAACTGATTGGCTGGTAAATTGCTGGCTGGCCCTATGGTAAGCATTATTAATGTATCTATTTTTCAGCTCTGAGTTCTGTAGCAGCTCTTTTATAGCCTCAGCTAACTCATTTGTATCTTTAGCTTTTACCAGTAAACCCTCTTGGCCCGATGTTAAAACGTCAGGGATACCGCCGACATCCGTTGCAATCACTGCAACCTTATTCGCCATAGCTTCTAATATTCCTATAGGCAAACCTTCAAAATATGACGGTAAGACAAAAATATCAGATTCTAGCAACAGTCTTTCCTTCGCTTTACCATCAACCCAACCAGGTAACTTGACAACATCTGCTAACCCTTTAGCAGCGCAGAGTTGACGAATGTCTTCAATATCACCATCTCCTGCAAGCACAAGTTCAAACTCAGTTCCCTGTTGCTTCAACTTGGCACAGGCATCGATTAACTCAAATAAACCTTTTGTGTCCCGTAGGCGGCCTAAAAATAATATTTGATTGTTAAGTTTTTGATAGTCACCAGCGATTTCCTCCACAGGATTGTATACCACTTCAACTCTTGCCCGCGGTGATATCTCGAGAACAACTTGCTTCCAAGATTCAGTCAAAGCGATCACAATATCAACTTGGGAAAGAAAATCTGAAATATATTTTTTAATTTTTGGCGAACATGACTCATAGTAGTTTTTGAATTCGCCACTATGTAAGTGGAAAATGGTTTTGACACCAAAAAATCTAGCTAATTGCAATAAAACTGTTTTCCGCCAAAAACTACCTCTAGAAGCAGAATGTACGTGAACACAGACAACTTTTTTCAGCATCAGCATTCTAAAAAGTTGCATATAACAAATGAAAAACTTCACTAACATAGAAAGTTTATTTGGCTTATCGTATGAGGCAAGGTACTTCACCTTCGCTTGTTCAAAGAGGCCACTTTTTTTATAGGTAGTAGCAACGGCTGAAATGCCACCAGGGCTCGTCAGTTCGCTGCCGATCATGACAATGTATTTATTAGACATGTTGAGCAACATCCATATAGTTTTTTACCATAGCTTGGTCTGAGAAATCTCTTTCGACCCTTTTGCGCGCATTTTGCCCTAAACCTTGTTTTTCAGTTTCAGATATTAATTGTCGCATTTGTTGCGCCATAGCACCGGGGTTTAAAGCTTCAAATAGATAACCATTACTTCCCTGTTCTACCATTTCAGGCGCGCCTCCAACATCAGACATCAATACTGGCAGTGACAATGCCATAGCCTCTAGCGCTGCATTGGAAAAGGTTTCACTTTCCGAGGCTAGCAGAAAAGCATCGCTCGCGACCAAATAGGGACGACAATCATCAACTTGGCCAATAAATATAATGTTTTCGGTTACGTCATGCTGCTCTGCCAAAGCGCGAAGGGTTTGTTGGTAGCTAGGGGTTCCTGCTCCTACAAACATACACGCTACATTAATATCGTGAGATTTCAATTTCGCACAAGCTTCGATGATATCTTGATGCCGCTTTTCAATTCGTAGCTGGGCTACTGTACAAAAAACGAAATCGAATTTTGCTAATTGCAGCTCCTCCTGTAACAAAGAAGCGTGTTGTTCGAGCGAAAAGTTGCGGCAAAACTTTTCGGTATCAACGCCGTTGTACAAAATGCTCGCTGGCATTTTGCCAAGCTTATACTTTTTCTGCCAAAGCAGCTTTTGTGCTTCCGCACCAAAGGCAATATGATCAGCAAAAAAGAGTGCGCTCCGATAAACCAACATCTGTAACTCTTTTTTTACTGTTTCAAACTGCGTCGTATTTGTAAGAGAAACAAAACGCAGCTTATTACCTCGTTTTACCTTGGCTTTGATAGCGTATAACAAAGGATACATATTAACGGTAAATACTGTTTCAATACCTTTATCTATTAGGAAATCACAAGCCGAGTTAATACCTGAGTAGAAGCTATCATTAACCTCACGTAGTTTTATTACTGTAATCGAGTCATCAAGATTCACTTCCAATTCATTCGAACCAGAAACATACATTACACTTACATCCCAACCTTTTTCGGATATCCGATTAGCCAAATTGACAATTTTTCTTTCACTTCCGCCAATCGCCAAACTATTAAGCAAAAAAGCTATTTTCACGTTTGATTCCTTTCACCATGTAAGTAAAACCAGCTGACACAAAACAACACCCACATCATATTATTTTGTTTTACAAATCCACCGCCACTTAAGGTATAGAGCACAATAAATAAAGTAGTAATAAAGAAGAGAGAGGAAAATTCGTCCCCTTCAAGCACCGTTCTTTTAAAGCCTTGATAGATAACTTTAAAATTAAGAAACAAGTAAAAAGAAGTACCGATATAGCCGAGCTCTAGCCAAATATCGACAATGCCATTATGAGCGTGCCCTAAATTGTAATAGTCCTCATCCAAAAGATAATAAGCACTATTATATTCACCCCAGAAGACCCCACCAAAACCATGACCAATCCAGGGTCTTTGAGATGCATTGAATAAAGCTTCCCAAACTAGCGTTCTACCAGAACCTGTCATATCTTTTTGAAAAACTTCAGTTACAATCCAAGGTAATACAAAAATGGCGAAGACCAGGCCCATAAAGAAGAGTAAAATAGCAACAACCTTCAGTCCACTTTTAACACTTCTATTTTTAACAAAAAGGCTAAAAAACAAAATAAACGGGCATAGCAGTAATAGCATAAATGCTGTAGACGAACCTGCTTTTACAGTACAAACAAATGCGGCTAGAAAGGTAGCTACCTGAACTAGAGTCAATCGCTTATTAATTAAAAACAAAGACAAAACACAAAAAATTAAAATCACCATAAAGCGTCCTAAGTGATTTTTAAAACCATAAACTCCTTTCCACAGGCCAATATGGTCAATTGAGGTTTCGCCTGCGTGAATGCCTAAAGCTGGAACAAATAAAGCTAAAAAAAGAGATATAAATGCTCCGGTACCGAATACGACAAGAAGTAGATTTACGAATTGCTTTACTGAAAGGGTTTTATAAATTGCGTAAGAGAAGATCAAAGTTCCTAACATAGCAATACTTCGAGAAAATGTCTTATTCGGCAAATCGGACCAAAGTACCGATAGGAACATAAGGGTAATCAAGCCAAGTATATAGCGAGACTCATAAATAAACTGTTGGATACGAGCACTATTAATTAAGATATAACTTGAAAGTATGTATACCAGCAAAGCAATAAGCTGAAAAGATGAACTAGACCCTATACCTTCCTCTCTCTCAAACATAAATGTAAAACTGCGAGAAAAAAATAGGGCGCTAAATACAAAAAATGTATATATAAGCCAACTTTTCTTAACCTCCATCATACTGCCTCTTCTACTTTAATATTCGGCATAGCTCTTCCCTTAGAAAAGCAAACAACAAAAATCACACAGTACCAAAAAACGCTGAAGCCACTAAATAAAAAAATAAATTGAACGAAGGTAAAATCATAAAAATAGAACAAGAAGACGCCCCCGGCCTTAATGGTTAACGCAGAAACTTCTAGCTTAAATAAGACAGAAGATTTCTTTATAATTGTTAAAAAAGGAGTTGTGGCTGTATTAACTAGTGAAGCCATTGCCCAGGCAGTAATTAGGTATAAGTACAAATCTAAGTTTTGCCACCCTGGGAAGTTAAAATATTTAAATAGAAGGTAGATGGCGACATAAGCAATGACAGTTAACGATATAGCTAATACAACGAGCTTTGCGACAATTCTAAAGTAAGATTGAGAAATATTACTCGCGGCTACCAACTGCCTCATGATCATGGGACGCACAGACTGAGCAATAAGGTAAATAGGAGTTCTGACTAACCTTTCAGCCAAAAAATATGGCGCAACGACACTACTGCCTAAGGTCATTGCTATAAACATCGGCAGTTGCTGGGAAACGAAATTAGCAACATCACTCAAGGTGTTAAACTTTATAATTTCTTTGTGATTCTTATACGCTGAACTTATTTGTTGAACCGTAAATTCAAGCTTTCGTACATAAGGCTTAACATTCCAAAAAATCAAAGATGTAACGAGGTAACTCACCAAGGTACCGACAATCAAACCTTCCTGAAGATAAGCCACAAGAGTAAACTGTATAGCAACAGTAATAAGCGCTCGCATAACTTTTTGTTTTGCGATAGCAGTGTAACATTCTTGATAAACCAGAAACGCATATGACAAGTTAAAGAATGCGAAAACTATTCCGCCAACAACACAATATAATACAAGAGATAGTGAAATTGGAGAAATAAGGTAGCTATAAAATTGTGCTATCAACAAGCAAGCTGGTAGGAAAAATACTAAGCCAAGAAGGAATATTGACAGAGCTTGTTCCACATCGCAACTATCTTGAGATTTCGAAATGACTAAGTCTACTCGAAGTGAAAAAATAATGGCAAGAAGAGACGAGATGGTAAAAAAGGTGCCGAAAAGGCCAAAACTTTCCGGCCCATATAATTTAGCAAGAATAGGAGTTGCTAAAAACACAATAGCTTGAGCAATTGCTACACCGCCAAATAACTTGGCTAGTTTAACATACATAGAATTCACTTTTGGCATGAGGCTTCTCTGCCGGACTTAAGCCTTAGGTTAGCTCGTGCTTGCTCCAATGCAGACTTCATCAATGTTCTCCCAGGCCCTTCAATACACTTATATAAAACGTGGGCTACTATTAGCGTCAATAAAATAGCTAAAGCTACTGTAAGGTAGTAGTTTATGCCAACAACTATTAGCTTATTAATAATGATATAGCCAAGGTTTTGATGGGTAAGGTAAAGAGAGTATGAAATACTGCCTAACCAGAGAAAGATACCTTGATTGACTACTTTCAACTTATCAAAAACTAGGAGTAGAAAGACAAAAGAAACGAACATAAACACAGCTATTTCATGTAATAGAGCTTGCAACCCCGCACAGACTACTAAAAGAGCGAGGTTAACCGTATTAAGCTTTTTAGACTTATAGATATCAAAAAAGAACATGCCAACTAAGAAATAGGCTAGATAAGAAATAAAAAATAACTTGCTAATTATCTTAGAAACAATGAACTCTGGCAGAGCCAAATTTAGTGCTGCACCGAGAATAAAAATCAAGCTAAAACAACGAAATAGGTTCAAATTTTCATTAACAAGCAAGATCATTGTAACCCAAAAATAAAACTGAGCTTCAATGAGCAAGGTCCAATATACCCCATCTACAGAGGGTATCGACAAGTATTGATGAAACAAAGTTAAGTTGAGTAGCGCATCTAAAATCGATACTTCACGACCTGGTAGCCCGAATAGGCTCACAGCCGAAAAAGTAACTAGAACAGCAACAGCATAAGGCGGATAAAGCCGTGCTGCTCTTGCAATACAAAAGTCTGTCGCGTCGTTTATCCTGACCAAGCTCCAGGCAATAACAAAACCACTGATGCCAAAGAAAACATGAACGCCATACTCTCCTACTTCAAAAAAAGTAAGGGGAGTATTACCGGTTGGGTATATTTGTTCGTGACGGATAAAAAAGTGGTATAACACCACCATTAAAGCCGCAATTCCTCTAAGAGCATCTAGCTCAGGTAAACGACGCAGATTCATATTACAGTCTTAAGTCCGTTAGGGCTTTTGGTAATACGTACTTAAGGTCGTATATTACCGCGCTTTCCTTTTGTAACGCTTTCAGCTCTTCCTCACTCATGGCTTTAAACTCATTGTGAGCCACCGCTACAATCACGCCGTCATATTTACCTGCCACAGGCTCTTTGATTGGCGTAATGCCGTACTCGTGCTCTGCTTCTTCAGCCGATACCCAAGGATCATACACGTCTACGTTGATACCGTACTCTGCCAACTCGCTGATAATATCAACCACTTTTGTATTACGTAGGTCTGGACAGTTCTCTTTAAAAGTTAAGCCCATCAGTAACACGTTGGCATCATTTACGTGAATTTTTTTGCCTAGCATCGCTTTCACCAGCTGGCTCACCACGTAGCGGCCCATGTTATCATTCAAGCGACGACCCGCTAGTATCATTTCTGGGTGATAACCGATAGACTCTGCTTTGTGAGTCAAGTAGTACGGGTCAACGCCAATACAGTGGCCGCCAACCAAGCCTGGACGGAAAGGTAAGAAGTTCCACTTGGTACCAGCAGCTTCCAATACTTCAAGGGTATCAATACCCATCTTATTAAAAATCAGTGATAACTCATTAATCAACGCGATGTTTACGTCACGCTGCGTATTTTCTATGACCTTCGCCGCCTCTGCGACGCGAATTGAGCTTGCCTTGTGCGTACCCGCTTCAATTACCTCGTTGTATAAACTATCAACAATAGCTGCAATCTCAGAGTTTGAACCTGAGGTTACCTTAAGGATATTGGTGACACGGTGCTCTTTATCACCAGGGTTAATTCGCTCAGGGCTGTAACCTGCAAAGAAATCTTGGTTAAAAGTTAAACCAGATACTGCTTCTAGCACTGGTACACAATCTTCTTCCGTTGCGCCTGGGTACACTGTTGATTCATAAATGACGATATCGCCTTTTTTCAATACCTTTCCTATCATTTCGCTGGCTTTGATCAAAGGCGTGAGATCTGGCTTTTTCGCATCATCGATTGGTGTTGGTACAGTTACTAAATAAGTATTAGCTTCTTTTAGCTTCTCGACATCACAAGTGAATACTAAGCCTTGCGCTTCAGCTAATAATTCAGGCTCAACTTCTAACGTACTGTCGACCCCAGTATTCAACTCGTCAATACGTGGTTGGTTAATGTCAAAACCTATCACGTCACGCTTTTTACCAAACTCTACCGCTAAAGGTAGGCCAACATAGCCGAGACCAATAATGGCCAGTTTAAGATCTTTATTTATATTACTCATCGTCTAACTCAAATTAATTGTAAATGAAAATTATTAGGGTGTGTTTATCTTTGTTGTGCATATTCCGAATAAGTATGAGCTCCTTTTTTCGGCGCGGGCACCTGATTCAACACCACTCCATCAATGGCAATTTCGTGCTTGGTAAATAGCGTCATGGTGTGTTTGTAGACAGATTTACTGGTGCTGTTTGCTTTAAGTACTAACAAAATTCCTTCCGTTAGCTTACCCACAATAAACGCATCTTTAACCGGCAAAATTGGTGGTGTATCGAAGATGATGCGATCATATTTACTAGCTAGGTAAGTAACTAGTTTGTCAAATGCATCGCTGCTCAATAGTTCTTGAGAATTTGGTGCCAACATACCCGCAGTCAGAATATCTAAGCTTCTCCCCTCGACACAATGAATACACTCTTCAATAGGAGTGTTCATCAGTAAAATATTGGATAAACCCGGTTTGCTTGGAGAAAACCCAAAGCGGTGCGCAACCGATGGTTTTCTCAAGTCACAATCAATCAACAATACTTTTTCTAACTTTGCGAATGAGTTGGCTAAGTTTACTGCAGTGGTCGTTTTGCCTTCTCCCGGCACCGCGGACGATACTGCCAACAGTTTACGCTGTTTATTGAACAGGCTTAAATTTAATGAAGTCCTTACTGAATCAACCGATTCTTGATATATTCGGAATTTCTCATCATCGAATACCTTCGCATCAATAGGTGCCTTTTTGTAACGACGATCTTTTATGAAAGGCAGAGTACCCGTTGGTAAAAGACCGAGTTTGTTTTCAAAATCGCGTGCAGATTCAATCGTATTGTTGAATGCATCAAGCAGGATAACTAAAACAACGGCAAAACCTGCACTCGCAACTAGCACTAAAGCAACGATTAACTTGCGGTTCGGTTTGTGCGGAAACTCAGGAGTTAATGCGTAGTCACTAAAACGAGCGTTAGCTGCGCTAAAGTCACTCGTGGCAGAGGTTTCTTTTTGGCGAGTGAGGAATAAATCGTACAGCTTAGCATTAGTGTCAACATCACGTTTCAGTGTGTCGTATTCACGTTTAACGACGCTTAGTGCCTGAAACTCTTCTTTTTTATTTAGTAGCTCTTGTTTAAGCAAGAATTCTTGCTGCTTAGCACTCGTGAGTTCTTTCTCTATTCCATTCACAAGCTTTTGAATCAAACGATTGGCACTTTGCTGAACTGATTTTAACTGCGCGTTGGCTTGGATCATTTTGTCATGCTTTGGGCCATAGCGTTTTGCCAGTTCGCTGACTTGCTTTTCTGCATTCGACTCTGCGAGTCGAATATCACGAATTTGCGGATGATTGGAGATAAGTGAAATAGATGCGAGGGTAGTTGCATCAGCTTTTGTATTATCTTTCAGCGAGTTGTAAATTGCTTGGGTTTCTATGCGTCTCTCTGTTGCTTTAGAGATTCTATCGGTAAGGTTAGATAGCTCCGAACTGGTGAGCGACACGATACCGCTGTTATCAATCAGCTCTTGTCGCTGCAAAAAACTTAGCAATGCTTGTTCAGACTCATCCAATTTCTGTTTTAGTTCAGCCAATCGAACATTGATCCAACCAGTCGCTTGCTCAGTCGCGAGAAGTTTCGATTCTAGATTATTTTCGATAAAAGCTTGTCCAACTTCGTTCGCAACTTGAGCGGCAAGTTTAGGATCTTGAGATTCAAATGAGATATTAACCAACTGAGTTTTTCGAATCGGAGATATTGATAGCTTCTCTTTAAACGCTTTGAGTACGTTACGGTTAATCGCGTCTTCAGCCGCTGATAAATCAATGGCTTGTGGTTCGTGACTAGCAAAGTATGGGAAGATTAGGGGGTGACTTTTTATGTCGTCAACGATCCCGTCAAAAAAGCTAGGCTCTGATGGAAGGACGCTTGGATTAAACTCTGCCACTTGCGCTAACTGTAACTTGTCGATAACACGTTGCGCGACTTGATTTGACTTGAGGATTTCAAATTGAGTCAGGTAATATTCTGCCGCTCTAGTATCAATACCAACCACCTCTTCAATGGAAATAGCATTCTTGGGTGCTGACTCTATAAGTAACGTTGCGGTGGCTTTGTAAGTTGGGGTAATCGATAATGCCACCAAGGCAGAAATTGCCGTACACAGCAAAGTAAACAGGGAAATAGAAAGCCACCGCTTTTTGATTAAATGGAAGAAATAACCAAGATCGATCAAATGTTCTTGTTCGTAAGTGTTAGATTGAGAAGGGCTTAACATGTTGTATTGTAGTCCGAATATGAAGAGTGATGAACTTAGGGTTAAAAGAAGCTCTGTTCAATAACGATGATGTCGCCAGGCATAATCTTTTTTGATAGTCTGACTTTATTTTTTATCTCCTCAGACCCTGACTGAGTAATGTAAACTTTGTCTTTTGCAGCTCGATCTGTAAAACCACCAGCTAATGCAATCGCTTTATCAACTGTAAGTCCTGGTTGATACTCATATCCACCGGGTTTTTTTACTTCACCATTTACGTAAATACTACGAAACCCTACTACGCTCACCCTCACTTTTGGCGAGATTAGATAATCGTCTTTTAAGCCGTTAATTATTTCATTTTTAAGACTTTCAGGCGTTTTGTTCAACGCAATTAACTGACCTAAGTAGGGATATTCAAATTTCCCACTGTTACTTATGTAAAGTTCGTCAATAGATAAATCTGACTCACCATAAACTGAGATCTGAATTTTATCTCCCGCACCAATAACATAAGTATCTTCAAAGGATTTAGCTTGAACGACTGATAAAGAAATATAAAATAACAAGCTAGCTTTAATAAAGTAAGACATCAAAACTCCTCAACTAAAACAACATGTTGGCAGAAAAATACATAACGCTTTGCTCATAGCTATTACCAACAACAGAAGAGTCATTATCTTCTAATCGCCAGCCAGCGTTAATCTCTACGTGATCTCTAAGTTCGTAGCCTATGGACAGGTCTACTTTGTATAGGTCATCGGTTCTCGAAGACTCGGAATAATCATCGAAGATGAATCTAAGTGACGTTTCAGTAAACAAATGAGTCAACCAATAATGCTTCCAACTACCGTCAAAGCTCGTCTCATCGACAAAATTTGAACCTTGATCAGGGTCTCTTGCCCTCTGAGCAGCTGATACAGTGACTTTTGAATAATTTAGCGGTTCCCAAACAAATTCTAAATCCCAACTAAAGCCACTAAAATCATTCTTAGTCACATCATCATACGACTTATCTTGTAAACCAAATCTTAGCTTACCTGTTGTTTTACCTGTGATATCCCACGTCGCACCAGTTAGGTAAAATATATCAACACTATCCTGCGAATTATTGGTCACAGGATCATTTAGATCATAACCACGTTTAGACGCATCTATTTCAAACAGTAAACTCGTCGCGGGAAAAGCACGCCAATAAAAGGCCACCCCACCGCTATACTCGAAGTAGTCCTTGAAACGAGTACTAATTTGACTAAAACGTGTGTCCTGGATATCACGATAGTTATGGTACTTCCTATCCTGCATGCGTACGGTAGTTTCGATTCTTCCTTTAGCTTCATCAGCCCCAAAAGCATGTACTATGCTTGCATCATTAACAGCATATTCAACTGGCCCTGAAGCGATTGTAGACAGTGAGTCACCCGCGAGAATTCCTGTACCACGTTCTTCATGAAGAAATAGGTAGGCATAATTTAGAGAAAGTGCATTTCGGCTATTCAGAATAATAGAATTATTGGTCGATATCTTGTGGTCAACATAATTGTCATCACCACTGTCAGTATAAAAACCAGATGAGATTTGATATGCAATCTGGTAGGTATTTCCTGCGCGGTCCGATTGAAAAGCAATCCCAGGTTCAATGACAAATACTGTTGAAGACTCAGGAGACTCTGCGTCAGAATATCGTCCAACGTTGTCGTTATGTTCGATTCTGCTGTCTAAAATAGGCATTATTTTTAAACCTGATTGCGTAACATAGCCATTACCCTCAAATTGGGCATAGACGTGAGATGCTGTTAGAGTAAGTGCCAAAGCGGACAATGCTTTCTTTACTGTGTTCATCATTAATCCTCTAGTAGGCGGCTTTACCCACAAAACCTTTAAAAATAGTCATAAATATGATTTTCAGATCGAGTGTTAAACTCCAGTTCTGAATATACTTAAGATCATATTCCACACGCTTTTCCATTTTTTCTATTGTGTCCGTTTCGCCTCGATAACCACTAATTTGAGCCAATCCAGTGATTCCTGGTTTTACTTTGTGGCGTAGCATGTATTTGTCGACTATTTGTCGATACTCTTCGTTATGTGCGACTGCATGTGGTCTTGGCCCAACAATTGACATTCGACCTTGAATAACATTAATAAACTGAGGTAATTCATCTAGCGACGTTTTTCGAATAAATGCTCCAAACTTGGTCACTCTTGGATCATTTTTCGTTGCTTGCTTTACAACGTTGCCATTATCCGTGGAATTCATCGAGCGGAACTTCCAAACCTTAATAGCCGCCCCATCCAACCCATAACGCATTTGCTTAAAAATAATTGGACCTGGACCAGACAACTTAACGCCAATTGCAACCATCAATAAAATTGGGCTAATTAGAAAAGTAATAATGCTCGCAAGAAGAAAATCTTCTGCGCGTTTTACAACACTGGCTAAACCATAAAATGGAGTATCTTGAACACTAATTGTTGGGCTGTTGCCAATCGTGCGCCAACGTGCCTGCATAAGCTCATAGGTATAAATGTCGGGTATCAGATAAACACGTGCCGTGGTATCAGAAAACATTTTCACGACGTCTTTTACTCGCTGCACTTCACCCATTGGTAATGCAATATAAACATGGCGTATCTCGCGCTTTTTTGCTTTCTCGACGGAGTCTTTTATCGATCCCAAGATTGGCTTGCTGAGGCCGTCCTTTGCAAGGCGGCTTGGCTCTCTGTCATCATAAAAACCTACGAAATCAAGGTTTGATGATTTGTCATTTGCCATATCATGCGCCAAGCGAATACCTGCATTTGAAACACCGACAATTATCGCTTTTTGCTTATATTGGTGTTTTTTGTAGTGCGCACGGATTAGAGAGTTTCCAATAAGTCGACTGGAAATCAACAGCGCGGGAGTGGCAAGCATCCAAGTGGTGATAACTACTCTAGAATGGACTTCTGTCCATTTAGTAAAGAAAGCAAACAACAATAGTACAAGCAGTGTTTGCAGCCATGCACCGACAATATTCTTAAACTCATGGCGCTGAACAAATACACCATTATATCTATACAAACCAGATTGTTCGGCAAAAAACACAAACAGCAAAGCTGATACTAAACCTGAAATAGTATAAATTTTCGAAAAATCACCTAAATATATTGTGGATACTGCAAGCAGGAAAAATATAATTACAAATCCATCAATGATTCGATAGAGGGCACTAGATTCTTCCTCTCCGAATTTAACTTTACTTTGCGTGGTCATGTCCATATTTCGGTACGCTACTACTCCTAAGACGTAGACCTTAGGGCTATTGAGTTATTTAACAATTATGTTCTACGTATAACTTTCATATCAGAAATAAAAGCGGGTTTATTTTTAATTATATAAGCAACGAAAGTAAAGTCTCATTTTTGATAAACAAAATAAGTTCTAATTTTGTATAAATTTCACTCAGAAAACATTACGTTTTTATTAATACAATCACGATTTAATTTCTTATGAGTCGCAGTTTTTAGTAAATATATATATTTACTATCACATTCTCATATATTAGACACAAAACCCCAAATTATCATATTTAAGACATGCATTGCGAATGAATACAGTTTAATCGAATATGATTGATTTCAGGTTAAAACTTGTAGCTATAACGCGATGTGTTCAATGTGGTCTATAAGCGTAATTCTCACTATAAACACCACCAGGCAGGTGGTATTTATAGTGAGCGGAATGGCCGTAATAACTAGTTGGATTGAACAACGTACTTAAGCAGCTCAACAACCTGCTCTGGTGATTCTGCCCATGCCATTGCCGCCGCGTCGACTTCTTTAAGAGGATGAATCAGTGACTCATCATGTAAAGTAATATAAGGCTTATCGAGTGCCGATAGCATGCCCGCATCGAACGCTGCATTCCACTGACGATACTTTTCTCCGAAGCGTACTACGCCAATATCACATTGTTTGATCAAAGTGGATGTGCGAATTGCATTGACCTTAGAAGACTGATGATCACGCCAAAAGCCTGATTCGTTCTGTCGTAACAAATCTCCAGCCGCATCGCTTGACTCATGGTCAGTATTCGCTGAGTAGAACTCTATATTCAGTTCCAACTTCCTTACGCCTTCTATTATGCGCTCTCGCCAATCGGTGTGTATTTCCCCACTTAGGTAAACTTTCCAAATCATTTGCTTGTTCCCTTCTAGCTTTTCTTAGAATTTGTCGCCAACACATCAGCGCGCAGTACAGTTTGCTCTATGACTATATCAGCGAGTTGCTCTCTACTTAATAAATAGTGCTGGGTTTGCTTATGTATCGCCAACGCTTGTTGGTTTTGGTAAGTCTCGTACAAATGAAACAGCTGAGGATCATTAATATCCTTCAATACATCAAATTGTATACAACCATCCTCATTCTCCACTGAACAACAAGCATTTCTTCCCATTATAGATATGTAGTCTTCTTCACGACCCTGTTTGACTCGATTGCTCACAATAATAGAGTACATGGTGGCTTTACCCTCCTTGAGTTTGGTTCTACTCATAGTTGTACCATAACAGTTTAATTGTATACAATGACAAGAGGGATAATATACAAAGGAATAAAGTATGGACAGACCAACACCATTCAGCGGCATTAGACATATCGCACTGGTTGTTCAAAAATATGAGGAGTGTGAAGCTTTTTACACAGAAATTATGGGGATGAATATCCTAAGAAGAGCCAACGATAACCTGGTTTACCTGACCAATGGCTGTGATAACTTGTCCCTTGGACGTGCGCAGTCTCAACGAGTTTGCTCACCGATAAGCGTCGATCATTTTGGTTTTATCGTCAGAACCAAAGATGAACTCCATCATTGGTACGAGTTTATGTTAGATCGAGGAGTGCCAGTCTTGGATGAGCCTCACGATCATAGTGATGGCGCTCGGAGCTTTCACTGCAAAGATCCTGAAGGTCATGTTATTCAACCGCTATATCATCCAGATATCTCGCACCAAAATATCATTTAGCTTTCATTAGCCCTAAGGCTTTAAGTTTGCGATACACCGTATTACGGCTAATGCCAAGCGCGCGAGATACTTTGCTGACATTGCCATTGTGAGTGTGATAGGTATCAATCAAGGTGGCATTAAGCGTCGACTTTAGATCGGATACCTCTTCATCATCTTTTGCACTGGGCTGCAAACCTTGCAAAGGCTGTGAAAAATGTGCGGGCAGATGTTCTATGCCTATTTCGTGGGTATCACTGGCGATTAAGCTCGCGACTTTTACTAGGTTGTCGAGTTCTCTGAGATTACCTGGCCAACGATAATTCATCAGCGCGCTTGTCAGCTCACTCGAAAGCATTTGATTATTCTGCTGATACTTGTTGTGAATAGCGTGAATCAAGGCGAGCTTATCTTGGCGTTCATACAAAGACGGTAACGTCACCACCAATCCATTGAGTCGATAATATAAGTCTTGCCTGAACTTACCTTGAGAAACCAAAAGACTTAGATCTTGATGCGTTGCCGCGACAACCTGAATATCAACATGGTGTGATTGGGCAGATCCCACCGGCATCACGACTTTATCTTGCAATACCGATAACAAGCGACATTGAGCCTCAAGCGGCATCTCCCCTATCTCATCAAGGAACAAGATCCCCTTATCGGCTTGTCTTATACGCCCACTATAGCCTTGCTTGTTAGCACCAGTAAACGCACCTGGGGCATGGCCAAACAACTCCGACTCGATTAAATCTTTCGGTAATGCACCACAGTTCACGGTAACCAAGGGCTCACTACGACGACTGCTGTGCCTGTGCAGTGCTTTAACAAACTCACCTTTTCCCACCCCGGTTTCACCTAAAATCAACAGACTGATGCCGCAACCCATGACCTTGTTGGCCTGCTGCCAAGCCTGCTCTACCTTATCGTCTCCATAATGCAAGTCACTGGCTGCGCTGATCCATTTCTTAGCGGAAGGTGATTTGCCAATGCTTTTCTTTTCGAAAACAAACTGGTTTTGTAGAGGTTGTCGGAGTAAGTTCTCAAAATGCTCGCCCACCAAAGAAGCCTGATCAATTAATTGGGTCGCCACTTGATTGTGGGCCACAACATGACCATTCTCATCCGCGATAACTATCCCTTGCCAGCCACTTTTTAAAACCGATTCGTTATGGGCCAAGTTAATTTGCAGTGATCCTTCTGGAATTTGGGTTAGCATGTAGTTTTCAACCAGCTGAACCATGTTTTGCACCAAAAGTTGCGTTGTCACATCATGTTTGGCTTGTTCGCTCGTAATATCAAGAATCCCAACCAATTCGCCTAGATGGTTGAACAGTGGACTGGCAGAGCAACTTATAAATCTGTGCTGTTTGATAAAGTGCTGTTCACCGATAATGGAAACCGCTTTTTGTTCAAAAAGAGCGGTTCCTATCGCATTGGTGCCTTTCCACTTCTCTTGCCAACAGGTGCCCGATTCGAGGGCGATTGACATCAACTTCTCTCGAAACTTCTCCTGCCCCCAACTTGCAAGTATCACACCTTCAGAGTCGGTTAATATCAAGCGGCTTTCGCTACGAGACAAAACTTGATTGAACAGAGGCAATGCACATTGCTTGACCGCCTCAATAACCCCTTGGGCATTGTAACGTCGCTCCTTGAGTAAAGCGTTTGAAACGTTAATGTCGTCCGGTTTTTTAATTTGTCTTAAGCCTGCATTTGAGCTTCTTTGCCAAGAAGAGGCGAGCCAGTCATCAGATTGTGTTGTTTGAAGTTCCATACCTGTTCCAACTTTGAACACTTGAGTTGTACCAATTTGGAACAGTTGAACAATTTGTTAACAACTCGTTCCTCTACTTTGTGTTTAAAACATCTTTCTTTAAGCCTTGAATACTCTAGCGCTAGAAAATAGTTACAACAAGTTTTTAACATTTGGTCTGTGATTTGCGTTAACTACCTGTGCCATTAGAAGTGTTCACCCGAGTGTGAGTCCTTCAGACATACTTGAATGAGAAAATAAAAAGGATATTTATATGATTTACGCACAGCCAGGCAGTCAAGGTTCCGTTGTTAATTTCAAAACCCACTATGACAATTTCATTGGGGGGGAGTGGGTGAAGCCTGTATCAGGTGAATACTTTGACAACACCTCGCCTGTTAATGGTCAAGCTTATTGTAAAGTTGCGCGTTCTGGTGAGGCGGATATTAACCTCGCGTTAGATGCAGCGCATAATGTACGAGCAAGTTGGGCAGCAACAAGCGTAACAGAACGTTCAAATATTCTGCTTAAAATCGCGGACCGAATCGAGCAGAACCTAGAAGAGCTTGCTGTTGCAGAAACATGGGAAAACGGAAAGCCTGTACGTGAAACACTGGCTGCGGATTTACCGCTTGTCGTGGATCATTTCCGTTACTTTGCTGGCTGTATCCGCGCTCAAGAAGGCAGTGCCGCTGAGCTCGACGTTAATACCGCAAGTTACCACTTCCCTGAGCCGATTGGTGTAGTTGGACAAATCATCCCTTGGAACTTCCCAATGCTAATGGCGGCATGGAAGCTAGCGCCTGCACTTGCAGCAGGGTGTTGTGTCGTCTTAAAACCCGCAGAGCAGACACCTACTTCAATCCTACTATTGATGGAAAAAATCGGTGACCTCATTCCTGCCGGAGTGGTTAATGTGGTCAACGGCTTTGGTAGCGAAGCAGGTCAAGCACTCGCAACCAGCAATCGTATTGCCAAACTCGCGTTTACAGGCTCGACAGAAATTGGTAACCATATTCTGAAGTGCGCCGCTGAAAGCCTCATTCCATCAACGGTTGAACTAGGTGGCAAATCGCCTAACATCTACTTCCCAGATATCTTTGACCATGAAGATGAATACCTTGATAAGTGTATCGAAGGGACTTTGCTTGCGTTCTTTAACCAAGGTGAAGTATGTACCTGTCCATCACGTGTCTTAGTCCACGAATCTGTCTACGATAAGTTCATCGCTAAAGTGGCGGAAAGAGCGAAGACTATCAAACAAGGCAACCCACTTGACACTGACACGCAAGTTGGCGCGCAGGCTTCTCAGGAACAATTTGATAAGATTTTAAGTTATCTTGAAATCGGCCGCCAAGAAGGTGCGAAAGTGGTGTTTGGTGGTGAGATTGCGCAGCAAACTGACGCCATTGAATCAGGTTACTACATTCAGCCTACTTTGCTTGAAGGCAACAACAAGATGCGTGTTTTCCAAGAAGAGATCTTTGGCCCTGTCATTGCGGTGACAAGTTTCAAAGATGAAGCAGAAGCGCTCGCGATTGCCAACGATACAGAATACGGTCTTGGTGCAGGCGTTTGGACTCGCGATACCAACCTAGCGTATCGAATGGGTCGCAACATAGAAGCGGGACGAATCTGGGTCAACTGTTACCACGCCTACCCTGCTCACGCAGCATTTGGTGGCTACAAGAAATCAGGTATTGGCCGAGAGACACACAAAATGATGCTCGATCACTACCAAAACACCAAGAACCTACTGATCAGTTACGATGTTAACCCGTTAGGGTTCTTCTAATTACATCTCTGAGCGCCATCAGGCGCTCTTTTCTTCTTTTCGGTGCTTGAGTTTATCGTTGAGATAGAGAACACCACTAGCAACAAGCGCAAGCAAAGAAACAGTAAACAGGGCTGGCATCTTTAATATCCATGCAAATGTTGCAGCTAGAAATGCAACGAAGGTAATCATGCGGCTACTTGACATGACTCTGCCTAGTTTTCTACTCATAAAGCCTCCTAATCGCAAATGGAAAAGGCCTCGAAGGACAAAACACTGGCCTTTTCTTGACCCTTTTATTATGCCTTTTAGAAAGCTAAATTAACCTAAATCGACATCAAAATAGATATGAGTGTGACAGTACTCATGGTAGGTAAACGCCTTTAAAGATACACATCGAAGAAAAAGTACAGCGTCATTGCAATGCTAGATAAGGCAACAAAACCTTTAACATAGTGTTGCGCCACTTTTCGAGAGACTCTTGCCGCGACATAGCCCCCAGATAGCGTGCCCAACATCACTGCCCCGCCTCGCCCCCAGTCTATCGAACCATCAATCACGAACACCACTATCGCAATAAGAGAGACACAGGAAGAGATTAGCAGCTTTAGGCCATTCATTTGGTTGATGTCACTATGCCCTGCTAGTACCAAATAGCTAAGAACCACAACACCTAAGCCTGCGTTGAAGAAACCACCGTATGCAGAGATGACAACAAGCAACATTGAGACAGAAACTACCGCCCACAGTGGATGAAGTGAGGCCGAACGAGAAAGCTTGGCTGTCCAGTGATTAATTTGGATACCAAACAGAAACAGTAACGTAGCAAAAAGCAGTAACCAAGGAATTGCCGTTAGAAATTGGCTTTCTGAAACACTTAGAAGCAAATAAGCCCCAAGTGCGCCGCCAACAAGACTAAGAATGATGGTCCGCTTCAAAGCACCACTGGACTCAGCGATGTCGTGCCTAAACCCATAGGTGCCGCTGATATAGCCCGCACATGCGGCAAAAGTATTGGTGGCATTCGCAACGACAGGAGGTATGCCCACAAACATTAGCGCTGGAAAAGTGATAAAGCTCCCGCCACCAGCAATGCTATTGAGTATCCCTCCGAGAACGCCCGCGCCAAATAACAGAATCCATTCCATAGTAATCACAAGGTTGTGTTAGGGATCTGTTACTCTAGCTTGCTCAAACCGTTAAACAAACCGCATTTTATTGTTTTTGTGGCGTAAGTTACTGAATATCGAGTGCAAGTTCTTTCCAGTCTTGTAGCTCTTCTCGATAATGCTTCGTCTGCTTTGAATTCATAGAGTTAATGACCTTAACCAGATACTGATTAGCAACTTGTTTGTTGTGATCAATTTTTTGTTCAAGCTCAGGCGCATAGAAGCTGTTGGGGTTAAACATTAATTGTTGAAACTCTGGCTGGAACTTAGCCATATTAAGCCTATTCGATAATAGAGTATTCATTTCAATACGCATTTTTGTTTGGTGATGAATCCAATCATGGGAAGTCACATACAAGTCCGCTACCCAATCATCCAACAAAGCTTGTTGTTGCTTACTGAGGCCTCCAATCCAAGTTTCCAAATTATCTTCAATTCGCTCTCTATAACGCGCTTTGATTTCAATGTCGTTAAGCTTTTGGTACTTCTTTTTGTACTTGGTATGACGAACTCGAATGCTATTCATCAACTCTTCTACTTGCTCGTTAGATAACTCTCTTGCAATGGAGTAAAGTTCTGGCGCAATCCTCGCTACAAGGCGCTGAGAGTGCTGCTGAAACTTGGTTTCTTGAACTTTAAGTTGATCAATGGTGAAGGTTTTAGGATCGATTGCCATGAGCTCATCGAGGTGTTCGATATAATTCGGGATCTCTTCTTTACGATGCCACTCGCTGAGTACCGCAACCTTTTGACTGACAATCTCTTCTTGGGAGTCATTAAGTTCAACGTAGTCGTCTAAATATTCAAGTAACAGCCAGTCCATATTGTTGTAGACAAACTTAGTACTGCATCCAGCCAGAGCCAAACAGACGATAAATAGTATACCTAGTTTTTTCATTGCTCGTTCCTGTGCAATTCACTGCTGATACCATTATTCTTAACATAGACACTTTACGCTCTCGTGTCTGTAACAACAACGCAAGCAACTTCGATACCAGATCTACTCTCTTTTTGTATGTTCTTAGCTCAAACAAACAGTTAACGGCGATCATAATAAGCGCAACGAGAATATAAAAACTATAGGGCGGCAAAGCCTCACCTCTGACGCTCACTTTGCTCAACACACAAGTCGCTGACAGCAGGTTTACTTAGTCATAAACAGGTTACGAACGTAAAGGAAAGCTTTACAAAACCTAGCGTTAATCTTACACAAGCTGACAGACCACTTACGTCCATAGGCGTAATATTTCTCTCGAAGGTCACCCATCAGGAGAAAAGATTATGAAAAAAGTGATTCTATTAGCTTCGTTAGTAATGAGTGCATCTGTATTTGCTTCAACGAATGCGACATCATCAAACACAAGCTATACCACTGACGCATACTCAACTAAGCAACAAGCCTATGATGCCGCGTTTGACCTCATGGATGAGATGAAAGCAATGAACCCAGCACAACTTAAGAACAAGTTGCATATTTCACAGAATAACGTCGTTTACCCAAGTGTGAAACTCAATGATATGACAGTACAGATTGAAGAATTTGCCAGTGCGCCAGGAAGCATTCAGTACAAAGCTGTTCTCGATGTTGATTACCAATACAAGTATCGCGAAAGCGGCAATAGCTAACCGTTTTTCACTCCACCTGCCTTGCCGCTTTATCTAAAGCGGCTTTTTTATTGCATTATCCTGACTTTAAAAGTTCATTTATGAGTAAAATGCCTATCAAAAGTGGAATATAGATAAACAATCAACAATTAACAAATCAATAATGATTACGCCCTGGAGTAAACATGAAGAAAGTTATCTTACTGTCAGTAGCCTCAGTAGCCGTTCTAGCGGGTTGCAACCAAGCGACTTCTACAAACCAAGAGTACATTTCTACTATGCCACACGACCCTATGTGTAATAGCGAAGCGATGCCTGGAGGTTTCTACCCTCCGGGTGAGGTTACACCTGAAGCAGAGAAAGCGGTTGCTCTTGCTCTTACGCAAATCACCACGTCTTCTCCGCTAAAACAGATCACTGATGTGCGCACTCAAGTTGTTGCTGGAATGAACTACGCGGTGGAATTTGAGCTCGAAAACGGTGAGGTTTGGAATGCGATTGTTTACCACTCTCTTGACGATGAATATTCAATCACTCAAGAACCAGCACTTGGTAAGATCTGCCCATAACATCCTGCTTCAAAGTAAATCTCTGGAGCTCAGCTTTTACTGGGCTTCTTTGTCCTTCCTCACCTTGCTCTCTACAATCAATGCATAAAAAGCTCGATAAGTCACAAATGGTCGATATAATGGCGCCGCTAACAAACAACTAGGTGAAAACATGAAAATTTGTGGTGTAGAGCTAAAAGGTAACGATGCGGTCATTTGTCTTCTTTCTCATGAAAATGGTGTCGTTCATTTGCCAGATTGCCGAGTAGCAAAACTAAGCATTGGTAATGCCAACGACACACAAGAGATGAAGAAATTCCAATTCTCTTTTGCCAAGTTGATAGAAGATTACAAGATTGAAAAAGTCGTCATTCGTCAGCGTCAAACCAAAGGTAAATTCGCAGGCGGTGCTGTCGGTTTTAAGTTAGAGGCTGCAATACAGCTTATCGACGACTTGAAAGTAGAAGTTGTGGCGCCAACGGCTATCAAAGAGAGCCTAAAACGAAACCCGCTAGGCATTCAGTTTAAAGATACCGGTTTAAAGCAGTATCAAGAGCAAGCATTTACCACAGCATACGCTTGCGCAATGATGCGTGGATAATCAAACGTTTAGTTTGAAGTGCCAGATTAACAAATCTTAATGTTTCGTTAAGGCGCACTAAATAAGTGCTGAGTTAGTCTGTAACTCCTTAATCTAAAACGTTTTTCGGTTTACCCCCTAAACCGATATGGCTCGCATTAGTCACGCGAGCCTTATTTTTCTCCTTAAAATCAGAGCCTTATTCGTTATGATAACCCCTAGCTATGGCAAAGGAGGGTTATTGTGAAAATATTAATCATTGAAGACGACCAAACCACCCGTGATTTTGTATCAAAAGGGCTACAAGAGCATGGCTATGCCGTTGATCAGGCAGAGGATGGCAAAAAAGGCTTGATGATGGCGCTCAGCAGCGACTATCAATTGATCATTCTTGACCGAATGCTACCCTACCTTGACGGAATGAAAGTTCTGTCGGCAATTAGAGCGACAGATAACAACATACCCGTTCTCATTCTGAGTGCAATGGACAGCATCGAAGACCGAGTTGATGGATTGCAAGCAGGCAGTGATGACTACCTTATTAAGCCATTCGCCCTCGCTGAGCTTATCGCTCGAGTTGATATCATCATTAATCGAACACATCGCTCGTTACCTCCTTCTCACACTCTTAGCTACGACTGCTTAGAAATAGATCTTAAAGCACATAAATTTACCTGCAATAATCAAGAGTTACTGCTCCAGCCTAAGGAGTTCCAACTAATTCAACATTTTATCGAACACAACGAACAAGTAGTGTCTCGGATGCGTTTGTTTGAGAGTATCTGGAGCTACCATTTTGACCCAAAGACCAACGTGATCGATGTCCACGTTGCTAATCTAAGACGTAAACTTGAAGAAGCAGGATGTACCGGGTTACTTCATACAGTAAGAGGGGCAGGTTATGTCCTTCGTCGATAACTATACCCTCTCCCGCTCATCCGTCTTCAAAACCCTTATTGGCATGTTTGTGCTGGTTGCCGCAGCCAACACCTTCGTCATACGTCAGCTATATGTAGATTCAGACACCTTTCATCGCCAGCAACTAACGAAACAACTCAACGATGAAATTCAAGAGTTCAGTTTTGCGGCAACTCAAGGCAGACCAAACGTTGAAAGCCTTTTGAAAGCTAAGCAAGCGTCTGAGACTCCATTTTACTATCGATTAATCGAACCGATGGAGCCGATACTAAACACCCAGTACTATCCAATAGCGGCCTTACCCAGTGAGAAGACCAACATCTTACTAGGCCATGATTTTCGATTAGAAATCGGCGTTAACCATAGTGTTGTCGAAGCGCATCGTGAGTCTCTCGCACCTATTGTGTTTTCTGGCATCATCATGCCTGTCGCGGTGATGCTCTGCACCGCCTTATTCTTTTCAATGCTGATCCTAAAACGATTAGAGAAGGTAAACCACGCGATGAACCGCGTGTTGTGTGGCGAGCGAGAAGTCAAACTTTCAGTTTCAGAGAAAGATGACGAATTCGATATCTTGGCGATTCATCTTAATTATATGATTGAGCAAATGGCGAAAAATGAGACAACGCTAAAGTCTTTAACCGTGGGGCTTGCTCATGACATGCGAACACCAATGGCAAGGTTGAAGCTACGTCTGGAAGAGGTTCTATCGAGTAAAGATCTATCCGAGTCTCAACAAGAGCAGTTTTCAGCCTGTCATGATGAACTCGAACTCATCTTATCGCTTTTTAACAGTATGCTCGAAATCGCTAAAATCAATAGCGGACAAATCAACTTAGCAACAGAAAGAGTTGAGCTCGGCAGCATCGTCAACGATGCCATCGAGTTCATTACCCCTGTGGCAGAGCAGAAGCGACAAAGCATTACCTATCGACAAGACCAAAGCTGCTCCATTTTAGGCGATCGTTCGTTACTTTTTCGCGCCGTATTCAATGTGATTGAAAACGCGGTGAAATACACACCAGACGATGGCAAGGTTGAAGTTGTCGTTGATCACTTTGGCGTTATGGTTGCCGATTCAGGGATAGGCATTTCTGAGCAAGATAAACTCTACGTGTGTCGCCCTATGTATCGGGCGGACAAAAGCAGAACCGAACAAGGTAATGGACTAGGGCTTTCTCTGGTTGATGCGGTACTTAGCAAACACAACGCGCGCTTAATACTGCGCGATAACAAACCTGGGCTAAGAGTACGGCTGTATTTCACTCACTAAAGCCATTGAAAAAGGCAGCTTTGAATTAAGCTGCCTTTCTAGTATGGGTTTTGAGAGCTTCACCTCACTGACTAAGCAGGTAGAGCTTTCATCTCACCAGCAACG
Source organism: Vibrio sp. R10-SG3-ISO10 (assembly GCF_059834185.1). Lineage (NCBI taxonomy): Bacteria > Pseudomonadati > Pseudomonadota > Gammaproteobacteria > Vibrionales > Vibrionaceae > Vibrio > Vibrio sp. R10-SG3-ISO10. The sequence continues at coordinate 237,051 of NZ_JCBDHG010000002.1, forward strand.
AGCTCAGCTTCTGGGCCCAGAATGACCTGCACATTATGTTCGTTCAGTTTCACCACTCCCATTGCGCCCAACTCTTTCAGAGCAGCTTCATCAACCTTATTCATGTCATGCACTGCCAAACGAAGGCGCGTGATACAGGCATCGATACTCTCTAGGTTAGATTTTCCACCTAAAGCTTCAGTGTATTGTGCAGCCAATTTTGCTTTGTCCGTCGATGCTGCAACCGCACTAACTTCTGATTCATCTTCACGACCCGGTGTTTTAAGGTCAAATTTCGTGATAGCGAATCGGAACACAACGTAGTACAAGGCAGCAAAGCAGAGCCCTTGAACCACGAGCATATAGGGTTTGTTCGCCAGTGGCAGGTTCATAGAGAGCAAGAAGTCGATTAAACCACCACTGAATGTAAAGCCCGCTGTCCACTGGAAGGTAGCTGCAATCGTCATTGAAGCAGCAGTCAGTGCGGCATGAATCACAAACAGTACTGGCGCAACAAACATAAACGCAAATTCAAGCGGCTCAGTCACACCAGTTACAATTGCAGTCGTACCTGCCGCCAACATAATAGAGCCAACTTTCGCTTTATTCTCTGGCTTAGCACAGTGATATATCGCCAAGCCTGCCGCCGGTAGACCATAGCCCATGACAGGGAAGAAACCAGCCATGTAACGACCTGTAATACCAAGCTCACCAGTGTTGTTCCAAAAGTTGAAGATATCGTTGATACCAGCAAGGTCAGCCCAGAATACTTGGTTCAAAGCATGATGAAGGCCAAGTGGAATCAACAGACGGTTAAAGAAACCATACAAACCAGCGCCAACCGGGCCGAGATCGATAAAGCTCTTACCAAAATTAACCAGTGCAACATAGACCACAGGCCAAACCACAATAAGAATGTAAGCCACAACACACATTACTGCCGAGGTAATAATCGGTACAAAGCGGCGCCCACCAAAGAAAGCCAATACCGACGGCAGCTGAATATTATGGAAGCGATTGTAGAGCTCTCCCGCAATAATACCCGTAAGAATCCCCGTAAAGGCGTTGACGACAGCCCCATACGCAATGACAGATTCCTTACTCATATCCGCAACGGGCGTTCCCGTTAGCATAGAAATGACCGCAGGATCTGAGACCAGAGTTTGTACTATGAACAAACCTATCAAACCTGCCAGTGCTGCTGCACCGTTATTGTCTTTCGCCATGCCAAATGCGACACCAACAGCAAATAACCAAGCCTGGTTATCCATGATCGCCTTACCCGCATAAATAAGAAAGCTCGCTAACGCGCTTCCACCCGACCCCCATGTAGGGTCAAGCGCATAGCCAAATCCGAGCATTAGGCCACCCGCTGGCAGAACTGCGATAGGCACCATCAGCGCCTTACCGACTTTTTGTAGATATCCTAGTATATTCACCTTTTTGTCCCCTTTGGTTTTCGTTATTCCCAAAGAGTACTAAGAGTGAGATTAAGGCAGAGTTGAGTGTAGATTAAGATTTGTTAATGAAAAATGCCCAACCTAACAGGCTGGACATTTTGGTTAAGCGACCTGCTTGGTTTTGAAGTTACCCAGCAAGGCATCATAGAGCTCATTGTCCGTAAGGACTCCGACAAGTTCGTCTTCTTCGACCAACAAAATAGGCTGATTGCTGCGCTGTTTGAGCTCAATCGCCTCACGCATTCCTATTTCAGGACTGGCTTGAACCACCATAGAGTTGTTGATGTCATCTATTTCAAGAGTATCATCATTCCAATCCACCAGCGTTTTGTTCGAATCAACCAAACTCAAGCCTTGGGGAAGTTGCTCAACCCAAAGCTCGTCTGATGAACAAATCTCCCACTGATCATTGCGTCTTGCTAGCTCTTCACGTGACTGCATCAATGAACGACCTTTAAGCACATTAAGAGGATTTGTATGAGCGACAAAGTCCTTAACGTAATCCGTTTCCGGTGCAAGAATGATTTGTTCAGGCTTACCATGCTGAATGAGCTTGCCTGATTCCATAATCGCAATGTTGTTTCCTATTTTAAGTGCCTCGTCCAAATCGTGACTCACAAATAAGATTGTTTTGTTCAGCTTGCTTTGCAGTTGGATGAGTTCGTCTTGTAGCTGCGCACGAATCAACGGATCGAGTGCCGAAAAAGGTTCATCCATCAGTAGGATGTCGGTGTCCATTGCGAAGGCTCTTGCCAACCCTACCCGCTGCTGCATGCCACCCGATAACTCATGAGGATATTTGCTTTCCCACTCTGCTAGTCCGACCATTTCTAGCTGCGCGCGCGCTTTTTCGCGTCGCTCTTTTTTACTCATCCCTTGCATCTCTAGACCAAAAGCAACGTTATCTAGTACCGTTAGCCAAGGCATCAGGGCAAATTTTTGAAACACCATAGAGACACGATGGGTACGTAAATGACGCAATGTTTCTTCACCGCAATTGGCAAGGTCAACCACCTGCTGGCCATCTTTAATCTCTAGCGAGCCGCGGCTGATTTCATTCAAACCATTCACTGCGCGTAATAAACTCGATTTCCCCGAACCTGACAAGCCCATTAGCACGCAAATCTCACCTTCTTGAATTGAAAGGGAAACGTTATCAACGCCGACTACCTGTCCCGTTTGATCAATGATTTCTTGACGTGACAAACCTTGGTCAAGAAGAGTTAACGCCTGATCTTGTTTATCGCCAAACACCACATCTAAATTTTTAATTGTGATTGCATCCATGACTATGCCTCTTTCTGATTAGGTGTTTTGCACAAACGGTCGAGAATGATCGCAACGAGTACGATGGCTAACCCAGCTTCAAATCCTTGTGAAATATTTACCGTGTTCAACGCTCGAACCACCGGTTTGCCTAAACCATCAGCACCAACTAAAGCAGCAATGACCACCATGGAGAGTGACAACATAATGCACTGTGTTACACCCGCCATAATGCTCGGCATCGCAGCAGGCAGTTCCACTTTAAACAAAAGTTTCATTCGACTTGCGCCAAAGGCTTTCCCTGCTTCGATAAGCTCCTCTGGAACTTTGGTAATCCCTAAATAAGTCAAACGAATAGGCGCTGCAATGGCAAAGATTATCGTCGAAATCAATCCGGGTACAATACCAAGACCGAACAAAACTAGCGTAGGAATTAAGTAGACGAATGTCGGGACAGTCTGCATTAAGTCAAGCACAGGACGCAGCAAGGTATATAACCATGGGCGGTGCGCTGCCATTATGCCGATTGGAACACCAATTAATACGGAAATCGTTGTCGCTGCAAAAACAAGAACAAAGGTTTCCAGCATTTCTTGCCAATAGCCAAGATTAAGAATAGTAAGCAGAGCGCCAACAACAAACAGAACTAATGGAATACTACGGTGCAAATACCAAGCAATTGCTGCTGTTAATACAATCGGAAATGCAGGTGGCATCCATTTAAAAATATCGACAACAAAAAGAATAACGGTTTCAAGAAAGATAGAGATTGCGTCGAAGAATCCTGCCGCATTCAACGTCAGCCAATCTACGCCCGTTTCCATCCACTCACCCACAGGGATTTTGTTGTTTGTAATAAAATTCACGATATAACCTTTATTATTTGGTGAGGCAGCAACCCTGCTACCTCACCATTTTTATTATGCGTTTGACTTGATATAGCTATTCACTGCCGCAGCCGCGTCACCGCCATTCAACGTTTTAACGCCTTCTAGCCATACTTCAACTTGCTGTGGGTTTTGTTTCAACCACTGCTGCGCCGCCTTGGAAGGTTTTACGTTTTGGTTAAGAATGGCTTCCATCAGCTCATTCTCCATCTCCAAACTAAACGTTAGGTTTTTCAGCATTTGACCTACATTCTTACATTCAGAAAGGTAATTAGATCGAACGTTGGTATAAACGTTAGCTCCACCATAGTTAGGACCAAAGAAGTCATCTCCACCATCGAGGTAAGCCATCTCAATGTTGCTGTTCATTGGGTGAGGTGCCCAACCTAAATAAACGATCCATTGATTTCGGCGCACTGCACGTGCAACCTGAGAAACCATTCCCGCTTCACTCGACTCAACAAGACTAAAGTCTTTAAGGCCAAAGGCATCGCTATCAATCATTGACTGAATCAGTCGGTTACCGTCGTTACCTGGCTCTATCCCATAGATTTTGTCTCTGAACTTATCAGCATGTGTTGCAAGATCAGCAAAGCTTTTCACTCCTGCGTCGTAAACATACTTAGGTACTGCCAAGGTGTATTTCGCACCTTCAAGATTGGCGCGAACCGTTTCGACACTGCCTGCCTCACGGTATTTAGCGATATCTCCCTCCATTGTTGGCATCCAGTTGCCAAGGAAGATATCGATATCACCGTTCGCCATTGACGAGTATGTCACTGGCACAGACAGCAAATCGGTTTTCGTTTTATAGCCCATACCTTTCAGTAGTTCAGACGTCACTGCTGTCGTTGCAGTAATATCTGTCCAACCCACATCGGCAAAACGCACGGTTTCACATTGATTGGCATACGCGTTGGCGGCAAGAGCGCTCAAAGCTAGGGAGGTAAATGTTTTTGTCATCATAGACATAATGTGTTCCTTGTAATGATTACTGACTTTATTGAGCTGATTCCACAGCTCTTTTAGGTTTATTAATTCTCTGTTTGTGCTCCCACTCTGGGGCTAGCCATACAGGCATGTTGGCTGATTCGAGCAATGGTTTGGCTAAGATCATGTCTGCTACACGTTCAGCAACCATGATGGTCGGAGCGTTCAAATTGCCATTTGGGATAGTTGGGAATATTGATGAATCGACCACTCGCAACCCTTCAAGACCGCGAACTCGACACGCTTCATCCAATACGGCTAGTGGGTCATCATCAGCACCCATTTTGCAGCTACATGAAGGGTGATAAGCGCTCTCTACATTTTGCTTGACCCATTCATCAATCGCCTTATCGCTTGTGACGTCGAGTCCCGGCTGGATCTCGTCTCCTCGGTACGCGTCCATTGCAGGCTGTTGCAAAATCTCTCGCGTCAAACGAATGCAATCCCGCCAGTCCTGACGATCTTGTTCCGTCGAGATGTAGTTGAACTCAATATTGGGCTGATCATTTGGGTTTGAAGAAATGATTTCGACTGAGCCGCGACTTTCAGGCTTGTTCGGTCCGACATGAACTTGGAATCCATGCCCATCAAACGCCGCTTGACCATCGTAACGCATTGCTGCAGGTAAAAAATGGTACTGAATATTTGGCCACTTAAGACCTTTGCGCGAGCGAATGAATGCGCAGGACTCAAAATGGTTTGTCGCTCCCAATCCTTTACGTGTCAGGATCCACTCCGCACCAATTTTCGCCTTGCTCATTAAACCTAATTTACTATTAAGCGTGATGGGTTGATTACAGTGATACTGGAAGTAAACTTCTAAATGATCTTGAAGGTTTTGCCCAACTCCCGGCAGATCAAGCTCAACCTTTACACCCGCCTTGTCCAACACCGATTTAGGGCCGATTCCAGACAATTGCAGAAGCTGAGGAGAACCAATAGAACCCGCACTTGAAATCACTTCCTTTTGTGCCAGCGTCTGAATAATCTTTCCAGACTTTTCAAATTCAACGCCAATTGCTTTACCTTGTTGGATAATCACTTTGCGAACGACAACACCCTTAACTAACGTGAGGTTTGTTCGCTTTAGAGCGCGCCTTAAGTAAGCGTTAGAAGTGGATGCGCGCACTCCTTTATCCACCGTCATATGCATGGCACCAAAACCTTCTTGCTGGTAACCATTGTAGTCAGGCGTTACCGGGTAACCCGCATCTTTCCCTGCATCAATAAAAGCTTGATAAAGAGGATTAAGCTGCATGTCATTACCAGCGCAAGTACCAAGAGGCCCTTCGTTACCTCGATACTCATCGCCACCGCCTGTCCATGACTCTGCACGCTTGAAATAAGGTAAACATGACTGGTAGTTCCAGCCTTTAGCGCCATTCTGCTCCCACTCATCAAAGTCACAAGCATGTCCGCGGACATAGACCATTCCATTGATTGAAGAGCTCCCACCTAGCACTTTGCCTCGCGGGCAGTGTAACTTGCGGCCATCCAAACCAGATTCGTGCTGTGTTTCGAACTGCCAAGCGTATTTCTCCGTATTCATTGGATAGGACAAGGCAGTAGGCATCTGGATAAAGATACTCTTGTCGGTACCACCAGCTTCAAGCAGTAATACACTGTGTTCGCCGCTCTCACTAAGTCTGTCAGCCAGTACACAACCCGCAGAGCCCGCTCCTACGATGATGTAATCGTAATCTTGCTTCATTTTGAATCTCCGTATTCCCGCAAGTTACTCGTAAGGGCTTTCGTAGCCACCAAGCTCAATCAAGACACTTTTCGTCTGCGTGTAATGGCGCAGTGTCTCTGGGCCATTTTCACGCCCAATACCAGAGTGTTTATAACCGCCTACTGGCATTTCCGCAGGCGAATCACCCCAGGTGTTGACCCAACAAATACCTGCTTGAAGCTGATGAATCACTCTATGTGCACGTGAGAGGTTTTGCGTAAATACGCCAGCCGCTAGTCCATAATCCGTGTTGTTCGCTCTTTGAATCACTTCAGATTCTTGGCTGAATTTCAGAACGGACATGACAGGACCAAATATCTCGCCTTTAACGTGTTCCATGTCATCATCACAATCAGTAAATACGGTTGGTGCAACAAAGTTACCCTTGTCTAATCCATTTTCTATAACCTGATAACCACCGATGAGAAGTGTTGCCTTGCTTGCTTTAGCGCTTTCGATAGCACTAAGTACTTTGCTTAGATGCTCACGTGATATCAGAGCCCCAATCTGAGTCTCCATCTCCATTGGGTTACCGACGATAAGCTTTTCAGTACGCGCTTTTAGCTGAGCAACAAATTCATCATGCAGGGCTTCATGGACAAAGACTCGAGTGCCATGCGTGCAAACTTCACCTTGGGTATAGAAGTTCGCCACCATGGCTGCAGATACCGCATCATCAAGCTTGGCATCATCAAACACGATCATCGGCGACTTACCACCTAACTCCATAGTGACTTGCTTTAAAGTCTTCGCACTGTCTGCCATGACCAACTTGCCCGTGCCTGACTCGCCCGTAAATGACACTTTGGCGATATCAGGATGAGCCGTCAGCATCTGTCCTACTCTGTGATCCCCTTGCAGAACATTAAACACGCCATCCGGTAGACCCGCTTCTGTGAATATTTCAGCAAGCTTAAGAGCCGATAGCGGCGTTTCCTCGGAAGGCTTAAAAATCATCGCATTACCCGCAGCCAATGCTGGTGCTGATTTCCACATTGCAATTTGAATCGGGTAATTCCACGCCCCAATCCCGGCACAAATACCTAAAGGTTCGCGACGCGTATAAAAAAACTGTGTTTCACTTAAGGGTTGCTGTTCGCCTTGCATAGCTGGTGCTAAACCTGCGAAATATTCGATAACGTCTGCACCCGTTTCAATGTCTACCGCAATGGCTTCTTGTAGAGGCTTACCTGTATCAGCAACCTCGAGAGCGGCAAGTTCATCGTTGCGTTCACGTAATAGTGCAACAGCTTTTAACAAGATACGGCTACGCTCTGTTGGTGACATCGCAGACCAAACTTCGAAGCCACTTTTAGCAGCGTCTATCGCCAGCGCAAGATCTCGTTCACTTGCTTGCCCGACTTTAGCCAAAGGCTCTCCATTAGCTGGATTGTACGTAGTAAAGGTCTCGTTAGAGGTTGCATGGCAAGCTTTGCCATCGATGAATAGTGATTTCATTTCCATGTGAAGATCTGACTTTTATGATTATTTTTGAGAATAGAAAGTAAGCTGTTTGTCTAGGTAATCGTTTATGATTAACCTCGCCTTCTCGGCATCAATACCTTGTGGGTTGAGCGTCCCACGCAACCAGATACCATCAATCAGTGCAGCGATACCATGAGCAATGATCTCTGCCTGATCTTTTTCGAACAAATTCTTTAATTCAATTTTTAAATGGGACAACAATCGTTTTTCATTGACCCTTTGAAGGCGTTTCAGCTCTGGGTCATGGACTGAGTATGACCAGAAAGCCAACCACGTTTTCGCTACTTTATTTTCGGCTTGATAGCCGACAAAATTGCCATCAATAATGGCGTTAATACGTTGTTGATGAGCTTCTTTTGGCAACTCGTTGAGCTTTTGCGTTACGGTAGAGGAAAGCTGACGCAAAATCTCGCGCATCGTTTCTTCAAGCAATCCATGCTTACCGCCAAAGTAATGATTAATGATCCCAGACGAGACGCCTGCCTCTTTGCTGATCAAAGAAATACTTGCCGATTGTAGTCCCACACGATCGATCACCGCCATCGTTGCTTGTACAAGCTGAGGCTTACGAATATCAGGCATACCAACCTTCGGCATTTCATTGTTCCTTTTTTAATTGAACGATCAATTAAATATAAAATGCCTGATTTTTCATTTGTACTCAAATTGTTTTTTGTTAACAATCGCGATCAATCAAAAAATTTATAGAAAATTTGCTAAGAACTCAAAGTTTGAACATAACAATAGTTAAGTACCCAGCCAAACATCCAAAAAAGCCTTAACGCCACGAAAATAACTTTAATTCAATGACTTATTGAGCGTTAAAATCAAATTCCTTTCTACAAAATGTTAACAAGTAACCAATCAGTAGTAAGCCACCACTCGCCCCTACACATCTCACCTACTTTTTTATTTCGTACACTAATTATTTAGTAAATTATCCAATTCAACATTCAATACAGGCCATAGATTGACCTATCAAATACTTTTAAAATCAATTCTTCCATGATTAAGTGATTCAGATATTTCCGTTTGATCAAGTGCTTATCGCCTTCTATATTATGAAATAGAGCACATAAAAATGTGCACCCATGGATTGAAAAAACAACAAGACCAAGGTTGGCAGCACCATGAAGAATCCCTTTTCCACTATCCTTTCTCGAAAGGACAGACACGGCCCTCCTGCCGATGAAATAAAGAAAAGTGTGTTAGATGTCCTGCCAGAAGGCATCTTCATATGCGATGGAGTGCAAGATTCTCATTCTATCTTTTATGCCAACCCAGCATTTGGAGAGCTATATGGATGTAAACACTCCGCCATTGTCGGACAAAACCTAACTCAGTTTTACGCTCCCCTCCTTTCCAGCGCCGACCTAGATAAATTAAGAACAGCTGCAGATGCCGGAAACAAAACAAACTTTGTTGTAAGGCCAGGCAATGCAAGTACGTGGATAAAAGTCGATATCCAACCGATGTTTAGAGATGACGGCTCTCTCAATTATTTAGTAATTACCAATACCGATATTTCTGAAATTCAAAAAGCCAAAGCTGCTCTTAGAAACAGCAACCGACAATTAAAAGAAATGGTTTCACAGCAAAACAAACGTATTAGCGAACACGAGCTACAGATAGGTGTTATTTTCGAACAAGCTGTCGACGCAATGATTTTGCTTAACGAAAGCAATCAAGTACTCGATGCTAATGACTCTGCGCTATCGCTTTTTTGTCACCAAAGAGCTGACATTCTTGGTCTAGATATCACCTCATTGCTCATCGATCTCAAACCCTCGCTAATAGAACAACAACTAAAGCAAGTTCCTATGTTCCAAGAGGTATCACTTAACCAAATATTCTATGTTCATCGCGAAAGTGAAGTACTCTCCTTATCCGCCGCGACTCGTTATATTTCGATTAAAAACTGCAAGTACGTTCTCATAACCCTTCACGACAGAAGTTCGGAGCACGATGCTAAAATGGAGCTTAAGCGCAGTGAATCAGAACTGGAAAGTGTGGTTCGGAATCTAAACTTAGCGACACAAGCTGGAGGTATCGGAATTTGGAGTTGGGACTTCGAAAGTAATGAAGTGACTTGGGACGCTCGAATGTATGACATCTATGGCGTCGATTCACAATCATGTGAAAACAATTATGCTATGTGGCAAGAAAGGGTCCACCCTGAAGACGTCGACTTCGCCGAACACGCGTTACTTTCTGCGCGTGAAAACTTGAGTCAATTCAATGCTGAGTTTCGCATTCTACTGCCTAGTGGAGATATACGGTGGGTTAAGGCGGCCGCAGACGTTGTTTTCGCCGAAGACAATATCTCGCCCATAGGTATGGGTGGAGTAAACATAGACATCACCAAAGAGAAAAAAGCTCAAGCTTCTCTGCAGCAAGAAAGTGAAATTGCTCAAGCTGCAAACGAAGCAAAATCCATGTTTCTAGCCAATATGAGTCATGAGATCAGAACGCCAATGAATGGCGTTGTGGGCATGTTAAGTTTACTGAGCGAAGGCAAACTCGATTCAGAACAAAGAGCCATGGTCTCTACCATTAAAGATTCGGCATTAACCCTACTTCATATCATCAATGACATTCTAGACTTTTCCAAAATTGAAGCGGGACAAATGAGGCTAGAAAGCGCCCCTGTCGAGCTGCAGAACCTACTCGAGCGCTCGCTTGATGTTCTCTATCTTCAAGCAAATAACAAAGGGATCGATATGTACTTAACCTATGATCCCCAGTTACCCAAAGTGATAATGAGTGACAGTGTTCGAATTAGCCAAATCATGCTCAATTTAGTCGGTAACGCAGTTAAATTTACCGACAGTACAAGTGAGGTCAAAGGTAAAGTTTGGGTTTCTGCTTCTTTAGGTTCCAATGGTATCGCTCCTTGCGTTGACTTAATGGTGGAGGACAATGGTATTGGTATGACAGAGGAGCAACAAGAAAACCTGTTTAAGGCTTTCACACAAGCCGATACAAGCACCACACGACTCTACGGCGGCACTGGATTGGGGCTTTCTATTACTCATTCACTTCTAGACCTTATGGGTGGCAGCATAAACGTTGAAAGTCAATTTGGTGTGAGTAGCCGATTCACTCTTGAATTACCCTTTATAGAAGTGGAATCACCGCCGGAAGATCTTATTCCACAATACATCAATGGCACGAGAGTCTTACTTGTATCCAATGAACAAGACGTGATTACTTTCTGCGACATCAACCTATCAAACTATGACTGCAAGGTACATTTCGTTCCTACAGTTCAACGTGCAATTACTGTCCTCAATCACGCTGAAAAGACCGAGATAGAAATCGATGTCGTGATCTTCGGTCCCGACATTTATCACAACTATACCGACGGCAAGCTGTCTTCATTTGAACAAGAACATCTTGATAGAAACAAACTTATTCTCCTTACTTCAGATGCAGGTGCAAAAACTGGCTTTTTGAAAACCAACACGTACATTATGAACTGTAGCCCGTTCAAACCTAGCGAACTCACTACGGCTATTTCCGTGATAAAGGGGCATGTGAGCCCAGACATTACTCATTTAGGAAATACTACTGACGCTTTGATTATTGACGAACCTAGAGATGAACTGATTCTCGTAGTCGACGATCAACCTACGAATAGAGATGTACTAAAGCGGCAACTCTCCCATCTAGGTTACCAGTGCGAAATTGCCAAACAAGGACAAGAAGCATTGCACATGTGGCAATCCGGAAGATTTGACTTAATACTCACTGATTGCCATATGCCGGTCATGGATGGCTATGAGCTGACTAGCCAAATTCGCCAACTGGAGCGTGAAGACAAGAACCTAGGCCATATCCCCATAATTGCAATTACTGCAAATGCAATGAAAGAAGCCTCAGAGCAATGCATGACTTGTGGGATGGATGATTATCTCACCAAACCTGTCGAACTGAAGAAGCTTAATACCTCAATTATTAAGTGGCTGAAGCTGTCACCTGCATCACCCCAAGCAATTAAACCTAATAGTACAAATGCAGACGAAGGAGGCTCTCCAATCTGTATGCAGTCTCTCAAAGAGATACTTGGAACAACGGATTCATCGATCGTCTCTCCACTTTTAGAAGGCTATTGGGAGTCCGTTGCGGAAGACCTTACTTCCGCCGAACACGCTCTATTGGAGCGAGACGAACTTAATCTACAGCAAATCGCACATGCAGCAAAAGGGGCTGCCCGTTCAGCAGGCGCGCAAACGCTAGCAGAAACATTTGAGAGAATCCAAAACATAGCGCCACAAAAAGATTGGAATACCCTCACAAAGACTTTAATGGAAAGCAGAACAGAAGCAGAAAAGTTAAGGGTTTACCTTATCGAGCAGTCAATCATAGAAAGTACGGAAGCTTCGTTATGACTCAATTTATCCCTCGTGACTTTACGATCCTCATTGTCGAGGACCATAAGTTCTCACGCAAAGCCCTGATCAACATGCTTGTACGAGCAGGGTATGAGAACTTACTCAGTGCTCAAGACGGTGAAGAAGCACTGCAAAAGTTAAGCAAGCATCATGTAGATCTGATCATTACTGACATCAACATGCCAAAAATCAATGGATTAGAATTAATCAAAACAGTACGTGAAGGAGAATCAGGCGCCTCTGATTTAACTAGCATTATTGCAGTAACGACCCTATCTGACACAACAACAATAGCAAGCTGTATGACGTTAGAAGTTGATGCATTTTTAGTTAAACCAATCACCGTTCAAAGTGCTCAAGAGCAGATAAAATCGGCAGTGTCTGAACCAAAACGTTTATATCAAAAACACCTTTATGACACGGCTACAACAGAGGTCAGTTTTCAACCACCTGAAGAGGATTCCGAAGCAAACTCTCCAAAAGTCAGAGAGGTTTCTTCCCAAGTCGTTGAAATAGAGACATTATCTGAGCTGAAAGAAGGAATGATCGTACTAGAGAATATCTGCGTTAAAACAGGCGGTTGCTTGCTCAAGGCAGGAACAAAGCTGAACGCGAAATTAATCCGTCGTTTAAATGAGCTCAGCACAATCATTGAAGTCCACTCTTTCTACGCTCGAATAGATGAAACTCAGCTAGCGTATGAAATTTAAGGCTGTTTATCGAAAACTTGAACACCTTCAGGCAACTGGTACCAATCTTGTTTCTCGCTGACCCAAACATGCACGGTTGGCTCAAAAACATCATGATTGGTCGTTGTGCTGGCTTTTAGCTTTAACTTGAGTGTTGACTGTTCATCAGGATTGAAATGGTACACTCTGTTTCCGCAATCTGGGCAAAATTTCGCAAAGTTCTTGTTACCACTTTCCGCTAGTCGCTGCCATTCTTTTAACTCACCTTCAAATTCAATGTCTTTTGCACCGACTACTGCGGTAACACTAAACGGAGCAGTGGACAACTTTTGACACTCAATACAGTGGCAGGCAACTACCATCTTAGGGGGTTGGTTGAGTTTGTAGGATACTTGACCGCACTGGCAAGACCCTTCTACCAAATAGCTCATTTGCTTCTCCTTTGCAGTGAATATCCCTCATTACCCATAATGAGGGATATTCAAAATAGCAAAGTAAGATGGTGGTAGGAAAGGATTATTAAAAATAACAAAACTTGTCGCAGATTTTAAATCCACGACAAGTTCACTGGATAACACTAAGCTTTTACAGGCTCTTTTTTTGATTCAAGATTTGAGTAAAGTGAATCAACGATTTCTTTCGATCGCACTGCAAGAACAGATAACAAGGTGTCACTTAGTCCGTGCGAAGATTCGCAGCAACCTTGAAGGAACACGTTAACCTTACATGAATCCTGCATCGGTAAACGGTAGTGGCGTTCAACCTGTTTATCAGACATCAAAGGTTCGAGCTTATCTAGCATCTGATTAAACTGGTCGTAACGATACCCGGTAGCAAGAACAACTGCATCATAGTCGTGCCAGTTCTGCTCAGTGTGGATCCTATCATTGTATCGAAGTGAAATCTTACCTTCCTTCTGTCCAACTTCTTGAATATCATGACAGCGTAAATGTTGATGCTTTCCTTCGCCTGTGACTTTCTGTAGGTACAGGCGCTCATAGATTGCACTGAGCTCTTCCGTATCAACCACTGAGTAGTTCGTACCATTGAAACGTGACAGAATTGTCTTACGTTCTTCATCCGAGCTTGAATACACATGGTCAGTAAACTCTGGATCGAAGATCTCATTTACAAATGCACTGTCATCAGCAGGGTGTAGAGCAAAGTTACGGTTAACCAAGTGTACTTCGCCATCTTCATAACGATTTGTTAGGTCGACGAAAATCTCCGCTGCACTTTGGCCCGCACCCACGACCGCAATCTTAGGTGTTTCAGTACCTGCATTAAACTGCTCGCGCCATACTTTATATTTAGAAGAGTGAATGACCTTTTCGTCATCTAAACCGTTGAACAACTCCGGCAATTTAGGCATACCGCCCATACCAATCAGAAGGTTTTTTGCAATACGTACAGTTCGATTGCCGTTAATGTCTGTCGAAACAACGCGAACCTTGGTAATTTCACCATCAACTTCAATCGGTTCTATATCAATGACCCGTTGTCCGTAAGTGACAACTGATTCAAATTGATTCGCAACCCAAGTCAGATAATCATTGAATTCAACACGAGATGGATGTAGCGAGCCTAAGTTAATAAATGAGCTCAAACGATCGTGAGAGTGAAGATAGTTAACAAACGAGTATGGGCTAGTAGGGTTACGCAAGGTCACGAGATCTTTAAGACAAGAAATCTGCATTCGAGTACCGTCTAGTAGCATTCCGCCATGCCATTCAAAGTGAGATTTTTGCTCTAAGAAACAATAACTCAACTCTTGATGTTGAGCCGTTTCCTCTAATGCAATGGCGATTGACAGGTTGGCCGGGCCAAAACCTACACCTAAAACATCATATTCCTTAATCTGGTCTGTCATTTTTTAACCTCTTAATTTTGTTGAGCTCTTTGGCCCTTTCATTCCGAGATACCCGAGTAATTAATAGCAATCGCTAAAAAAGGTATCCCTCAACTGACACATTAACGCTGCCCTCTTATGAGGGAAGTCGAATTCTTTTAACTTGGCGAAGCCGTACTGTTCGAGATAACCAATCATTTTGGCGTTATCCGCTCTTGGCTCGCTGATTATTTTTTCTGTCCTTGGATCGGACAGGTAAAGGAAATGGCACACAGAAGGAAGCCAAGCTGCTACCTTGTGGCTGCCTCGGTGATGCTCCTCACCAACAAGCATATGAATGCCACGATCGTAATCGCCAGCGGCATAATAAGGTGCAATACGATCTTCTTTTGTCCAGTAGGCTTCAATATAAGCAAATGGCTCGTTATTCAAACAAACAATCAGCAATTGATTTTTGTCATTCGAGAGTTGCTCTTCTAGATAAGACTTATGCTCTTCAAGGCTGCCTGTTTGCTCCCAGAAAGCAGCCACTCGTTGACTGTTCTGCCATTTTGAAAACAGCTGCGCATGTTCTTCAACATCAAGACCCACGAGAGAAAGCGTTTGCTCTAACTCTGGGATATAACGACGGTATAGCTCACCTTTTTGCGGCCTTGGACGCAAAGGGTGATAGCCATTACTTGCCAGAACTTGCTTGTGAGGCATTAATTGACGTTGCTGCTGTAACCAAAACTCTGGCAGTTGAAGCAAACTCTCTCGCCAGACAAGTTTGATACCTTCAGCACTAACTTGAACGATATCTTCTAAAGCAGAGGCAGCATTTTCGTTAAGCTCAATGCAGCGAATATCTGTGCGCTGCTCCAAAAGTAACACCAAAGCTTTAGCGTACTCAGAACCTGTTAATGTATTCTCATTAACTCTCCAGTATCCACCGCTCTCTTTGCTAACCGTTATTCTACCTTCACCAAGATCGATACAGCATTTATCCCCTTGCTGCTCAACACTCTGCCCAAAGGGCAGAGTGTTTAGGGCATTAGTGTTACCAGTCATAGCTCAAGCTCGCAATCACGTTGCGGCGATCACCGTAGAAACAAGTTGAACCACCGTAACACGTCGAAATATATTCTTTATCGAATACGTTCTTCGCGGCAACTTGGAATTTATAGTCTTCGAAACGGTAGCTCACTGTCGCGTCATACAATGTATATGAAGGTACAACATTTTGGCCTTTGTTATCCCCATAAGTATCACCGGTATAACGTAAACCACCTCCTAGGCTGAGGCCGTCAAGCACTCCACCAAAGAATTGGTACTTTGCCCAAGCGCTCGCCAATAAATCGGCTACCTGCTCCGGTTGATTTCCTACGATGGTAGAATCAACATCATCTTTAATTTCTGAATCGACATGCGAGATGTTACCAATTAGCGTCAGTGAATCAGTGACGTTAGCTACTGCTTCTAGCTCCATTCCAAGGTTTCTGATTTCGCCAATCTGTTTAATTTCCGTACCTGAGTTGACTGTCTGAACAACGTCTTTTTTCGTTGCATGGAAAATAGAGAAATTGAAATAGCCATCAAAGCTTCTTGGTTGATATTTAACACCAGCTTCAAACGCTTCGCCACGCTCCGGCTTAGCAGCCTGTTTTGAAACAGTTTTTACAAAGGGTTCAAATGACTGGGAGTAGCTAACATAAGGAGTTAACCCATTGCTCATCACATAAGCAACAGCAGCATTAGAAGTCCACTCTTTATAGTCGGCTTTATAGCTGCTACCCGATGTTTGGTTAGTAGTCTCATTTGAAGTGTCGTCATATCTAAGACCAGCTTGAACCACCCAATTGTTATACTTCGCTTGCTCTTGGACATACAAGCCTAGCTGGTTATTTTTAGTAACTGATGTTTGCAAATCTGATTCTGATAGTTCGCTAAAAGTGCCTGTATGGGTGTCCAACAATACAACGTTATTTGAGTAACTTGGGTTATAAATATTAAATGTAGGATCAGGTCTTACGCCTACACCAGGAAGTGGTATGAAAACAGAATTGTTACCATCAGCCACGAGAGGGTCTGCGGCATAGTCTTTACTGGTAATATCGATAAGCTGATAATCTACTCCAGTAAGAAGAGTATGCTCTACATCACCAGTTTTGAACGAGAAAACTAGACGATTATCAATGTTGAACGCGTCTGAATGGCCTTGTTCAGTTGTAGCGCCTCTAAGTAGTGTTTTTCTCTCACTTGTAGGATCGAGGACCGGCTGTAATCCAGAGTCTGCTACATATCCATTTGAATAAATCTGACGCAGATCGATATCCATGCGGCTATAACGAGCAGACTGACCAAAGCTTAGAGCGCTATTGAACTGATGCTCAAATTCATACCCTAATGAAAGCTGCTCACGCTCGAACTTTTCCCAATCTGGGTTACCAACTGCAACATTATCCGCTATTTTTCCATTTGGATTACTTGTTAAAGTTCCTTCCATTGGTAAAAACTGTAGATATGGATTCGAGTCGTCTTTCTGATAGCTAGTTAGAAAAGTAATGCTAGAACTGTCGCTAATGTTCCACGCTAAAGAAGGGGCAATTAAAATGCGTTCTGCATCAACATTGTCGACTTTTGTACCATTCTTACGGCCCATAGCCACCAAACGGAACGCGACATCTTTGTTAATCTCGCGGTTTACGTCTACACTTATCTGCTTTCTATCAAACGAGCCAAACTCTACCGCTACTTGGCCAGAGCCACCATCGAATTGCGGGCGTTTACTAACTACATTGATTAAGCCTCCCGGTGGTGTCTGACCATATAACGTAGAAGCCGGACCACGTAAAATTTCAACACGTTCTAGGCCAAACGGATCAATTTGCCAACTGTAAAAACCCGCAGAGTATAAACGCGTACCATCTTGATACAGTCCGTTATTTGCTTGTTTGAATCCACGAACAACGAACCAATCTTGTTTGTTGTCATCACCGTAATGGTTAGTTTGAATACCCGGAGTGTACTGAAGTGCATCCGAGATACTGATAGACGCTCGGTCATCCATTTGCTCTCGTGTAACAACAGAAACTGCGCGAGGTGTTTCATGAATAGCTAAATCTGTTTTGGTCGCTGTTCGACTCTTTTGTCCTAGATAACTGAAGTCTGGTCCAACTGAGCTTTCGTGCTGCTGACCTACCACCACTACCGTTTCGTCTTCTGCTGCATTAACTACACCAGCAGACAAGGCAAATGTTACTGCTAAGCAAGCTTGGCTCAGCATAAACTGCCGATTCATATGTTTCTCCTTAACTTTCGGCTAAACCGAACATAATATTAATTATTATGATAATTGTTATCATTAGCATTACAATGCGAACGAAGTGTAACGAGTTTTATAATAAAATGGAATCTATAAATTAGTTGATATGGATCTATAATGTATTGTTTATTAATAAGTACCCAAGTTTATTAACAACACTCTCATCCTGAACTATCCCCAAGTGATCAGTATCGAACACCTCACTGCTTAAGAGGGCGTTAACCTCAGATAGCTTTTCACACAATAGTTTGTCTCGACCCTGTGGCTTACCAGCCCAATATGCAGTCGGCTTAGCGAGTATCTTTGGCAATGTATAGTCACGACATAATGCGCGCATGTGCTGCTCTACCGCCCAGCTGTACATCATTTGCTGCGCACTTTCAGATAGATAGTGATCAAAGTTTTGTGACGCCAACCAAGATGAAAATACGCTTGGCCAATTGTCAGGAGTTGATTGGTCAAATCCTGCAAGACAGGTTTGCTTCTGCCCTTCCGATAACTTACCTAATAGCAATTCTAGATGCTCAATCAGCTTGGCTTTTGCTGTCGGTGATTCCCATTGGTCTTCGGCAATTTCAGTGCCAGGCACATAACAGTCGAGCAACCCAAGGAAAGCAACACTTTCACCAGCAGCTTCGAGGCGAGCTGCGACTTCTTGACAGAGCGCGCCACCAAGCGACCAACCAATCAATGTGTAAGGCCCTAATGGCTGTATTTGACGAATAGTCGCGCAATAAGTATCAGCCATTGCGCTAAACGAAGTGTCAAAGCGATTTGGATAGACGAAGCTCTGAGACTGAACACCATAAACGGTCCGTTTACCAGCCAATGCTTGAGCCAGTTTCTGGTAGCCAACTGTTCGGCCTGTCACTGGGTGAATGCAGAATACAGGTGCAATCCCTTCAACATTAGGATTAAGCTTCTCGATCAGTTTGAGGTTAGCTTTGGCTTCTATCGCCTCGCCTTTTTGCGATTTAGATGCCGAGTGTATCAATTCAAGCTTTTCTATCCATGCATTTGCTTTGGCCTCGATATCTGATTGAGAATAATGACTCGTTGCATATTCAAAATCAGCGCTCAATACACCATCCACAACTTGGGCATTGATGACTAAAGGCGTCAATATGGTGTTGCCATCGGCTTGATCTCGTGAGTTTGACGACACTGGTTGACACCAATGAGCAAAACCATTGCCTTGATACTGCCCTAGGTAATTGAATGTTAGCTGCGCAGTTTGTTCTTCAGGCTCAGCGTCTAAGTAGCGCAGTCCATAGCCAATGCCTGAGTCTTGGCTCAATAATGCCATACGCTTAGCGATATCGTCTCGAGAATCTGAGGCATTCAAAGTCATTGGATATAGGCTCGTCATCCAGCCCACCATGCGGCTGAGCTCTAAACCTTCAAATACAGATTCGTCGCGACCATGACTTTCTAGATACACGCTTTGAGTCTCTTCGCTGCTTCCCATGATTGCTGTCAAAGCAGAGACGAGTTCAACTGTGATATTTTCAGTACTCAGTAAAGCTGACGTCAACTCTCGGCTTAGCGCTACCTTTTGTGAACGCTTGTTGCCATAGATTGCTTTAGCGTGTGTATTTTCCGCATGGAAAGCTTGTTCATCCCAAACGGCTTTTCTAGCTTTGCCTTGTTCTGTTGATGCCCATTTTTTGAGACTATTCACCGCCATATCCAGAGAGGTGTAAACAGGCGGTAGCTCAACTGTTTTGGTTGAGTTTTGGTCACTAGAAAGCGTTTGCTGATAGGCACGCCATAAATCATCCATCAGGACTCGCCATGAGACGCCATCTACAGCCAGGTGATGAATTACAATCATCAAGCGAGATTTCTGCCCCTCAATTTGAGCGTACCCTGCCTGAATCAGTCGGCCCGCTTCGATATCAAGGCTTGTTTGCAACTCGTGAGCGAACACTTCGAATGCTTCTAAGCTGTTTAGCTGAGTTTTCCATAGAAGATCATGGGTAACATTCTCGACGTATTGCTGCTGCCATTTACCCTCATATTGAGAAAACGACAATCTCAACGCAGGATGGTGCACTACTAACCCTTTAAGCGCAGTATCCAGTGCTTGAATATCCATATCCTGCTTCAACTCAACACACACATGCTGGTTCCAGTGATTTGGCTGAGCAAAGTTTTGCGCCATGAAATGAGCCTGAATTGGCATCAGACCAAATGGTTCTTTTGGTAACTCTCTTTGCTCTTGCTCAACTGCTGCTTCAAGTACTTGTGCTAACTCGTTCAATACTGGCGCTTGGAATACTTGCTTTGGAGATACGTTGAGACCTGCCAGTTTCAATTTGCTCACTAGCTGAAGGCTCAATATGGAATCTCCACCTAACGCAAAGAAGCTATCTTCTCGGCTGACAGAATTAATACCCAGTAGCTCTTGCCAAATCCCAGCAAGGAGAGTTTCTTTCTCACCTTGCGGTGGCAAACCTTGCGACAACTCAGATTTGAATTCTGGTTCCGGCAGCGCTTTTCTATCCACCTTACCTGCTGGAGTTAACGGCAGATCATCTAGCACCACGAGATGCGCTGGTACCATATACTCCGGCAGGTGCTCTGCAAGCTCAGCTAATATCGAAGCGCTATCAGCCTCGTTTGCTTCAGCGCCGTGCAGGTAACCCACAAGGTGGGTCATAGAGCCATGACGATGCGCCGCAACCACGCAAGTCTCGACACCGGATATTTGCTGAAGCCTTGATTCGATCTCACCCAGCTCGATTCTGAATCCACGGATTTTTATCTGTTGGTCAACACGGCCAAAATATTCCATGACACCGTCTTCCCGCCAACGAACTAAGTCACCAGTGCGATACATACGCTCGCCATTATTGGTAAATGGATCCGGCATAAACCTTTCTGAGGTCATATCCGGCTTACCCAGATACCCACGTGCGAGGCCGACTTCTTCACCAATGTACAACTCCCCAACTGCGCCTTCGGCAACTTGGTTAAGCAAACCATCTAACACATAAAGTCTACGAGCCCCAACAGGTTGGCCGATAGGTGCATAGGCGCTGGTTAGCTTATCTTGTGAGTAAGCACGCCAGATCATTGGTGTCACCACGGTTTCTGTTGGCCCATAGCCATTAATAATACGTGGTGGATTCACAATAGATTGCAGGCGGTCATAGGTTTCACGGGTAAAGGCTTCACCACCCAAAGTCCAAGAACGTACATTCAACTGAGGCTGAGTGGTCTCAATCCAGTCCAGTAAAGGCCCGACGTAGCTTGGAGGGAAACAGGCTATCGTAATCCCTTCCTGCTTGAGGATTTCACAGGTCTTTTCCGCACTCCAAAGTTGTTGATCGCGAATCACCAAGCGAGAACCAAACGCCAAAGGCACCGTCCAGCGTTCTACCGCCCCATCAAAACTGATTGAAGCAAAGTGGAGTTCAACGTCATCTTGCGTCATTCCATATTGAGCGCCAATCGTCTGCACATGCATACTCAGGCCATCATGGGCAATCGCCACACCTTTAGGTTTACCCGTCGACCCTGATGTATAGATGATGTAAGCCAACTGCTCTGGCAAGAGTTTTACTTCTGGTTTGGCTTTTGAGAGACCTTGCCAATCTAGCTCACCCATATAAAGCGGTGAAACTGAAGCCGCCTGATCCGCATGTGCGAGGATGTGCGAATTAATCTCTTCCCAACGTGAGCGCAATGATTGATCGCTGATGACCAAGCTCGCAGCAGAATCCTCGATCATGTAAGCCAATCGGTCGGTCGGATAATCAGGGTCAAGTGGTAGAAACGCCCCACCAGCCTTCATAATGGCGATCATCGCTATGATCATATCGTTGCCGCGCTCAAAAAGAACGCCCACAGCTTGATCGCGATCGACACGCTGCTCTACTAACTGGTTCGCCAGCTGGTTCGATTTTTCTTCCAGCTGTTTAAACGTCACACTATGCTGGCCGTGTTTTAATGCAATGGCTAACGGTTGCTCAATACCCTGAAGGTCGAACAACTCAGTGACGGGTTGATAACGCCACTCACCTTCTGGTTGCGACAGTTGCGATAATTTGGCGAGTTGAGCCTCATCCAGTGAGTTAAGCGCAGCCAATGGTGTATTCAGGTTTTGTTCTGCTTGTGAGACCAACAGATTCAGAGTGCTAGTAAGCGAAACCATCATGTCGGGGTCGATACGATCTTTTGCGTAAGTCAACGTTACCTGAGTACCGTTCGAAGATTCCAACACATCCAAAGCAACATCAAACAGTGCAAAGTTACCTTTAAGCGCCAGCGGCTTTACCGCTACACCCGAAGCAAACTCGACCGACTCGGTTTGATTGACCTGGTGATTAAACAACACTTGAAAGTAAGGCGTTTCGCCAACCAACCTTTCCGTCAACAATGAAGAAACCACACGATCAAACGGCAATAACTGGTGTTCCTGAATCTCCAACACTTTGCTGTGAGCTCTAGCCATGATGTGACCAAAGCTCTGATCAGGTTTTACGTCTTGAGCAACCACATTAGTGTTTACGAAAAAGCCAATAACGTCAGACACTTCGGCTCGGGCGCGGTTAGCCATTGGCATACCAATGTTGATATCGTTACGTCCTGTCAACTTGAACAGCGCTGCCTGCCAAATGGCTAGCCAAAAACTCGAAGTGGTGACGTTATTTTGCCTTGCAAGGCGTGCAATGCGTTCAGAAACATTACCATCAAATTTTAGGCTTACCTGCTGTGCTTCTCGACGCTGATTAGGTGCAATATCGCCCGTCCACTCAAACAATTTTTGCGGCTGCTTCTCACCCAGCTCTTGCTGCCAGAATTGAAGATCCTCGTCCCCTTTGCCCGCTTTTAGTAGTGCATCCTGCCAGACAGAAAAGTCACTGTACTGGATACTCAATGGCTCTAGAGACTCACCCTGATAGGCGGTGACCAGATCCCGCATAAATAATCCGATAGACCAGCCGTCAGACACTATATGGTGCATCACGATGATCACATGGGTTTTGTCTTCAGATGCACGAATACACGCCATTCGCACTGGCATCTCATGAAGCAAATCAAACGGCTTAGCGATAAATTCCGCTGTCCATTCGCCCAGCTGACTTTCCGTTAAGTGCCTAGCATCTTTAAGCTCAACGTGAGCAATACAGTGCTGGTCAACATGTTGCTTCGGCTCACCTTGGTCCGAAACAACAAAGCGCGTTCTTAGGGCGTGGTGTTTACTCATGACACCAGCAAGCGCCAGTTCCATTTTATCGGTAGAGAGCTCACCAGTTAGCTCAAAACCACCACTGATATGGTAAGCACTATTACCAGCATCAAGCTGATAGATGTCCCAAAGTCGTTTCTGTGCCGGAGAAAGAGGCACATCGCGCACCTCCTCTGCTGGGACAATCGGTAACTTTTCGAAACTCATTCCTTTGGCGTCAAGCAGAGCGATAAATTTCGCCTGCTCTTGCTCACCAAGGTTTAGAAAGCGTTTTGCTAATGCAAATTTGTCTATTTTTGGTTTTTGTTGTGCTTTTGAATTTGATTCTTGGGTCATAACAATTCCAACTCGTCCATTAGTGCAGCCATGGCGTCGAGTTCATCCTGTTCTTGTTCATTGTTTACCTGATACTGAGATTGAAGTGCATCCGTTAACGCCTGTAGCGTCCCAGCGGCAAAGAAGTCCGTTAATGAGATCGCTAAGTCGAGCTCTTTTTGTGCTTGAGCGACGATACGAGTGGCTAAAAGAGAATGGCCTCCGAGCGCAAAGAAGTTATCATCTAAGCCCACTTTTTCTGAGCCAAGGACTTGCTGCCATGTGTTGGCAAACCAGATTTCCAGTTCACTCTCTGGGGCGCGATATTCCACCTTACTCCACTCTGGAGAAGGCAACGCTTTGCGATCACGCTTGCCATTTGGTGAAAGAGGCATTTCATCCAGTGCAACGTAGATGGCCGGAACCATGTAGTCTGGAAGGTGGTCATTCAAGTGCGCTTTAGCAGCGGTTTCTTTTTCTGAATTCCACTCACCGCAAACCACGTAAGCGACAAGCTGCGTACCTGTTTGATGTTCATAAGCAATGACTGCCGATTCATCGACGTCATCGTACTGGTTGAGAACATTTTCAATTTCTTCCAGCTCAATGCGAAGTCCACGAATTTTTACCTGATGATCCAATCGACCCAGATATTCAAGTCTGCCATCTGGCATGCGAACTACTTGGTCACCGGTGCGGTACATACGAGAACCAATGTTCCCATCTTGCTCGCACCCAAACGGATTTGGCACAAAGCGATCGGCGGTCAAATCCGGTCTGGATAGGTATTCACGCGCGAGACCATCACCCGCTAGGTATAGCTCACCTGGGACGCCGACTGGCACTGGATTCCAACAATCATCCAATACATGAAGCTGAGTGTTGCTAATCGCGTGACCAATCGGGATGCGTTTACCGATAGGTAATTCGCATTGCCAGTAAGTCACGTCAATAGCCGCTTCAGTCGGACCATAAAGGTTATGCAGCTGACAATCTGTCGCACCCGTCAACACTTTTTCTGTCAACTCAGCAGGCAACGCTTCACCGCTACAAATAATACGGCGCAGGCTGCTGCACTCTCCAATATCCGTCTCACTTTCAAAAGCATGAAGCATTGAAGGAACGAAATGGATCGTCGTTACGCCCTGCTCTCGAATAGTGCTATGCAATAACTCAGGCTGTCGGTGATGATCTGGTTCAGCAATAGCTAGCCTTGCACCGTACATAAGCGGCCAGAAGAACTCCCATACAGAGACATCAAAGCTAAACGGTGTTTTCTGGAGAACACAGTCATTGGCATCTAACTGATACTCGTTTTGCATCCAAGCCAAACGGTTGTGCAGTGCCGACTGGGTATTTACCACGCCTTTTGGTAGTCCTGTAGAACCGGAAGTAAAGATGACATACAGCGACTGTTCAGCCTGCCAATTTACCACCGGAGCCACAGTGCTCTGCTCGTTGACTTGCTGTAAGATCTCAGCCTGATTTAGCGCCACATACTGACATTGAGGATTTTCTGGCCATTGTGGCAAGGTCTCACTATCGGTCAGTAAAATGGATACATCCGCAGACTCAAGAATATAATTCAAACGTTCTGCTGGATAACTTGGGTCCAATGGCACATAAGCACCACCAGCACGAGTAATCGCGTGTAAGCCAATCACTAGTTCAAACGAACGCGGTAAACCAAGGCCAACTCTGGTTTCTTCGCCCACACCTTGTTGACGTAGCCACTGAGCCAACTGATTCACTTTGCAGTCGAATTCAGCGTAAGTCATCGACTGCTGCCCCATGGACAAAGCAATCGCCTCAGGTGTGCGCTTTGCTTGAGCTTCAACAGCGACTGGTGGAGGAAGCATTTCACCCCAAGATTTCTTCGTCGCGTTGAATGCTTCAATTTGTGCGAACTCGTCAGAATCAACCAACTTGAGTTCAGACAGCATCGCGTTAGGATTCAATGCAACTTGTTCAAGCAGCTTGAGCCAGTGACCAAGTAACGCTTCAACAAACGTTTTATCGAATACTGGTGCTGCATAGTTAACAAAACCACTCCATTCGCCGTCATCATAAGCCTGAACATCTAAGCTTAATTCTAACTGAGCCGCGACCACGCCCGGATCAAACGCTTCTGCTTGTAATCCTCCCCATTCAGTGAGAATTGAGCGCTCAATACGTTGGAAGTTGAAACTCGTCTGGTACAACGGATGGTGCTGCAAATTACCCGTCACACCAAGAGACTCTACCAATACTTCAAATGGCACATCCTGATGGGTCAACGCCTGCTCGGTAAAACGTTTTATCTCTAGCAGCAGATTGTCGTAACTCATTGCAGCGTCTAACTGCGCAGGGACCACCAAATTGTTGATGAAGCAACCTTGCATCTGCTGAGTATCTGGCTGTGTTCGGCCTGCAACCGGGATACCGACTCGAATCTCCTCACGCCCAGAATACTTGTGCAGCAACAAGTGCCACAGGCTTAACATAACGTTAAATGGGGTCGTTGCACTTTGTGCAGCAAGAGTCTCAATCTCGTTGACCTGCTGCTTGGTCAGAGTGAAGTGATGACGCTGACCGGTGGTTTCTAGCTGATCTCTCGCGACATCGCTATGGAGCACAAGTGGCTCAATATCTTTTGCTAACGCCTCTTTCCACCATGACAGTGATTCTTTGGCGCTATCTGATTTTAACCATTCTTGCTGCCAGCTAGCATAATCGGCGTAATCCAGTACATCAGTCTCAATGTTTGATTCAAACTGACCTGAATGACCGTACGACGAATAAACAGCAGACAGCTCTCGAACTAGGTTTTGAATCGAAATGCCATCAGAGATGATGTGATGGACAACCAGAAGTAACTCAAATTCCTGTTCTGAATGCTTTATTGAGTACGCCCTCAATAGTAAAGGCGATGACAAATCAAAAGCTTCACCGATCCAGTTGAGGCGCTGAGCCTCTAGGTCGAAGAACTCATCAGCTGAGTATTCTGGTAATGCGAAATGACATGCGTCGTCATCAGAATGGATAGACTGCATCAGCTCGCCATCCACCTGCACGAAGCTGGTACGCAGAGCCTCATGGCGGCTAATCACAGTGCGCAACGACTGCTCTAGCCACTCTCTATTCACTTCACCTTTTAACTTAAGGCCAAGCGGCATGTGATAAGCAGAGCTTTCAGGCATCAGCTGTTGAACAAACCATAAACGCTTCTGCGAAGCACTTACTGGCATGTATTCCATGCGCGGCACTGCTTTGATCGTGACTGCAGGTTCTTTGAGTGACGTACACTGAGTTGCCATCACATCTAATCTTGGAGAATCAAAGACACTCTGTAGTAAAAGACGAATCTGGTGTTTTTGCTGCAAACGTCCAACTAGCTGGGTAGCAAGTAATGACTGACCACCCAGAGCGAAGAAATCATCATTACGACTAACTCTCTCCAGCCCAAACAAGGCTTGCCATTCTTGTGCCAGAAGCTGCTCAATCTCACCTTCTGGTGCTTCATAGGCTTTGTGCTGAACATGATTATCAGGCTGCGGCAGTTTTTTCTTGTCGACTTTACTTGCTGGCGTCAACGGCATCGAATCCATGACCACAAGCTGTGAAGGCACCATGTAGTCAGGTAGTACTTTCGCCATTTGAGCGAGAATATCATCGCCGTTTATTAGGTCAGCCTGACCTTCTACGTAACCGACCAAGTATTTTCCAGCTGAACCTTCAAAGGCGGTGACAGCACTCAGTTTACTGCCACTGATGCTCTGTATTCGTGACTCGATTTCACCTAATTCGACACGGAAGCCTCGAATTTTTATTTGGTCATCTGCTCGACCCAGATACTCCATTACGCCATCTTCGCGCCAGCGAACTAAGTCGCCAGTGCGATACATGCGCTCTCCATTATTCGCGAATGGATCGGGAACGAAACGCTCGGCCGTTAAGTCTGGACGATCAAGATAACCGCGAGCTAAGCCAACTTCTTCACCAATGTACAATTCACCACTGACACCAGAAGGAACTTGACGAAGGTCGCTATCCAATACATACAGACTACGTGCACCGACAGCAGTACCGATAGGGGCATAAGCACTTTCTAGCGGTGTTTCAGGATAAGCCTGCCAGATCATTGGCGTCACGACTGTTTCCGTCGGGCCGTACCCGTTGATAATACGCTTCGGATTCAGTACCTGCTGAAGCTTGAAATAGGTCTCTCGTGTAAAGGCTTCACCACCCAGAGTCCAAGAGCGTACCGCTAATGTTGGCTGTTCAACCTCAATCCACTCTAGCAGTGGTCCAACATAGCTTGGCGGGAAACACGCGATGGTCACGGCTTCACGCTCAAGCACTTCACATGTCTCTTGCGCACTCCAAAGCTGCTGATCTCGAATCACCAACTTTGAACCGAAGGCCAGAGGCACAGTCCATCTCTCTACTGCACCATCAAAACTGATTGAAGCAAAGTGCAGCTCGACGTCTTGTGGTGTCATACCATATCGTTGGCCAATGGTTTGAACATGCATGCTCAGACCAGAATGAGAAACACACACACCTTTAGGTTTACCCGTTGAGCCGGAGGTATAGATCACATACGCCAGCTGCTCTTCCAAAATTTCAGGACGACTTAAAACAGGTTGCTGAAGATCGATTTCAGAATACGTAATGATATTATCTCGCTGACAAATCTCACGTGCTAATTGTTGCGAACTGTCATCTGAAATTAACCATTGTGCGTCGCAATCTTCAACCATATAGGCCAGTCGATCTTGAGGGTATGAAGGATCTAAAGGTAAGAATGCAGCTCCGGATTTCAAAACACCGATCATTGCCACCAGCATGTCTGCACCACGAGCAAACATCACACCAACCCGTTGGTCTCGTTGAATGCCGCGTGCGATTAGCTCAGCTGCCACACCATCACTGAAGTTATCCAGCTGTTGGTATGTCAAAGCAAGCCGTCCAGTGCCCTTGGTTGATAAAACACTTCCCCCGAGAGGATTCGCCACAAGCGCTTCACTATCTGGTTGAGCAATCACCTGTTCTTTTAACAGTTCAGTGAAGGGTTTGTAAGCCCAAGGTTCAGACGCTTTAATATGATCAGACAAACGAGACTGTTGCTTAGCGTCCAATACATCAATATCACTCAGATTATGAGCCAACTTATCGACAAGCTGCTCAAGATAATGAGACGTCGTTGCTGACAGCGCATCAATATCTGACTGTGAGAATTTCGCTGAGTCGTACGCAAACACAATACGTAATGATTCACCTGGCAATACCGCCAGCGTTAACGGGTAATGCGTAAACTCATAGCTGTCAGGCTCGCCAATCTTAAGGCCAGTTTCACTAAACAGGCTCTCATCCAATGGATAGTTTTCAAACACCACCAACGAATCAAACAGATTCTCACCAGCCAGTGGTGATTGTGCCTGTACCTCTGACAGAGAGACATGGCTGAATTCACGCTGCGCGCTCGCCTGCTCTTGTATATCGGCAAGCCATTCACCGGTTTTCGCCTGCCAGTCGACCATCGATGTAACAGGCAAGGTATTAATAAAGAGCCCAACCATGGCTTCACTGTTTGCCATTGACGATGGTCGACCCGCAACCGTATTGCCAAAAACAGGCTGAGACTGGCCCGTGTAACGTTGAAGCGTCAGTAGCCATGCGCCTTGAATGAGAGTGTTTAGCGTGATGCCAGATGACTTCAGTTGAGACTGCCAACCACTTAGTACCTCAGCACTGAAGTCCACGTTGTGGCGCACATGCCCTAGTTTATCTTTGTTCGAACCGTATTGTTCAACCAACATTGTTGGCGCTTCAACACCATTCAGATAACCACGCCAGTACTCTTGAGCACTTTCTGGCTCTTGCTGTACAACCCATTCTAAATAGTCAGCAAAATCATGGCTGACAACAGGCAGGCTCATATTTTGGTAGTGAGCAAACAGTTCGCTAAGTAGAACACCGGTGCTCCAACCATCCATCAGAATGTGGTGGATGGTGAAGATACAAGCGATCTCATTGTCGCCCGTTGTCACAAGATCTACTCGCCACAAAGGTTTTAGCTGCTGGGCGCTCGCATCTTGCTCCAGTTCAAAACCTTGCTCAATGAGCGAACGTTTATACGATTCTAGATCAAAGCCTACTTCCTCTCGCCCATCAAAGACTCTGCTCGTGATAGGAAGGTCATCCCATACATACAGATGTGCCTGACCTTCTACTTGATGCAGCGTACTACGTAGAATCGAATGACGCTTCATCAAGGCTTTCCAACCCTCTTCTAATTGAGCAGCGTCAGCTCCCGATATAGGCAAGGTAATTTGGTTGACGTAGGTACTGGTGTCTTGCGATAGCTGAGCGTGGAAGTACAAACCTTGCTGTAGCGTAGACAACGGTAGAATTTGATTCGGAAGTTGATGAGCGTTACCACTTACATGGCTTAGCGTCACGAGACTCAGATTAGTGTTTGGCGCATCAGCTTGTGTCAAAACGGCGGAGTTAGACGTGCAATGTTCCGTCACTGCTTTGATTGCCGCTTCTAAGTGATGAACATACGCATCACACTCAGATTTCGACAGAGTAGAAAGTGAAAACTCCAAATCAACGTCAAAGCCATCATCAGTTTCACAGATATTCAATACAATTGCGGCATCCGCTTTGGAATTTTCTGGTCGCCATAAGCCAAACTCACCCAGTTCAGCCCCCTCCACATCAGCCTGCGTTGCTCGGCCTAGGAAGTTAAATAGAACATCAACATGGTCTTGATACTGCCATTGCTGCTGAACAACACCAGCGGAATAACTCAAACCGCTATCGGTGATTTTATGAGAGCCATCTTTTACACTCGCTAACAGTTCACTAATGCCGTCACTTAACACAACTTTTTGCGGGAACAGCGCAGTATGCCAGTTAACACTGCGTGAAAGATCCAACCCAAACGACTCACTGAATCGACCATGGCTTTCGCGATGAATGACAATCTCGTTTGCAGAGGTTATTTGTTTTACTGCTAGCGCAGACAATGCCATCAAAGTCTGCTCCTTGCTCATTCTGGCAAAGGCTTGAGCCGATGTAAGCAGTGGCTCGGCGAGCTCTTTGGTTATATGGTAACTGTGCTTATGAATTCCTATACTTTCGCCTTCCTTAGCAGAACCTTCAGCAAAAGCTCGTTCTGCTCGCTGAGCATTCCAGAATTCGGACTGTTTATGACTGATATGTAGATTCTCTAATGCCTCATACCAGTCAGCCTGATTGTGCGTTTTAGAAGCTAACGCATAAGGGGCGGTGCCCATTTCTTGCTGATAACTGCCCAGCAAATCTTGAATAAGCACAGGCCAAGAAAGCGCATCAATGACAAGGTGGTGAACGGCAATCAACATCTCGCCCGTCTCGATATTCAAGCCGACAGACAATTGCTTACCAACAGACGGATTAATCGCACTCTGCACAGCATCGGTGTCTATCTGCTCTACATAAAGGTTGAATTCAAAATCTGCACTAGGAACATATTCAGCGAGATACTCTGCTGCGTCATGTGTTGTCGTATCAGAAACCTCGAAAGAAAGGCGCAAACTATCGTGATGTTGCACCACTTGCTTAAGTGATCGGACAATCCCGTCTGCATTAACCGGAGCTGGCAAGTTGAGTTTTGCGTACTGGTTACACAGTTCTAGCTGGCCATTCTTATCTAGCTTGTTTTTGTTAGAATAGCCACGTTCAACGAATCGCTTCTGCATTGGTAGCAAGGCTACTTTGCCATTCAGCTCACCTTGTTCAGCTGGTTTGATTTGGCTATCGAGAACACATAACGCCATTTCACCAAGTATAGGGTGGTCAAACACTTGCTTTGGTGTCAGCATCAAACCTCGCTGACGAAGCTTACCTACCATTTGTAGCGCAGTAATTGAATCTCCACCAAGTGCAAAGAAATGGCTGTCAGAACCAATAGACTCTAGTTTAAGGAGCTCACGCCATAATTCAGCCAGTTGATGTTGAATGTCCCCTTCCAGCGGTGCACCCGCTTTTCGTTCTTCATCCCAAACCGGTGCGGCAAGTTGCTTGCGATCCACCTTACCAGCAGGTGTCAGAGGAAGTGTCTGGCTAACAATGATACGTGACGGCACCATATAATCTGGCAATTGGGAGGCTAATTCTATGCGCCATTGAGATTCAGATTGTTGCTCTGTTTCACTCAATTGAACATAACCAACTAGGCGCTTTCCTGTCGGCGACTCGTGTGCGACGACGGCGCAGAACTCAGCGTTAGCAAGCGTCTGTAGGCGAGATTCAATCTCTCCGAGCTCAATACGGAAACCACGAATTTTTACTTGCTGATCGGCACGACCAAGATATTCAACAACACCATCTTGTCTAAATCGAACCAAATCACCAGTGCGGTACATACGTTCGCCGTTTGCGGCAAATGGATCCGGAATAAAACGCTCAGCAGTCAAGTCAGGTCGTTTCAAGTAACCACGAGCAAGGCCCGATTCCATGCCAATGTACAGCTCTCCAACCGATCCAAATGGTACCTGCTTAAGGTTCTCATCCAGCACATACAACTTACGGTCACCTACAGGCTGACCAATCGGCGCGTACGAGCTTTCCAGTTTATCTTCTGGATAAGCACGCCAGATCATCGGAGTAACGACGGTTTCTGTCGGGCCGTAACCATTGACGATACGAGGTGGATTCACCACCCGTTGAATTCGTTCAAACGTTTCTCGGGTAAATGCCTCACCACCCAGTGTCAATGAGCGCAAAGATAAGTCTTGCGGAGTTTGTTCAACCCAATCTAGCCAAGGTCCTGCATAACTTGGCGGGAAACAAGCGATGGTGACTTTCTCGTCTACCAATACTTGAGTCGTTTTTTCTGGTGTCCACAACTGTTGGTCACGAATGATAAGTGTTGAGCCAAACGCCAGTGGCACAGTCCAACGCTCAACAGCACCATCAAAACTGATAGAGGCAAAATGCAGCTCTGTGTCTTCAGGTGTCATGCCATACTGCTCGCCAATCGTCTGGACGTGCATTGTCAGTCCGCGATGACTGACTGCCACGCCTTTAGGCTTACCTGTTGAGCCAGAGGTGTAAATCAAATACGCCAACTGGTCTAGATTGATCTCTCGATAGGAACACTCAGCAAGCTCAATCACTGGAGCTTCAGCTGCTAACAAAGATTCAATAACAATACACTCTTGAGCACTTTTAGAGCTTACGAAAAGATCTTGAGTCTTTTCCACCAAGTGCTGCTGAGTCAGTAACTGCTGAGCTTCACTGTCTTCAAGCATAAAGCTGATGCGCTCCGCTGGATAATCCGGATCAAGCGGTAGGAATGCACAACCTGCTTTCATGATGCCCAGCATGGCGACTAGCATATCGGTGCCACGCTCCATCATCACACCGACAACTGCTTCAGCTAGCACTTTTCTTTGACTCAGTGAATGTGCAACTAAATTCGATTGAGCTTCTAGTTCTGCGTAAGTCAGCGTTTTATCGCCATGTTTTAAAGCAATTTTTTCAGGACGCAGTTTTGCTTGCTCAGTCACCAGTGCCATAAAGGTCACAGGGTTCCACGCTTGTTGAACCTCGCCATGTTGGTTTAAACGAAGCGTATCCTGTGAGGAAAGCGTTTTCAGCTGCGATAGTTTTTGTTCAGGGGTAGCACAGAATTGTTTTAAAATACTTTTGTAGCTTTCGAGAAAGTTGTCTATTTGATTCGATGTAAACTTCTCTTTTGCATAGACTAATCTGATCGCTAGCTCATCACCTGTAATCGCATCTAAAACAAGCTCAAAAGGCGTTTCCGTTACAGGGAATTCCTCAAAAACTCCCTCTACACTGTGCGTTTTAATATTTAGGTTATGACCATGACTACGATAGTTAAAAGCGGTAGTTGGTAAAGGCATACCACCAACCAATTTTTCTATTGGCAGATGTTCAAATTTGAGTGCGTTACGTAAGTTAGATTTAGTCTTGTGTAGTACGTCAGACAAAGTTAAATCCGCCGACGCCTGAACACCTAAAATTGCATTGTTGACATAAAAACCTATGTTACGTCGGTTGGCCGAATTCCTGTTTAACGCAGGAACATTAATCGCGGGGTGTGCGTGATTCGCATAGCTGGCTAGGGTTAACAGCATAGCTGCTGACAACACTTCAAATCGAGTAATACCATGTTCTTTGGCAACTTTAGCCACCGCGTCTGACTCGTTCTTACTCAACGAATCTTCAACATGCCCAGCCTGGTAAGCATTTTTCTGAACGTCGTTACTCACTGGCAACATACATGGCTCATCACTCATTAGCGCAAGATTTTGCCATTGCTTTTGATCTTCGCTCAAATCAACAAGCTGTTGTTCAGCGGCGAAGGCTTGATAGCTTTGCCCACGAGGCTCGCGAAGCGTTTTACCAGACAAGTTATCAATAACCGATTTGACTAATAGCTGGAGTGACCAAGCATCTACGATAATATGATGAGCAGCGATACAAACAGCGAACTCACCTTCACTCACCTGATACAAAGCTAACCGATAAAGAGGGGAAGCGACCAAATTATATGGTTCGCGAACTTTTTTCAGAGCGTCTTGATAAGCAAAACTCTTAGGGTCAGAATGCTCGCGGGCATCAATGTACTCTATGTAAGGAGATTGAAGCCTTGTTATTTGTGCAGGTTGTCCGTCTTTCTCTTCAATTTCCAAATGAACAGCGCTATGAAGTGACAGTACTGATTTGAAAGTATCGACTATTGTTTCTTTGCTGAGTTCTTTCCCCGACAACCACAAAAGCCCGCCAGTATTGTAAGCAATACTTTCTGGCATCAGTTGCTGGAACAACCATAGACGTTGTTGAGAATGAGAAAGTGGGCCCCAACTAATGTTTGCAGGAGCTATCGAGATATCATCCACTGACATGTGTATACCTAAAAACTTTTGAATGTTAGGTGTCTAGTCGACACCCAGTAGTGGTACCAATCCGGACAAATAAACCTTCCGATCATTTCGCAAAGCAATATCGCTAAGATCAAGCCTTGATTACAGCTAGCTTATTGAGCTACTGAAAGAATCTATAGCGATCCTCTCAGCGATTTTAACGAGCAAAACTGACCGAACATTTATTTTGGTTGGTATAGGCTATAAGACGAGAATGGTCACTCAGCTAACGCTTCTCGCAGGCTTTTCGGACGCATGTCAGTCCACACTTCATTAATGTGGGCAAGGCAAGTTTCTTTGTTGCCAGTAACACCAACGTTTTTCCATCCATTTGGAATTGGATGATAAGTAGGCCAAATGCTGTACTGCTCTTGCGAGTTAATAACGACGGTGAATTCTGTGTTTGGGCTGTCAATACTCATAATTTCCTCAACTGATTCGTTGTTTTTTATTGTTTTGATATTTGTCTAAGCGACGACACTTTCTACTGCTTGTTGAGCTTGTGATTTATCCGCAGTATCAAGTTCCGTCAGCTGTCCACTATCCATTTTGAAGATGCGATCGGCCGCATCGAAATAGCGGTCATCGTGGGTAATCGCAATCACAGTCACACCACGTTCTTTTAGTAGCGGCAATAACTGTTGGTAAAATACTTTTCTAAAACGAGGGTCTTGATCTGCCGCCCATTCGTCGAGAAGCATGCAGCCTCGCTGTTCAGCAACGGCCATCAATAACGCAAGACGCTTACGCTGCCCCTGTGAATAACGAACATCCGACAAGCGACCATTCTCTTGAGTCACTTTGTGGCTCATTTCCAGACGGTCCATCCACTCTTTGATATCGGCCTCTGGAACATTTTGGCCTTGTCCATTAGTGATCTGGTGGAACAAGTAGAAATCACTGAACACGGTAGAGAATTGCTGACGGTAGTCAGACCAATTGTGTTCTACCATCTGCTTTCCATTGAGGAGGACGTTACCAGAGTGCGGGCGATAGAGACCTGTTAGCAAGCGAGCAAACGTAGATTTACCGCTGCCATTACCACCAATGATAAAGATCATCTCACCTTGGTTAGCTTTGAAATTAATCGGGCCAACTTTAAATGGCTGATCATCTCCGTCAGCGCGATACTCATAAGTAACCTGTTGAAGGTCAATATAGCTAAAGGGATCAGGAGCCTTGTTCGCTTTAACAAGGCTTTCATTGTCACTTAAATCGAGCGATTCAAGCTTACGCATAGAAATATTGGCGCTAATCAGACCCGGTAGCGCACCGACCGCCGCCATAAGCGGCATACGCATAAACAAAATAACTAATGCAAAGGTAGAAGCAACGTCAAAACCAGCCCAACCTAAACCCAGCGCTAGATAAAAGTTGAGGCCAATCAGTGCCAGTACAATCGTGTTAGCCATGTTAGCAGCAAAACCATTGTAGATGTCCGCTTTTGTCACCTCATCACGGTAGCCCGCAGCATTGGGGCTGAATTCATCTTCGAAGTAACGACGAGCTCGATTAGGGTTAAGCGATAGCTCTTTGCGTCCATCGATCAATGCCTGATAGTCGTGGTATAGCCTATCTTCGAGTTCACGAACCTGTCGAACATGGAAAGTGATACGTGTAACGAGTCCGTAGCCGATAACGCCCGTCGAACCGAGCATCAACAAACTGACGCCAAATAGTGGCAATGACAAGAAAGCCAAATAAGATAAGGCAACGACAGTCAATACCAATCCGTAAATCATTTCGGGCAGAGTGACAAAGGCGATGGTGATATTGCGAATGTCTGTATTTAACGAAGCTAATACACCTGCGCTACCGACATCCTCAATTTGTTCGATATCAGTGTTGATCAGTTGTTTCACCAATTGGCACCGCTTGGCAAAGACAAATTGATGGCCTAACTTGTGAAGTGAAACCTGTGCAACCGTTGCAGTGACGAGCAGCAGCACTAATAATCCGGCAAACTGCCAGATAGCACTATGTACGCTCGTTGTTTGACTGAGAAGTTCATACTGTATGAATGCGATGACACCGATGCTAAGAAATGCACTGGTGACACTAAGTAAAATGACAAGCGCTAAGGCTTTGTATTGTTTATGAGCCAACTGGAAAAGTAACTTCATCCTAGTTCCATATATTAATTATTATTTTGATTATCATTAAAGAGCAAAGAATGAGGGAAATATGAGCATCATTTCCCCCAAATCGATTTCAGAGTCTACGAAGTCCCCACATTAGGTACATACCACCAATCAAAGATGCTACTAGACCTGCAGGAATTTCTTGTGGATACAGCATCTGACGACCTAGCCAATCCGCCAATAGCATTAGACCCATGCCGACAAGTGAGGAACAGATAAGATGTTCACGAGCGCGACTAAACCCAAACAAGCGTGCTAAATGGGGAGCCATCAATCCAATAAAACTAAGGGGGCCAACAACTAATGTCGCGCTCACTGTCAGCAAAGCAACGAGCAACAACAATAAGCCTCTCGCCTGACTGACCTTAACACCCAGAGCACGCGAACTTGCCTCTCCTAGTGGCAGAATATCTAGCCATCGAGCGGTCACAAAACTCAGCCCTACTAGAACGATAGCAGCGACAGCCAAAGGAATAAGTGTTGCTTCGGTAACGTAATAGGTAGAACCAGAAAGCCACGCTAATACTTGATAGCTTCGAGGATCTCCTCCTGCCAGAACAAAACTTTGTACTGCATTCATCAGTGCTGTAATAGCAACACCTGTCAGCAAAACACGCTCAGGCTGATAGCCCGACTTGCGGTTGAGCAAAACAATCACAGACAGAGAGGCCAAAGCGCCTAACAGACCACCTAAGTACAAACCGATTAAGCTCACGCCAATACCGGAGAACATTGCGATAATTAGCCCCAAAGCCGTACCAGAACTGATCCCTATCACTTCAGGACTCGCCATTGGGTTGCCGCTTAGCCTTTGGATAACGGTACCCGCGCAAGCAAGCATCACCCCAGCCAACGCTGCAGCGACTAATCTCGGCCATCGCCATTCTAATAGGTTCCACTCGCCAGAGGAGACTAACCATTGCCAGCCTGAGCTCTGAATCGACGTGGTACTAAAAACAAACAAAACAATGGGTAGTAAGATAGCAACTAAGGCGATCGCATTTCGATTGAGCGATTTCACTTGTTCACTATGGCGCGTCATCACTGTTTGCGTCTGTGTTTGACTGCGCATTGATAACCTAGGCAGCAGCCAAAGTAATAAAGGTGCACCTAGTGCCGCAGTGGCTGCACCAGTAGGAATGATCATGGCGGCAATGCCAGGAAGCTGCTGAATAAGTAAGTCAGTGAGTGTCAGTAATAAACCACCTAACAGCATAGAAACAATAAGTTTAGGTACTAACCTATGGACACCAGTTGCACGAGTAATAGCCGGTGCCGCCAATCCAACAAAACCGATTACACCAACCTTTGCGACCACCCAAGAAGTGAGTAGCACAGCTAAGCCAAGACAGATTACCCGCAATTTAGCCAATGAAACGCCTAGACTCTTAGCGCCTTCTTCCGATAACTCCAATAAGGTTAATGGTTTAACGAATAAGAAAGAGATACCTATTGCAAGCGCTAACCTTGGTGCAAGATAAGTAATATCTGCCCATCCTGTCTGAACAAGAGAGCCCGCACCCCAAATCATTAAACCCGCTAACTTGTCTTGGTTCATCATCAGTAGAACCGTACTGACCGCTCCAAAATAGAGGTTGATCACTAGACCAGAGACAACGACGACGGTGGGTGATAAAGCACGACGCCAGGATAGTGCAAACACCAAGGCCATGGTACCGACACCACCAACCAGCGCGATAAGAGACTTAGAAAAAGTCAGCAACCATGGAGCGTATAAGGTTGCCAGCATCAGCGCAAAACTTGCACCACTCGCCACTCCTAAAGTTGAAGGAGAAGCCAGTGGGTTACGCAGAACTTGTTGCATCAAAACCCCAGCAGCGGCTAATGCAGCACCAGCAATTAATGTCGTAAAGAATCTAGGCCACCAAGTGAGATGAAGCTTAACGGATTCCGGAGACATCCAATCCGCTTGAAACAAACTGTTAATACCCGAAGAAAAATCACCTGATGTGTTTAACTGGAATCCAACAATTGCCAGCGTAAATGCCGCAAGTATCGCAACAAGACTTAGAGATAGAATTCTCATTGTGTTACCTCTTCAGTCAATGCAGCCGTGATCAGATTGGCAAAACGCAACGCGGAAGGCAGACCGCCAAAGCTCCAAGTCGGCTCAACCAATAATGAAGGGTGACCTGTTTGCTTAACTAAATATTGCCAGTATTGATCTTGTGCTAGATGTTCTTTAACTCCCGCAGGCAGCGGCTCAATCACTACAATCTGCCCTTCAATACCCTGTAACTTGTCGATACCTGTTAAATTGAAGCCCCACGCATTGGTTTCTTTGTTCCAAGCGTTTTGAATCCCGAGTTGATTCAACGCCACTTTATAAATGCTATTTTCCCCAAACACGCGCACATGCTTGGTATCCATAAACTGAACAAGTAACACCGGAGCAAGCTTGGGTGGCAGTTTGCTCTTAAGCGATTTTAACTCTTTTTCGCTGTCTGCGATTAGATCTTCGGCTTGGCTTTCCACATGAACTTCTTTTGCCATTCGACGTGTAAAATCCGTTACAGCCTCCCAGTTCACCTCTCCCACCTTGTACAAGCCGAGAATTTTTACCGGTGCAATACGAGAAAGCTGATTTTCGAGCGAGGAGAAGCGCGGAGAAAGAAAAATAGTGTCTAGCTCTAATTCTGAAAGCCTTTCTAGATTAGGCTGAGTTCTTAGTCCTACATCGACCGTTTCATCCGGAATCTTGGGGCTTCTGACCCAATCGTTGTAATCAGATTGCTGCGCAGACGCGACTGGCGTAATGCCTAGCGCAAGCATGGTTTCGGTTTGAGACCAGTCAATGGACATAACTCGCAACGGGGTATCTGAATGCTTATCTTTCGCCAATGCGGGCGTCACCATTATAGACGCTAACAGGCAAAGAGTAGTAACTGCTTTAAAACCTAGCATGGCATTGCCACCGGATATCCTGCCGCATGATCCGTTATCTGCATTTTAATTCCGTAGATATCGTGCAATTGAGGTTCGGTGAAAACTTCCGATACCGAACCTTGCGCAATCATCTTACCACTATGCAGCGCGACAATATGATCGCAAAAGCGCGCAGCCATATTAATATCGTGAATTACGATTAACACACCTAATTCAAGCTCAGTCGCGAGCTTTTTGATCAGTTCGAGCATTTCCACTTGATGAGCGATATCTAGTGCTGACAAAGGTTCATCAAGGAGTAAATATTGTGTCCTTTGTGCCAATAGCATGGCTAACCAAACTCGCTGCCGTTCACCGCCCGACAACGTATCCACAAGGCGATCTGCATACTTAGTGGTATCGGTCATTTTCATGGCTTGTTCAATGAACTGCTTGTCTTGGCTCGTTAAACGCCCAAGTAAGCCGTGCCATGGGTAGCGACCAAAACTGACTAGATCTTTGCCCGATAAACTATCTGTTGGTGGAAGATGTTGAGGAAGATAAGCAATTTGCTGAGCGAATTTTTTATCAGACCACTGAGAGACGGATTTGCCCTGCAACACGACATCGCCATCGGTTGACTTCTGTTGTTGGGCAAGGAGTTTAAGTAACGTCGATTTACCTGAGCCATTATGACCGACAAGTGCGTAAATTTTGCCTGGTTCAAAATTCATATCAAAATCTGACAGCAGCGCTCTGTCACCAACGCTAAATGCTAGCTTTCTAGCTTCGAGCATATCATTTCCCTTAAACTCTCTTTTTACATAGGGTTAATCAATAGAACACGACTGATTAACAAGGTGGAATTTATATAACAGTAAATACATAAATGCAAACCATTTTCATTTGCATTTATTGGTAATATTGTTAGGGTAATCCGCGGTTGTAAAAAGAGTGAGTTGGTAAAGAGCAATGGACAAACGATTGGCATCAGTTATTTTATCGAAAACATGGTTGTCCCTATGTCCAAACTATTCTTTTACCCTAGCGAACCGAAGCATCGATGTCTGCGTCGTTAAATTCGACACCTCGCAATTTTTGTTAGATTCGAATATTTCACAGTGGCTACCGTTACAGATAAGGCAAGCCCATCATAAACGCCAAGCAGAATTCATAGCAGGTCGTGTTGCAGCTCACTATTCAATGAGTGCAATTGGTCAATATCAAGGCGTTGAAATCAACCCAGATCGCTCTCCGCTTTTCCCAGAGGCACTAAAAGGATCAATCTCTCACAGTCAAAACCTTGCTATCGCTGCAACAATTCCAAGTGAAGCGATTCCTGATACTTACTTAGGTATCGACATCCAGCACTGGTTTTCACGTGAAGAAACAGAAGACGTCGCGACTCTTGTTTGCAAAGATGTAGAAATAGAAAGGCTGCAAGATACTCATCTTTCTTATCAGCAGAAAGTGACTCTGCTATTTTCTGCCAAAGAAGCGCTTTATAAAGCCATCTACCCACAGGTAAAAGAAGTCCTTGATTTTGATGTCGTTGAGCTAGTGGATGTAAGCACTGAT
The DNA here is from genome assembly GCF_059834185.1 of Vibrio sp. R10-SG3-ISO10. Lineage (NCBI taxonomy): Bacteria > Pseudomonadati > Pseudomonadota > Gammaproteobacteria > Vibrionales > Vibrionaceae > Vibrio > Vibrio sp. R10-SG3-ISO10. Next base: position 278,128 of record NZ_JCBDHG010000002.1, read on the forward strand.
CATTTAGTGTTTTCTCCATCACCTCGCTTACTAAGAAGGAAAGTCTTCCCTTTACTCCTATGCCATTACAAACTGTGTGAAAACTACGTCTTGTGCGTTGCCGAGGCGTGACAGGGACTACACCTCAACGAACGAATCCCTATGCAATGCTCGTTGTTATTGGGTAGTGGTCCGATAGTTTTTCAACGACCACGCTCGGCCCACTTTTTATTTCTATAGATCTAGATGCGAACGCATCAAGGCTTGCGCCGCTATTGTGCGTTCTCCTTTTAAACGTATGAAGACTATAGATATCCGGACGATAACTTGTTCCAACATTTATGTTGTTTTCTTCCCCATTGAAAAGGATGTTGAAATCTCCTCCCAACAAATACTTACCATCTGTCCCAACCAAGGTTTTTGTAGCGTACACCAAACTTGCTGTAAGATCCGTACCTCCAACACCTCCCGATGTTGCGTGTATCGTCGATAACCAAACATCGCCAACCAATACACTTATAATCGGGCGGCCCGAGGTGGAAAGGTACGCTATATCGTATTTAGATTGCTTATTTGTAATAATTGCCACAGAACATCTATTATTCAATGCTCCCGCTTGGAGTGACCCAATAACACTCTTTCCTGCAAATTGGTTTAGCGTAGCGATTGTCCCACACTCTTGTACCATAACGACATCATAATGTGCGCACATCGTCTTTAACGTCAGGTCTTTGTCTGCATTGCTCGCTACACCACCCTGCATATTCCAAGAGATTACTGAGATAGGCATTTATCCTCCAACTATATCCATCTGACCACACTCATTGCTCAATGAGAGAGTACGCTTAACCAATATCTTATTCAACATAACACATAATGTGTACTAAAGTTGCCGGATGTGAGCAGCTTACGAGCTTCGGATACTAGGCTGATCGAGACTTGATACGCCGTCGTTAGAAGTAGTTCACTAAGAAATACCTTGTTGGGCACCTATTAGTTGGTGGTAGATTAAATAGCGGGCTCGCTACAGTCGCATTAAAACCAATTGTTTGATTAGGACCAAGCAACAAAAAGCCGCAGATGCGGCTTTTTATCTTTCTCCAAGAAACCATAGCCTACCTGCTAAGTTTCTGAACATACTTGTTTTTGTACACTTGGTGGTGCTGGCTCATAATGACTTAAGCTCATGTTAAAGCTGCCTTCACCTCCCGTTATTGAGCGTAATCGCCTTGCATAATCTTGCAGTTCATTAATGGGTGACTTGGCTTGCAGCAAGGTATAGTTCGCGTCAATCTGCTCTGTACCCTCAATTAAGCCGCGATTACCCGACAAATCTCCCGAAACATCACCGACATATTGGGTTGGTATCGCCAGTTCCATCTGCACAATCGGCTCTAATACTATCGGCCCCGCTTCTTGGACTGCTTTTAAGAAGGCTTTTTTACCTGCAATCACAAAGGCGATTTCTTTCGAATCAACAGAATGGTACTTGCCGTCAAACACCGTCACCTCAATATCTTTGATCGGATTCCCTGAAATCGCACCTTCTTCTAACGCTTGCTTAATTCCCTTTTCAACGGCTGGAACAAGCGCGGTAGGAATCGCACCACCAACCACTTTGTTAATGAACTTAAAGCCTGAGCCTCGCTCAAGTGGCGCAACTTTTAGCTGTACTTCACCAAACTGCCCTGCACCGCCGCTTTGCTTTTTGTGACGATACTGAGCTTCGGCAGGTTTAGTAATGGTTTCGTAGTACTCAACGCTAGGCTGACCGGTTTCTACTTCAAGCTTGTAGACCGATTGCATCTTCTCTAACGCCACCTTAAGGTGGAACTCCCCTTGCCCGCTGATGATGGTCTCATTGGTACGCGCTCTATGTTCAATCCTCAATGAAGGATCTTCACTTGCGATTTTATTCAGCACATCACTAAGCTTTTGTTCGTCTCCACGTTTGATCGGTTTCAAACACAGTGAATACATCGGCTGTGGGAAGTTAAGTGTTTTTAGCTCAACATCATCTTCGTCATGAGAGTCATGCAAAATAGAGTCAAACTCTAGTTCATCCACTTTTGCCAATACGCAAAAGTCGCCTGCTAATGCTTGGTGGATCTCAGTACGTTCTTTACCTTGCAGCTGGTATAAGTGGCCAACTTTAAAGGCTTTATTACGCTCTCCAACATAAAGCTGACTGCCCGCATTGATCTCACCTTGGAAGACGCGAACGTAGGCAAGTTTGCCCATATAAGGATCAACGCTGACCTTATAAACGTGCGCAACGGTGTGCTCTAATGTTTCGCAGTTCACTTTGACTTTGTTGCCGTTTTTCTCTAGCAAAGGGGGATTGCCTTCATTTGGCATCGGCATAATTTCAGACAGAGTTCTAAGTAGTAGATCCACTCCTGCACCTGTCTCTGCTGAGACAAAACAAATTGGGATGATATGCCCGGTTCTTAACGCCTCTTCAAACGGGTCATGCAGTTGTTGCGGCGTTAGCTCCGAACCTTGCTCTAAATAGAGCTCCATTAACTCTTCATCAACCTCAATCACTTGATCGATAAGTGTTTCGTGAGCCGCTTCGACATCGTTGATCAGCGTTTCTACATTCATGTTTGGCTCAAAGAAACAATCAACCACCGCTTTTCCATCAGCCGTAGGCAAGTTAATCGGCAAGCAGTAGTCCCCAAATTTATCGCTGATTTCATCCAGTAGCTGAGAGAGCTGACTCGCCGTAACATCAAGCTTATTGATGATGATCATTTGGCATTTTTTCTGCTCTTGGGCAAAGGCAAATAAACGTTGAGAGGTTTGAGTAATAGGCTGTTGAGGGTCGATGATAAGCGCTGAGGTTTCTACCGCGGGAAAGACACTTAACGCCCGACCAAGCAGTTCATTTTGCCCCGGAGTGTCTATGATGTTTAGTCGATGCTTGTCATAGCGCATAGTCACAGGGGTAGCTTCGATACTATGTTGATACTGAATCGACTGGGCATCAAAGTCTGTAATGGTATCGCCTTTTTCAACCTTTCCTAGGGTTCTTGTTGCTTGACAGGTATGGAGAAGCTTTTCGATTAAAGTGGTTTTGCCAGTACCCGTTTGACCAACAAATGCGATATTTCGAATCTTATTGATAGGCATAGAGCCTCCTTGCAAAATGAGTTTCGGAACGTAGTGAGCACTAGAGCGGCGGGCTTACCGCCTACTCGTCTTCCATGTCATTTTGCGGATCACTCTATGCATAAAGACCAACTTCAGCTTTTATTGAAGATGAGTTTAGCATGCATCAAATAACCCCATTTTAATGTGACTTATTTCATAGCCAAAGAGGTTGAGATTTGAGCTGCATCAATTGAGAGTGAATTGGTTATAATGAAGTCACTTTAATGCACTTTATTGGTTGAAATAAAACGTAATCAACCAAGACGAGCTTTTCATTCATGCCCGCACTTTACTTGCTACGCGATAGTACAATTTATGGCGCGTTTAGGCATAACTGTGACTAACATCAGAATCAACAACCTAAATAATACCAGTATCCATTTCGATAAAACTTATCAATAAGTTAAAGTTTACTTTCTCTGTAACTATTTGGAAGCTCCATTTGGTTAAATCATTGAATTTTAGTGGGTGATAGAAAGACAATTATCCGGAGCTAAATATTTGTCGCGAGCGTTATTGCGTAAGAGTTGATTTCATAACAGAGAAGAATTCTGCCTCGATTGCAGTGTGAATAACATGAATACAATTACGGTCTAATTAAGCTATGAAAAAAGTCTTTTCCATACTTCTACTTATGTTGCTCAATGGATGTAGTACTACGCATTATGAAGAAAATAACAAAACCATGGATCTTGATAGAAATTACTTCATTGGCGAATGGGTCTGTGCCCCTAAGTACAAAGACGAATTTGCTCTTTTTAGTGATATACAGATATATCGAAACTATAAGGAAAATGGAGTACTTCACGTAACAGCTAAATTGACTATGCCAAGTGAAAACTTAGACTCCCCACTAACGGTAACAGCTAAAAGCGAAGGTGTTTGGATGCGAGATCCTTTCATCACTGATTTAACAGAGTTCCACCACAAATTTGCGGTTGAGACAAATAAAGAAACCTTCAGAAAGAAACTTACGCGGTTGCTAGAGAATGAAAGCACTCTAGAAGAAATGATTAATATAACTGTCGAACCACATAGTAGCAGTTCAATGACACTGACGTTGCCTGGAACTCACCTTAGTTGTGATAAAGCTAAGCCTTCCGCTTCAACTGATAGCAATGAATAGTGGTACGTTGCGAATCAAAATTATAAATTTAAAGGGTTTTATCTATGAAGAACGCGTTAATCTTAATGTACATAGCTATCCTACTGTCAGCTTGTGCTACTCAAGAAGGTACGTTCACGAGATGGGAGCGAGACCGGCAGGCTTTCCTTGAAACCGAATTTTCTTCTCTCTCTTTACAAGAAATAGAAAATGAGGCCCGAAGTGGGTATGACACTGCTCAATTTCATTTAGGACAGTTGTACGAATATGGTGAAGGCGTTGAAAAAGATTATCGCAAAGCTGAACATTGGTATCGCAAAGCAGCAATGCAAGGAAATAAATTTGCTCAAGATAGTATTGCCTGGTTGTACCAAGATGGCATTGCCGGTTTTAACAACTTAGCGGCTTCCACACGCTGGTATCGCTTGGCCGCTGAACAAGGTTACGCTCCTTCCCAAAATAGCCTTGCTTTCGCATATCAATACGGTACAGGAACGACTCGAGACTATAACAAATCCATTTATTGGTTTATGAAATCTGCCGAGCAAGATTATGCCCCAGCACAAAGAAACATGGGAATAGCCTACAAGAATGGTTACGGCGTAGAAAAAGATTCTTCTAAGGCCATACATTGGTTTCTCACCGCTGCGAATAATGGCGATGGAAACGCAGCTAATATGTTGGGAATTATTTACAGAGACGGCATAGGTGTACAACCAAACAAGGTACTTGCTTGGCAATGGTTTAAAAAAGCAGCAGATAGAAACAATTACAATGGCAGACAGAATTTGCTTGCCTTCGATGAATTCTCTTTCGAAGAGTATTCAGCGTTGGCCCAAAAAGGGGATCCAAATGCGCAGTTACAACTATGTCATATGTATTTCCATGGTGAACAGATCGAAAGTGATTACAACAAGGCCGTCGACTGGTGCACTCAGTCTGCTATGAACGGTCAAGTCGATGCACAGGAAGATCTCGCGAAGATGTTTCTCGGAGGTCTGATAATCAAACAGGACTATCAGAGTTCGTACATATGGTCCAAGATCGCAGCTCAAAAAAATCAAGGAGCCAAAACAATTCTGACAACCCTAAAAAGAGAATTGACTGAATCTGAAATTAACGAAGCTGAGCAAAAATATGCCCTTTGCTTAAATATCAAACCAAACTATAGCAACTGCCCAATTCCCATTCTTTTAGATTGAGTGACTACCCTTTGATTTGAGCGAGCAACAAAACCAAACTGTATATCTAGGAAAAAAAGAGCCGCTAAAAGCGGCTCTTAATAGTTCGTATTTTCCGAAGAGTTATCAAATTACTCTTTACCGAAAACGTTGTTCTCTTGCTCTTGTACGCGGATAAATGTTGTACGCTTAGTTAGCTCTTTAAGCTTTGCTGCGCCTACGTAGGTACACGTTGAACGAACACCACCAAGGATGTCTGAGATAGTACCGTGTACTGAGCCGCGGTATGGCAATAGTACGGTTTTTCCTTCAGCTGCGCGGTACTTAGCCACACCACCTGAGTGCTTGTCCATTGCAGACTGAGAAGACATGCCGTAGAACTTCAAAAGCAAACAACAAAGGCGTTATATTTCAATCATATAATTAAATTAACATGTATATAAAAACAGTTAAAAATGGCGATTCGACCCCCTATTTGACGTAGTTTTTCAATGAGTGTCGCCACTTTTGTCGCCACTTTGTAAAGAGACTACTGGAGGTTGAACCACACTTACAACGCCACCAAAAACAATAAGAAACAACTTAACATTCACCATATCAATAATATAGAATGAGCCCCTTCTTGTTCTGTGCTTATGTAAGCTCCGGCACCATACTCCTAGAAGTAAGAAAAAATAGATAAAAGGACTATCATGTTGCCAAAGCGTATTAAGATAAAGAGCCAACTCCTTGTTGCTCTATCTTTTTCTTTAGTGGGTTGCTCAAGCTATCCAAAATTTGAAAAACCAGCAGAGTACACTCCTCCTAACCACGACTACGCAAGCGTGTCATTCTATCAGTCAGTGGGTCTAAAAGGCTTTCAATATGACCCTAACGGCAATAAATATACCTCAGCTCAGAAGCTCCGTTTTACTGAAAAAGAGTACTCCGTTTCAGTATTTACTGACCACGATAGCTGCAAAGACCAAAAGAAGGTTAATTTTAGAGACATACGAGAAACGGCATACAATCGGCTACCGCTCCCAAAGAGTGAATTAGCGACAATCAAAATCAAATGGCGATCCGCAGGTTTATCATGTGAAAATCTAGTCACCTTCCCAATAACACGAAGCTCTAGTTACTCTGTAGTCCATCAAATTGGTGTCTATAGCTGCAACGTATTCGTGTACGACGATGCCACTGCCCAGAAGGTATCATTGTACGATCGTCAAAAGGGGAAAGCATCAATCTGGAACAGGCGAACAAATTCAAACTATTGCGAGCCAAAAGATTTAGAACCATCCAAATTAGTAACATCTTCTTATGATAAGTTAACTGGTAGCTTCAAACCTTAGGCTACACTCGCCCAAAAGTTTCGTAACCCTAAACATCGCCGAGCCTAAGCTCGGCGTTTTTCTTTAGAACGGGCTGTTAGCCTGATACTTGGCCAGCACTTTACGAACGTTCTCCCATAGCTCATTTAGGTCTCGATACTCTAGGTAGAAACCGCTGTCGATGAATTCGGAGCCACTGGATTCAAACCACGGTTTGTCTTCACCTTTGCCCCCTATTCCTAATTCAAACTTCGCGCAGAACTTCCCGCCTTTTGGTCTTATCTGAAACTTGATGTGATATGTCCAGTGGCTTTCTGCTGGGCAACGTTTGTAGAGTGCGGGTAACCAACCGGAGTCGTAGAAGTTAGGTAAACAGGTTTCGGGGAGTTGGTATTGAGCGGGAGGAAGTGTGGGCATGGCGCTGCGGAGTTGATTGGCCATCTGGTTGAATGCGTTGATATAGGCTTCTTTTATCTGCGCTGCTTTCCTACCTGTAAAGCCCATGACCAAGAACATAAAACCATCTTTAGTCATTTCATAAAGAGGCAAAGAGCGTCCTCTCCTGTCTTGATATTCATTGCCCGTAAAATTGCGGTCAATAAATTCTTGTGAACACTCAAGGCTTCTTAGCTTACGCAAAACATCGTCGTGCCGCTTATTAAACGCTTCTGCCACTTTAAGAGAAGTAGTACGGACTTTCTCGCCTTGATTAAAGACAAGATCAGATACAGTCAGGGTAAGGGAAGTTGTATTAGGCATAATGGCCTCCGGAAGATAGTAATGTCTATCACCAACCAGAGGGTCCAATCAATGGGTGGTGAACTGAACAAGGTTGGACCTACCGCTCTTCCGAAACGGCCAGCACGAAGCTGCCCTGCCCAGCCCACCATAAATCAGTTCATTGTCTGCAAATTAGACAAATTCACCATATACAGGTGTGCTAAAGCCGCACATATAAAAAAACCAGCAAAAGCTGGCATCTATGTGCCGGAAGAAACAAAAACGGGGGTCCAATCCCGACACTGGATTTTGCCAGTGCCGTTACAGATTAACGATGTGGAAGATCGGTGTCAAACGTTTAATTCTGTTGCATATAGTGTAAAATACATTCATCCAAACAATCGAACTTAGACACCTAAAACATTGCTAAAGCAACATCAAGTATTTATGTATTTATAAGGAGTTATTCATGACGACCAAAACCATCAGCCCTTCAAGCGAAGTTAGCTCCACTCTAAGGATTGATGGTAAATCTGTTCTCTACTACCGTAATCGCCTCAACCGAATAAAAGAAGTGTTAGAATTGTCAGGGTTAATGACTCCTGATATTGAAGAAACAGTCGAAAGTTTAATAAGTTCTTTCATGCCTCATGAACATGATTTTGAAGAAGAAAGCGCCACATTTGTACCTTACTCGGCCAGCAGCGTAAAAAGACTTGCACACAATCTCTCATTCTTGTTTAACTTTTTTCGCGACGCCGTACCTGAAGATGGTAATGCTAGAGCCGAGGCACACGAAGGGTTAGATATTGTCACTTTGATGCTGCGAGATCTAATCGTTAAGTCAAAAACGCAAAAGTTGGCAATAAATCTCGAAAACAGTCTGACTTCAGAAATAATACGTAGAATAAACTTTTTTGGTGATATATCAGAGTTGTCTAGAAAAGACACAGCCTCATCACTATTAAATGATGACACCGAGGTCAGTAGAATACTGGACACGGTCACAAAACAAGTTTCAGCTTCGGTAGAAAAAGCTAATGCAAAACTAGAAGACAATGCCAATAGAATCAAACAGCAATTTGATGAAGAGTTCAATAAACAGCTAACATCTACTAAAAAAAACATTAGTCAGCACGAAAAGATGTTTGAAAAATCCCATGCCGAGCTTAATGACCTACTAGTTGTTGCAGGAGCGAAAACCCATTCTGTTGGATATACCACTCAAGCAGATAAGGAAAAAAGTATCGCTGATATCTTAAGATGCGTTGGCTCTTTATGGCTCGCTGTTCTTTCTATATTTGCTGCATACGATTTCCATTCAATTCTTCAAGACATTTCGTCAGAAAAGTTTGATTTTGGTATAGCAATCATGCGTTGGTTGGTAGTGTTCTTGATGACCTTACCTAGCATATACCTTCTAAAAGAATCGTCTAGGCATAGGAGCGATGAGCGCCGATATAGAGAACTAGGTGTTCAAATGGCAACTATTAATTCTTATCTTGATGGTTTCACCGATGAAGATAAAGTAAAGATCAAGCACGAGCTGACTAGTAACTTCTTTTCAACGAAAGAAGCAAAAGTAGATGATTCCAGCGTGCCTGACTTATTAAAATCATTTGAAAAAAGCCTTGATGCTGTGATTCATTTAGCTAAGAAGAAGTAACATATAGTTCAATAAACATTACCCAATACACCAACACCCAAATTCAGCTCAGTGCTCCTTTCACTCTCAGCTTTGTCGACCGTGACAGGCTTATCTGAATTAATCCGGAGTTCTACTTCGGATTATTTTCGTTCTATTAGACTAAGTTTCAGTGCACGGTTGCTATATAGCTAACTCAGCTTAATTTCGCAGTCGATTTGCTCAAATCCAATCAAGGTATCCGAGTAAATAAGATCAACAGTTAATCTCTCGTTTCGTTCAAGTAGATAATCAAAGTAACCACGGCATGTTACCGCTCTACCTTTGTCTCTCACAACAACATAAGCACCTTTGCTTCTACCGATAAGCATAGTACCCGATGCTACAACCTCTAGATTCGAGACTATCCTTTCATTTCGGTCGAAATAACGGTCAGATACAGTTAACAATCCAACTGTCAACATCCAAACTAAAAATATGCCATTGCTGCTAGAAAGCTTCTCGCTCCACCTCTTCTTTTTAGGACCATAAAACTTAAACTCCGGTATATCTATATCACTTGTAGTTTGACATTTTGATTCTAGAGATAAGAAAAACACAGCGCCATAGACTAACAGTGCCGACATCACCATGATGAACGCAGAGTATGCATAGTTATGAGTGATCTCAAAATTGAGGTCTGAGAGCAGGAAACACCCAAAAGCTGCGATTGCAAGGTTTACAATAATCGAAAGCAACAACTGTCTAATCCTAAGTGGAGTTTTTATCATTTAATACTATCAAAATGGCATATACATATCTCTAAGGTATTGAAAATAATGATAAGTAAGGCACTCATCTATATCGTAGTCATTTCTAATAGCTGTACCCCAAACTACCCACATCCAAATTTAGCTCGGTGCCCTTTTCACTCTTGGCTTTGTCTACCGCGACGGGCTTATCTGACTTAATCCGGAGTTCGACTTCGGATTTACTTTTCAATGTCTGGCTTGTTAGTGGTTGGTAGGCTTGATATTGCTTTGGCGTAGTCAGATTTCCTGACTGATACGCATGGTATTGTGAGCTGGTTGTTTCACGGCGGTTTGTTGTTTCTTCAGTGGTAATACCGAGTTTGGCGTTTTTGTTTTTAATGCCATCGAGCTTGCTGGCGAGGCTGTCGACTTGTTTACCTGCCTGTTCGGTTTCTATCTTCCAACCTTCTGGAATTAGTGAATCTGGGAGTTTGTTGATAAGGGCTTTGAACTTATCCCATAACCAGCCTACCTTTTCCCCTACCCACTTAATGACCTTATCTAAGCCAACAAACTTATCGACTAAGTAAGTTATGGCGATAATCGCTGCACCTACCGCTGCCACAATCATCCCGATCGGATTAGCCATGATGACGGCGTTAAGGCCAATCATCGCAACTTTAAAAATGGCGAGTGCCGCCACAATGCCTTTGAAATTTTGAGTTACCCAGATAAGCCCTTTACCGAGTAGCGCAAAGCCTCGATACAGGCCATCGACGATTTGAATAAGCTTTTCAATAAACTCGGTGCGCCACTGCGCGTTCTTAAACTTGTCTGAGAAGCGAGTAAAGACTTTGGTGACTTTCTCCATCACTGGTGCAAGTGCAGCAAACTTCATTGAACGAACACTTTCCTGAATTTTCTGTAGTGCGTCGTTGTATGCTTCTGCCTTTGCAGCGTCTTCAGCGCTTGCTCCTCCACCAAGAGCATTAAGTTCTTTACGTGCAGCAGTTAGCCCCTGTGTACCTTCGCGAAGCATGATTAACATTTTGCGTCCATCCTGCCCGAACGCAGCATCGGCAAATGCCATCTGCTCTTGAGGTGACTCTTGCTCTGAGAACGCATCAAGCAGCATTTCGTAGGCTTGCTGGGTATCTTCTGCTCCCTGTAAGTCTTTATAGAGTGAGTTACCGCTTTTCTTAAGAAATGAACCTAGTGCGCCTGTTCCTGTCTCCTGCAATACGCCTAAGCGTTTAGTAAACCTGAGCATAGAGCCAGACAACGCATCGCTTTCAACGCCTGCATGATTGGCTTGGGATTGCATGGCTTGCAGCTCTTCAATTGGCAGGTTCAGGTTACCGGCGACTTTCGCCAGTTTGTCCATCTCGTCTGCAGTACTGTTTACCTCTGAGACCAATCCAGCCAAGCTGACACCACCCAATAAAGCGGCCCCCTTCCCTACCGTGGCAGAGGCAACATTTGGTAAACGTATTGCACCATTGAGCTTTTGAATGGGCTTCATTGCACCCTGTAAGATCGAGTACTTCTTGCTAAGGCGCGCAATCTCTTGGCCGTGCTTCTTGTAACTTCGATTTAACCGATCGCTTTCGCCTTCCAAGTCATACATTTTCACGCCTGTCTGGCTAAGCTGTTTACCTAGCCGAACCAGGTTGTTCTTGTAGCTCGTTTGCTCTGCGTTGAGCTTATCTAACTTATCCTGCTGTTTGCTGATCTTCTCTGTCAGTGCAGCACTTGGGCGCGTCGTCGATGCCGCTTTAGCTTTGAGTTCGGTGAGCTTTTCATTAGTGGCTGCAATCGCGAGGGCGTTCTTACTTATCGCTTTCTGCGAGCTTTTGAATGATGCGATCATACCTAGCGCAGCTGTGTCATCTGCCTGCGCCTTTTGCACCTTCTTGATGACCTTTGCGTAGTGATCTGATTCGCTGGAGATGCCCTTGAGCGGTGCGGATATCTTGTCTTTCATCCCCATCACAACTGACAGATTCATTTTCATGGTGATATCCCTTAATGGTGATGCAAAAAAGAGAGCTTATTCGCTCTCTTTCCGTTCGTGTCTAACTCTGGCTTTTTCCCGAAACAGCAATAAGTCTTCGTAGCTAAGCCTATCCAATTCGCTTGGCTGCCAGCCCAGTACTACTGCTATGTCTGCGTAGTAGTCTTCAACGTATTCGATTACTGTTTCGTGTTGACGAAAAAAGAAGCGATTTCAGTCAGTATCGGCGCCCAGTTCTCTGGCGCTAAGTTGAGCATATCTCGCTCATTCAAGCAGGTGATTCTTGGCACCAAAATCTGCCCTGTTTCGAAATCCATCTCACACACTTTGATGAGGTTTAAGCCCCGCAAGTTGCCCGAGTGCGGTTTGGTGATTTCAAGTTCTTCAATCATCTCGCCATCTTTCTCATGCGGTACTGCCAACTTGACCTTTTTCACTTCACTACTGTGTTTAATCGGTGTCGCCATAGCCCAGTTCTTCCTTCAGTTCTTTGAGTTTGGTTTTGCAGCCGCCTTTGTCCGGGTCCAGCTTCATCACCTGTTCATAGAGTTGGTACGCCAGTTCACGTTCGCCTTCTTCGTAATGCCAGTCACCAACCAAGCGATACATTTTCACTTTCAGTGGTGCATTGGTTGCGAGCTCACCAGATTGCAAATCTTGCACAGCATTGAGCAAGTAACTACGTTCATACTCTTTGTTGGCTTTGTGGGCTTCCAGCGAGTAATTGAACACATAGCCGCAATAGGCTGTCTGGCCGTTCATTTTCCAGTTGTGTGGTGTTTCCAGCCCAGCACCAATGGCATTGCGAAAATCATCGTGAATGGTTTCCAGCAGTCCCAAATCGACATGCCACATGAAGAACCACCACAGCACATCAAGATTGGCGTAATTGCCTTGATGCGTTTCAAGCAGGGTTTCGACGGTTGAGCGGTACTTCTCGATCAAAGACTCTTTGAATGGGTCTTTCTCCTTTGAGCCTGCTAAGGTTCGAACGTAAGATAAATCTTGTTTGAGCATCAATTGGATTTCTTCCCAGGGCTTACTCAACGCCGATGGTCGATTCGGTTGTTCTACCTTCACGACTTTAGGCTTGTTGGTGAGCGCCTGACGCTTCATTAGTATTGAATACATGGCTCGCTCCTTATTGTGGGATCAGCTCGTAACCATAGAACATGACTTCCAGCTGACCTTCCTTCACGGCCAACGTGAGCGGGTCGCCCACCCACGCATCGGTTAAGGTGTAGGTTTTGCCACTGTTCGTCTCGAGCGTGATGTTTTCATCGACGAACTTTTTAATGGCATCTTCATCGGTATTGCTGGCGTGGGCGATGACGCACTTAATGGATGGCGCCTCTTCATAAGACTCGCTGTGGCCAAGCACACCATCGTCACCCATAACTGGTTCACGCTTGAGGTTACCAAAGTTGATTTCCGCGCCTTCTTTGATTGGTAAGCGCCCCAATGAACCGGCATTAAGTACCGCGCGGCTGGTAATTGTTGTTCCCATGGCTTACTTCCTGAATTGAATCTTACCTGCAACGATGATCAGTCCATTCACGAACTGTGGTGAATCCTGATAGTTGATGCGTTGTTTGTTGGTTTGGTCGAGCTCGACAATCAAAGACTTTTTGTAGCCATCGAAATCTTGCACGATGCCCTGATATTCCAGCTCCCGATACAAAGCTAGCAATTCACTTTTGAACATGCTTGGCGTAACAATGACCTGACCGGGAGCGAACTTGGTGCCGTCCTTTGCGACTTTGTGGCGCGCGTATTTGCTCAGGATGCGTGAACGCTGCTTCTGGCGGAAATACATTGCGGTTGCCGGTGTCATGATGTCGAGGTAACTGTTGTCGGCGATACCTGACGCATTCTCGGTATACGCGGTAACGGGGCGCTCAATCTGCACTTCTTTGCTTGGCGTGACCGTGTAAGTCCCCATTCCTTCATGAAGCAGTAAATTACGCTCTGCCCAGTCGAATTCTGTTTCCGCCGTTGAGTACACGCCACTCAGCTTAAGCGTTTGTAGTGGTCGGCATGGGTCATTGGCCAATGAAGGGGCAATTTGCCCTGCCCAAGCGGCAACGGCTTCTGCATCCGACAACACCTGATTCGATGAATCCCCCAAGCTATCAATCGACATAAAGCTGATCAGGGGACAATTGCTTTTCGAACCAAAGGTCACCAGCTCCGACTGTGTACCTTTCTTTGGTAGATACGCCAAACCAGGGATTTGATTGAGCGCGTCGTAGCGCTTTTCCAAGAACTCGCCCAAGTCACGAATAGTGGTCTCGTCATTTAATGAACAAATGATATGGTGATACTGCTTATCGCCCAATGCTGCCAGCGCAGACATGGTGTCATTGCTCGCCACACTCACCGCATACACGGGCATAGTTTCATCCTGCTTGCGGAAGAACTTCACCATCTTAACGATATCTGAATTGCCAAAATGCTCAGCGGCTTTTGCATCATCCATGCAAAGCTTTACTGTGTTCGCCCCTACCGCGGCACCATCGGCAGCATTGCCGATCACTAGGCAAAGTTGCTGGTCTTCAGCACTGTTAGCCAGGCTGTTATCAATCTCGACATACATGCCTGGGACACGAGCATTGCTCGGCACTTCTGAGAAGCTGATACTCATTCTTCAGTCTCCTGTTTTTGTTGTTTCGCCTTAACCTCAACAACGGATTTATCTTTGATTCGGCGTAGCCAGTAGGTATTGCGCGGTTTCACTTCTCCCGCAGCTTTCAGCGGTTGTCTGGTTTCAGGGTCTCGAACCAGTAAGCCTTTGCTGCTCGGCTTAACCTTAAATGTTCGCATTAGGTTGCATCCTCTAGTGCAAAGTGTTCTGCAGCCATCGCCAATAACTCTTTTTCGAGCTGTGGCGTCCAGCCGATAAACGTACGTTTGGGCATGTGATAACTTCGTTTAGTGAGTATTCCGCCCTGCCACTGTCCCACCTTCGAATCGAAGAAGCCGTTTACCCTTGTGGTAAAAGAAAGCTGAGCACCGTCATTGTGCTCGCGGCCAATGACACCCGCAGTGCCCTTTAGTCCAACCTCAAATCCTTTGTCACTGGTTCGTGTTCGTAGTGCCTGAGCAAAACCCAGCAGCATGTCTTTGTTGTTGACTCCATCATCAAGCTGAGTCTTTGGCCTTCGGTTCTGATATGGGGTGTTATTAATGTCTCGCTGCGCTCTGATTTGCTGCCTGAAGAACTGCCGTGCTCGGTTTGCCATTCGGCGGTTTAAGTCATGCTTTTCAGACGCTTTCATAACTAAAACATCTACCAACTGGGTTAACTGTTCTGGGCTTTCCAGCGTTTTCATGGCAAGTCCTCGGTATGGCCAACGAAGTAAACCAGCTCATTCAGTTCATCCGCCTGCGCGGTCGCTTCAAACTCGCTGACACACTCATATCGAGTCCCTTGCTGCTTCCAGTTTCCTTGTTCGCTCTCTGCCAGTGAGTAGCTTTCTCTCAGGTCGATTTTTATCTTGATGTCACATTTGCCACCATCCAGCACCTGAGTCGCAAACGTCGGTGCTGGTAAGCCTTTCTCTGTTCGTTCCGGATCATGATTGTTGAGCCAGTTCACCAAATGCATAAACAGAATGTGCGGTTTTACTCTCGCGTTCTGAACAAAAACAATGGCGGTGTATTCCAGCTCATAGCCGTCGACCAATGGTCCTTGACCACAAAACAGAGCACCATCTTCCACCCATATATCTAAGCTCTTCGAATCAGTAATGTGGCTTTTAAACAGCTCAGTCAGGCTTTGTAGCGCTTGCATCACACCACCTCAAAGCAGTAGGTTTCGTGACCATGAACAAGCAAGTCTATAGCCTGACGATACTGGACTTCGCAATGCTGCTTTTTGTCTGTTAACGCTTCTTGTCGCTGCGCTGCTTCCGCTGTTGCATCCCCACTTAACTGAATACCGATCAACTCACTGGCTGTTAAAGCAAATACCGCCTGCTTGTAGAGCGTTGCGCCTGCTTCTTCATCTTCAAACTTATCCTTTGAAAGTGCGTTTAGGTCATCGTAAAGTGCCATGGCGCACTCCAACTCTTTGTGTACTTTGATACGCGACACGCTCGCTTGATGCAGAATGCCTGCCTCTGTTTCATTGCTCATGAAATGAAACAGAGCCTGAAACTCTGCTAGCTTCATCGCTGGATACTTTGCCGTGGCTGGTAACTCTGAGTCGTAGGTTTCGCTTTTATCGCCGACAAATTCCATCATGGTTCCTCTAAAGAAATGCGGGCAGACAAACACTGAACTCTGCTTCTGCCAAGGCTTCACAGATTGAGTGTTAGAGCCCGCATTGAGGGGGTGGTCGTTTAAGGGCTATACCCAGTTTTCGCCAATCTTCAGTTTGACGTTCTTGAATTCCATCGCGGCTGCTTTGCCGATTTCTTCAATGACGTAAGCCATGTTCATCGACTCGAAGTTTTCGATCTGATCTTTCTCGTCGTTCTTCTTACCCATTGAGCGACGAATCGAGCCTTCCTGAATGTAGATAGACAGGTTGTCGTAGCTGGTCACCATAATGCCGGTTGATGGGAAACCCGCAACCTTCACCGCAGGCAGACCACCGTAGGTTCCAATGACCTGTACTTCCTGAATCTTGCTCTTCTCGCTTGGAGTATTGCCATGCGCTTCGTAGAACTTCGCTTTGTCGTAAGCCAGCAAGTCAGAGCCGATAATCGCAATCAGGTTTGAATCGTTTTCGCACGCATCGTGAAGCAGATTCTTGGTGTTGAGCACCGCTAAATCGAGATTAATGAAGTCACCACCTTCACCGATTCGGATCTCACCGGAATTCGGCTCGATTTCAGTAATGTAGCGCTCAGCGTTATAGTCACGCATCGCCTGAAACCAACCTTTGTTGACGTCTTCACCGTTTGGATTCGAACTCGCATTGGTGTTCTTCTCTACTCGCTCACCGTACCAACCAATGGTGATTTTGTTAGCGTCAATCTGCTCACGCGTATGAGCTGAGATGATTGAGTTGAAGCGTTTGTCGTGCGCCCAGGCATCAAGTTTGTCGTAACGAATAGCGGTATCGAAGT
This sequence comes from Vibrio sp. R10-SG3-ISO10, assembly GCF_059834185.1. Lineage (NCBI taxonomy): Bacteria > Pseudomonadati > Pseudomonadota > Gammaproteobacteria > Vibrionales > Vibrionaceae > Vibrio > Vibrio sp. R10-SG3-ISO10. The sequence continues at coordinate 295,047 of NZ_JCBDHG010000002.1, forward strand.
TAGTCTGCTCACACATATACGGCATCGCGCCCATACCTGAGTAGTCTTTCGGTACACGGCGACCTTCACCTGAAGTATCAGTACGACTGGCAATCATGCCCGTTACACCCAGACCGATGGATTCGCCTTTCTGGTTCTTCACCGGAATGATGTTGATCTTCTTCAGGAACCAGTTGCTCTCTCGCATCTGGCCAATGATTTTCTGAGTGCCGTTCGGCGTGACGTTAAACTTCTGGGTCGCGTCATCCACTTCATTTTGCTCAGCGACTTTCTTCACGTAAGCATTGAGCTTGATTTGCGTTTGTTTCTGCATAGTTTTACCTGTTTCTCTTCGTCAGACTGGCGTTATAGGTACTGCTCTTCTTCGCTGTCCTGACCTGCTAGCTTGCGCGGTGTTTCGTCTGTGATTTGGCTAAGCGTTGTCGTCATATCCGACACCTGAGTCGACAACTGCTCCACCTGACCTTTGAGTTCAACGAGCTGATTGCTTTCAGGCTCCTCTTGATCAACCTCTGGCTTTTTCTGTGCGCAAAGGCTTTCGACCAACAGGCCTAAGTTGGTACTGAGTACCTTGTTCTGCTCGATGCTTTGTTTGAGCAGCTCTTCAGTTTCTTTACTCATTTCGCTTTCTTCCTCTTGTTGCGAGAACTGCTCAGGAGACTTTTCACCGCTGAGCCAGCTTTTGAATTTCTGGAATAAGGAGGCATCACTTTCTGGTTCTTCTTGCGAAAGCGCTTGGGGTTCGATCGTAAACTTTGAAAGTACGTGAACCTTGCCATCGTCCTTGCTAGAGAGATGGATTTGAGTTGTACCCAGTGATGCGGGTTTATCGGTCAGAGCCAGTCCGGTTAGATAGGCTTTCTCAGTGTTAGAAAACTTCTCAATGAACTCACAGGATGTATGAAGTAACTGGCCTTGTTCCGTCATGCGTAGCAAATGGGAGTTAGGTTTAATAACCGCGAACAGCTTGTCTTCACGCTTCTCTACCGACAACACCGAACCAAATTTGTAGCTCCAGTCATAGTGCTCTTCATTAATGCGTGCGGTGTACACCTCTGGGTTGTAGGTCTCTGCGATTTCATCAATGATTTTCTGTTCAATAACGCGACCATCAACGGTTGTCCCTGCCTGCAAAATACAAATCGGCTCTGACTGAAACATGTCTAAACTCTCCTGAATTCGATGATTTCAATCTAACGAAAGCCTTCCTCTTTTTGTATTCATCCTGATTCTAGATACCCGATATAGAACTCTCGCAAGCTGAGTAATGGCGGGCTCTGTAGCACTATGCTGGCATGGAGACGAATGCAGTAACCAATCTGAACCAGCCGCTATACACACCAGCGCAAACTCAAGCGTTTGGTCTGTTCTTACGCCAGCAAAAGCCGGCAGAAATCGCGGATAAAATCGGTGTTGCCACCCGAACGGTTCAGCAATGGATATCAAAATTTGGCTGGAAGGAAATGCGGGATGATTTGCCCGTAGAGCTCATGCTGCGTCAGAGGATCACGTATCTGATGTGGGTTGACCAAAAGCTTGAGTGTCAGGAACGCGAGCTGAAGATGCTACTCGACCAGCACTACAAACGTGTTGACGCGGAGAATAAGCGAAGCAGACCAGGCACATCCGTCGAAGGCAAAAGCCCTAGAGGTCGCAAACCTAACAAAGTTAAGAATGATGTTTCGCAGATCACCAAAGAGATGCTTGATGAATACCGCGAATGTACTTTCTTTGAGTACCAGAAAGAGATACACGCTCACAAGCTCGATGATGACATCAACGAAACACGTTTCTATCTAAAGTCGCGCCAGATTGGTCTCACCTTCTACTTTGCGTATGAAGCTTTCGAAGACGCTGTGCTTAATGGTGATAACCAGGTCTTTATCTCTGCGTCGAAAAAGCAGGCGTATATCTTCAAGAACTACATCCGTAAGTTTGCTCTGGAGATTGGAGAAGTCGACCTCAAGGGCAAAGATGACATCGAATTAAGTAATGGCGCCAAGCTGGGCTTTATGTCGACCAACGTTTCCACCTCTCAGGGTTTCAACGGCCACATGTATTGGGATGAGGTGTTTTGGATACCACGCTTCGCTGAGTTGGATGACTACGCGGGCGGCATGTCGATACAAGCGAAGTTTCGTACCACTTACATTTCGACGCCTTCCACGATGGCTCATGAAGCTTATCCGAAATGGGAAGGTAAGAAAGAGCACAGTATTGATATCAGCCACACCGCGCTGAAAGATGGGGTGTTAGGTCCTGATTTTATCTTCAGGCAGATGATCACCGTTGATGACGCGATGAAGAAAGGCGCGACCTTCTTCAACATGGAGAAGCTAAAGCGTAAATATCCAGTTAAGGAAATCTTCGACAACCTACTGCGATGCAAATTCTTGGATGACAGTGCTTCGTTCTTTTCACTAAAAGCTCTTCTCGCCTGCAAAGCGGATTCCTCTCTATGGAAAGAAGTTGACCACAACAAGCCACGCCCCGTCGGTGACACGGAAGTGTTAGTCGGCTATGACCCAAGAGGCGGTGGTCAGGGAGAAGGCTCTGATGATGCAGGATTAGTGGTCTCGCTCAAGCCAAAAATGAAAGGCGGCGTTTTCCGCTTCATCGAGCGTTTAAGACTCAAAGGCTCGAGCTATGAGCAGCAAGCTGAAGCTATTCGCGGGATCACCGAAAAATACAATGTAGTGCACCTCGCCATCGATACCAGTGGTGTAGGTTCTGCCGTGGCTGAGTTGGTTAGAAAGTTTTACCCGTCTTTACTAGAGCTGAACTACTCACCAGAGGTCAAGCGGATGATGGCCTACAAAGCCCGAGAGATCATCGGCAATGGTCGACTGCAGTTTGACGCCGAATGGGATGACCTGGTGCATTCCTTCCTGATGATTCGCCAGCAGACCACCAACATCAGTAACCAGGTTACGTTTGTCTCTAACCGCAGCAAGATAGGGTCGCATGCTGACCTCGCCTGGGCTTCAATGCATGTTATGTGCTGGGAGCCCATTGATATTAACAATGACGACGATACCACCGTTGAAATCTTCTAAGCCAAAGAGCGGAGAAACGAAGTGATTGAGATTGAATTTTCTAACCCTGTCAGTGTAATGAACAGCGACATCCTAAGTTACCTTGAAACGGCTTTGGTTGATGGGTTATATGAGCCACCTATTCCTTTCGACACCTTAGCCAAAGCGCTGCGCGTTAACCCGATGCACTCGAGCGCGATTGAGTTTAAGCGCAATACCCTCGCCTATGCTGTGAACGTTTCGCCAGTATTATCCCGTCGCGACCTTAAGCGGTTTATCCAAGACTATCTCACCTTTGGCAACGGCTATTTCCAAATTATTCGCTCACACGCGGGCAAAGGTCCTATCGTTCAGGTGAAACACATTCCCGCTTTGTATATGCGTCGCCGCGAGGACTTGGGTTATACCTACAAGCCAAAAACTTATGAGGATGATGGCAGAGTTGATTTTAAGGAGGGACAAATCTTCCATCTGTCTGAATACGACGTTGCTCAGGAGATCTATGGGTTACCCGGTCACGTAAGTGGGCTCACCTCCATCTGGCTTAATGATGATGCCACCTTGTTTCGCCGTCAGTATTACCGCAACGGCCAGCACGCGGGTTACCTGCTTTATATGAATGAACCTAGCATGACGAAAAAACAGGAAGACGAAATTAAAACCAAGCTTCAGGCAAAAGAAGGCATGGCGTTTAAGAATATGTTTGTGAATGCGCGAGGCAAAGACACTAAGGCACCAGAACTTAAGCCGATTGGCCAAGTAGAAGCAAAGGATTCGTTTAAGGAAGTGAAGAACCAAACCATGAACGATGTGCTGGCACTCCACCGCGTTCCTATCGAGCTGATGAGCGTTCGCCGTGAGAGTATTACCTCTCTCGATCTCAATAAGGTTGATTGGCTATTTCACAAGAATGAATTGTTGCCGATGATTGATGCACTGCAGGAGTTGAATGAGTTTGTTGGGCAAGAGGTAATAACTTCAAATAAATATAAAGACCTAGATCAACTCTAGGTCTTTGTATTTATTGCATGAACTATGTGTAGCTTAAGATTGTTCTTCTTCATAGCAGACACCATTAGATCCGACTTTACAACGTCTCCCAGTCACCCAAATACATCCTGAAAAATTGGCATAATGTTTGATCGTCGTTTCATTAATTAGAGCCGAAACAAGTTCACTTCCAGACAAATCTGATTCATTAATCTTACTTTCGAGAAAGATAGCTTCTCTGAAACTAGAGAGTCGCATTTCTGAATTATTGATATCCGCGCCAAAGAAATCCATGCTTTCTCCAAGCGTCATGTTAAATCTACTAGTAGATAGGTTAGCATGCCGAAAGTTCGTTCTTGTTAAAATCGACCTTGAGAAATCACTACCAACCAATGACGATTTTTCAAAAATAGCATTGGTTAAGTTGCAGCTAGTAATAACAGACCCATCTATAAGCATTCGTTTTAGCTTTGTGTATGGAGCAAAACAATCACGCATAATTATTGAAGATCTAACATCCATTTCCGAAAAATCCATACGAGACATATCGCAAATATTGAAGCTTGTAAGTTCGATGCGAGCGCCTTTAAACAACGAACCATATAGATTCATCTCAATAAACACTGCTTTATCAAACAAACAATTTTCAAAATTATTATTGCTGAGGGTCCCCCCTGTATTTCTTCTGTAAGTACCCTCAATATGAGCACCACTAAACTTTGCATTTCTAAAACTGCTATCAGTAATCTGGCACTTTATCAGAACTGCGCTACTAAAATCTGCGTTATCAAGACGCGCTTTCTTAATAGAGCAACTCATTAGTGTTGCATTATCACTTAGGTTAGATGCGTAGAAATTGCAATAATCAAGAATACATGATCGGAATTCTGCTTTTCTCAGATCTTTGCGGCTAAAATCAATACCTGTTAAGTTTTCATTTTGCGCTTGAAATCTGCTACCTTCTTTGCCATTACTTTCCAACCACAGTTTATGCTGCTCAACTCGCGCCTTAACACTGTGAACTAGCTTTTCGCTAGGTCTGTTCTCTGATTCGACTTGTAACAGCATCCGACGATATTCTGAGTCAACATCTATCTCTATTTGTGTCTTTAACTGGTCGTTCATTCCTAACTAACTCCTTTTTAAATAGAACCGAAACATACTGAAAAGAAGTTTATCTACAAGCAATCTTATAAATGCGCACAGATCGCCGACAACAGAAAACATTCGTTCATAGCGGAGCACATTTTCTATACGAATTCTGTTAACAACATCATGTGAATCTAAATAATTATGATTAAACCCTCCTTAGTCTCACTACTATGATTCATATTCCTATACTTGCGGGAGTAAAGCACCCTTGACCACATCTCCTAATGGGATTCCGCACTGTTAGTATGCTTTTTGAGTATTTACTAACGTACTTTGCATCAAGCGAAAGATTACACCGTATTTACATAGTCTCTTGTATTGCTATCCACATTTGCAAAGCCTTGAGCCTTTGCGCATTCTCCAAACAGGTCTCTAGGTTCGCTACATCTTCAGCTAGGACTTCGGCATCTCGCTCGTAATTTGTAGTAGTTTTGGCGGCACCATCAGAGACGGTGGCGGGTTGCTGAATACCGATTGCTCGATTATGCGCTCGCACTGCGTCGGCTCGGATGCGCAACCAATCAGTATCATTAACAATGCACTGCTTGTCAGTATTCTTTTGAACATACTTGATTACCTCTTTTTCGATAGTCCGGTACTGTATTTCCACCGCTTGTTTTTGCTCGGCCAGTTCCACTGCCAAAAAATAAGCTTCCTCTTGCTTTTGTTCTACTTTGTCCCAAAGGGAGTTTTGCGCTTTAAGAGCCTTAACTTCTGTAGTCCTTACGCCGTAGTCGTAAGAAAGGTAAGCAACACCACCAAGAGCGGCAGCAAAGGCAACGGCTTTAAACAGGGTTAGATACTTACTTAACATGGTTACTCTCCTTACCAACCGTTTAAACAAACGTCTTGCTCTTTACTTCGGCGCTTAGGAATACCGGCACAGTTGCTTTTTTCTAGTCGGCAATCTTTACCATTCACAAACACCCATCGCGGATACTCATTACAAGCACCAGTGCGATCACCTCGGTTAAATTTTTTCAGCAATGTAGAGCGAGCGAAGTTACCTTCCCCAAGGTTATAAACAAAGCTCACCATCATGTCGTACTCGCCTTGGTTTGGTGTTTGGGTTATATACTTGTTTACTACATGCTCTGCGGCGGCAATATCTTTAACGAAGAACTCAGCGGCTTGCTGCTCAGTGAGTACCGTATCTTGCGTTACGCCCTGGGTATGACCTAGTCCCGCTGTCCACACATCAGCACTGCATTGGTAAGGTTTTAATCTGCAACCTTCTTCGTTGGCAACATGACGCAAACCGTTTTCACTGACGCTTAGCCCTGAGTCGAGAGTAAAAACAATGGCAAGAACTGAAGCGACAGAGCACACCACCGCCTGTATTGCTTTGGTTTTTAGGCTCATATTGCGACGTCCTCTTGTGAGTTCAGCTTGTCTAGCTTGGCTTGGTTGAGTTTGGTGGCAACGGCATAGTGGCGAATAGCCATAACACCCGAAACGATACCCACGAAGATTGCGATAAGCTGGGCAATATCGTTCACACCGAAGCTGATGAGGGTTGCACTAACAGACGTTAAAATTTTCTTTAGCCCGGTAATGTCTAGCAAAGAAACCACTAACGCTTTTACCTCTGTATGATTCATTGATTTTTCTCTCGTAACTAGTGATTAGTGCCCCACAAAACCAGTGTATAGAGCTGTGGTTGAAAGGGTACTTACGGCATTTCTAGTGCAGAGATATAGAAGTTTGGGAAGGCAGAAAGAACAAACCCAGCGGCTAGGCTGGGTTTGGTGGTTAGTTAGTTGGCGCTTCTGGGTATGGGTTCTCTGCTTTAATTTTGGCTTCTAGCTCGTTGATGCGTTCGGAGAGCATTTGTACTTCATCGGTTTTGCCTTGCCGTTGCTTACGGGCTAGTTCACTTTCTAGCGGGTCGGTTAGCTGGGTGTAAAGCATTGAGCGAGTGGCATCCACTTGCGCATAGTCGTGAATGTATTTGTTACTTAGGTTGGTTACCCAAGATTCATTAATCCATTCATCCCATTGTGTTGATGGTTTTTCTATCGTGTATTTGTCCGTAACCAGAGATGCATCTTCAAACACTTTCGATTCTTGGGTTTGCTTGTGATAAGCCGTTACTTCAACGGGTTTTGATTCAACAATCCATTCCTGATTTTTTACATCAAACTTGGCCTGTTCTGTTTCTTCGTCAAAAGGTGGTTTATTTATCCACGTAGCAAACTGAGCCAAAATATATTCATCATACCCAGCCACCTTATGGATTTGACTTTCACCCTGATATATGAGGGTTTTGTAATCGTAGTGATACGCTGTTTTCATTACATCCATCCTCGGTGAATCTTAATCGAAAGGTTTGCGGTATGCGGACGATTTTCGTCGGCTGTAGGAACTACTAATGATGCATCAAATTCCACTGCCGGATTATCATAATCAGTATATGAAGAAGTGTTTAATCCGGCGTGGATATGTGCGGTTTGTCGGAATACCCCATTAGCCCAGTCACCTGCATTGCTAGGGAAACTTAAAAATCCCCCTGTAATGTTTCTTATCGCATCACCTTGAGTATCACCATGATTAACCCCACTAGGAGCACCACGAACAAAATGCCCTAAGTGATGATTTGGCAAAGTGAACGTAGTTGCACCATCCCCATCACCAAACTTCATTGCGTGAGTCATTGGAGCAGCGTCTTTTGTTGTCTGAGCAATCACCATTCCAGCCGATACTGCATAATCCCAGAGAAGTTTGTCGGTAGTTCTTGATAACTCGCCGCCTTTTAGGTCAATCCAAGCGGGCTTTTCTCCAGATTGATGAAATTCACCTATCATTCCCACCATGTTTGCTAGTGCTGCTTTAATCGGTGCTAGGTGCAGCTCATTCAACTCCGTCTCAGTTACAAACTCACTGTGCTTAAAAATGACTTGTCCAGCTTCACCCGAAATCGCTGCTTTCAGTGTCACCATACCGCCAATGCCTTTCGGTAGGGCAACTTTGGGTGTCGAGCATTCGATCACGGATTGATTACTGCTATCAAGCACATGGATTTGATGTAGGTACTCATCAAAATGCTGCTCAATTGGCAGATTTAAGATAAAGGTTAAAACGCCATTTTCATCGTAGTAACTGGTTTCAATGGTGTTTTCATAGAATGAATACATTGATTCACTTGGGGCGTCATGGGTTAACGCGCCAATGAGCCGATACTTGGTTACAGTACTTTTCAGCTCACTGTTCAATATGTCTATCCCGTGCTGAGTCGGAATAGCTTGCAGTGTGCTCATTCGGTGTCTCCTATTTCAAGTTGCCAAGTAATGGCAGTGCGGCACAAGATTTGAGTTTCAGCGTCTATTTCTAACTGTGAGCTCAACTCTGGCTTTATCGTTAAGGCGGTTGCCTGTTCAAATTTGGTTTCGGCTTCCAATGGGTAAAGCCAATGAAACTCGGTATGAGGCAATCGAACGTTTTCAAATGCGTTAATGGCTGTGCCATTGTCATAGCTGAAGAGGTCAATCAATATTAGATTGGGCCTTTTTACATCGTCATACACCAAGCCGTTTGAGCCTATTGTTCCAAGCAGGCTTTGATAATCTCGAATCTTCCAGCCAAACCCTTGCTCTTCAAACTCCGTTAATAGTGATAATTCAATATCGTCATGGGTTTTCTTAAAGTCCTTCGCTATACCGTTAATGGTATTGGTCAGCTCTGCGTTCTCGGTGTCTTGCCAGTATTCGCCTTGAGGAAGTAACCCACGGTACGCATCTGCAAAATCACCTTCGCTGTATTCAATGATTAAGTCGGAGGTGTCCATGTGACGGCTCCTAGTACATGAATCTGGTTATTGTTGATAGCAACTTCACCTACGGGCGATTTGACAATAAAGTTATTGGTCACCGTTGAAATCACTAACACAATTTCGGTGTTGGTGATGGATTCAGGCTTTTTAGTTTCTGGGTCTATCTTGCCCATTTTCCCTTTTACAAAGTTTTCAAGGGCCGTGACCACATCATCACGAATCGCTAGGTCTTCAATGCCTTGAATCTCTATAGCGAGCGGCGCTTTTTCTGGGAGGTGAGCAAACGGATGGCAACCCGCGAGTCGGTTATCTTCAAAGGTCTCTTGAACAAGATTGACCACTTCACCGCTTAGCGTTGGGTCGTTCTCACGTGCGCCAATGTAGACCTCTACCATGCCGCGCTCTGGCGTGTTATCGAGTGCCCAAGCAAAATCAACATCAGAGTGAGCCGACACTGCCCACACTTCGTAATCTTCTGACTTTCCGATCAGCTCGTTCTTCTCGAATGCCACGATTACTCGTGCTCGCCAGTGCTCTAGCTCTTCGATATCTGCACCACCTTCAATACCAAGCGATAGGATATTATTAGGGTCGATACCGCTTAGTCCTTCAGTGAGTGTGAGCTTGGCGCCGATTGGCAAATTACTGGCTGTCCCTGATTCAAGCGCAATGACGTCTACAGGCACATTGCTGTACTGCTCCTTGGTGGCTTCATACTCTTTATCACCGTAGATTAGGCGAGTACCTTTGGCGATCACCACAGTTCCACCTAGCTCAGTAAACTGCACCGTACCTTTTGCAAAGGTAGGTAAAAGGCGTGGTGTGTTGTGGCGATTAGCATGCAGGTATAGCCATGCTTCAGAACAGGTTTCAGGGTGCAATTGTCTGAAAAGCAAATCTTGATAGCCATATTGCCCATAGCTGACGCCCGCAATGGCAGAGGCTATGGCTTTGGTGGCTGGATTACTTTGCCCTGTTTCTGCTGTCAGGTTGGCTTCAGCACGAGCGATTAAGCTCTCAAGGCTCACTTGTGTACTCATTTATCTACCTTCGATAGTGGAACATCAAATGTTGAGCCGTCCGTTAGGGTTATCATGACATTACGGCCCATTTGGTTTGGCTTCTCTCTCCAAACGGTCACTTCAATGGCTTTGGCGTGACCTTGCTGAATTAACCAGGCAAGGGCTTCCTCATAAAAGCGTTTAGCAAGCCTTAAGGTTTCATCAGTCAATTTGGCTCGCTTTAGGGTCCAATCACGAGAGCCGACAATCTCTATCAGTTCATTACTCCAAGTACCGCCGCGTTCATTGCTGTCCATTCTTGCGCGGTCGTTCTTGGTTGACTCTGCGTAGTTGTAGACGCTTTGCAGTACCGCATGAGTCATGCCCTCTTTGGAGTTCACCGACTCAGTAAGCGCGTTCAATTTAAAGTGGCTCATGCTTTGTTAGGCTCCCGTGTCGTTTTGATTGCGCTGTCGTCTTCATAGTCGTGGTCGTGCGTCTCGACTTTAACGCCGCCAAACGTACCAGTCTGACCACCGACAGAGCCTGCAACTTCTGCATTCTTCACCACACTCAGGTTTCCGCCTATTTCTACATCTTTAGAAAACGTGGTTTTGTCAGCGATCACGTTCACTTGTGGCGCTTTGATAGAGACTTCATTCGCTGCTACGACATCGACCTTACCTTTGGTTGCGTAGACCTTAATTCCTTCCTCGGTTTGATGGATTAAATTTCCCTTATCATCAAGCATGGCGACCTCACCGGGCTTTAAGTCGATTTGGTAGCGCTCATCTTCAACATTGACGGTAATCCCACGAGCGGTCACACCGCCAATAAACAGGTTGTAAGCCTTGGCTTCTGGTAGTGGTCGGCTCATAAAACCGTAGTTGTGGACGCGCTTAATTCGGTCATTGGTGCGGCCTGTTGCCATTCTGATTTGCAACATGCCCGTAGTGGCGCCTGTCACCGTACCTGTTCCGATCACGTTCTTGATGCGAGCCATTAATCGCTGTTGTTGCTGGCGCTGAGCACTAGACATTACTTTGCTCCTTAAACGGTCTAACCAACTCAACGGAAGTGCTCGCGGAGCTTTCGGACACCGATAGGCCAAGTGACTTAATCACCAGCATTTCACTAAAACTCTGCTCTTTGTCGATCACTCGAATCACTCGGTTTAATCCATTAATCGCAAGCTGAGGAAAGATATCTGCGACAGACGTTGAAGCAGTCAGGCTTTCCGCTATGGCTAAGTTACGTTCATATTTGGCGCGAGATAAACATGCCGCACTGTTTTGAAGTTGGTCACAGGTGATCACCATCGTGCGCGAGCTCTCAATGCTTGGGTTGGTAATTTTGGCACTGGCATCATCCCATTGGCCCTGCACATCAATGGTGTGAAACTGCTTATTGAAGGCGCGTTTTATCTTTAAGCTGTCTATGTTGTTGCCTGTTTCAAGGCCAACATTGTTAATCGTTGCATGCGCTGTGTTCTCTATAGTCAGCACACCGTTTCGCTCGATGAGCATGTAGCCTTGTTCACGGATGAGCTGAGCAACATTTTCAACCGGAGACTCGGCGTTAATTTGAAACTCTTCAATCTTCGGCATGCCTTTAACGAGGCTCTTTACACCTAGGCCAAATGGCTTAGCCAGTTTTCTAAGCAGCTCTTCAACATTGAGGCTGTAAAGCGCATCCATAGTGATGCGCGAGTCAATCATGTTAGCGCTCTTGGAACGTCCCACTATTGGCATAGTTAAAGAGCTTGCGCTTGTCTCGTTTTCCGCCTCATCTATCTGACCGATTAAGATGGATTGGTCATTGAGAAAGAACTCTACCGACAACGGGCGATCAATCTTCATTGGTTCAACTGAGCAGTTAAAGGTATGGGCCAATTGCTCTGTTGAGTAGTTCAAGTTGGCTTGGTAGAAAGTATGCTGCTTTCCGTCAATGTACATCGTGAGTTGATTCATCGTGCATCCCTTACCGCGATGTCACCACGGATAAATAAAGGGTGCTGAAGTGCATTCATTTTGGTAATGACGTTCTCATTGGTGTACTCGTCATGGGCTATGGTCAGCGCCGACTTAAAGTGAGGTGATTGCACTGTTCTGTGTGCTTTGGTTCCCTCTACTACTTTGTCGTGCTGAGTCTGCACATTGCTTTTTAGTAATGTGAGTGCGTCATAGAGCTCTATGCTTTCTTGCGTAGAAACTTGAGTCGTTTCCTTGATGCGGCCATCAACGTTGGCAATTAGAGTTGAGAGATCACTTTGAATAATCTCTGGTTGCTTTTCGACTAAGGTGAGCTCAAAGCTGTCATGGGCCTCTAGGTCAGTCACGTCTTTACTCATCTTCACCGCACCCGTCACCATTTGTACGTTGTGGTGTTTGGTTGGGCTATCGGTTTTTACTTCTCCAAGCATCAAAGCTTGAGCACTGCGTGAGTTATCTACGGCTTCACTCTCGGAAGCAGGCTCTGATTGAACACCTTCAGACACCGTATCGACAGCGCTAGAAATCAGATCAGCCAACTCAGCAGGGTTAGTGCTCAAGCTGCTGACAGCTGAGAAGGCTTCATTTATCGCTAGGTTAATATCTTGCAACGAATCATCGGCTAGGTTCAGGCGGTTAGTAATATCGACCAACACATTGAGCGCACTCGTTGCGTTGTTTTGTACTTCGTTGATTTGAGAAACATCCAGCCCTTTCACTTCTTCAACAAATGATTGCTTAGACAGGCTTTCTACTATGTCAGCTTGTGCTTTGGTGCGTACTGTTGTCGGTGCAGTGATGGAAGGCGAAGTGCCGGCACGGACAAACTTCAGGCTCAGCGTCACTAAACCTTTCTTGGTGTTAATACTGAGGGAATGTTCCTCGAACACTAGCACCAACTCTCCTAACCAGGGATGCTCGAGTTCTCCTTTTGGTTGTTGCTCCAGGCTTTCAATGAACGCATTGGCGTCAGCTAGTGAGCTTGCACCTACGAATATAGATTCGATAGTAAATGTTCGGGCTTTGGTGCCCATGACTTTGATGTGCGGTAGTTCAGCGTAGGGGATTTCGCTCACTTGCAGACGCTTACCACCATCAAAAGAGGTAGACAGGATGTTGAGCTTCAGCCCATTCCATCTAGCGTGCTCGTGTTGTCGTTCCCACATCAATAGCCTACCAATCGAAGAAGAAGTTTGGAGTTTAAAGAGCAGAGAATGTTTAGGTGGTGAATGTCGGCTTCCAGCCCTTGTTCGGACTCACCCCTCCCCCCGCGCTAAAATTCCGCACTGTAATTTTGCGATCCTTAAAGTGATCGCGTTTCGGTAAGATTATTAAAGCACAGCCCCCGATGTATCTACATCGAGGGCTGTTTTAGATTGGGGATTTAGAGATCGTCAGAGATCGTTTTCTTTCGTTTCTATTAAAAGATAGAAACTATTATAAAATTAACTAGATTGGAGCTCATGAATAGCTCCTATTGAAAAAACCTATTCGTGTTTTGTGTTTCGTTTCATCTAGTAATCCAAAACAATCAGCATACAAACTATCAAAACTAGTATGACGCTCCGTAAAAACACAAATTCCTGCAGACACTGATATATTTTTACTATCAGGGCCTACTCTATAGATACGATTAATCGATGATTGAAGCTTCAATAGGCGCAGTTCAAGCTCTTCAATATCATTAAAATATAATAAAGCTCCAAATTCATCACCGCCCAATCTATAAACCGTACCTAATAACTTTCTAAGTTTGTCACTTAAAAGAATTAAAACATCATCACCAAAGCGGAAACCAAACTCATCGTTCACCTGCTTAAAATCATCAATATCAAACAGTACCAAAGCAAGATGGTTAACGTTTTCCTCTCTTTTATCATCGAACTGAGCACTAGCATTTTTGCTTAAAGCTTTTCTATTATACGCTCCAGTCAAGGGGTCCGTAGTTGCTGTAATATCTAAAAGCTCAGCCAAGTGTTTAACTCTATTGAGCTCTAACTTAATATCACCAAGTTCATTTTTTGTAAGAGTATTATCAGTCAACTGCTCATTGAGTTGTTCTTCAAGAATTTTATTTTTCTTTGACAACTGCTCAAACGCAACATCTGGTGACCTCTTCTCTATATCTTCGATGATTTGATCACGAGCTTGAAGCTGTTGCTTAAGAAAGTCGATATTGGCGTCCTTTTCTTCTATAACCGCTTGTTTTCTCTCGATAGTAGCTTCTTTTGTCTTCACTAATACTCTGTAAAGTCTAAAGAGAGCCCAAGAAAACCCGACTATACTTCCCAGTTGAGTCAGTAAAATTGTTGAGTTGGGTATTTCCATGGCCATTCCTTATTGCGTTTCTCACTCTGAATGTAATCAAGAAATCGATTAGAAATAACATACTGCAATAGAGTAACTTAGAAGACAATCTCAAACACCAACAACAAGTTACGTTAGTTTAGAATTAAACATTTCTATCTGGTCCAAATCCCCTTTACACAACTCAGGTTGAAGTTTTGGATCAGGTTTATCGCCACTAGGTTCGATGATGCGGTGAACAGATGTATAGGTGACAAAGACTGTGCCACAGTTTAGGTTGAGGCACTGACAGTATGCTTCACGAGTTTCTTTACTCATCGCTCTGGATGTAGCAATGCGGGCTTTGCTTTCGCACTTGGGGCAAGTGATTAACATGGCAACTCCTTTTCAGTAATTGCGCCTATAGCCTAAACTGCGGGCTTTCGACTTCGTCAGCCATTTCGATAATGGCCTTGATGGCTTCCACTTTCTCGCTATCAAGTTCACCTTGATTGTCAGCAACAACTAATCCCATTAAGTAAGCACCTGCTTGGGCGCGGTTTTCACCGTTAGTACTCAATGCGACGCCGTCGAGAATTAGCTCCAGTGCTTGCTGGAAAAGCTGTTTTTTATTAGACATATCAATATCCTTACCAATGACATTGAAAATATACTGTATATTTATACAGGTTTCTACCTGTGTTTTGCTGTCAATGTCACTGTATAAAGAGTTAGCGAAACGCCAAGAGTTCTACGAGCCGTCTTTGTACTTAAGGACTTCTCTCACTTTTCTAGCTGTTTCTTTTTCACCGTGTCTATCATCGTCGAACCTCCATGCTTCAGATCCGACAATGTGATTTTTGTTAGCTTGATATTCCGCATACAACCTGGGGTCAGCAATAGGTTTAGGTCTGTACCCCATTTTTCCTTTGTCCCTAGCCCTCTCAAAATCATTAAATTCTTGAGAGTTCAAAGGGTAAGGATTACATCCGCCTTTTAATCCTTCTTTGTATGCGGGTCGCAACCTTACTGGTAGTTCGTTCTGCGTAGATTTTACATCTGGACCAAAGTGAGACGACGAGGTTTTGCAACTATCCTTGTGCCTCATCGTTATTGACTCAGCATATTCATCGTTGAACGCATTAAATACTCCCAAAGAAATATCTGCCTGCTGGTCCGCTTGGAACGTATCTATTGCTTCATCGTGCTGGTCGAATGGTCCAACTATTTCAGTTGTGCCACCTGAGTGTTTTCGACTAAACCAAAAAGGCATGGAACCTCCTGTAACTAAACCGATAACAACCGCCCATTTCTTAGCTGAACGGATACATATTTGTCTATCGGTACTTTAGCACCAAGTTGCAGAGGTCTAATAAGACATTTTACGCCTTGTGAACTCCATCCTGTCATACGCCTGAGTTGCTCAATTAGCGGCGAGTTACAGTTATTTTCAGTGCTCCAAGGGGAAGCGCTCCGCGCTTCTTGAAGACGCTTGACGTCTTTCTTCTTAACCAAGCTGTAGTTCTCGCTACAAGTCTCGATCAACTTACCTAACCAAGAAAAGCCAATGACTTTCTTGGTTGTTTCGCCATACTTGTTCTGCTTCTCCTCATACTCGATCTTGGCTGAGCTAGCAAGCTGGCAAAACAGTGACCACTTGGAAGAATCTGCCGCTTGTCTTAGTTCCTCTAACTTAGGGTCAACAGTGGTTTGTGCCGGAGTCGTACGACGTAGATTCCGCCATAAGGAAACAGGCTCCCCACCAAATTGCTGAAACTGACGAATACGATGAGTTGAAGCCCAGGCTCTCGCTCGATAGGCCCAGTGCTCAGCTTCACTTTCTGGCATATGGCTACCATTGATGTTCTTAGATACATACTTAGCTATGTAGGCTGTCGCCCCTCCCTGCTTAGGGTTGGCCTCTTTTACATCAAATCGTTTAGTTGTATCACGCCCTAACTCTTCTCTGTCTTCAGATATTGCACGCTCTCTGAGTATCTCTATCACTTTTTCTTTATGTTCAGGAGCACAAAACAGAAAATAGTGAGCATGGCTAGTCGCATCTTTGTGAGGTTCCGCGACACGAAAACCAAAGTAATCAATGTCTAATTTTGCTAACTCAGCTCGACCTATCGCCCACTTTTTCATTAAAGCTTTGTGTCCTTCTTTGACCGACGAACCATTCCACTTAGATGAATTACGGTGGTACTTACTTGGTAGTGTCCACGTTAAAAACAAAGCCGTATAACCCAAATCTTGCGCTAGTTCTTCAAAACCACGAGAACGAACCATCATTTCAATTCGGCGGTTTTCCGGATTTGCTGTAGTGCGCTTTACAACCTCTTCTAGATTGAAGGCTTCACCTGTCTCCTCATTCATGACAGCCATAGACTCTAGATAGTCTCTTGCTTCACGCTGCTTTTGCATCCAGTTAGAGAAAGACAAAGTACTGATGTATGGCTGTTGATGTTTGCTATCACCAACACGGTCTAAGGCGATCTGCGCGAACTCAATGTACTGAGCACGTAAATGAATCAAACGTCCTTCAATCCATTGTTCGTTCTGCATTTTCAAGATAGCGATCTGAAGATTTTGCTCTAGTTCAGTAGGCTTCTTGTCCTTCTTCTTGAAACTCACGATAGGCGCCTGCACGTAGATCTTATGCAGTTCGATTCGCTGAAGTTTATAGACATGCTCTAAAGCATCTAGATAAGAGCTAAACTTCTCTGTCGAGACTTCATCAGTCAGAAAAGCTGAGCACTTATCTGCATACTCTTTTGCAAGCTTTTGAATCGCATCATCACGCATCAAGATGGCGTGGGTTAAAGGCTTAGACTTGGCTTTATTACGACTATCGACAAATGGGAATTTGTCTTCAATGAAGGGAGCCAACTTTAAGCCAAACCTTACTGCGTCTTCTGCTGATCTGATTAAGTTCTCTTTAGTAGGGTTTTTGCGCTGTTTTCTGCTCACGACTTTCTTAATGACATCGTTACGAACGAGAGCCGGTAGCCTAGGAAAGAAACGGCGAGTAAACGCAGAATAGCGGATGATTTCACCCGCTTCTGACTTACTCGCCAATTTATCCAAAGCTTGTGTTACATCACTTTGATTCATTGCTATCCTCAATTAGAATCAGCAGGTTACAGTTCATACTCACCATGTGGCATATTAAAACATGTACCTTTTAACCAACGTTTTAGGACTCTTATGGAAACCAAACTTATAGTGGAGCCTCAAGATTCGCTCCTTAAGACTCTTGACGTGCGAATCGAAGAGTCAATTTCAAACTTACAACAGCAAATTGAAGATTCCTTAGAACGACTGGGCTACTCCATGTTTGATGGCCCTACATATTCATTCGCTATCATTCAAGCAAAGCCCGCAGACTCAAGGGATGTCTCACCATTTCGAACAATAAAAGCCAATGGCTTACGTGGTTTTAGTGAGGTCGACTCAATACTGACTAAACTGGGCTTCATTGATTTAAATAAAGGCTCATTTTCCCCTATGGCTGGTTTTGATGGAGTTTACTTACTACAAAACCCTTAACCTCCATATAGAAGTGTTCAAATCCATATCCTTCCGCCCTACATTTGAAATAGTGCTTTCGCACATAGGTTTTTACTTCTTTTATAGAAAGCCTAGAACTCATATCACCCCCCAACTCCTGAGTGGTCACAATCAAGTGACCGCCAATATCTAACAGCCCTTCTATGTAAGTTTGCATATCTACTCCTTACCCATCTTGGTAAGAAAGTCGTTAGCTAAGTCGATGAACTCCCGAGCATCGTTCGCGGTTCTCTCGGCATCATCAGTCTGGTGCCCAGCTTTTCGGACAATCTCATGCCCCATGTCGATACAATCACAGGTCTCTTGAAGACGATCGCGGAGTAGCGCAATCAAGGTAGAAGCGGAATCTTTAGTCCCACACTTCAAGGATAAAACGCACCAACCTTCAGCAATACCGAACTGCCCACCATGTAGAACGTGGCTAACTTCAGCATTCACTTCCTGGCCCGTAAATTGTCCGTTTGGATCAATTTCTCGCAGGTTTAAACAATCGCCTGTTTGATAATCTCGGTCATTGAGTCGAACTTCTTGTGTCTTACGGTGAGCCAATACTTCGCTAAAATGTTCAGACTGGATTTTAATTGCATGTACCTTACTCATATTCATTCCTCAAATTTTGGATAAAAAAGCCCTCCCTCAATATTGCTAAAGAGGGATAAGGACGTAGGCAAAATGCCAAATGGCTAGGTATAAAAGGGGGGTTAACTCCAGCGTTGTTTAAATCGGCTGGCTTCCAAGTCAATAAGTTTAATTTCCCGCTTGAGTTTCAACTGCTCCGTTAAGCTATGGGTGTTTTCTCCTTGAGCGACTAGTTTTGCGCGCTGCGACAGAAGTGAATTTAAACGCCTCTCTTTTAGGCTCGCTCTTACTTCTTGTAAATTTTCTAACCCTTTGGCTTTCTGTTCTTTGTTTAAGCTGTAAGCCGCCATATCCGGACAGGGTAAATGGCAAGGTTCAGTAAATGTTTGGATACTCATATCTCAGCAAGCTCCTGTGTGTCGACGACGATAAACCCGCCTTGCCCCTCGCCTTCGCTTAATACTCCGTGGCGAACGTGATTGCATTTAAGCTGTTCGCAGGCTTGGCTTACGGCATCGTCTAAAGAATCGAAATCTCCAAGAGCCGTTGTTTCTGGCTCTTGAGTTTGTTCGTGGCGCTTCATGGCACCATCACCAAACAATCGAATGGCTACGTATTGCATGAGGTATTCTCCGAACGCGCGCCTAATGCCTTCATCGCAAGCCCTGCTTGACGGCTGATATTTTGCCAAAGACGAATGTTTGAGTTTTGCTGACGCTCTTGCCCCTCGACAGGGTTCATTTGGTACTTGGTGACGTTTAGCGCAGCGACGTTCTGTAGGTGTAAAGCTTCTTCCAGAGTGTTGAGTTCAATCGTAATCATGTTGAAACTTCTTTTCTGTTTTCTTCAGTTAACTCAGTCCGGGGACTGGCGCACCGTTGGCAACAAAATCCACTCCCATAGCTAAAAAGGGAGGCACGCCTTTAGTGCGTTCTTCGAGATCACTAATCAAAAGCACAAGATTGCCAATGCTAGCTTGAGCTTTCTGAATAATGTTGTGTTTGGTTGTACGGCTTAAGCGTACGTTTCCAGCTTGGTCTAACGCCATTTGAGACAGGTCACCCGAGTGAATCGAGTTCTCTAATGCACGTTTGATAAAGGTTTCTTCAGTTGCATCAAGCGGTATATGAGCAGTAACAACACCCAACCCAAGAAGCAGGCTGTTTACTATGGTGTGATTGCCACTGGCTTTAGTAATCGCGATGAGCTCTACACACGTTAAGACATGAGGTTGCTCTGGGTTGAGCTTGTTGCGAAGCATTGTTGGGCTCATACCTGTGCCTTCAGCCAGCTTGGTCATATTCTCTGACTTCGCAAATGCACAACACGCTTCGTTAAATGCCAATTGTTTCGTGCCAATAAATTCGCACATTGAGTCACTTTCGTTCATAGCCAATACTCATTTGCATACCAAGGAGATGAAAATGAAAAACCACCCAAGGTTTAGAAACCGTTGTTTAACCGAGGTTTTGCATTGCTTCACGAGTTGCCATTTCTAACAAAGCAACCATGTTGATCAGCGGCGTTTCCTTCGGCTTAGACTTGGCTTTGATAGGCAGGCGACCGTCAGAAACCCAGTCCATAATGGTGCGCTTAGGCATACCAGAGAACTGAGAGTATTGGTCATAGGTCATGAAAGGCGTATTTAGCACTACTTGATATGAAAGCATGGTGGTATCCTTGTAAGTTATTGATTGTTTAACATCGGACGCTAGAGTTGCAGCTCGCGGTCCATTTGAATTGGATTATTGATCGTATATGCGAACAAATCAAGCCAAATTAACCCCCTTTGATTATCAAGGTGGGAAATTCGTCACAGATCGCCTTCACGAAATTCTCGGTACGAAAACTATTAGAGACTTAGGTGACCGTTTAGATGTTTCTGCTTCTACTATAGCAACCTGGCACAAACGCGGGCTTTGTCCATACGAAGTAGTGTTGCGAGCCCACATGTACACAGGTGTTTCTTTAAAATGGTTAACACTAGGTGAAGGCGAGCCATTTCCGAACAGAGATTCTCATAAGAATGATAATG
This sequence comes from Vibrio sp. R10-SG3-ISO10, assembly GCF_059834185.1. Lineage (NCBI taxonomy): Bacteria > Pseudomonadati > Pseudomonadota > Gammaproteobacteria > Vibrionales > Vibrionaceae > Vibrio > Vibrio sp. R10-SG3-ISO10. Next base: position 315,458 of record NZ_JCBDHG010000002.1, read on the forward strand.
AACAAATGGAAACCAAGTTTTTGTTCGACATTGACTCTTTCAACATTAAGAACGGGAAGTTAGAAAACATCCAAACACTAACCTTCGACAAGGCATATCTAGACGAGATTGAGGCATCAAATCCGATAGCTATTCGTCAAAGCGGCTGCACTTACATTATAGATAAAAACAATTTACAAGCGGTTAGCGGCACATATCTAGTTGATATGGACGGCCTACTCTCTCTAAACGAAATACAACGTTTACCAGGCAAGAAACTGGCGATCAGATTTAATGGCTCCACTCTGACTGTTAAAGAGAATGAAGTTAAGGTTGTTGGGCGTGTGGCTTTGGTGATGGAGAAGAAGTAGTGGAAAAATTTACTAAGTTAATCGAAAGCCTACCAGAACTTGAAAAAGCGACATTAGAGCGTTTCCGAGAATATTTAGAGGAAGTGATTGGGTGCGAATTTACACTCAAATATGTTGATGTAGAATTTTATGAAAGTCTCGATATTCTTGATATACTTGAGACCAGATACTTCGGTTCGGCAGCTATCAAAGTCATAAACAGAAAGGTCATTTCCGTTGAAGGGTATGAGATCCGCAGCTCCAAGCTTACTGACGCTGACTTACTATGGTTTGAACAAAATGGCCTTATTCCTCATTTAATACATATAACTCACAGTATTAGTAGTTGGGGACACTTAGCTAAGCTAAGTAACTTGGTATCAATTCAAGCAGCTTTCAACTCAAGGCCACTACATTTTAAAACTCCAACTGACAATGCTCTTCCTTTTTTAAAAGAGTTAACCATCCAAAAAAGTGTAGAGTGCACTCTCGACGGCTTTACTAGTTCTTTAAGTAACATTGAAAAGGTTACGATAGAAAAAATAGGTGATGGCGTCATTAGTGCCGCTTCAATAAATCGCCTTGTAGCTTTGAAGGACCTGGATACAAAGGGCAACTCCATCGATAACCTTAGCGAGCTAAATTGTCCCAAATTAGACTCGCTAATAGTTAACCAGACTGTCAATTTGAATGAACTTGAAAACTGCCCGAACATTAAGTTATTGATCAGTAAAATAGACACGACAATACCTCAAACAAAAGGGCCTTCACTTAGGTTTCTTTCAGTAACAAGTGTGGCTGACACCCCCATCGTTTTAGAAAATATTGATACTCAATGTTTAGGATCACTTTATATAAGTCAAAGCGCGCAAATAGCGATTACTAAACCTATACCTACGTTGAAGCAGCTCCATATCAGAGACAGCGCGCTAGTTGGCATGCAATTTAACCTCTCGACACTACACAACCTTCCAAACCTAGTTGGCTTAGATATTATCGGAAAAAAAGTAGTTGAAGATATAGATCCAACCTGGACTCAGGTAAATCTCAAGTCACTAACAATACAAAATACAAACGTTTCAAACTTAGAATTTCTCCACTGCTTTCCAAACCTTGAAAGCTTAAATGCGAGTGCAAACCAAATTACTAGTTTGGCTCCCTTGTGCTTTTTAGAGCATCTGAATTACGTTAACGTTCAAAGAAATAACATTATTGATGTGCCTGTAGAAGTTTCAAAAGCATTTCTGCTGACTAAAGAAGGTCGAAGACATTCAGATCAAGAAGAACAAAGAGTGCTTGCGCTTGGCAACAACCCTTTGATCTCTCCGCCAATTGAAATCATTGAGCGAGGTACCGAAGCAATCAAACCTTATTTCGAATCAATGATTGGTGAGACAGAGGAGTTAAACGAAGCAAAAATCGTATTCCTTGGCAACGGGGAAGTAGGTAAAACGTCACTAATGAAAGCATTAAACAATGAAGACTTTGATGCGGAGGAAGAGACGACCCACGGAATTAATATCAACAAATTCAGAGTACCTATCAATGATAGATACTCTGTTGACGCCTCAATCTGGGATTTTGGTGGTCAGCAGATCATGCATGCTACTCACCAGTTGTTCCTATCAAGAAGATGTGTATATGTTTTAGTTATTAACGATCGTAAAGAAGACTTACATCAAGAGCAAAAGATCGATTATTGGCTTCAACAAGTACAGACCTTCGGTGGAAATTCAAAAGTCATTATCGTTCGAAACAAATCTGATATGTTTACCTGCAACAATATTCCTGAAGGTAAGCTTAAAGAGAAATATCCTAACCTCGTCTCCATAGAGTCGGTTTCGTGTAAGACGAAAGATAATATTAAACGTGTAAGAGATTTAATTAACCAACAAATACGCCTTTTACCGATGCGTAAGGTAAGACTAGCGCAAAACTGGATTAGAGTTAAAGACCAGATTAAAAGCCTATCCCAAGAAAGAGACCACTTACCTCTTTCGCAGTTCTCTGACATCTGTAACGCTAACGGTGTAACCAACTTTGAAGCTCAGATGACATTACGTAACTTGCTCCATGATTTGAGTGTAGTCATTGCTTTTGAGAAGCTTGACGGGTTCGACATGGGTATTCTTAGCCCGCATTGGATCACCGATGGGATATATACTCTTATTAACTCTAAGTTTCTTGAAGGGAAAAAAGGTTATATAAAAGAAGCTGATGTACAAAAGGAACTAGACCGAGAGTTTCCCGGAAAGTATGTAAACAAAGCTCGATTTATTATTGAGTCAATGATCGAGTTTGAGCTGTGCCACCGAGTGGGGAATGCTAACAGCGGTACATTTCTAGTCCCTAGCTTGTTACCAAAAGAAATCAAGTCGAAGGAAATTAAACGAAACGGAAACATAATCCGTTTCATTTTCCGGTACGAAAACTTGTTACCTCCGTCAATCATCCCCAATTTTCTCGTTAGGATGAGTCATCAAATCTCAGACGACAAACGTTGGCGTACTGGGGCTATCATGACAGATACAGAGCTTGATGTGCAGGCTATTGTTGAAGAGTACTCTGTAGAGAGAGAACTCAGGATCACTGTTGTCGGCCGACAAGCTCGTGATTACTTTTCTGTTATCAGACATGAAATTCGAAAACTAAACGAGCCCAATACCAAAGCCTTAGGCGTAAAAGAACTGGTGCCTCTAAACAGCACTAGTACTGAATTTGTTGACTACGATGAGTTAATTGGCCTAGAAGTAATGGGCAAACCCACCTATACTAGTGGAAAACTAATGGAAGAGTTCCCTGTGAATCAATTACTTAGTGGAATTGAATCACGAGAGGAAACCGAAAGTTCGGTTGCCAAACAAAAGCTACTCGAGGGTATAAAATTGAGTGTTGAAGTTAAACAAGGCGATATTAACGTCAAAACTGGTGATGTTGTAAACAACGTTACCACTTCGAATAGTACAGAACAATCACAAGTAGCAACTCAGTCACAAGAAGTTGATATTAAAATTGAGCTTAAAAGCTTTAAAGGAACAGCTGATTATGTACTTGAAGATCTTAAAGCTGACGCTGAAGATGAATTAATTAACGAAGTCGACAGAGATAAGTTCATTAAAGAATGCAACCGAGTTCAAAAGTCAATTAAAGAAATTGAAGATATCGAACAAGCAGAAGAAGCTGATGACAAAACTGGCCACTTCATGAGAATTCGCGACTTCTTAAACAACGCTCTAGATAAGGTTGGTCCCGTCGGCGAAGCTGTGGAGTCTCTTGGCGGCAATATTAGCAAAGTTAGAGATATGGCTAAAAAGTACAACAAAGTTGCTGGCTATTTTGGCCTGCCAATTGTTCCCGAAATTCTGCTCTAATCAGAGACCTTTAAGTCGAAGATTGGGAGGCTAACGCCTCCCTTTTTCTTACCTGTCCACAACTTTAAGTACAAATCTAAAATCCTCCGTGATTTCAATACTTTCCCCAACAGTCGTGACGCAAAAAATTGTTCAAAGACATCTCATTACATAAGGGGAAGCTACCGCTTGCAAAAAACTTCGGCTGAAGCAGAATAACTAAAAACCATGGATACTACGATGATATCGAAAGTTCTCTAGATTTATATAGTGAGATTGGTGGAGAGTTAATTCACCTTCAGCTTCACCAATTAACGCGTAATCATCCGTAACAGCAAAAATGCCTTTATCGAACATAACGTGATGGTTTGGACATAAGCACAATAGGTTATCAATACTATCATCACCATCATGCGGACGACCGAGAGGTTTAATATGTGCGCCCTCCGCATAGAAACCACTTTTAGTTTTTATAGCGGTACCACAAACCTGGCATCTATATGAATACAGCTCTTTAATTTGTCGCGATTTTTCCGTATCACGAGCAATTCTCAGTACTGTACCCGCTCGGCGCTCTGTTGGTTTTTTGGTGTAGTCTAAACGCGGTTCTGCGATTTCAACCTCTGAATTTTGGTCAGAGTAAACCAGACGGAATCGACATATCTTGAAGCCTTCTTTCCCCTTTTCCTCCCATGCATCCACCACTCTATATAAACCTGAATACACGTATCCACTCTGTGGAGAAAACTCTGATTTATGCTTGTGGCCACGAACTACGCGAACAGACAACCCCAGGTCCATGCTCTTCAATAGACCAGCATTTCCTTTTTGCGACCACGATTGATCCCTAACCTGCTTTCCATCTTCATTACCTCCGGCACCGGTATAAATGATCTCATCGCCATAGTCTGCATCATCCACGTAACCACCTGAAAGCACTATCGCTGCGGTACCTTCTGCCCCATTTCCGTCTATACCTGACGTCCAGACTCGATGAAAGCTTGAAGGCATCATCTCCTTTCTTGTTTCGAAGTGATATCCAATATTAAAACCTGGCACGTCACCAATTATTATTGGTCTCTTTGTTCCTTTAGTCTCATTCTTGGGTTTACTGGATGAATCTGATTCTAGCTCACTCACTGATTTCCCTGACTTGGAAACAACCTCAAACCCAAGTCTATTCAATGTCTTAAAACACTCACTACCAAGTCCCCCGGTGAAATGATGTGAATAAATTGATTCATCAAGGATTGCACTTAAAGCTAGCCCGAAAATAGCCTTAGGGGGAAACCGCTCACCTTTGTACAGCAAATCATACCCTGTAGAGTCAGCATAAGTTTCAGCTTCTCTGTTATTGTTTGTAAATCGTTCAATTGCAATTGTTATATCGTTACTATTCAAAGGACTAGCTAACTGCATTAAGTTTTTCAAACGATTACTCGCGTCCAATTCATACTTCATTACGACATCCTAACTATATTCAACCAGTCCAACTAAATGTGCTTCATAAGCAATATCAAACATTGTATTACGTTTCAAAACAATTTACTGTCTATTTATACAGTTTACATGATTTTTGTTATGTCTATCCGCAACTTAAAAGACAGTTCCAAAAAGCCTTGGTTATGCGAATGCTATCCAAACGGACGTTCAGGCAAACGAGTAAGAAAACGTTTCGCGACAAAAGGTGAAGCAGCTGCCTACGAGCGGTTTGTCATGCGTGAAGTTGAGGAAAAGCCCTGGGAAGGTGATAAGCCAGATCATAGAAGACTATCTGAGCTTATCGACATTTGGTTTACGCGCTATGGTGCAACGCTCGCTAACGGATCTGTAATTTATAGCAAGCTGCAAAAGATGTGTGATGCTATGGGTAACCCACTAGCTACCCTTCTTAATGCCAAGCTGTATTCAGATTTTCGCAGTCAGCGCATGCATGGGCAAATCAGCTTTGTTGATGACCGTTGGCAAAAAGGCGCACCGAGTATCGCTACGCTGAATTCTGAGTTAGCTAGATTTAAGGCTGTTTTCAGTAAGTTGAAGGAACTGGGAGAATGGAAACTCCCCAACCCTATTGAGGACGTTAAGCCTTTTAAAGATCATGAGCGCAGTATGGCTTTCTTACATAAAGAGCAAATTGCCCTGCTATTGGAATTAGTCGCCTTGCACACTAGAAAGGATATGCTCAAGATAGTTAAGCTTTGCCTTGCCACCGGAGCTCGTTGGAACGAGGCAGCGCAACTTAACGGCTCTCAGCTCACTCAATACAAAGTCACCTATACCAACACTAAAACTAAGAAGAATCGCTCTGTACCTATCTCTGAAGAGCTTTATCACGAGATCTATAAGCCAACCTCAGCTAAGTTGTTCGAAGAGTGCTACACACCCTTCTGCTACATCCTTAAGAATAAGCTCGGCATTACCCTACCCTCTGGCCAGGCTTCGCACGTTCTTCGCCATTCATTCGCCAGCCACTTTATGATGAACGGGGGGAATATTCTTGTCCTTCGAGATATCCTTGGCCATGCAGATATCAGTATGACAATGCGCTATGCGCACTTCGCACCAGATCACCTATCGGAAGCTATCACACACAACCCACTCGCTAACTTGTAGTTGTCGCCACAAAAAATTTTTCGCTGGCTGTCGCCACTTTGTCGCCACTTTACGATTTTCAGGCAAAAAAAGAGCCGCTAAAAGCGGCTCTTAATATTTCGTATTTTCCGAAGAGTTATGAAATTACTCTTTACCGAAAACGTTGTTCTCTTGCTCTTGTACACGGATGAAGGTTGTACGCTTAGTTAGCTCTTTAAGCTTTGCTGCGCCTACGTATGTACAAGTTGAACGAACACCACCAAGGATATCTGAGATAGTGCCATGAACGCTGCCGCGGTATGGCAATAGTACGGTTTTTCCTTCAGCTGCGCGGTACTTCGCCACACCACCAGAGTGCTTGTCCATTGCCGACTGTGAAGACATGCCGTAGAACTTCATGAAAGTTTTGCCGTCTTGCTCGATCACTTCGCCGCCTGACTCCTCGTGGCCTGCAAGCATACCGCCTAGCATAACGAAGTCAGCGCCGCCACCGAAGGCTTTTGCTACATCACCTGCACATGAACAACCGCCGTCACCGATGATCATACCGCCAAGGCCGTGCGCAGCATCACCACATTCGATGATTGCAGAAAGCTGAGGATAACCAACACCTGTTTTAACGCGAGTTGTACATACAGAACCTGGGCCGATACCCACTTTCACGATGTCTGCACCTGCTAGGATAAGCTCTTCACACATATCGCCAGTTACAACGTTACCTGCAGAGATAACTTTGTTAGGGAATGCGGCACGTACCTTTTCTACGTACTCGACTAAGTGCTCAGAGTAACCGTTCGCGATATCAATACAGATGAAGATAAGTTCTTCAGATAGCGCCATGATTTCTTTTGTTTTTTCGAAATCAGCATCTGAAGTCCCCGTAGAAACAAATACGTTATTTAGTGTTTTTTGATCCGCTGATTTCACGAAGTCAGCCCATTGCTCTACGGTGTAATGTTTGTGAATTGCAGTCATCACACCATGTTCCGCTAGGGCCTTAGCCATTTCAAAGCTACCGACTGAATCCATGTTTGCTGCAATTACTGGTGTGCCAGACCATTGACGACCACTATGCTTGAATGTAAAATCGCGGGTTAATTCAACTTGAGAACGACTTTTAAGAGTAGAACGCTTCGGGCGAAATAGTACATCTTTAAAGCCTAACTTAAGTTCTTGTTCGATACGCATGATAAATTTTCCTATAAGCAAATTTACGTGTCGTGCGTTTTCGGTAAACGTTGGCAGACGCTTTACTGAGTTTCGGACACAAAAAAACCGGAGCGTTGGCAGACGCTCCGGTTTTCAGCATTATAGGTCGTGATTTATTTCCCGCAAGACTGATATTTCCAATTTTTTTGTGATACAGTTCGGTTAAGTTGCATACCTAAGTAACTCCTTTCTCAGCAATTATTCGCTCTTCTCCCTTAAAAACAATCACTTAACTCAAAGCTTGCTAACCGTTTGCGCAATCCTTTTCGTCTTTACGCTGTCCAACTTCTGATCGATTGGTTGATTCACTCGTCAATAATCACCTTTAAACTCTAATTTTTACCCTTTCTCGTCAAAAGAATTTTCAAAATTTTTTACGCAAATACAAAAAAAGCAGCCGAAAATGGCTGCTTCTTGAAATTAAAGCGTTTGATTACAGTTTAAAGAATGAAAGCTGAGCTTTCTGTTTTTCTGCTAACGTAGACAGCTCATTGCTCGCACTTGCACTCTGACAAATGCCGGAAACGTTTTGATTAACCAGCTCAGACATATTCACGACGTTGCGGTTAATGTCTTGCGTGACCTGAGACTGCTGCTCTGCTGCGGTTGCAACTTGGGTATTGGCATCATTAATATTCGTTACAGACTCTGTAATACCCTGTAGCGCGCTGTTAGCTTGCAATGATAGCTCATTGTTTTTCTCCAGCATTTCAAGGCTAAGCTGCATGCTATCGTTAGCAAGACCAGACTGCTTCTGTAGCTCTTCAATGATAGCTTGGATTTCGCCCGTTGATTCTTGAGTTCTTGCTGCCAGCATTCGAACTTCATCCGCAACCACTGCAAAACCACGACCAGATTCGCCCGCACGTGCTGCTTCAATTGCTGCGTTTAGTGCTAGAAGGTTAGTCTGCTCTGAAACACCGCGAATAACTTCAATCACATCATTGATTTGTTCAGACTGCTCTTTAAGAGTTAGAACAACTTGCGCAGCTTCGTTTAGTGCATTGCCCATTTGAGCACTTGCTTGACTGCTCTCTTCAAAGATATCCAAGCCAGATTTAGCCAATTGATCGGCTTCACGTGCTGTTGAGTCTGCCATCTGAGCGTTATCACTTACGTTATCTGCGGTGCTAGAAAGCTCGTTGACTGCAGATGCGACTTGCTCAATCTCAGCTAGCTCTTGCTGAGCATTGGCTTGCGCTTGCGTCATCACGGCAGCTAACTCAGTAGAAGCGGAAGCGACTTCCTCACTAATACGGCTTAACTCTTCTACCGTGCTGTGAAGTTGCTCAGCGGTTTGGTTCACATCAGTACTCAGTTGAGAGACTTCATTATCACCATCGACCTTAGCACGAACAGAAAGATCACCATGTGCTAGCTTACGCATCACTTTCTGCAGTTGAAGGATTGGTTTCACAATCATGCCTGAAAGTACCCAAGCGACAGCTAAAGAGGCAACAAGAACAGTAAGTACCATGTACATTGCCATGTTTTTAACTTTTGTGTTTTGCTCAGCGCTATGTTCCATGGCATCGGTCGCGAACTCATTAACTTGTGCAGATAAAGTATTAATGGCGCCGACCATTTGATTGCCAGAGTCACGATACTTAGCGATAAAGCTGTTGTACTCTTGCGCGCTCACTTGGCCGCTGTCTCTTTGTGAAAACAGCTCCACTGCTCGGTGAGAGTATTGTACGTAATCTTCAATAGCACGGCGCACCACTCGTACTTCATCTCTGAATGTGTCGCGACTAGCCATCAAGTCGAGATCTTTTTGAATCTCTTTTAAACTTGTTTTAAGTTCGTTCAAAAACACTTGGCGGCGAGAATCATCGTAAATGGCATACACCGCACTAATACGTAACGGATAAACTTGATCATCTATTTTTGCCAAGGTGTCTTTGTAATACACGAGGGAATCTGTGTTAGAGCTGATAATTTCTTGCTCTGCCTCTAGATTACTTTTGGTGATCCACAATGCGATAAATAGCGCGAACGTTGTGAAGATAACAGGTACTAATACCTGTGTTCGAATAGACAAATTTTTAAGGGACAATTGCATTATTTTTCTCATTCAAGTCGTTGGACTCATCCTTGAAGTGGGAAGATTCCCATAGATAAAGTGCGCGAACTCTAGCACAAGGCGTGATCGAAGTCACATTTGAATTCTGCTTAGTTCGCATTGATTTATCTTGTAAGCTTCAGTTTTACAACAGAAACTTATCATCCATATGCAATTGATTTATAAATTAACTGAATAGCAACCTCTTTGATATAGAACAAAAAAGGCCAAGCTAATGCTTGGCCAATGGGACAGAATTTCAGGCAACTCTGTGATTAGAAATCGTAACGCACACCTAAACGAAGCGTATCTTCACCCGTGTCCTTAAAGCCGTCTGCATCAGCATCTGTCGACTTAATACCGTTGGAGAAGTAAGAAACATAAGTTCGGAAGTTACCGTTGAACTTGTAGTAACCCACGACTTCTACACCATCCGTCGCATCCGCTTTAGTGCCACTTGCCGCTTCGTTTTCTTGATTGGTGTAAACCACCGCAGCAGAGAACTGTTTTGTAAATTTGTATTTCGCAGCAACCTCAAGCGCTTTAAACTCTTTATCGCTTGTGCCTGTTGCTTTGTCATCTAGGTCACCTACTGAGTAAGTCGCGCCTAGGTAAAGTGCGTCTAGTGTATAACCTAGGCCACCAAGGATCTGGTTTTGGCTACCGTTTCCTTTACCTAGATCAGCACCTGAGAACGCTAGACCAACATCTAAACCAAACGGCGCTGAATAAAGACCTGAGATGCTGTAACCGTCAGTGTCTTCATCGCTATTTGCTTGGTAAGTGGCTTGAAGTTGAAACGCATCGAATGCACCACGGTAAGCAAACACGCTGTCTTCTTTGTCGCTTGCAGAGTTAATCACCTGCTGAACACCAGAAAACTCCGAGATATCTGTCAGATCCGATACGATAACGGCAGCCATGTCTTGACGACCAAACGACAGTGCGTGGCCATCAAAGTCTAGACCTGCATACATGTAACGGTTTTCAAACTCATCTTTATCTGTATCTTGCTCAGCTTCATAGACACCAAACGCTGACATGTCCTCAGTAATCTCAGATTTGCCTTTGAGGTTTAGACGTGCACGAGTGCTATCGTCCATCGTGCCTTTAATCTCTGCACCTTTGCTTGTGCCAATGAAGTCACCACGAAACTCTACGCGGCCACCGACTTTCAGCTCAGTACCATCAGCTTTGTACACTGTCGCTGCAAGTGAAGAACCCGATACAAGTGCTGCAAATACTGCAGACGCTGCCACTGCTTTTTTCATCTTATTTACCCTTTACATTTAGAATGAGCTTCTGTGCTCGAACTGTTGATGCGAGATAAATTAGATGGACAGAATGACGTTTTGATTGCTAATCCATTACGATTAAATGTCGATTATATTTATGGTTCATTACAGTAAAATAAACAAAATCAATCAGTTAATTTTAATAAAGACGCAATATAATTGTGTTGGTAACAAGCTTAGCGCTCGTCTTTGGGTGAATCCATGACCACCATAGTAGTGATAGACTGTACTTGAGCGCACTCACCTAATACGTCGGCATGAAACTTCTTGTAGCTTGGTAAGTCTTTGGTCTCAACTCGAAGTAAATACTCATTAGCGCCTGTGATGTTGTGGCACTCAACGACTTCATCAACGAATCTGACGTGTTCTTCGAACTCTAGCTGGGCTTGTTTTCGATGACTGGCAAGGCCGATAGAGACATAGGCGACAAAGCCGACACCAAGTTGGCTATTATCAAGCATGACTCGATAACCTTTAATCACCTCGCGTTTTTCAAGATCTTGGACGCGCCTAAGCGTGGCAGAAGCTGATAAACCAATACGCTCTGCTAACTCGACATTGGAGATTCTTCCGTCTCTTTTGAGTTCTTGCAATATTCTTTCGTCGAACTTATCCATTTCTCACCTTTATTGCGCAATTAGTCCTAGTCATTCGAATAAAAACACATAATTGCGCACTATTCCACCTAATATAGTGGTTGACCGGTCAAGACAAGCGTTACTACGCAATATTATTGCTTTCACGATAGAAATAGGACATCTCATGGAATTCGAACAACTCACTGCTCTTGTGATATTTGCCTTTGTCTCGACCTTTACACCGGGGCCAAATAACTTAATGCTGATGACTTCAGGCGCCAATGTTGGCTATATGCGTACGTTACCTCACATGTGCGGAATCGCATTTGGTTTTGCATTTATGGTCTTGCTTGTCGGGCTTGGCTTGTCAGCGGTGTTTGAAGCGTATCCAATCGCCCACCTTGTATTGAAGTATGTCAGCTTGGCTTATCTTGCCTATTTAGCAGTTAAAATCGCGCTAAGTGGACAAGCAAAAGACGTCGATAATTTTCGCCCTATGACATTCCTAGGGGCAGCCAGTTTTCAGTGGGTAAACCCAAAAGGTTGGTCTATGGCGCTAAGTTCCGTCACTCTATATAGCAATGGTGGCGGATGGATTGAACTACTGATCATTTCAACGACCTTTTTATTGGTCAACTTCCCATCGGGTTCATTTTGGATTTTGGCTGGCCGAGAGCTTCAACGTTGGCTAACAAGCGCTTTACGCATCCGAAGCTTCAATATCTTGATGGCTGTCTTATTGGTTGGCTCCACACTGCCGATGATATAGATGTCAGGAATGTAAATTTGGTTAAAGATACTATCTAACTCTGTTGTGTGCTGTTAACCTAGATGAGAACAAGAACAATTCTCGGGTTAGCACATGAAAAAGCCATCACCAAAGCACGTTACCATATCTTCAACCGAATCTGTCACGCCAAACATGCAGCGCATTACCTTTCAAAGTGATGCGCTAAAAGAGTTTCCAAACAACTGTGAGGGTGGCTACATCAAGCTATTGTTTACGCCTTCTGGTGACACTGACCCACAACAGTTATCAGGCGATGAGCGCCCAGTGATGCGTACTTACACTATTCGTAAGTTTGACGAGCAAGCGGGAACCATTGAGGTCGACTTTGTTAAACACATCACTCATGACCTTAAATGCGGTTTTGCTGCGCGCTGGGCAATGAAGGCTCAGGTTGGTGATTCCATTCATATTGCCGGCCCTGGCACCATACAAGATATGAGCACAGACGCGGATTGGTTCTTCATGACCGCAGACATGACAGCCCTACCTGCCCTATCAGCTAAGATTCGACGTCTCCCAGCTGATGCAAAAGGCTACGCTGTGATTAAAGTTATCTCTGAGCAAGATATTCAACCCATCGAAGCCCCAGAGCATTTTGAAGTCAAATGGATCTTTGAGAATGATGACTTGGCACAAGCGGTTCGCGATCTGCCTTGGTTGACTGGTAGAGCATCCGTTTGGTGTGCATGTGAGTTCGACTCAATGCGTGCGCTGCGTCAGTACTTCCGCAACGAGAAAGAAGTCGAGCGCGAAAACATCTACATTAGCAGCTACTGGAAACAAGGTGTTTCAGAAGACGGACACAAAGTGATTAAGCGCCAAGACGCTGAAGAGCAAGAAGCTTAATTCAAGGTTTTACCATGCAATAAGACCAAGAGACGCCTTCTCTTGGTCTTAATCAAAGTTCTCCGCCAAGAAGTCGATCAGTAAGCGTACTTTTGGTGAGAGATTTCGGTTTTGCGGGTAAAGTGCCCAAATCCCCTCTCGCTCATCACGATACTCTGAAAGCACCTCGACTAATTCTCCGGCCTCTAGCGCTTCTTTCACATAGTGATCCGGGAGCTGCACTAATCCAAGCCCTCGCTTTGCTGCATCAAGCAGTGCGTAGCCCGAGTTACAATGTATTCTTCCTGAAACCCGTATCGATTTTTCACTTTTAGAATCACGAAAACGCCAGTAATCAACTGACCCGACAAGACACTGACGATGGCTAAGTTCGGATAAAGTATGTGGCTCGCCGTACCTTTCTAGATAGCTAGGACTCGCACACACATACAACTGTCGACTCGATAATCGTTTGGCAATTAAGCTCGAATCCTGCAATTTCCCCAAACGAATTGCAATATCAACGCCTACCTCGATCAAATCAAGCTTTTGGTTGGTCAACATAAGTTCTAAGTCGACTTGTGGATAGAGTTCTAAGAATTGGTGTAACAATGGCGCGAGGTTTTGTTCACCGAAGGTGACGGGAGCGGTCACCTTTAGCAAACCTTTAGGTGTCGACTGCATTTGAGTGACTGCAAGTTCAGCCAGTTCTAGACCTTCGACGAGATGCTTACACTGCTGATAATAGAGTTGCCCAGCTTCCGTTACCGAGACTCTACGTGTGGTACGATTGAACAGCTTAACGGCCAGTCTTTCTTCTAACAGAGCGACTTTACGGCTTATTTGCGCGACCGATGTATCGAGCTTCTTTGCTGCAGAGGTGAAAGATTGAGTTTCTGCAACTGCGACAAACTCGCTCACTCCTTCCCAATTTGCCATAGTGATTTCTGTAATATTGTCTTGTTAAACTACGTCATTATTGCAAACCTGTAACAGTAATACCACTTAGCAAAACGCCAAGCCTAGCGCGAATTGGAGTAAAGAACTGTGCTAAAATGTGCTTCTGTTCCAAACATATCAATAACACAGCATGTCGAAACTCAAAATCTCTCTAGGCGCTGCCTTGGTCACTGTTGCCCTTGTTCTCGCTTGGGTTTTTATCCCTACCCATGTCAGGCTCAGTAGCGAAATTCTTAATCAACCCGTTGGTGAGGGGTTCAAGCTCATCGGCCACAAGGCTATCTCGACCAAACCCGAAGATGGCAAACTGAATCACTTCTTTCTAATCGATGAAAACAGTTCGGTAAAAGATGCAACTCCGTTTTTGATCACTTCAGACCCATTCATCAAAGTAAACCATACGGATGAGAACAAGCTTTCAATTACGATTAATGGTCGTGTGAAGCAATTAGACAATGACCTTTGGGTTGAAAGAGCTAATGGTACGGTTCAGCACTGGTTTATTTCGGCGCAGATTAATTACGTTCGCTAGGGTCTGTGGCTTAGTTTTCTAAACTAGAAATATGCTCACAAACAGGTAGAATCACGCCCAATTGATTTTACCTGTAGTGAATACTTTAATGCACCACCCAAACCAGCTTTTCACTCATTTCGATAGTGATATCCAATCGTATCCACTACCCGAGAAGTTTACCTTTCCTTTTTACTACCAGCCTCACCCTCTGTGTGTCCTAGCTGCGCAGCAGCTGCAGCGCCACCTTACTGTACAACAAGCTTGGCATCATGACTTTGGTATTGATGGTAACCCAGAAGGCACGGGTAAGATGTTCGGTGTGCTGCTTGTTCAGTCTCCTGAAGGCGAAATAGGCTATTTCTCTGCGTTTTCTGGCAAAATCGCCGATCAAAATTTATTGCCCGGTTTTGTTCCACCTGTGTTTGATATGTTAGCGGAAGAGAGCTTCTTTCGAACAGATCTCGCTGAGATCACTGAGCTCAATCAAGCAGTTAAAGTAGAGCAATCCAACCCAGAATTTTTGCAGCTTAAAGAAGCATTAAGTCAACTGGAACAAGGTTATGCAGAGGCAGAGCAAGAGCAACGTGACGCGATTATTGAAGGGCGCGCTAAGCGAAAAGAACAGAGAAAACAAGGCGAAGCCAACCTCGACTCTAGCCAACTTGATGCCCTACTCATTGAATTGAGTAAACAAAGTGTCGCTGAGAAAAACGTCCTTAAGTACTTAAAGTTAGAGTGGGAAGAGAAAATCGCTAGCGTCAGCTCAAAACTAAATGAACTGACAATGTCACTCAACGCCTTAAAAGAGAAACGTAAACAACTCTCTAATGCTTTGCAGAACAAGCTTTTTGAGCAATACCGTTTCTTAAACATTCGCGCTGAAGAACGGTCTCTAAAATCAATCTTTGCACCCACTACCTCTCCTGTTCCACCAGCAGGAGCAGGTGAATGTGCAGCACCTAAGCTACTCCACTACGCCTTTAAGCATGGTTTTAAGCCGCTAGCACTGGCTGAGTTTTGGTGGGGCGTTTCACCCAAATCTGAAATTCGTCAGCACACTAAGTTCTATCCTTCGTGTAACAGTAAATGCCAGCCGATCCTTGGACATATGCTTGAAGGCATGTTGGTTGACGACAATCCTCTCGAAGAAAATTGGGCGGAAGATAAAGAACTAGAGATCTTATTTGAAGATGACGCGATGGTTATCGTCAATAAGCCTTCTGGGTTGCTATCTGTACCGGGAAAAACCATCACAGATTCGGCCTACACCCGACTTCAAGAGCGTTACCCTGATGTCGAAGGGCCTTTCGTCATCCATAGACTTGATATGGCAACGTCTGGTTTACTGGTGTTTGCCTTAACCAAGCGCGCCAATAAAAGTTTGCAAAAGCAGTTTATCTCTCGCAGCGTGCAAAAACGTTACGTCGCTTTACTTGAAGGAGCAGTCTCTGAGTCTAGTGGTGAAATAGATCTGCCAATGCGTGGTGACCCGGTCGATCGCCCTCGCCAATTGGTCTGCTTTGAGCACGGTAAGCCCGCGCAAACCTACTGGGAGGAAATTTCTACAATCAATGGTAGAAGCAAACTCTACATGTACCCTAAAACGGGTCGTACTCATCAACTCCGAGTACATTGTGCTCACCACTTAGGACTTAACCTGCCTATGGTTGGCGACACCTTGTATGGCGAAAAAGCAGAGCGATTGCATTTGCATGCCGAGCGATTGGAGCTCGAACATCCCTACTCAAAACAACCTATGACCTTCGAAGCACCTGAGAGCTTCTAAACTTTCGTTGATTCATATCATCAACCTTTCGTTGGTGATATGAATATCATCAACCTTTCGTTGGTGATATGAATATCAGCAACTATTCTTTAGATACTGACATTCTCTAGAGGATTGCACTATGCTCAAACAAAGCTTCAAGCTCATCGCTTTAATCTTTGCCCTTTCTGTCTCTCACATTTCTTATGCAAATACGGTTAAGCTTGCTAATGGCGAGTGGGCCCCTTATCAATCTAAGTCGCTCAAACAAGGGGGATTTATCACGCAAATTGTACGGGAAGCTTTCGAAGCTGAAGGTTACACCGTAGAGTTTGACTACATGCCTTGGAAACGAGGTTTTGAAGAAGCAAAAGCGGGTAACTATGACGGCTCTCTTATTTGGAGTAAAAACCCAGACCGTGAGCAGCACTTCCTCTATTCCAACCCTGTTATTACTCTGAGTACCGCACTATTTCAACAAAAAGGCAAACCCGTCACTTGGAGTAACCGAGAAGATCTGTCGTCATTAAAAATCGGGGGTGTTACCGGCTATGCCTATGGTATTGAAGATCTAGAAAAAGCTGGAACGGTCAAAATACAGCGTATCGCAAGCGCTGAAAACAACTATAAAAAGCTCAAAGCTGGTCGTTTAGATGTAGTTTTGGAAGACATGGATGTCGGTATGGAAACAGTGACCAAGCTTGGCCTTACTGGCACGATTGAACCCAATGCTAAGATGCTTACAGAGCGAGACTACTTCGTGATCATTTCAAAAAACTCGCCACGTAGCCAAGAACTGTTAGACGCCTTTAATCGCGGACTAGCCAAATTAGAAGCCGAAGGTAAGCTTGAGCAATACAGACAAGCTTCAATTGAAGGTAAATACAAACAGTAATGGATGCATTCACCTATAAAAGAGAAGCTCTAGCATGGTATAGAGCTTCTCGCTGTTAACGACTAATCAGCAGATATTGTCACGAGACGAAGCCGCAATCGCGTCCCACCAGTCATATAGATATAGCGCGAGATAGATAGGAATAAGAGCCCAAAGCAGCGGATCATCAAAAACATGATACGTGGTCCCTATCGCGGCGACGGCCAACAGCATCAACTCTGTAATACCGATAAAGAGCAGCGCTTTAGTCAAATGAACCAAGTAGCGATGAACTGGAAAAGCCAACTGGGTCTTTTGGTAGGTTGCTTCAAAAACCCCAACAATCGCTGCCGCCATCAATAAACCAATCACAGCCAATATCGCAGACTGGTTACCCTTTTCCATTTCCTGCATCGCTTCAAAAGTCAGCTGATACATTAATGGTGCAGCTATGATCAAAACAAATAGCTGTTTGCCTACCACTTCTAGGTAAAACTGTTTGTGGCTCTTACCCATTGATTGTTTTCCTGCATGACATATTAAGGAATTTTATTCATTGAATTATAAAACACCTCAACGATAAAACATAGCGATGAAAAATCATTAATAAGCCAAGCTCTCAGTGCAATTCCTGTGAGGCACGCTCAATTTTTAAGTGGCAACGCTTCTACCTAGTCATTCTATCGTGTAAGACAATCTATTGGCGGAATGAGCGACCAAAAGGAATGAAAGTGATGTCCAAGTTTAGCGCTGCGGTAAAGTGGCAACGTGGCCCAAGTGAAGCCTTCAACGACAATCAATACAGTCGCGCCCATACATGGCATTTTGATGGTGGAATCACTGTACCTGCTTCATCATCACCCCATGTCATTCCACTCCCTCTGTCGGTAGAAGAAAACGTCGACCCAGAAGAAGCCTTTATCGCCTCCATTTCAAGTTGTCATATGCTGACCTTTCTTGGCATTGCTGCGAAACGCCGCTACATCATAGACAGCTATACCGATGAGGCCGTAGGTTTTCTCGAAGAAGACTCATCAGGTAGAAGCTCCGTCACACAAGTCATACTGCGCCCGAAGATCGACTTTAAAGGTGAAAAGCAACCCTCCTTGGAACAACTCGAAAAGCTACATCACCTAGCACATCAACACTGCTTTATCGCAAACTCCGTGACAACAGATATCACAACCGAAATTGTCCAAATGGGCCACTAATGAAGAAACTATTTCTTATCGCTACCTTTATCGGCTTCGGTATCTTTGTCGTTGTAGGTCAACAATCAAAACTTTTCGGTTCAAACAATCCAGATACTTTCCCTAAATTGCCTTCACAACCAGATTTTACTGTTTCACACGAGTTTGATGGACAATGGATAGGTCGAAGAGTCGACGTAAGCGGCAACAATATGTGCTCAAAGACCACTATCACTGGCACCGTAGCTGAAGGATTTGCTCAATTCATTTTGACTTACAATGGCACACCATTAAAAGGCTGGATAGAATCAAGCGAAGGCAGACTTGTACTCTACGCTACCAATAATCAGTGGGATTACCGTTTTACAGGCAAGGCGAGCGGTAACCGAATCTCCGGCGAGTGGCATTTGAAAAACGGTATCTGCAAAGGCAGTTGGTATCTGGAAAAACAAAGCTAATTGTCCCCCCCTTCTTCATGCTACACTCTGCTGCAACTATGGGGTTCTCCCCCTGATTTAATCTAGATTCAGAGTGTAAGCATGTCTTTCTCGAAACTCGGCTTAAGCCAACCTATCACTGATGCTATTTCTCAACTTGGCTATCAAAAACCCACCAATATCCAAACTAAAGCGATTCCTGTCATTCTCCGCGGAGAAGATCTGATCGCCGCTGCACAAACGGGAACGGGTAAAACCGCAAGCTTTGTGTTACCAATTCTAGAGAAACTTAGTCAAGGTGAAACACAACGTAAAAAGCGCATTCGAGCTCTCATTCTGACCCCGACTCGCGAACTAGCGGTTCAGGTTGAACAGAAGATTCAAGATTACAGTCAGCACCTAGCTCTGACTTCTGTCGCCATGTATGGTGGCGTCGACGAACAAGCTCAAAAACAAGCGTTAATCGAAGGTGTGGATATTCTCGTTGCAACGCCGGGGCGTCTGATTGATATGTACGGCAAGCGCGCGGTACATTTTGACGAAGTCGAAGTCTTGGTGCTAGATGAAGCTGACCGCATGCTGGATATGGGCTTTATTGATGATATCAACAAAATCCTTGATCGCTTACCTACAGATATTCAGAACCTTCTGTTCTCTGCCACGCTTTCAAACAAGATTCGAGACCTAGCAAAAACAGCGGTACACGACCCTTATGAGATCTCCATTGCAGCCAATCAAGCCTCGAAGAAGAACATCGAGCAATGGTTGATTACCGTTGATAAAGACAAGAAATCTGCCCTACTGAGCCATCTAATCAATGAGAATGATTGGGACCAAGCGCTGATATTTATCGAAACAAAACATGGCGCTGCTAAGCTCGCCTCTCAGCTCGAAAAACGTGGCATTATGGCCGAAGCATTCCACAGCGGCCGTAGCCAAGCGGTTCGTTCAAAACTGCTGGAAGACTTCAAAGCTGGTAAGATTAAGTACATGATCGCAACAGGGGTTGGCGCTCGCGGTATCGATATTGAAGGTTTAACGCGTGTGATTAACTATGATTTACCGTTCCCTGCCGATGAGTATGTACACCGTATTGGACGTACAGGTCGTGCAGATGCACAAGGTGAGGCAATCTCCTTTGTATCCAAAGACAACTTCAAAAACCTTTGCATGATCGAATCACGCTTGGGCCATCTCATTGAACGCCGTGAAGTTGAAGGATTCGCCCCACGAAAACCTGTACCCATTTCAATTTTGAATTATGTACCTAAGCACAAACGTCAGCAAAAGGAAGATTAAATGACCGCCCCAACAAAAATCACCTTCTTCGAGTTTCTGACTCCGTTAGTCGCCTCAGGTAAAAAGACCATTACGATTCGCGATGAATCAGAGTCTCACTACGTGCCAGGCACCACGGTTGAAGTTTTCACCCTAGAGACTGATGAAAAAGTGTGTGAGGTGAAAATCTTGTCTGTGAAACCACTGCACTTTGACGATATTAACGAGTTTCATGCCAAGCAAGAGTACATTGAACTGCCTAAGCTGAAAAAGTTAATTCGAGAAATCTATCCTAACACGGACACCTTGTTCGAAATTAGCTACGAGCTAGTCTAAATCAAATGCCCGCAGACACCCTCTGCTTCTGCGGGCATTAAAAACTTGATTCTCTCTTCCAAACCCTTCACTTCTCCTCCTTTTTTTTATTATGCAGCTAAACTTATATAGGAAAAATGTTTAATTGAATCAATAACCTTATATTGTGTGTGGTATCAATGTCAGCTTCTCTACATCGATTTCAGTACTTACCCATCGTTGCCTTAGCTATTTCAATGATTATTGGTGGCTACTTTTTCCATACTACGCTGGCCGATTGGACTAAGCGTATTGTAAGTGGCTACATGTCTGGCTTGCTTGATGACGTCGCGCACCAAATCCACGAAAAGAAACTCGACCTCTATGATATGGAGCAACCAGAAATCGATGTTTTTATTGATAACCTATCTCAATCACGTTTTGGACAAAGATTTACCATCATACATAGCAGCGGTAAGGTGCTTGGAGACTCGCAGCTTTCAAATAGAGAGATTAACACACTTGATGACCATAGTAATCGCCCAGAAGTCGTTGAAGCACTAGCTGGCAAACTGGGGATATCAAAAAGGTACAGCGAATCTATCAATCAAGATTTACTCTACGTGGCGAAGCTTCTTGAACTTCCACCCGATGAGCATGGACATGACACAAAATATGTCATACGCCTCGCAATGCCACTTACAGCGCTTACAGCAATGACACTGGATCTCGAATTAATTGTCGATGCCTTAATGGCCGCTTCCTTTATCGTACTCATCGCCTCTTCTTGGTTCAGTCATCGAAGAATCTTTGCCGTGGTCAACCATGAACGTCAACAACAGGAAATGCGGATTGCAAAGAGTACCCGTGAGATTGAACTGCTACACCAACTCGCCAATATGCTTGCAGCATGTAATAGCATTAAAGAAGCGCAGGTTGTTGTCGCAGATATCATCCCTAGGCTACTCGGCGACATTAATGGCAGCGTGTCGATCATGCGCGAGTCACGTAACCAACTCGAGATGAAGCTCGACTGGGGCGGCGAATGGCCCGCGAGTAAAGTGTATGCACCAAATGATTGCTGGGCACTCCGAAAAGGTAAGTTTCATCTATCTCATGAAAAGCATCACAACTTAGTCTGCACTCATATGAGTGGCTTGGAGGAAGACGGAACGACGTTGTGCGTTCCTCTTACCGCACATGGGAACACTGTCGGTATGTTCCATCTCTATTTTGGTGTCCAATCTGAGCAAGTCAGCGAAGAAACCAAGCAATTAGCCTTTACTCTCGCTGAGCACCTTGGATTAGCGCTGGCTAATTTAAGCCTACAGGAAAAATTACGTTCGCAAGCGATGCGAGATCCGCTTACTGGCTTGTTCAATAGACGCTACTTTGAGGAAGTTTTTGACAAAGAATGGTCCAAAGCAGAGCAAGACCATGCTGAACTGTCACTGCTAATGCTCGACCTTGACCATTTTAAGCGTTTTAACGATAACTTTGGTCATGATGCGGGAGATTACGTATTAAAAGAGGTGTCTGCTTTGCTCAATCGCTCAATCGAAGAGAATCAGGTCGCTTGTCGACTGGGCGGTGAGGAGCTGGCGATTATCTGCCCTGAGACGGGTAAAGACGAAGCGCTTAAACTGGCTAACCTTATCGTCGAATCAGTGAGAGAGCTGCACTTGGACATGAAGGGTCTCTCCTTAGGACAACTCGGCGTTTCTATCGGTGTGACCACATTCCCAGAGCTAAATGCATCTACCACTGAGTTGGTTAAAGCAGCAGACACCGCGCTTTATCAAGCTAAAGAGCAAGGGCGTAGCCAAGCTATCCATACTCATACCAATGTTGAGAAAGCGCCTACTGCAACCATCACAGATATACTGCCTCGAAAACCTTAACCACACATTCATCACTCGTAGTCTGTTAGCTCAGATTATGAGTGGTGCTTTACCAGTTTATTTACCACGCTCCCCTACACCAACAATTGCAGCTTAAATTAGCTACAAACACGCACTAGACGACTGGTCTAATTTAATTTATAGTGCACCTCATGAAAGAAAAAACGAACGATACTCGCCAGCATATACTCGATGTGGGCTATGAATTAGTGGTGACCAAAGGCTTTACGGCTGTTGGTTTGTCGCAACTATTAAAAGCCGCGGATGTACCCAAAGGCTCTTTTTATCACTACTTCAAGTCTAAGGAACAGTTTGGTGAAGCCTTAATCGAAGACTACTTCAGAACCTATCTTGCGCGACTTAACGCATTTTTTAACTCTGACGACGGTAATGCTAACGAGCGATTAATGGGTTATTTCTCACGCTGGCTTGAAGTGGAAAACGGCGTATGTAATGCCAATCGCTGTTTAGTCGTAAAGCTCAGCGCAGAGGTTTCAGATTTGTCAGAGACTATGCGCGTCGCTTTAGCAACAGGTGCAGGTCGGATCATTGAATCGATCGCTCAATGCATTCAAGCTGGTATTAAAGATGGCTCGATATCAGCGGTAAATCCTCATGCAACAGCGACACAGCTATATCAACAGTGGCTTGGCGCAAGTTTACTTAACAAGCTGGTTCAAGATCATACCCACCTTGAGCACAGCCTAGAAACAACCAAAGCACTACTAAAGACTTAAGATCAACCAAACAAGAACAATTCCCGTAGTTGAAATGTCCTACGGTAATTTTTTGAAACAGCAACTAGACGACTGGTCTAATAATAGGAAAATAACTCAATGACTAATAACGTAAACCGACGTATTGTACTTGCCTCTCGCCCTACAGGTGCCCCTTTAGCTGAAAACTTCCGCCTAGAAGAGTCTGAGAAACCAGTACCACAGCAAGGCGAAATGTTGCTTCGCAGCGTCTATCTATCTCTGGATCCCTATATGCGTGGTCGTATGAGCGATGCTAAATCCTACGCTGATCCTGTTGCCCTAGATGAAGTAATGGTTGGGGGAACAGTATGCCAAGTTGAAGCTTCAAACCATCCAGATTACGAAGTTGGTGAATGGGTATTGGCCTTTACTGGTTGGCAAGACTACGGCATCTCAGACGGTGAAGGGCTGATTAAAATGGGCAAAAATCCTGCTCACCCATCTTATGCGCTTGGTGTAATGGGGATGCCTGGTTTTACCGCTTATATGGGACTGCTTGATATTGGCCAGCCTAAAGCAGGTGACACTCTTGTTGTCGCTGCGGCAACCGGGGCTGTAGGCTCTATGGTTGGTCAAATTGGTAAGCTAAAAGGCTGCCGCGTTATCGGTGTGGCCGGTGGTGAAGAAAAGTGCCGTTACGCAGTCGAAAAGTTGGGTTTTGATCTTTGTCTCGATCACAAAGCAGATAACTTCGAACAGCAATTAGCAGCAGCGTGTGATCACGGTATCGATATCTATTTTGAGAACGTGGGTGGCAAGGTGTTCGATGCTGTTATGCCGCTACTCAACACAGGGGCTCGCGTTCCTCTGTGTGGCCTTATCTCTCAGTACAACGCTACTTCTTTGCCTGAAGGTCCAGACAGAATGTCGATGCTGATGGCCCAGCTTTTGATCAAACGAATCAAAATGCAGGGATTCATTATTTTTGACGATTATGGGCACCGCTACGGAGAGTTTGCATCAGATATGGGTCAATGGCTTGCCGAAGGAAAAATTCATTACCGTGAGCACCTCGTAGAAGGCTTTGATAAGGCTCCTGAAGCATTTATCGGCCTATTAGAAGGTAAGAATTTTGGCAAACTGGTTATCAAGACCAACGACGCACTATAAGGAACTAACATGATTAAGTTACACCATTTAAATCAATCTCGTTCCAAGCGTATTATCTGGTTGCTTGAAGAGCTCGGCGTAGACTATGAGATCGTTCCTTATCGTCGTGATAGTGTGACATTTCTAGCTCCGCCAGAGCTAAAGTCTATTCACCCACTAGGGAAGTCTCCGGTTATTGAAGAAGCAGGGAGAGTGATCACTGAGTCGGGTGCTATTACAGAGTATCTGATAGACAAATACGCGGCAGATACACTGGCGCCGGCAAGAGGAACCGACGACCACTTAGATTATTTACAATGGCTTCACTTTGCTGAGAGCTCCGCAGCTCTGCCGTTGTTACTGAAGGTTTTCGTTGAAAAAGATGGCGCTGCGATGAATTTCTTACCTGATTACGCGGCAATCGAACTGGATAAAGTGATGAGTTATGTTAATCAACGACTTGAAGGTAAGCGTTACCTAGTTGCTGACAAACTCACTGGTGCCGATATTATGATGTCTTTCATCGTCGATATTCTCACCAACTTTGGTTTGCTAGAGCGTTATTCCAATATCACTCGCTATGCAGAGCAACTCGCTAGCCATGAAACATGGCAAAAAGCGCAGCAACTAGAAATCAAGTTCTCATAACCTGTTCGCTTTCAAGCTGCCAAACTCAGTTTGGCAGCCTATTACCCAGCCTTTATGTTCTATTTATTCTCCTAGCATCCCTCAAGATAGAAATTATCTATCGATAACATAGCTACAATCAGTTTTATATCTAAGCCCCTGCCAACTATTCTCTGTCGTAGATAAACAGTCCTGCAAGACTTGTTAAACATGAACAATTCGACTGTCACCGACAAAACAAGAATCAACCAGACAGTTGAAAGTACGCGACACTAAGGAGCAAAATCATGGAACACAAAAATGGTAACAATGGCGGTCAGTGCCCAGTAATGCACGGCGGCGCAACCTCTTCAAATTCATCCAATGTAGCTTGGTGGCCAAATGCGCTTAACCTCGACATCCTTCATCAACACAACCAAAAAACTAATCCATTGGGCGCTGATTTTAACTATCGAGAGCAACTAAAAAAGCTAGATGTAGACGCGCTTAAAAACGATCTGAAAGCATTGATGACGGACAGCCAAGATTGGTGGCCTGCAGACTGGGGACACTACGGCGGCTTGATGATTCGTATGGCATGGCACTCTGCTGGTACGTATCGCATTGGCGATGGTCGCGGCGGCGCGGATACAGGTAATCAGCGTTTTGCTCCTCTTAACTCTTGGCCAGATAACGGTAACCTTGATAAAGCTCGCCGCCTACTTTGGCCAATCAAACAAAAATATGGCAATAAAATCAGCTGGGCTGATCTTATGATTCTTGCGGGTAACATGGCCTATGAATCAATGGGATTAGAGACATTTGGTTTTGCCTTCGGCCGTGAAGATATCTGGCATCCAGAAAAGGACATCTACTGGGGTGCAGAGCAAGAGTGGCTAGCCACCAGCGATTCAGATAACAGTCGTTATTCTGGTGAACGCGATTTAGAGAATCCACTAGCAGCTGTGATGATGGGACTTATCTACGTCAATCCAGAAGGTGTCGACGGTAACCCAGATCCACTTAAAACAGCCCAAGACATGCGCGTGACTTTTGCACGTATGGGGATGAACGATGAAGAAACCGTTGCCCTTACCGCGGGTGGACATACTGTCGGAAAAGCACACGGTAACGGCGATGCGTCAAAACTAGGTGCGGAGCCTGAGCGTGCAGAATTAGAAGAGCAAGGCTTAGGATGGAACAACCATACCTCTCGCGGTGTCGGTCGCGATACGGTGACAAGTGGTATCGAAGGTGCTTGGACAACCAATCCTACACAATGGGACAATGGCTACTTCCACTTGCTGCTGAATTACGATTGGTGGCTACAAAAGAGCCCTGCTGGTGCTTGGCAATGGGAACCAACCCATATTGAAGAGCACGATAAGCCTGTCGATGTTGAAGACCCAAGTATCCGTCATAACCCAATCATGACTGACGCGGACATGGCTCTACGATTTGATCCTGACTATCGTAAAATATCCGAGCGTTTCCACAACGATCCAGAGTACTTCTCAGAAACCTTTGCCCGTGCATGGTTCAAGTTGACTCACCGCGATATGGGACCAAAATCTCGCTACTTTGGTCCAGACGTTCCAGCTGAAGAACTAATTTGGCAAGACCCTGTTCCAGTAGGGAAAGCTGACTATGACGTTGCGGCAGTAAAAGCCAAAATCGCTCAAAGTGGCTTAAGCATCAGTGAGATGGTCTCTACGGCATGGGATAGTGCACGCACCTTCCGCAATTCCGATAAACGTGGCGGTGCCAACGGCGCACGTATTCGCCTTGCACCTCAAAACCAATGGCAAGGTAACGAGCCAGAGAAGCTGGCTAAAGTGTTACCAATAGTAGAAAGCATTGCGAATGAGTTCGGTATTAGCGTTGCAGATACCATTGTTTTAGCTGGCAACGTCGGGATTGAGCAAGCGGCTAAAGCTGGTGGCATAGATATTTCGGTTCCTTTCGCTGCTGGTCGTGGTGACGCAACCGCAGAACAAACTGATATCGAATCATTTGAGGTTCTTGAACCTGTGGCTGACGGCTTCAGAAACTGGCAGAAGAAACACTACGCTGTCAGCCCAGAAGAATTGATGCTAGACCATGCTCAATTGCTCGGCCTAACCGCACCTGAAATGACAGTACTAATCGGTGGTATGCGAGTACTCGGTACAAACCATTCAGACACTCAACATGGTGTATTCACGGACAAGGTTGGAACACTCACCAACGACTTCTTCGTTAACTTGACGGATATGCGTTATACGTGGAAGCCAACAGGTCGTAACTCATACTCGATTATCGAGCGCAGTAGCGGTGAGGAAAAGTGGACTGCAACACGCGTTGACTTAGTATTTGGCTCTAACTCAATCCTGCGAGCTTACGCTGAGGTTTACGCACAAGACGATAACAAAGAAAAGTTTGTTCAAGACTTTGTCAATGTATGGACTAAGGTCATGAACGCAGACCGTTTCGATTTAAAACGGTAACTTGAATCGCCTCCACTCTCTTCAGCGAGTAGTGGAGGCACAAACGAACTATTGAAAGCGGTTAATCGCTTGGAAAAATCGCCCAAGTTGCACTAGTTTTAATGATGTAACCAAAATTAAGAAATGAGGCGCATATAACGCCTCATAATCTATAAAGTAAGTGTTACCAGTGAGGAGAGTTGGTTATGAAAGGCTTCGATTTCTTTAAGTTGTTTGATACCAAAGAACTATTCATCTATTACTGATGTTTCGCTACCGCTTTCATCAGTACCGACGTATCCATACGCCCGAAGCCATCTTGCTGCAGTTCGGCGTATTGTTCGTCCACCTTTTTAGTTAAAGGTAGCTCTAACCCAACGCGCTGTGCTTCTTTCAGACAGAAGCCCAAGTCCTTACGCATCCAATCAATCGCAAAACCAAAATCAAACTTATCTTGTGACATTGTCACGGCACGATTTTCCATTTGCCACGAGCCTGCTGCACCATGCTTTAATGTTTCAACGACTTGCTCGACATCTAAACCTGACTTCTGCGCAAGTAACAGCGCTTCACTTAAGCCTTGCAAGATACCACCGATACAAATCTGGTTAACCATTTTACAGCGCTGGCCTTGACCATTTTCACCCAGCAAGGTCATCTGTTTGGCATAAACATCCATGACTGGTGCAACTTGATCAAATATAGCCTGTTCACCACCACACATAATGGTAAGTACGCCATTCTCAGCCCCTGCTTGGCCGCCCGACACTGGCGCATCAATAAAGTGATTGCCATTGGTTTGAGCCGCTTTGGCAAGTTCCACCGCTAGTTCAGCGGAAGTCGTAGTATGGTCGACTAAGACTGCCCCTTCCTTTAGCCCTGCAAATACACCATCTTCGCCGTAGATAACACTGCGCACGTCATCATCGTTACCTACGCAGACAAATACAATGTCACAATCCTGTGCAGCCTGTTTTGGCGTCTCACACGCAGTGCCTTGGTAATCATTAGCCCATTGCTCTGCTTTAGCTTTGGTACGATTGAATACCTTAGTTTCATAGCCTGCTTTACTTAAAAACCCAGCCATTGGATAGCCCATCACACCTAAACCAATAAAGGCTACTTTCTGCTTAGTCATCCCTATCTCCTTTTGAATTTTATAGTTAGAGAGACAGTCTACTAAACATTAGCCGTTTGTTTGACTAAAAACTTTTTCAGCAAGCCATTGTAGAAGTATCGAACTTTGGTTGAGGTGTACAAACGTTAATAAGGCAGGTGTAGAGACTAAAACGCGCCATTGGGGGGATGGCGCGCGGCGTCATGGCAGTAATGGACGCGAGTCTGATACTAGCTATCTTCGACAAGAAAAAACATGAAAGGAATTAGGAAGAATTGTGCATGTTTTCTATCAAGTATTTTTATTAATCCAAAGATTGTAGAAGTCGCTGTAGCC
The DNA here is from genome assembly GCF_059834185.1 of Vibrio sp. R10-SG3-ISO10. Lineage (NCBI taxonomy): Bacteria > Pseudomonadati > Pseudomonadota > Gammaproteobacteria > Vibrionales > Vibrionaceae > Vibrio > Vibrio sp. R10-SG3-ISO10. The sequence goes on from NZ_JCBDHG010000002.1 coordinate 344,072, forward strand.
ACCTTTACTTATTTCAACGCCTTGAACTTCCACACTGCATGTCACCTTTTCTTTCCCATGAAATAATGGCAATAACTGTTGGTGGCGATATAAAGATTGCTCAATTTCTTTCAACGCTTGGTATGGGTTTTGGTGACTTACTGCCTTCTTAACAGCTTCACAGTGTTTTTGCATTGCTTCATCATTATAAATAAACCTCAATCCTGATGAGGCAAGTAGCCAATCATATAGCCCAAAATCTTGAGGTTGCTCGATAATTTCCTCTATGAACAAGATATCAGCCTGATCTCTCATCGCGCCGGGGTCACTGATATCTTCAAGTGTTTTTATATCCACTGTGACACCCGTTTTCTCAATGACATCTTTCAGCCAAGCGACCGTTTTCTTTAACAGCGGAATCGTTAGTTTTGGCTTGGTGATTACTAGGTGCCCTTCTAATCGAGGTGGTACCGCCTGCATTATCTTGCGCTCATATTGCGAAAAACTTAGGTCATCAACGACTAAATCGGAGTCAAAAAGCTTTCGTTGGCTCTGCACATAATCAATAAGCTTTTTAATGGTCGCTTGGGTAATTTCAGCGCCATTTCGATAATTGATCGCTAAGTAAGAAAGAGCATTGATCATACTCTCTTCCACCACACCTTCTTTACGATTAAAGCTCAAATTGTAATCTTGTAACTCTGAAGCTTCCGTCAGCGTTATTTGATCAAGTAGCGCACTATGCCCATAGTACTTACAATGCCGTTTTAAAACCAAGCGCTCGCTGTCCCACTCTTTGACGAAAAATGGTCCAGTCCCTACGTTTACACTTAACCCATTCGCGAACTCAGCTTTATCCTCACTGTATATCGAGGTATGGGGTAGACATAAGATATATAGAAAAAGCGGATTTGATTGACAAAGCTCAATCGTCAGTTGGTTTCGACTCACCACCTTAATGTCACAAACTTGCTCAAATAGATATTTAACAGGCCCATCTATCGACATGAGTTGATTTAAGCAATCCACAACATGAGTGACTTCTAATCTTTTACCGTTGTGACATACCACCTCTGGCCTTAACCAAAGATGTATAAATCGTCCTTCTAGCTGCCAACAGTGCGCTAGCCCAGCTTGAATTTTTCCTTCTTTGTCCTGCACAAGTAAGGTGTTGTATATACTGCGTAGAATTTGTAGTTCGGGCAATCTATAAGTTTTAGCTGGTTGTAATTTATCAACCCAAGGGTATTGAGTTATCAGTAAATTTCCGCACTCCTCATTGAGTTGATTTTGTTTTTCAGTGGCTAACGTTAGCGCTTTAACGGCAGTTTCTCCGAAGAGTTCCATCATCCGAGTAATGTTCGAAAAACGGCCATGTTCAAGCTCTGCAACAAATAACTTTTCTAGCACACAACATAGCGTCACTTTGATTTGCAGCTGGCTCAAATTGCCCCTGCCTTTCGAAGGAATCCAACAGATCCACCCCAGTTCAGACAAACTTTTAATGATGTTTGACGTATTTCTACGCGAGGTTGAAAAAGCGTTCTCCAATTCTTCGATCGCCAAGTGGTAAACCTTATCAGGTTCATATTTTAATAGTAGCTGCTGGAGTCTACGTAAGTTCGCGTCGCTCAATGGTTATCCAATAAGTTTAATAAATTCAATTGCATAATGTTGCGGGTCAAATGAAAACATATAACTTTCCTCTTGCCAATCTTTGCTGGAGAAAAATCAAATTGCGTTGATGCCATTCACCCGATCATAAATGCTACCTTGGTATGTATTTTATAAATTTGACCCCTACAGAGCGTGAGCACAATTCCGGGTTTACATTTAATCGCTACAAATAGAGAGCGGCAAAAATATCATTATTGTGAATATCAATAACGAGAAAACCCTATGAAAAAAATAACATCAATATTCGCTGCCACAGCTGCACTCTGTATTCCTCAAGTTGCCAGTGCCGAGGCAATACTTCATGCATTCAATTGGAAATACTCCGATGTCACTCAGAATGCACAACAAATTGCTGCCAACGGTTATAAGAAAGTGTTGATTTCACCAGCAATGAAGTCAAGTGGGACTCAATGGTGGGCACGCTATCAACCACAAGACCTCCGTGTTATCGACTCACCGCTAGGGAACAAACAAGACCTAGAGGCTATGATTGCGGCTCTTAAAGCGCAAGGGGTAGATGTCTATGCTGACGTCGTTCTGAATCACATGGCGAATGAATCTTGGAAACGCAGCGACCTCAATTACCCTGGTACCGACGTATTAAATGACTACTCATCTCGCGCTAGTTATTACGCAAATCAAAAACTGTTTGGTGATTTGAGCCAAAACCTGTTCTCAGCATCAGACTTTCACCCTGCAGGATGTATCACTAACTGGAACGATCCAGGTCACGTTCAGTACTGGCGACTATGTGGCGCGGATGGTGATACCGGTCTACCAGACTTAGATCCGAACAACTGGGTTATATCACAACAAAAAAGTTACCTTAAAGCGCTAAAGTCGATGGGTATCAAAGGCTTCCGTATTGATGCGGTTAAACATATGAGCCAATATCAGATCGATCAAATTTTCTCTTCTGACATTACATCCGGAATGCACGTGTTTGGTGAGGTGATTACTAGTGGCGGCAAAGGTGATTCCGGTTACGAAGCATTCTTAGCCCCATACCTTAACAACACCAATCATGCTGCATACGATTTCCCACTGTTTGCTTCTATTCGAGGTGCTTTCTCTTTTGGTGGTGGGCTAAACCAACTGCATGATCCGCAGGCGTATGGTCAAGCATTAGAAGATGCACGCGCGATTACCTTTACTATCACCCACGATATCCCGACGAATGATGGTTTCCGTTACCAAATTATGGACCCTACCGACGAAAAACTCGCCTACGCCTACATTCTAGGCAAAGATGGGGGAACGCCTCTTATCTACAGTGATGAACTGCCTGACAGCGAAGATAAAGATAATGGACGATGGGCAGATGTTTGGAAAGATTCAACCATGATCAACATGCTCAAATTCCACAATGCGATGCAAGGTAAATCAATGACCATGCTACACAGTGATCAATGTACCTTGCTGTTCAAGCGCGGCAAAGAAGGGGTTGTCGGAATCAATAAATGTGGTGAAAGTAAAACAATCACTGTTGATACCTACCAGAATGAGTTTAACTGGCACGTTGCGTATAAAGATGTCTTAAGCTCAGATACGACAACAGTTAACTCACGTTACCACCAATTTACTGTACCCGCACGCACCGCTAGAATGTGGAAGCTGTAGCAGTACACCATCTCAAAGGCCTAATCATCGCTTAGGCCTTTGAACTAACCTCTAGACACCTAAGACCGCTATCCTAAACCTTGGCTTTTACTATAATTATTTTGTGTGTAAGAATGTCTGACCACACTGTTATGGATTAAGTCGTACCTATGAAATTTCAAGCTGCCATCTTTGATATGGATGGGCTATTACTCGACACTGAACGCGTTTGTATGCGTGTGTTTAAGCAAGCCTGTGAAAATGTCAATCTCCCTTTCTATGAAGACGTGTATCTATCAATCATCGGTAGAAACTCTGCGGGCATTGATCTGATTCTTCGCCAAGCATATGGTGACGATCTTGATAGGCTGCATGCAGAATGGCGCATAAATTACGATGCCATCGTCAAGTATCAGGCAATACCGGTAAAAGATGGTGTTGTTGAGCTACTAGAGTGGTTGAAAAGCAACAATGTTCCAACTGCAGTGGCGACCTCCACTCATCGTGAAGTCGCAACGATTAAACTCGAACTCGCTGGTTTGTCTAAGTATTTTGATAGTTTGACTTGCGGCTGTGAGGTCACACACGGTAAACCTGACCCAGAAATTTACTTACTTGCAGCTGAGCGCCTAGATGTACAGCCAGAACACTGCCTTGCATTTGAAGACTCCAATAATGGCGTTCGCAGTGCCGTCGCAGCTCATATGACGACATTCCAAATCCCCGATCTTGTTGAGCCTTGCGAAGAGGTCACCGCATTGGGTCATCAGATCCAGCCTTCCTTAATTGATGTCCTTGCTTATTTAAAAGCAGATCACTAATCGCCATGCAGGCTTAGACCAACTAAGCCTGTTTGTTTTGTTTATTAGTAATTCCTTATATCCTTTCCAAATTGTCAATAACCAGCTGTTCAAATAAAAAATTCCTTAAGGGCTTTTTATCCGATTTATGTATCCCAATGTTTGTTATTGCCGGATAACAATCTGAATAAGGAATAACAATGACAAACCAATACGTACCACCAAAAGTATGGAAAATGGATGACGAGAACGGCGGCCAATGGGCGAGTATCAACCGTCCTGATTCTGGTGCTCGTCATGAGAAAGCGTTACCTGTTGGTCAGCACCCTATCCAGCTACACTCTATGGGTACTCCAAATGGTCAGAAAGTCACAATCATGCTCGAAGAATTGCTTGCACTCGGCGTGACAGAGGCTGAGTACGATGCATACTTAATTAAGATTGGCGAAGGCGACCAGTTTGGTTCCGGCTTCGTTGAGATAAACCCAAACTCAAAAATTCCTGCATTAGTTGACCAATCAGGCGATACTCCGATTAATGTTTTCGAGTCAGGCAATATTCTGCTTTATCTTGCAGAGAAATTCGGTCACTTCCTACCAAGTGAAGTTACTGCAAAAACTCAAGTCATGAATTGGTTATTCTGGCTTCAGGGTTCTGCCCCTTACCTTGGTGGCGGATTTGGTCACTTCTATGCTTACGCGCCAGAGAAGTTCGAATACCCGATCAATCGCTTTGCCATGGAGACAAAACGCCAGTTAGATGTTCTTGATAAACAACTGGCAAACAACACCTTTATCGCCGGTGAAGAGTACAGTATCGCTGATATCGCAATCTGGCCTTGGTATGGCAATCTAGTGTTAGGTAAGACATATGATGCCGCAGAATTCCTAGACGTTGATAGCTACAAAAACTTGAAACGTTGGGCGGAGCAAATTGAAGCCCGTGAAGCAGTGCAACGTGGTCGCATTGTTAACCGAGCTTGGGGCGAAGATTGGGAGCAAGTTCCTGAACGTCACAGTGCTGAAGATATTGATAAAGTACTGGCTCTGAAACCTTAGCCCTAATCAATACAATCCATAAAGCCCTGCTAAATAATTAGCAGGGCTTTTATTTTGTCCACAACAAAGAACTGAGCCCCACCCCTCACAACCGAAATCAACCACAAAACATGGGGTTGATTCGATGAGTCTAATTAATAATAATTATCATTACATTAAGTTGAGGTGGATATGGATAATCAACAGTTACTTTATAACGCATTTTACAAATCTCAGGATCGATTTCTTGATCGTTATACTCAGTGTGGGTTTGAACCTGATGTCATTCACGACTACATACATTGGGGTATGTTGTTGGCGTCTCAATACGAGTCTGGAACCGACAACGAAAACCCACTTCTGTGTGAGCTTTTCCTGCGCCAACTCTATTTTCACCTGCTTGATGCTATTCAAGATCCAATACGCAGCCGAATTTTTCGTCGAGTCTGCCTAGACTCTATCCATACTCCGTTGATGTGTCTAAAACGCTACTACTATCAATGGGAAGATGGTGACGTTCAGTTTTTACACCTAAAACAACAATTACAGCGCATACAAGCGCCATTAGACTAATTCAAAAGGACCCAATGATGACTCAACGCCCTACTGCACAAGAATTTCGTACCGAGAAAGACAGTATGGGAGAGGTAAAAGTACCTCTTAATGCTCTATACCAAGCTCAAACTCAGCGTGCTGTCGATAACTTTCACTTCAGTAAACATGTGATGCCGGAAGGCTTTATTAAAGCACTGGCCTACATTAAGCAAACCGCCGCTTTGACCAATGCACAACTAGGACTGCTAGAAGGTGATATCGCACAGGCTATCGCAGATGCAGCACAAACCATCATTGATGGCGAGCACATGGAGCACTTCCCTATCGATGTCTATCAGACTGGGTCTGGTACCAGTTCAAACATGAATGCCAATGAAGTGATCGCAACGCTCGCCTCGCAATTACTTGGTGGCGATGTGAATCCTAACGACCACGTTAACATGGGACAAAGCAGTAACGACGTTGTTCCTACTGCGATCCAAATTAGTTCCGTATTAGCGATAGAAACGCAGCTTATCCCAGCGTTAAACCACCTTTCACAGGTGCTAACCGATAAACGAACCGAAGTTGGCGAGAGTGTTAAAACCGGCCGAACGCACTTGATGGATGCGATGCCTATTACTTTCGACCAAGAACTAGGTGGCTGGCAGTTCCAAATCGAACAAGCGAAAGCTGGAATCGAACAATCTCTGACTGCAGTCAAAGCCTTAGCTCAAGGTGGTACGGCTGTTGGCACAGGTATTAACGCTGACCCGAGATTCGCGACCAAGTTCGCAGACAACCTCGCCCAAGCAACACGTATTGATTTTGCTTCTAGCGAGAATTTCTTCTACAACCTCAGCAGCCAAGATGCCGTTGTTGCGCTTTCAGGTCAGTTAAAAACGGCCGCGGTAGCAACAATGAAGATTGCTAACGATCTACGCTGGATGAACTCTGGACCGCTGGCAGGTTTGGGTGAAATTGAACTGCAAGGTCTTCAGCCTGGTTCATCAATCATGCCAGGAAAAGTTAACCCTGTAATTCCAGAAGCGGCAGCAATGGCAGCCGCTCAAGTGATAGGCAACGACACGACAATCACGGTGGCCGGTCAGTCAGGAAACTTTCAGCTTAACGTTATGCTACCAGTGATTGCTCACAACGTACTGGAGAGCATTGAGCTACTCGCTAACAGCGCAACCGCGCTAGCAGATAAGGCAATCGCCACATTTAAGGTCCGCGAAGACAACCTCGAAGTCGCATTGGCGAAAAATCCAATTCTGGTGACAGCCTTAAACCCAGTGATTGGCTACCTGAAAGCAGCAGAGATTGCGAAAAAGGCCTACAAAGAAGGTGAAGCGATTATTGATGTTGCTGAACGTGAAACCGATTTAGATCGTGCAACACTAGAACGTTTGTTGAACCCAACGAAGTTGACCAAAGGTGGTGTCGCTGAATAGCGTATTTGGTCGGTCAAAACAGAAAGCACACATCCTTGTGTTGTGTGCTCTGGACTAAATCCAAGCCAGAGACAACAGCAAAAATGGTAAGGCAATCGCCGATGCCATTTTTGCTAACGCCAAAAACTCTCTTAGCATCACTTCACGCTTAGGTGAAACGGCTGCTTGCGAGAATGACGCCGCAACTTGTGCACTGTTCATATGTCCTCAAACAAATGAGATGTGAAAGGAGCGGCAATTCTATATCTAGCTCTGCTTGACTTCAACTGATATAAAATTAGCGAATATTTTGCGCAATTCTCCACAATACGCCTGATGGATCAATTACGCAGAACTCCAGCATTCCCCACGGCTGCTCAATCAACTCAGTCACTTTACAACTAAAGTTTTGCGCTATCTGCGAGTCTTTGACATGACTAAACCAACTGTTCGCATCCTCAACCAGTATGTGCATCATGGTGTTTTCTGCATGCTCAACGTTGTAGTAGTTTTGCAGCAAAAAAGCGTGGCTATCTCGCCTTAGGTAAGCGACATCACCAAATACAGAGGCAACTTCAAAACCCAGAGCTTGATAAAATCGTTGAGACTCATTGAAGTCTTTACTTGGAACAAACGATTTAATTTCTGTGATGGCTAAATTACTCATGATGAGCTTCCTTTCTCTCGGCAAAATTTACTAGGTGAGCAAAGGATACTCTGTTTGATAGTGAGAATCGATATCAATAACCAATTTTCGTCACAACCATCTTGTGATCGGAGCCATTCGGCTTTTCTACACTCCTACGCTCACAGATCCTTCTGCCACTTTGACTCGACTTAAGCCATAAATGGTCGATCGCAATCATAGTAAAATCCGGGGTTTGAAGTTGACTCGCCCAATTTGGCCAACTCGCTACGGGGGCGGTTTGAAAACTAGGGAACATTTTTCCAAATCGAAGGCTCACGGAAGAGAGGTTAAAGTCGCCGACAACCAACACTTCGTCACTGATATACAACTGATTTAATGACTCAATAGTACGGATAATGGCATTGCGTCGATACCATAGCTCTTTGGTCCTCGGGGAGGTGGGGTGCGCCACCATAAGCGTAATATTAGGATGTTTGTTTGGGTGCCATGTCCCACGAATAATCGCTTGTTCATCAGGCGTGAGAAAAACCGACATATCTTTTAGTGGTGAGCGACTTAACACCATCTGACTCGATGGATAACCTATTCCCTCTTGACCGCCATAGTAATAAGGGTAAACGTCATCAAGGGTTTTAAGCTTCTCACCTATTTCCGGAGCCACCTCTTGGAGAACCACCAAATCACTTGGATTGGCGAGCAAATAATTAATGAACCCATTTACATTGTCGTTCTCGTAGTAAAGGTTAAATTGAGTCACTGTGATTGGGTTGACGCAATTGGTAGTGAGCACACGGTTCGACTTAGGTGTGAGCAAAAAGAACACGCCAGAAACGACCAAGCAAACACACGCTTGCAGCCAATGTTTTCCGAGACAGAAGCCAACACTCATCACCCAATATACAAGCAGAAAGATCGCCGGAAATGCGACGATGTTTTCTATCCACCACGTTGACTCGTAGAACGACAGGCTCACCCAAGCCAATGCTGGAATGAATACGATAAACCAAATAACTGCTCTTTTCACCGAGACTCACTCTAAAGAATAAGGTTCAGTAAGTATGGTCTACATAACGTGAATGTCTCCAGATTGTCTTAATCTTAAGCAGCTAGTTTGTTATAGCCAACTCTCAAATTTCGATAACAATCAATAATATTGGAGAATGTGAATGAAACTATAAAATCAATAACGCTATACTTATCGAACAGAGCTAACCCTCTCAAGGAGTGATATGAGCAAGCTAACGGACAAAAAACTAATCAATCTTATCACCTATGCTCCCGCTACAATCGTTGCTTTTTTTACCCTGCTATGGGTATCGTTTACCGTTAGAGACACCATCCTAAGCTCTCAAGAAGATCTCGCTTCACTTCAACAGGATTACGAGCAAAGACAGCTTGTCGAATTAACCAACCGTGTAGAGTACGTCACAGAGCAAATTGAGTTCGCCCGTGACCAAACAGAACAACAACTAGAAAGTACGATTAAAGAGCGAATCTACGAAGCACACGCTATCGCCACTCGCATCTACGAAAACAACAAACAACTCCCTGAAAAACAAGTCACTAAGCTCATCACTGACGCCTTAAGAGATATTCGCTTCAATAACGGACGCGGCTACTTCTTTATCTATAAGACGGAAGGCCTCAATGTTATGCACCCTCTGCTCCCTAGAGTGGAAGGGACGTCTTTATGGGATTTCAGAGACGTACGCGGTAGCTACATTGTCCGAGAAATGGGCGAACAAGTTAAAGCTAAGGGCGAAGACTTTTATCGCTGGTGGTTTGTAAAACCCAATAACAAGAATCATGAGTTTGAAAAAATTGGGTTCGGTAAATATTTTGCACCCTATGATTGGTTTATTGGTACGGGTGACTATGTTGTCGACGTGGAAAATGACATCAAAGCGACTTCGCTCGAATGGTTAAAAAACTTAAGATTTGGTGAGCACGGCTATGTCTTTGTCGTTGATGAGAACGGTCAAGTTCTCTCTCATTTAGATCAGTCGTTAATTGGCAAAAGCATCTTTGATATTGGTAGTGAAGAAGTTAAAGAAGGCGCGAAGCGTATCATGGAAACCAACAAGGGCATTGTGAAATACATCGCGCCTGTTGGCCCTTCTAATATCTCTAACTACTCTAAAACCAGTTACGTCGTCAAAGATGAAAACTGGGGGTGGACAATCGGTGCAGGTATTTATAACGAACTAAACAATCAATATTTGGCCAGCCGTGCTCAACAAGCTGAACAAGAACAAAAAGCAACACTACAGCAAATGCTAGTCATTGGTGGATTCACGATATTCGTTGTCGCTGCTTTGTCTTTAGTGCTTAGCCGACTTATCGCTAATCGATTCAAGCGATTTGAAAAAAGAATTAACCGCGATTTTGATGATTTACAAGATACCAAGGACAAACTCGAATACATGGCAAGTCACGACGAGTTAACCGGACTGCCTAACCGAGCCCAACTTCACAACAATATTCGACAAGGTATTCAACTTTCCGAAAAGGCATGTTGTCAATTAGCAGTCATGTTTGTTGATCTAGACGACTTTAAGAAAGTGAATGACTTATACGGACACAGTGCCGGCGACAAGTTACTTAGTGAAATCGGTAAGAAGTTTGATGAGTTCTTAGGTCCAAATGACTTCGTCGCTCGCTTTGGTGGCGATGAGTTTATCTTCTGTTTCTCTAAGCTGAAAAACCTTTCTGAAACCGAATCGAAAGTCGACAAGATAAAAAACGTGTTTAAACAACAGTTTGTTATCGATGGTAAGGTTATTTTTGCCAGCTGCTCTATTGGCGTCTCCATGTATCCATCAGATGGAGAGGAGCCTGAGGATTTGATTTCAAAGGCCGATATCGTTCTCTATAAATCTAAGGCACGTCAAAAAGGCGATGTTCTGTTCTTCGACAGCTCCATCAATAAACAGGTGCAGTACGATTTCTTGCTTGAGAGAGAGTTAAGAGAAGCCATCGAACGTGACGAGCTGACCGTCAGCTATCAACCTCAAGTCAACGCCCAAACGGGTGAGCTGCATGGCGTTGAAAGCCTACTGCGCTGGTATAACCCACAACTTGGAAATGTGTCTCCATTAGAGTTTATTTCACTCGCCGAAGAGATCGGACTCATAGGTCAGATCGGAGAGTTCGTACTAAACAAAGCCTGTGAAGAGTTTACCCGTGTCTTCCCATCTCCAGAGTACAACTCTACCCTATCGATTAACATCTCCCCAATGCAGTTAATGGATAAGGCCTTCATCAGCCAACTAATAAAAGCGATAGAAACTAACAACTTACCAAGCAGTCGAATTACGTTAGAGATAACGGAAAATGTGTTAATCAGCGACCTACCCAAAGTGACTCCTATTATTAATCAGATAAAAGAGCTTGGCTTTACGATTTCTCTTGATGACTTTGGCACCGGTTATTCATCTTTGAGTTATTTGAGTAATCTACCGTTGGACGAACTCAAAATTGACCGAGTCTTTGTCGATAAGATGCTGAGCTCTGAACGAAGTGACTCTTTGGTAAAAGCAATTCTCGCTATCGCGCAGTCCGCCAAGATGAGGGTTGTTGCTGAAGGCGTGGAGACTGAAGCGCAGAAAGCCGTACTGATCGAATATGGATGCGATATTTTGCAGGGCTACCTTATTGAAAGGCCAATGCCCATTGCACAATTGGCAGAAAAGTATGCTGAGTTATAGTTCACGTAATTTTGTTGACACTGAGGTTACAAATCTCGCTAAAAAGTCGCTAACATTTGTAGGACTTCCTTCATTTGGTTAATGGTTTTTCATGGCCCTACGCTTATACGCTACTTTATTCTTTGGCTTATTTGCCTTCGATGCAAATGCATCTTTGCAGCAGATTTGGCAACAGTTTTATCAAAGCGCATGGTCTATAAATGAAGTGACATTGTCACAAGAAAAACTCTCTCAGTATCCTCATGAGTTACTCACTTCAGACAGCCAATATCCCAATTTTAGCCAGTTTTCGTGGCTAGACCTTGAGACACTTTCTAAAGTCGCAACACAATGTCAGGCTCCTTTAATTTATAGTCCTTCTCTGAAAAGCGCGATTGAGTTTGAGCTTTATATTTGCAACGAGAAGGCGATCCCGGACTCATGGTTTAAGGAAAATCCGAAACGCCACCCTGCTGGAGGCACTTTTGTCGACCGCTACTTCGAAAGCATCAAGCCAGTTAACGACCAACTAGTGGTTTGGTTATCTGGCGACAACCCATCACACCCATTACGAAGTGTATTCAACCAGATTTCAGAGACTGGAAGAGACGCACTACTTAAAGGTTACCGGGCTTGGCTAGAACCTGATGCTCTATGGCTCAATGGAGAACAAGGCTGGAAGAAGATTCTCAACAAAGATTGGCAGCCTATTGCACAGCAGTTTGCGCTCACGATTAATGGCCGCCAGTGTGACTTTCGCTATAGCAACCTGTGTATCGCTAAAGCTCAATCCAATGGATATATTGCGACGATACTCGCTTACGCCGTCTCTTTAGTATTGGCTTTGATCTTAGCTCGCACTCTTTATCTAAAACGTCAGCAAAGCCGGAACAAGCGTTTTATCTTACAGCTACTGACACATGAGCTGCGTACTCCCATTGCCAGTCTCGGTATGACCGTCGACCTTTTTCGCCAAGAGTTTGATTCGTTGAGTGATAACTCGCAACAGGCAATGTGGCGTTTGTTAGAAGACTATCAAAGGCTAGCTCAGCTCACCGAAGCCAGCAAAGGGTACTTGAGTTCAAAAGAAAGCTACAACGACGCCAATCAAGAAGCCTATTTAAGTGAATGGTTAGATCATACTTGCTCTGGGCAGAGCGTTGACTTCTGTTTGGATGAAGACAAACAACTCACACTCCCCTTCTATTGGCTCAGTATCTGTTTGAACAACCTGATAATAAATGCCAAACAACATGGTGAATCTCCAATCAAAGTCCATGTTTCTGCCAATGAGAAGCTCTGTATTACCGTTTCGGATGCTGGACAATTCCCTTCCTATTGGGATCGTATCAGAGTGAGAAAAAACACCAACCAAGACAGTAATATGGGCATCGGCCTAAGTTTGGTTCGCCATCTGATGTCGCACCTCGGTGGGAAACTTACCATCAACACCAATCCAACACGCATTACTTTGGAGCTGCCTCTATGAATTCAATCCTGCTCGTTGAAGACGATCAACTGCTCGGTCAAGGAGTCCAAGCCTTCTTACAATCCAATGGGTATCATTGTACTTGGGTTATCAACGCTAAAGAGGCCGGAAAACACTGGTTTAGTGCTGATCTCGTGATATTAGATCGCCAACTTCAAGATGGCGACAGCCTTAATCACTTACCCACTTGGTTACAAACGAAAGCACTGCCTGTGATCGTGCTAACAGCTAAAATCGAGGTTGAGCAACGCGTCGAAGGGTTAATGTGTGGTGCGAAAGACTATATGACTAAGCCCTTTGCACAAGAAGAACTCTTAGCCCGTATCGTTACTCACCTTCGTCCTCTGGGCTCAAGTACGATCGCTTATAAAACCCTTTCTATTGATGTATCTATGCGACAGGTGCTCGACCAAGATAAACCAGTCACCCTGAAACCGAAGGAGTTCCAGCTTCTCGTTCTCTTAATACAAAACCAAGGTCGTGTTTTCCATCGTGAAGAGCTGCTTAATAAGATCTGGGGTTACCAAGCCTTTCCCACAACCCGAACCGTAGACAACCATATCTTAAAGCTACGTAATACGTTACCGTGTTTAGAGATAGAAACACATCGCGGTGTAGGATATCGATTGGTGGAAAGCTCATGAAACATAAAGCTTGGATGGTTCCACCATTGCTGATTGCTCTCGTTGCTCCTTTTTGCGCGGCAAACAACACTCCATGGTTTCGCAATACACCAATGCAGTCGACCATGGAGGCTGTGCTCGAAAAGCAACCTAAACAAGCATGGCAAGAACTCACTCTCACCCTGAGTCAGAATCACATTGACCCTAAACATTGGCAACCTGTTAAAGAGGCTATATTAGCACAATCAAACTGTGGTCATCAGCTTGATACAAGTTTGTCTGCGATACCTCCTCGGTTAACGCTCTCTTTTATCAGTCGTAGCGGTTTCTCTAGCAGCGGCTACCAAGTCAAGGTATCGACAGAAGAAACACCACAAGGTGGTCATTTCTCGCTGGTCGATCAACAAGGGGTTACTCTGTTGTCGGGAGAGATTGAGCCTCACAAGAGCTATCAAGAATGGGAAACCAACGAACTCATTGTTGTTCCTGATGCGGGACTCTACTATTTGAAATACAATCGCAACGAGCTGCCTGTTGTTGTTTCTCATTACGATAGCAACCACTGGCTTAATCGTTCAACAATGAATAGCTCTCAGATTCAAGCGAGCCTTCCTCAACTCAATAACGGCTGTGCAAAACCCGTTGTGAATCTCCAATGGTTTGATTCCGATTACAATCAAGTAGGGAGCAAAAAAGCACTACAAGTGACAAGCAATCAAATAAGACTAGAGCAACTGCAACCTCCTACAAATGCTCACCACTTAAGTGCCTCTACTCTCATTTTTGAGTATCAGCCCGGAGTAAAAATAGAGTACATTCATCGTATCTCGTTACCCTTTGCGAATAGAGACAAATAGGTGACAAATATATACAACCGTTAAGCTGTAATAGGCATATTGAAAACAACACGAAGTAAAATATGCCTTATAAACCATACACCTTAGTCCTATCGGTCATAGCTGGCCTATTGTTCTCCTCCGCCTCACTAGCAACATCAGTTGACAGCATCTCACTCAATGCTGACTCACAATTAGTGAACATCAACCCAAGCTCACTGGCGATAAAGTGGAACAATCAATCGGTCAACCAAGCAGGTCTACAAATTGATGGTGTCAGTCAGCAAGCCGTACAGCTTGAGCAGCTTTCTAGCACACACTTTCAATGGACTCTTAAGCCGAGCAACATCCGTGTAGACGCAAAATTAGCATCAACTCTGAGCTTGTCTTTCCGCCTTGCTGAAAAGCAAACCGTGATAAGAGACCAACCTATTACCCTGAGTTGGTATAATCTAGCGGAAGAAGAGGTACAGGAGCTTTATTTACCTTTTAGTGAAGGCATGCGGGTTCCAACCGCAAACCCTGCATGGATCAAATACCTATCTGATAGCCGCGATGGCTCTAACACCACTCAAGATCTAAAAATGCCCTTTTGGACAGCTAAGCAGGGTTTTCAATACATTACCTGGCACATGGTGACCGCAACCAATAATTCGCTATCTTTTCACCAAGCTGCTGAAAAACTCGATATGAGGGCTGCGCATCGATTTACCTCTCTCAACTCTAAACAACCCTTTACCGTCTCCATTAGTATTAGTGATGATTGGTTGAGTGGAGCGAAGCAATATCGCCAATGGCGAATCGATAATGGTTTTAGTTCTACGTTGGCCGAGAAAAAACAAACTAACCCAAACATCGAAAAGCTTATTGGCGCTAGTCAGGTGTATCTATTTGGTTCTGATGGAATTAGTGTTCAAGACGTCACTGATTGGTGGGGTTTACACTCTTGGTTGTTTAAGCGTGCTCAGCTTACGATAGAAAAGTCAGCTCGAAAAGAGTTACAAGGTCTGCTCAAAGGCAAAGATTGGCTGAGTCACTATCACAAACAGTTGCTAGTAGACTCTATCAACCTCGCCCTTGATAAAAAGTTTAACGCACCAACACCAACTATGGTCGAGAACGCCATTGAAGCGCAATTTAAAGCCGCACAACAAAAGAAGCAGTGGTTAAGCATTCATGCAGGGCAATACCTCATTGATCCACAGCGATGGGGACAAGCTATCTCAACCGATATGGTAAAGAACCTTAAAGCATCAGGTTTAACCCATTTATGGCTCGGGTTTGATAACTGGATGCCCGCCTTTTACCAGCCAGAAGTTATTCAACGAGCTAAGCAAGCCGGGTATTTAGTCGGTACTTATGACTCATACAATACTGCAATACCCCTTGGACTCAACGATGGGTGGCTTACCGCGCAACTCCCTGACCAACTTCGTCATTCCTGCGCTATCGAACTGGCAGATGGTTCAAAAAAAAAGGGATTTCGTGGTAACGGCTATTACCTCAACCCACTTTGTGAAACAGAATACGTAAGCAAACGAGTTTCAGACATTATTCGATTTGGTCAGTTCGACAGTTTGTTCATTGATGTCGATGCTACTGCTATGGCGCGTGAAGACTACAACTTAAAGACAAGTGAACCTGATATGATACTTGGGTTTAACTCGCGAATGCAGTCAATTGTCGCTAAGAACAACGTCGTACTCGGATCAGAGGATGGCAACGCACTCACCACCTCGGGTATTGCTTTTGCCCATGGTTTAGAAACCATTGGGTTTGGCTGGAGTGATAAAGAGATGAAACGCGATGCCAGCTCACCCTACTATCTGGGTCGTTGGTATCCAAACCACAAACCAGATTTCTTTTTCAAACCTGCAAAAGTCAAAGAACCCTATAAAACAATACTTTTTGCGCCTCAATATCGTATTCCGCTTTATCAAGCCGTCTTTCACAATGAGGTGATTAACAGTCACCATTGGCACTCTGATAGCCTAAAATTCAGCGACGTTAAAGTTGAGCGTGACCTAACAGCTATGCTTTACAATGTTCCCGCGATGGTTCACCTCAGTAGAGACGAAGTATCGTCACCAAACAGCAAGAGATTAGTGCAACTTAAACACTACCAATCAGGTTTTAAGCCTCTACATCAGGCGCTTTGGGATAAGCAGTTAAACCGTTTTGAGTGGTTAACTGAAGATGGCAAGGTACAGCAAACGACCTTTTCTGATGGCAGTAAGATAATCGCCAACTTTTCAAACAAAGAAGTTGAACTAGCCAAGTACAAACTTGAGCCACAGTCTATATTGGCTTTGCTCGAAGGCAATAAAACGATGAGGTGGAAGCCTTTAGAACTGAAGTAATAACAAAAAAGGATTAATACCACTGTATTAATCCTTTTTGGGTCAAGCTTACTGCTTAGTAACGGCTATTCATTCCATAGTGATTCGCCATGCCGTCTTCTATGCTTCCACCTTTCCAAGAAGAAGGACTCGCTAGTTTAAGGACATCCATCGCCGTGTATTCCACTCCGGCAAAAATTTTATAGCTTAGCTCTTTACGTAAAGCATCTAACTGAGATTGGCTAAGTTCAAACTTGTAACATTGCTCGCTAGTGAGCTCATTACAAAACAGCGCAAGGTTATAGTGAAAGTAACGTTTGGAAGCCCCAACAGATATTGCAGCCTGTAAAACTTGACCAGCAGAGTAAAAGTCTCGTGAACCATACCCCTTAACCAAAGCAGGGGTCATTTGAGTAATCATTTTCCGTAGCGCCCTGCGCTTAAAAAAGGTTCTAAAAATAGGCATAGCTATCAATACCTGTACTACTTGATTTGCCACCACTATAGCACGAACCTCACTTCAAAAAGGGCTTTCTAGCTGTAGCCCGTACATTTCATAATTGAAAATTATCTTTGCACTTTTAATAATTACCAGCTCATGACAAAAGTGTTAACTTAATCAGCATTGGTTACACTGGTATAAAGATCTGCTAATAACCACAGAATCTTCATAACAGCTCAGATATGGATATAGAACCAACAACCTCCAAATATACAACAACTATTTTTGACTTTTCGCCCGCTTAGTAGCTGCTATGCGGGCATTTTTCTGTCCACTATTCTTATTCCACTCAACAATTCACTCTAATTAATCACTTGTTTAAATATTGATTAATTTTTGTCATATCGAATACTTAGCGTGCACTCTATAATTAATCGAATGTTTAATTTTTGAGGTAATAAGCGTGGCAACGACACCTAGGAAAGCAGGTCGTCCCAGCGATAGTATTGACGCTCGGCAAAATTTGATTCATCACGCCCGTGAACTTTTTACAGTGATGGCCTACGACAAGGTTTCAACACGCCTTGTTGCCAATCGAGCGGGCGTTAACGTAGCAATGATCCGATACTACTTTGGTAACAAAGAAGGTCTGTTTGAAACTATGTTGCGAGAAACCCTCGCGCCAATGAAACAACAGATGGACATTCTGGTTAAAGATAGTTCACAAAAGAATTTTCTCGACATCATGCGAACTTACTACCGCGAAATGATCAAAGTACCCCAGTTTCCACGTTTGGTTTCCCAAGTGATGCATATGGATGCCTCTGATACGCAAAGGAAGCTATTAGAGAAAGTGTTCTTCGACATCAGCCAACCAATGCAAATGGTGATGTTTGAAAAGCTTGTCGACAGCAAGATACTAAGGGCAGATGCAGACCCTAAACTTTGTAAAGTCTCCTATATTAGCTTGATGGTTTTTCCTTTTATCGCTCCTCCAGCCTTACTTGCTGTGCACGGAATTGAGCTTAATGAAGAATTTCTCAACCAACTGTTTGAACACAATATCAAATTAATGACGCATGGATTTCTTACCTCCAACGACCAGCAGGAACAACAATGATGAAAATAAATAAGAAGCTACTGTTTTTTCCAGCGCTAGCCGTTGGTGTGATTGCTTTAATTTTGGCAATTAAAATGAAACCAGACCTACCCGTTAAACCAGCAGGTGACCGAGCGCGCTTGGTAGAAACGACGACTTTGGAGCTACAAGCTATCGCACCAAAAGCGATTGGCTTTGGTAAGGTTGCGCCCAAAATTGAATGGAAAGCGATCGCGGAAGTGACGGGGAAAGTCGTTTATCGCCACCCAAGGCTAGAAAAAGGACAAGTGCTTCAAGCAGGGACAGAAATCCTGCGTATCGACCCACTCGATTACGAGTTGAAACTGGTACAAGCTCAAGCTGACCTCAAATCTGCTCAAACCTCTTTAGCTAAGCTTTACCAAGAAGAAGATAACCTTAAACAAACACTGAAAATTGAAAGCAATCGTCTGGTTATCGCTAACAAAGAACTACAACGTAAACAGAACCTGCGTAAAAAAGGGCTCACTTCACAGTCTGATGTTGATCAGCAAGAGCAAAGTGCGTTGTCGCAACGAAAACTAGTTCTCGATATTGAAAACCAAATCGGTTTGATGCCCGATGAAAAACGCGTTGCTGAAGCTTTAGTTAAAGTCAACACCTCTAAGGTCGAAGAGGCACACCGTTCGTTAGAAAAAACCATTATCACGCTGCCTTACGGCTTACGTATTGCCGCCGTTGATATCGAACAAAATCAGGTGGTGAACCTGCAGCAAACCATGGTGACTGCGCATGGTATGGATGTGATGGAAGTAGAAGCTCAACTTTCTATTCATGATATGCACACGCTTGCTTCTAGCATCGGCGAATTTAGCCGTGACGAATCCGGTATCCCTCAACCAGACATGACCTTTATCAATGCTAGTATTGAACTGAGCAGCGGTAACATGAAAGCAACTTGGCCCGCAAAAGTAAGTCGAATCAGTGAAACCGTCGACCCCAATCAAGCAACTGCTGGGGTCATCTTGGAGATTCAGCAAGACTACCGCAATCTAAACCCTAACAGTGTACCTCCACTCGTGAATGGGATGTTTGTTCGTGCATTTATTGAAGGTCAAGCAAATCCAAGCTGGGTGATTCCTGAGCGCGCACTTCACGGTGACAAAATTTACCTAATGGATGAAGCGAATAAGCTGTCCATCAAACCTGTCACCGTCCTTTACCGTCGCGACAATAAAGTCATTATTGATGGTGACCTGAGCCAAGGTGACAGGCTAATCCTTAATGACCTACTGCCTGCTATCAACGGCATGCTGCTTAAAGAGGCAACGGTGACTAAAGAGGAGTCAGCACAATGATTCGATTCTTCGCTAAACACCCGACGGCAGCTAACTTGCTGATGCTCGGCTTGCTCGTTTTGGGTATCACATCGCTGCCCAATATCAAAAGGGAAACCTTCCCTGAGTTTGATCCTCCCTACATCATGGCGGGTGTGGTTTACCCAGGCGCTTCACCACAAGAAGTAGAGGAAAGCATCTGTGTTCGAATGGAAGATGCGGTCGATGGTCTTGCCAACATTGAAGAGACCCAATGTGAAGCGATTGAAGGCTCTGCAAGACTGATCCTTAAACTGAACGAGAAAGCAGACATTGGTCGTATGTTGGTTGATGTGCAAACGCAGATCAACTCCATCAATGATTTCCCACAAGAAATAGAGTCGCCGGTTGTTCAAGAACTCGATTGGAACGAACCTGTTGTTGATGTCGCCATCACAGCCGATACCACATGGCCGGAGCTTAAAGCCTACGCCGAACAGCTTAAACGAACGTTAAAGCTTGATTACGACGTATCTCTTGTCGATGTGGCTGGATTTTCTGATCACCAGTTCCGCGTCGAGTTAGACTCTCAAGCAATGCGTCAGTTAGGTTTAAGTGTAGGTGATATTGCGACGCAAATTGGCCGCCAGAACATCAAGCTGCCGAGCGGTAATGTAGAGACGCCAGACAAAAACTTTTTAATCCGCTTTGATGAAAGGCGTATTACACCGCAGCAACTGGAAAGTATTGTCGTTGGCTCTGGTCCAAACGGCTCACTGATTCGTCTCAAAGACATTGCGACTATCACAGATCGCTTTGAGCTTGATGAACAGAAGGTCTTGTTCGATGGTCACCCTTCCGCCCTGCTTAAAGTCAGTAAGAACAAAGAGGATGATGCGTTACGGATTAAAGAACGTGTGGCTCAATTTGTCGAAGAGCAACAAGCTATCGCGCCGGATGGTGTCAAATTAGAACTGACCAACGATCTCTCTTCTGTACTCTGGGATCGCTTAACCATGATGGTCAGTAACGGTTGGCAGGGTATTATTCTTGTCTTCGCGACTATGTGGCTATTCTTTAGTTTGCGCTACTCTTTCTGGGTTGCTGCGGGCTTGCCTGTCGCTTTCCTTGGTGGCTTGTTCCTGATGGCGCAACTGGGTCTTTCTATCAATATCATGTCTTTAGTCGGTCTACTGATGGCAATCGGTATTATGATGGATGATGCCATCGTTATTGCGGAGTCAATCGCGGCACACTTAGACAGAGGTGAAGACGTCGATAACGCGGTGATTAAAGGCGTGAAGAAAGTGCTCCCAGGCGTTATCTCATCTTTCTTAACCACAGTCTGCATCTTCGGTAGTCTATTATTCTTGCAAGGTGAAATGGGCGCCGTGCTTAAAGCCGTGCCTCAAGTGTTAATTCTGGTATTAACACTGAGCTTGGTCGAAGCCTTCCTAATTCTACCGAATCACCTCTCTCACTCTCTACATAAAGAGAAAAAAGAGAAGCCACCAGCGAAGTTTAAGAAAAAACTGCTCGATGGATTTGAAAACTTTAGAAATACCACACTAGTTAGCGCGGTCGAGAGAGTTGTTGAGTTTCGATATGCCTTCTTAGGTGGTGTGGTTGCGCTGCTTCTTGTCTCGGTCGCGACAATTGCAGGCGGACTACTTAAGTTCCAACCTTTCCCAGAGTTAGACGGGGACATAGCAGAAGCTCGCATCATTCTTCCTCCGGGTTCATCTTTGGCTCAAACCGAAGCGGTAGTGGATAGAATAGTGGCGTCTGCGCAAAAGCTAGATAAGGAATGGACAGAGAAAGTCGAAAACGGTGTACCTCTCATTCAACACATTACCAGTCAGTTTAATGCGAATGCCGATGCCAACGAATCCGGCCCTCACATTGCGACGATAAGACTCGATTTACTCGGTGCAGAAAGCCGAAACACAGTAATTGACGACTTTATTGCGGCTTGGCGAGAAGACATCGGTGAGCTGGCTGACCCTATTTCTCTGGTCTTTAAGCAGCCGACAATGGGACCGGGCGGACGAGCGATTGAGATACGAGCTAAACACGACGATCTCGATGCGCTAAAAGCCGCTTCGATTGATATTCAGCAGTACCTGAATGAGTTTGATGGTGTGCACGGTGTGCTCGATGATATGCGTATGGGTAAAGAAGAAGTGCTCGTCAAGCTTCGTCCGGGCGCAGAAACGTATGGTATTAATGGACAACTGATCGCTAACCAACTTCGTGCGGCCTTTTTTGGCCAAACCGCAGACGAGATTCAGGTGGGTGTTGAAAACATCTCTATCGAAGTGCGTTTAGACAAAGTGCAAGCAGGCGATCTCCAGCAACTGGCTAATTTCCCCATCATTATGTCTGATGGAAGCCAAATTCCGCTTGCAACAATAGCGACACTAGACTTCCAGCGAAACTATGTGCGAATTCAACGTATCGACGGATTAAGAACCATTAGTGTGTTTGGTGACGTTGACAATACCAAAGCGAACTCAACCGCAATTATTGCTCAATTCCAGCGCGACGAAGCCCCTAAATTAACAGCCAAGTACCCAGGATTGCGCTTTGATTTTGAAGGGGAAGCAAAAGACACTGCTGAGACAGGCGCCTCAATGGCTAAAGGCTTCCTGTTAGGGCTATTTGGGGTGTTCGCAATACTGAGCTATCAGTTCAGAAGCTACCTTGAACCCGTTGTCGTTATGTTAGCTATTCCATTGGCGTTCATTGGCGTAGTTTGGGGGCATATTCTTCTAGGTCACTCACTCAGCATGCCTAGTATGATGGGCTTTGTCTCTTTGGCGGGTATCGTGGTCAACGACTCGATTCTACTCGTTCAATACATACGCCATCACGTTGATGAAGGCGATAGTGTGCATGACTCCGTTGTTAAGGCAAGTAGAGAACGTTTTAGAGCCGTCTTCCTGACCTCAATGACAACCGCTGCAGGTTTGCTCCCGCTATTGACGGAAACTAGCTTGCAGGCTCAGGTTATTCAGCCTTTGGTTATCTCGATTGTCTTTGGTATCTTCGCCTCAACTTTACTCGTGTTGTTTATGATTCCAGCCGCCTATGCCGTCCTCGCAGACTTTGGATTGGTTCATAAGCACGAAGAACTTTAACTAAATAAAAGCGGGTCACTTCGACCCGCTTCTTACGTTAGGACAAGATTTCAGTTTGGCTTTTGCTTCGCGTTATCAGCCTCTTTAACCTTGCAAATATTCCTTTGATATCCTCTAGCATGAGATACAAACACGGTACCAGTATCAGGGTTAGCAAGGTGGCAAACAGGACGGCAAAGCCAAGTGCTACCGCCATTGGGATAACAAACTTCGCCTGCAGGCTCGTTTCAAACATGATCGGCAGTACCCCAACAAAGGTAGTGATTGACGTCAGAGTAATCGCACGAAAACGAGCACACCCTGCTTCAATGACCGCTTCTTTAATTGCGACACCGCGCGCTCTTACTTGGTTGACGTAATCAGTCATAACCAAAGAGTCGTTAACCACAACACCTGCCGCTGCAATAAGACCGAATGTCGACATCATGCTGAGATCTAAGCCAAACCAATAGTGACCCCATATGGCGCCTGTTAAGCTAAATGGAATCACCGACATGATGATTAATGGCTGGGTGTAACTCTTTAATGGAACAGCTAGCAGTATGTACACAATAATCATACCGGCGATAAAGAAGATAATTTGCTCGTCTTGTTGGGCTTGCTGCTCCTCGATTGTTCCGCCCAATTCGCTTTTAACGCCTGGGTAAGCAGTCAGAATATCAGGAATAACCTCGGTATTAATTTGCTCAACGATTTGGTTCGGTTCGACAAGTTCTTCATCAATCGAACCATAGACATACACACTTCGATAACCCCCTTCACGACGAATACTGCTGACACCCGGTTTCTGGTTAATCTCAACCACATCGCCTAGCATGACTTTCTTGCCTTCTGGCGTGGTGATCACTGCATAACGCAATGAAGAGAAAGCCTCACGGGTTAACTGCGGATAGCGCACCATGACTTTGATTTCTTCACCGTCGCGTAAAACTCGCTGTGCTTCCCCACCATAGAAACTTCCACCCACCTGTGTCGCAATATCAAACAGATCTAACCCTAGATCGTATGCGACTGGTGCGAGCGAAAGCAATACTTCCTGACTACCAGAATCGATGGACGACGAGATATCAAACAAGCCCTTCTGTTGTTGCAAGTTGAGGATTAATTCACGACCCGCCGAATTCAGACTCTCGATATCAGAACCGTAGAGTAGGAAACCGAACTCATCGCCCTTTTCGTCGTCATTGACGTTATCGGACACGTTGAGCATTTTCAGCCCCGGTATACTGGGTATACGTTCGCGCCAGCGCCTTGCTAGTTCAAAGGTGTTAAACGGTCTGAGTTCTTCATCGACAAGCGGAATTACAAGCCGACCTTCTTTTCTTCCCTGGCTGAAAGTAAGAATGTCACGAATCATCTTCTGACCCGTTTCTTGTTCTATCTCTTGATCAATAGTCAAAACTGTCGACTCAATTAACTTCAGCGCCTCTATGGTTTGCTCACTGGAAACGTTGTCATTCATGACCAACTTAATGCTTGGAAAGTCATGAGGCACTTTCGGTGATGGTACGATTCTGACGTAACTTGCCATGACCATAGCGACGGTGATCGCTAACACGCCAACAAAGGTGGCAAACACACTCCATCGCCAGTGGGTACACCACTTTACAAACCTTTTGTAAGGTCCATTGATAAAACCAAAAAAACGTGTGTTGAATCTATCTCGCCAACTGCCTTTTTTGATCGGCTTAAACTTAGAGTGTGCCAAGTGCGAGGGCAAAATCAGCTTAGACTCAATCAAACTAAAGAACAGACAAAGAATCACGATGGAAGCGATGCCAAAGAAGAACGCACTCTCTATGCCTTTTGACATTAAAAATGGCGCAAACACGGCCATAGTCGTAAGCACACCAAACGTTGCTGGAGTCGCGACACGTTTTACGCCACGAACCACGTTTTCTACACCGCCTCCACTTTTTTCAATTTCGCTGTAGGCGCTCTCCCCTATGACGATGGCATCATCAACGACAATACCGAGCACCATGATAAATGCGAACAAAGAAATGATGTTAATACTCACGCCAATGGCAGGCATCATCATCACTGCGCCCAAGAAACACACCGGAAGCCCTATCATCACCCACATGGCAAGCTTAACGCGCAAGAAAAGACTTAGCATGAGTGCAACCAAGACTGCACCTTGCAATAGGTTCTTGAGCATCATATCGAGGCGAGCGTTAAGATAATAGGTCATATCGACCAGTGTTTTGATTCTTAAGTCAGACGGCAAAGTTTGGTTTTTCTGCTCGATGTAAGCTTTGACGGACTCAGCAACGGTCACCATATTTTGGTCTTTGGTTGCTTTAACCGACAGATACATTGCGTTTTGGCCAGAGTAACGGAAGTATCGATCATCTTCCGTAAATCCATCTTTGATCGTTGCGATATCTTGCAACAACACTTTACCGCCATTTGCGCCAATCTTGACTGGAATGGCTCTGAACTCTTCGCCTTTGTAATACTGGTTCTCTATTCGAACCGATATCATTCCGGCATTGGTTCTCACTTCACCAGCAGAGTAGTTCGCTGAGTAACGCTTGATTGCATTACTGACATCATTGAGTGTCAGGCTATACTTTTGAAGAACTCTAGGCTCTATTTCAACAGCAATTTCATATTCCGGAGCACCGAGCTCTACCAGAGCAACATTATTCAGCTGAAGAAGCTCATCTTCTATTTGTTTGGCAATAGGCTTAAGCTCAAGCAGGGTTCTATCACCAACTAACGCCATCTCAATAACATCTTGTCGCCATTCATATTGATAAACTTGAATCGGCTCCATTGCGTCTGGGAAATTAGAAGTCGAATCGACCTTCTGTTTCACTTTATCAAGCACAGCATCAATATCTTCATCGACACCGATTTCGAGCTCAATGTTGCCACTGCCTCGATAAGCACTCGACACGGCTTTTTTAATGCCCGTAACATCTTTGAGCGACTCTTCTAACTTGATCAGGATGCTTTCTTCAATCTCTTGCGGTGAAGCTCCCGGATACTGAGCACTGACATTGATGTAGTTCACTTCAATATTTGGGAACATTTGTCGCTGTATAAAGAAGAAGCTAACCGTACCAATGATCAATATAAAGGCCATTAGCAGGTTTGCCGCGACAGAGTTATTGGCAAAATAGGCGATCAAACCTTTCTGTTTGTTCTCTTCCATGACTCGCCTCTACCTATCCGATGAACTATCTTGAACCGCGACTTCTACTTGCAGCCCTTTTTGCGGATACTCAGGTACAGTCAACACGATTTGGTCATCATCACTTAAGCCTTGATTGATCAGCATGAACTCTTTTTCCGCCCGCAAAACGTTGACTACGCGTGGCTCAAGTTGGTTTTGTTCATTCACGACCCAAACCTGTTGATTGTTGACCAGCTCTTGTGGAAGGCGGTAGATATGCTTTAACTCTTTACCTGCAAATTGAACCTCGACATAAGAGCCAAACTTCATTGGTGCTTGTTCACTATCAATTGCATAGGGGTTATCAACCCTGACTACCATGTTTATCATTCGAGTGCTGCTATCAACCACGCCTAAATCGCGATCAATGATGCCTTCACGACGGGTACTAACGATGCCTCTCTGAATGATTTGAGCTGAGATACCTGCGTAATCTTGAGGTAAGAACGCACTGTCGAACCCTGCGATAGGAATGTGAATCTCGCCTGCTTCCACATTGTTAAGAGTCGCAACATGCGCCCCCGCTGAGATAAATTGGCCAACACCTATATCTTTTGCTACCACTAGCGCATCATAGGGAGCGACCACCTTACAGTTTTCCAGATCGCGATTTGCACGTTTAAGCGCTGCTAAGGCTGACTTCACTTGCGCATCGGCACTAAGCAGCTGTGGTTTACGCAAATACAGGTCTGTTACCTGTTTTTGCGGTAGGTTTTTAGCCTGACGTTTTGCTACTTCAGCCTTTGCTTTCTCCTCGATTAACGCCGCTCTAGCACTCGCTAATTGCGCCTCGGCTTGAAGCACTGCTGCTTGATAGTTATCACTCTCAATACGAAACAGTATTTCACCACGCTTAACGATTCCACCGACAACAAAGTTCGGATGCCAACTAACCACCTCACCGGACACTTGAGAGGAAAGCTGCGTAACTTCAACGGGTTGAAGCTCTCCGTGGCTAGTAATCACTACTTTGTGATCGCTCGACGCAACCTTAGAGACTTTCACGATTGGAGGTGCCTTGGCGGGCTTACTTTCTAAAGATTCAGGCGCACTAGAGGCAATGGTTGAATAACCAGCATAAGCACCACCTAAGATGATAAAAGGTAGCAACCAACGTAACGGCTTAGTCGTCATCAGAAATCCTTGTTTTCTATTATCGTTATTTATACGTGCGGATAGTGCTTCGACACCAATTTACTCGAAACTATCCGGCTAGCCTGCAAAATTTATAAAAATGAATGATACATAAACCAACATCTAATTCTTTTTTATAATGTCAGCAGTAAGAGCAAATCGAATGCCAACACACTACATCTTATAAAACAATCACTTAATACAAACCAAACCATATTCGAAGTATTCACATGGTAAATATAAACAATTAGTGGTGAAATTTACCTCGCTAAGGTTAGAATGAATTTTGATAAACCAATTAAGCTAATAGGAGGCTTAGGATGAGCCATGTCTATCTGTTCGATTGGGGGGACACCCTCATGGTCGACTTCGCTGAGCAAAAGGGAAAAATGTATCTTTGGCCTCAAGTCGAAGCTATTGACGAAGCTGAAGAGACACTTAAAGAACTGAGTAAAAATCACACTATCTACGTTGCAACCAGTGCGCAAGACTCTACCGAATCTGAAATTCAGCAAGCGTTTGAACGCGCGGGGCTTGACCCTTATATCAATGGCTATTTCTGTAAAGCGAACTTAGGTCTTGAGAAAAATAGCCCTGAGTTTTACCAAGCAATACTCGAATCTCTCGGTGACAGCGCTTCAGAAGTGACGATGGTTGGCGACAACATAGATAAAGATATATACCCAACGCTTGAAGCGGGTTTGCAGGCGATTTATTACAACCCACAACAGACTCAGGTACCAGAGGGTATCAACTGTATTTCTCGTCTATCAAAATTGTTAGCAGCTAACTAGTGATTAGTAAAAAGTAATAAGTGCTTTACCTCAACTATGGTTGAGGTTTTATAGTCCTTTCATCGAATCTCGATGACATTGAAAAGGACTTATAAATGAAGACATTAATACTCTTCTCTAGTGCGAACAAACAAGGTAATACCGCCAAGACAATTGAACACATAGCAGCAGATCATACTGTCGAGGTTGTCGATATTGACTCGCTCACTATCACCCCCTATCGATATGAGAACCGCTATCCAGCCGATGATTTTTATCCGCTTGTTGAAAAGATGCTTGAATCAGACAATATTGTCTTTGCGTCACCCATCTACTGGTATTCAGTAACAGCCCCTATGAAGGCGCTAATTGATAGGATGACAGAGCTGTTAGATGTTGCAGATCTAAAGCCTAAAGCAAGAGCACTAGAGTCTAAACGCGGTTTTGTACTCACCAGTTCAGGTAAACAAGCGATCTGCCCGATTTTTGACAGCTTCTTTGAAGGACTTTTTCGCTACTTTAATATTGAATACGCGGCAACGCTACACGCAGCCTGCAATAACGGATACTCAATAGATTCCAAAGAGGTTTCGCTGTTTAATCAAGCGTTGAACAATAGGTAGAAAATTAAAAGGCTTAGCAAATTGCTAAGCCTTTTAAATATGTAGCCTTAAACCGTCGTTGCCTGTGGCTGATAACGCCCTGGCTTGTGGTTCATTGCCAATATTAAGTTGGTCGCTATTGCTCCCACCACTGAGAGTAGAATCAATGAGATATCGACAATAAACAGCGACATCACAACAATAGAACAGTCGAGCGCCATCTGTACTTTTCCAGCACGAATCCCAAATCGCTCTTGTAAGAACAGAGCAAGAATATTGAAACCACCGAGACTCATTTTATGGCGGAATATGACTAGCATGCCAATGCCTATCATGCCACCACCAAGTAAGGCGGCATAAAACGGGTCAATACGTGCAATTTCAATCACATGATGCAAATGGTCAACGGCAAAAGACACGATCGTTACTGCAATAAAAGTATTGAGTGTAAAGCGCCAGCCCATGCGAGTGATTGAGAGGAGATAAAACGGTAGGTTTAGTGCGAAGAACACCTGACCAAAGCTAAAGTCACTGACTTTAGTAAAAAAGATCGCTAAACCGGCTGTACCACCAGTTAACAAACCGACTTTATTGTAAAAGATAACACCCAAAGATACTAAGGCACTACCGAGAATCAAGGCGAGTAAGTTCTCGCGCATACTATGTTCTTTATCCATTCTTAGACTTCCTATCCCTTTACGATTCACAAAAGAGGCGTGAATCAAACCTGCATAAAATGTCGATTATTGATAAAGAAGTCTAGAATTAGTGACAAATCACATGTTTTGAAGGTGTTAATCCTATTTTACACTGAGCTATTGCTTATTACCTTGCGCAAACAGCTTTACAACGTTTTGCGTCTTTTTCGAATCCGATTTTTCTTCTTGCTCAGCCTGTACTTGATCCTTACATTCTTTCTGAACATACATGGCTTTATCAGCGATACAGATTAGCTCATCTTTCGTCGTACCCTGCTCCGGGAAACAAGCAATGCCAATACTCGATCCTACGCTTAATGAATGCCCACCAAACACAATCGGTGATTTAATGACTTCACCAATTTGCTCTATTTTCCCGGGTACACCTTCCAAATCTTTTAGCAAATCGAGGCACACCACGAATTCATCGCCACCCAACCTGCCAACAACATCAGATTCGCGCACACAATCTGAAAGGCGCTCGGCTATTTTAACTAAGACATAATCGCCTGCATCGTGGCCGTAATTGTCGTTGACGTTTTTGAAGTCGTCTAAGTCGATAAACAGTAGCGCGAATTTATGCCCTGTTCGCTTGGCCTTAACAATCGACTGCTCAAGCTGTTTATCGAATGCTCTCCTATTCATTAAGTTGGTGAGAGGATCATGCTCTGATAAAAACAGCAGTTGTTCTTGCTTATGCTTGAGCTGTTTGGTTTGTCGAATGATCTCTTCTTCGAGCTCTTGCTTGGTCACTGTCGAGTGACACAGAGAGACCGTCATCTGGTTAAAGAAATTCGCGATCACACGAAACTCACTGTCCATCTTCACTGCTTCGACTTTGGTATCTAATCGACCCTGCGCTAGATTCAGAATCGCTGCTTTCATCGCTTCAGCCCCTGATTTAAAGCGGAACAGAATTAGCCAAGCAGTGACACTTACTAAAATCGAACAAAGGATTAACCAAGCCGCTGCAGTAGACATAACTTTTTCAAGCGAAGAAGCATTTCTCTTAACCACCAATCGGTGAACGTAAGCCAATTCTTCCGTCATGTTTTGAACTATCATATTGTAGCGCGAGTGAAGCAGATTCCTTGCAGTTAGAATGGAAGCAACGTCATCGACACCTCCTTCTGCCTCGACAAAGTAGAGTTCCTTTTCTCTAATCAAAAGGGTGTGCAAGCTATGGTTCATCCGTTGAATATTGTCGAGTTGGATATTGCTCCCTTTGTATGCAGTAAGCTTTGTTGAGAGCTCCGCTTGAGCCACCTCTACCTGGTTAAGGCTAGAACCGTCACCAAACTGTTTAAAGACCCATAGCTGGCTCCTCAACAAGTCGACACACAGCTGTAAATCGATGATTTGATCAAGCTCGACTTTAGTAACCTTTTGCTGTTCATTGATTTTAAAGAAAGAAACAACAATAAACAGAGTCAAAATCATGGTGGTTGTCGACAAGATAAACATCTTTTTAAACAGTGAGTCCAACATTGCTTAATCCCTTAATGCCACGGCTTGTTGATATGGATAGGAATACAAGACTTGACGAAAGTCAGGCGGTGTATCTTCAACAAAGCCATTCTCAATCGCCCAACGTGATTGAAGCTGGAGATTGGAAAGTAGCGAATTACCCAAGGACAGACGAAACAAATAGTCGTCCCATGACCATTCAATTTGATTAAGCGGAATATCTAACCTTTGTGAGATGATACGTAGCGCCTTGTCTGGGTTGGAGTTAATCCATTCGTTAGCCATATCAAGCGCTCGCAGTAATCTAATCGGTTCATCTCCTACAAACTCAAGGTAAGGGGAACGCGTAATTAAGTTAAATGAGAGCTGATATACGCCTTTTGTACCTAAGTTGGAGACTTCAGAGACAGATAATAAATTGGCTTCAAACCCCATAGGTTCCCATGCAGATATTGCTTCAACGCGGTAAGAGAGAAGAGCAGGCACAAGCTCATGAGGCTGCAGGTAGATCTTTTCAACTTTAATCTCGTGAGCGCTATTGCTAATTAGCACAGAATCAAAGTAAAACTCACTGGCCGTCCCTTTTACTATTCCAACTCGCTTCCCATCAAGGTCAGAAACGCTGCGTATATTAACCGGGGCAAGCGTAAGCAGTTTTAGGTCGTTATCAGATTCAACGAAGCTTGCAAGAAGGGTCAGATCATCTCTTTCAAAACTTTGAAACATCACTACCGATTCCGAAGCAATGGCATAATCGACACTTTGATCCAGCATTAACTGAGTACAAGCAGCTCCGCTAGAACAAGGGAATAATGTGGCATCTAGGCCAAAATGTTTGAATAAGCCAAGCTGCTCGGCAATTAAAAACGGCGAAGAGGAAGGCGTTAAGGACACCCCTATTTTAATATGAGAAGACGAGGTCTTTTTATTAACCTTCATCCCAATAATTACGCCCGCAACCACAGTGCATAGCACTAACACAGATACACCAAGCGCCAATTTTTTAGTTTTGAAAACCGGCATTCTAGATACACCCAGCCCTTATAAGAAACCTAGCACATATAAATCTAGCCTATGAATATGTAAATTTGCATCCACTACTCACATTTCCATCAACTTCATGTACAAACGGACTAAATATTTGGATTGGATCACAAAAATAAGCTTATTCAACATTAGGTTCTTAAATAATGAACACGTGTATTTATCTACTTGGTTGTTGATGTCAGAAGAACTCTACAACGTATTAGTCAACTATATGAGTTTAATTGGAAGACCTAATGAGAGTACTAATAGTCGGAGCAAGCGGCGGAATTGGAACCGCTTTAGCTAGTGAATGTTTATCAAGATATGTGGACGCTGAAATACATGGTACCTATTTTCACTCAGTCACGGGATACAAGGACGACCAAATTAATTGGCACCAGTTAGATATTCGTGAAGAAGAATCGATAAAGCATTTCTCTGAAAAATTTTACCAATTAGATTGGCTTATTAATTGCGTTGGTTTTCTACACAATGAACATCAAGGACCTGAGAAAAACCTCAATTCAATCTCTAGTGAGTTTTTCTTAGAAAATATCGCTATAAATACCCTGCCAACATTGCTTCTCGCCAAATACTTTTCAGCCCAACTCAAATCTAGTGGAGCTCCAAAGTTTGTAACACTGTCTGCTAAAGTCGGCAGCATATCTGACAACCGATTGGGGGGATGGTATAGCTATAGATGTTCAAAAGCAGCACTCAATATGCTTATCAAAACAATTTCAATTGAATGGAAACGATCGATGCCTAAAGCAACGGTTTTATCACTTCACCCTGGAACGACAGACACCGACCTTTCCCTACCATTTCAAGCAAACGTGCCAAAAGAGAAGTTATTTAGACCAGAAAAAGTCGCGAAAGATTTGATTGATATCATAGAGTCGAAAAGTGTCGATGAAAGCGGTCACTTTTACGATTATTCCGGTAAAACACTACCGTGGTAACAATTACGTTAGCTTTATCTACTCTTTCTACAACGCTCTGAACAATACTTTACGTCTTCCCAGCACTTTGCCCATTTTTTTCTCCAAGCAAAATACCGGTTACAAGCAGCACAAACCTTTTCAGGTAAATGCTGCTTCTTAATCTTATGAGGCACGACGTTGATTCCTTCGTTTTATCGCAGCCTCTTTCACCATAAAATCAAATAAGGGCGCAAACAAATTGGCAAACAAAATGGCTAACATAATCCCCTCAGGATAGGCGGGGTTGAGCACCCGGATACCGATAGTCATGACACCGATGAGTATTCCATATGCCCACTTAGCCTTATTGGTAAAGGCAGCAGAAACGGGATCAGTCGCCATAAAGAAAGTACCAAATGCCACACCACCCAAGACGAAATGCCAGTAAAAAGGCATAGAAAACATGGGGTTGGTGTCTGACCCAATGAAATTTAAAAGAACTGAAGTACTGACTAGTCCCACGATCACCCCCGCAACAATCCTCCATGAAGCGATCCTCATGCCGATAAGTATTATCCCCGCAATAGCTATAAGAAGCGTTGAACCTTCTCCGATCGAGCCTGGTAGATTCCCTAGAAACGCATCTAGCCACAAAAGGGGCTCGCCAGTTGCGTTATTGATTAGCCCTGCGTTTCCTTGCTCATACCACTGGCTTAAAGGGGTCGCACCGGTGTAACCATCAGCCGCAACCCAAACCAAACCACCCGACATGTTGCCAGGGTAGGCAAAATAAAGAAATGCTCGACCAGCGAGTGCTGGGTTCAGAAAATTACGCCCAGTCCCACCAAAAATTTCTTTGGCAACGACAATACCAAACGTTATACCTAAAGCGGCTTGCCACAATGGTATCGTTGGAGGCAAGATAAGAGAGAAGAGAACTGAGCTTACAAAAAAGCCCTCATTAACTTCATGTTTCCTGACAATTGCGAAAAGCACTTCCCAAAAACCACCCACGACAAAAACTGTTACATAGATGGGGAGAAAATAGCTTGCCCCAAGTACGAGTTTACTCCACCAAGAAGCGCTCGCTATGCCTTCGGCATCACCAAATACCATAGCAAGGCGCCAACTGTCATTAACTATATCGGCTAACCCATTAGCAGAGTAGCTTGCTAGCAACGCCAATGAGGTTTGGTTACCAATATTGTACATACCCCAAAACATGGTCGGAAATGTCGCTAACCAAACCAAAATCATGATGCGCTTCAGATCGATACTGTCTCGTACGTGCGTTTGTCCTTTGTTCACCAAACCAGGTGTATAGAAAATGGTCGCTACCGCCTCGTACAGTGGATACATTTTTTCGTACTTTCCACCTGCTTCAAATTTAGGTGCCAACTTATCTAAACGGCTTTTAAAACTCATGAGTACACCTTTTTCTTCATTGTTACGCTTTATTTCTACGCACTTCATCAGTAAGAAGAACAAAAATAGTTGGTGGTTATTTGAACTGGGCTTGACGACTGAGCGTAAGCAAGAGAGCACACAGAGGAGAAAATTATGGACTCACTTGCCGTAGACTTAGCCAGATTCCAGTTTGCTTTTACCGTCTCCTTCCACATTATTTTTCCCGCCTTTACTATTGGATTGGCGAGCTATCTAGCTGTTTTAGAAGGGCTTTGGTTGAAAACCAACAACAACAAATTTATCCAACTGTACAAGTATTGGTTAAAGATTTTCGCGATAAGCTTTGGTATGGGAGTCGTAAGTGGGATCGTTCTGAGCTATCAGTTTGGCACCAATTGGAGCGTATTTGCCGACAAGACTGGCCCTATACTTGGTCCATTGATGGGTTACGAGGTCTTCACTGCATTTTTCCTAGAAGCGGGCTTTCTAGGCGTGATGTTGTTTGGTATGGAGAGAGTGGGTAAAACACTTCACTTTGCCTCTACTTGTATCGTCGCATTCGGGACTTTTCTCTCTGCATTTTGGATCCTTTCCGTAAATAGCTGGATGCAAACGCCCGCTGGCTATTCGATCAACGAGGTTGGGCAATTCATTCCTGAAAATTGGTTTGAAATTGTCTTTAATCCCTCTTTTCCCTACCGACTTGTACACATGTTGCTCGCAGCGTACTTAACCACCGCTTTCGTCGTGGCGGCTGTTGGGGCATACCATCTACTCAAAGCACCTCACAACCCATTAGCAAGAACTATGTTCTCTATGGCGATGTGGATGGCAGCTGTTGTTACCCCAGTGCAAATCATAGCGGGTGATGTGCATGGTCTTAACACCCTTGAGCATCAACCAGCGAAAATAGCTGCAATGGAAGGACACTATCAAAGCCATAAAGGCGCTCCTTTGATACTGTTTGGAGTCCCAAACGATAGTACCAAGCAAGTGGACTTCTCTGTTGAGATACCAAAGTTGGGTAGCTTCATTCTCACACATGACTGGGATGGCGAAGTAAAAGGTCTAGATGCATTTCCTGAAGGCGATCACCCTCCAGTACAAATTGTATTCTGGAGTTTCAGAGTGATGGTCGCCATCGGTTTTGGCATGCTAATTATTGGCGTTTTAAGCCTTTGGTTACGTACAAAAAACCAGCTTTTCAAGGCTACTTGGTTCCACAAAATGTGCGCATATTCCGGCCCTGCTGGCTTCATAGCCGTCCTAGCCGGATGGATAACGACTGAAGTTGGGCGCCAGCCTTACACTGTCTACGGGTTATTGACCACTTCTGAATCCGCATCTCCCATAGACGCAGCAGCAATAAGCATCTCCTTAACGGCATTTGTCATAGTGTACTTCATTGTCTTTGGAGCAGGCTTCTTCTATCTAATAAGATTGATGCGTAAATCGCCTACTAAGTATGAACAACCGCTCGACAGTCGACTACCAGATGGTACTGAGTCCTCCCCTGTTTCCCACTCCAATCACTTAACATAGGAGAGTCTTATGGATATCGCATTGATTTGGTACGGACTGATCAGCTTTGCTGTACTTATCTACGTGATTCTCGATGGTTTCGACCTAGGCATTGGAATTTTGTTTCCTGGTGCTCATAGTGAAAACGAACGAGATTTAATGATGAACAGTATTGCGCCAGTGTGGGATGGCAATGAAACATGGCTTGTACTCGGTGGAGGTGGTCTTTTTGCGGTGTTTCCACTTGCGTATGCGGTTGTTATGCCTGCGCTTTACGCGCCACTCATCCTTATGCTGTTGGGGCTAATTCTTAGAGGGGTTTCCTTTGAATACCGGTTCAGGACTAAACGGGGTAAGTTTCTTTGGGATGGTGCGTTTTTTATTGGTTCCCTACTCGCAACCCTAATGCAGGGAGTCATGCTAGGAGCTCTTCTTCAGGGTATTGATATCGATGGAAGATCTTTTAGTGGCAGTTGGTTTGATTGGTTGACCCCTTTCAGCTTATTTTGTGCTTTCGCTTTGCTCTCCGCATACTCACTGCTTGGAGCATGCTGGCTTATAATTAAGATGCCTAAAGACCTCACGACCCGCTACTACATTATAGCCAAACGATGTGGCTTAATAATGACAACAAGTATCGTGGTTGTGAGCATATGGCTTCCATTTATAAATGAACTCATTTTTGAAAGATGGTTTTCATTCCCCAAAACATTGGTGTTCCTGTTGATACCAATCTGCGCTGCGGGCTTCATTTGGCAACTTTTTGCTTCTCTCATGCAACATAAAGGACTTAAAGCTTACCTATTTGGTATCGGTTTGTTTGTGATATCTGGAGTTGGGTTTGGAATTAGCACCTTCCCTTATTTGATTCCCTTTTCGCTGACTTATTATGATGCAGCGGCTCCAGACTCAAGCCTCAATTTCTTATTAGCTGGCGCCGTCTTTTTAGTACCTATGATTATCGTCTATAGCGCGTATTCTTACTGGGTATTTAGAGGACGATTGAAGCATGGAGAGGGGTATCATTGATGAGCAACAAAACATCTCGAATAATCTGGTTTGTGATTATATGGTCACTCAGTATCTCGGCACTTACTCTGTTCTCTTTTTTCGTTCACCTTGTTCTTGGAACATAAAGCACAAAACCAGAGTACTAGGTAATTAGCTTACGCCGACGGCTTTCCTCTGTAAAACAATTCATTTCACAGTATTTCTGCTGAGACCACCTACCCTTTTTTATCATCAATTTGATTAATTGCCCCTATAACAATTCACTACATCTAATACAAAACCAATAAACCATTTCATTTGTGATTGAAATTGACATTGTCCTGACACATAAACTCATTATTGAAACTATATTACAAACATAAGTTAAGTGTTGAAACAGAAGCAACTCAGATTTATCTATTTGATAGTCAAGATGCGCAGGATTACACAGGTATGAAAATCATCACGCTTGCCGTTCTAGCCCTATTTAATGCAACACCTACCTCAAATGTGGTAGACCAGGTTGAAGATCAAAACACTTCACCAACCACTGAGACGGTTTCATTAAAGAGCGCACCACGCGGCATTCAAGGCTAAGTAAATTGAGAATGGGAAGAGCAATGAAACAGTTAGTTCAGTCTGTGTTTACGTTTAAAAATTCGACGCTAAATCGACGACAGTATCTTGGCTTAATGGCACTTAACCTCGTCGTTTGCCAATTGATTGTGTTAGCAACTGTTAACCTAGTCACGCCACGTTCACACATGGCAGCCTTTACCCTACTGTTAGTTCCTTACAGTTTTTGCATGATTGCTAGCTTTGCAATTGTCAGTGCTCGATTAAAGGCCGCATTCCAGATTGGCACTGCTTCGAGTCTTGTCATTCAAGGCACAGTTCTAATCGGCAGTGCCATTCATGCCGCGTTTGGTATCGTCTCTCTACTACTCGGTTTAGCTTTGCTTTTTGCACCAACGAAGTCTATTTCACAGCCAGCCAGTGAAGTGATCGACGAAAACAAGCCACAAGAGGCATGCTAGCTGTGACTCATATAGACGAACATCGCGTAAAAACGGTTCGCGCTAAAGCAGAAAGATTTTCAGGTATTTGGGGAATCCCATTAACGATCCAACAAGGAAAGAAAGGCTTAAAACTAGTCGATGGATCTCTACGCGATTTATCTGGCGGCGAAATTGACGTTGTCTCTATGGATAAATTACTCGAAGGAATGGCTACCGGTGTGCGCTTATATCTTGTTAGTCGAAGATAGCGCGCTCGATCATCATAGTTCATCGAGGTGAAAAATGGTCAATTCAATGACTCACTCTATTGCGGCGGAGAATCAACAATGAACGTATTTTCTACTGCGCTGACTGGTGCACTCGTTGGGTGCTGCCTATTTTCAGTCAGCACTTCATACCTTAGCTCGTGTGCCGATTATTACCAAGAGGTAAACCAGTCGATCAGCCAAAGCTATAGCGAATGTCATGCAATCAGCCAAAGCTGTATAGAGTCGTCGAAAGAATCCGGTGACCATACTAGTTGCTTGCTCACTTCTGGGTGGCAACAAGCGAATGAGCGCTATCTATTTCAACAGCGCAAGTCTGACAAAATGAAATATCAGCTAGGCCGAGTCGTAGAGCTTATTTTTTGATTCGAACTTCAGACTTAACTGCATACAACACGATTATCGTCGTTTGCTTTCAGTTATCCGATTGAAAAAATCTAACCAATAACAGCAATGCTAAGTTGGATTCGGTAAATCCATTAGCAACTTACTACCTACTCTTAGGAACCCATTATGAATACTACTTTTAAAACACTGCTTGTTGCACTTGTCGCTACTTCTACTCTTGGCGGATGTTCTATCTATAACGATGTACAAGGTGCGCGTCAGGCGATCACCTACGATGTAACGTCAAATGATTCTATCTTCAATGCGACCGACGGTAATCAATACATTGTGGCTAAACACCGCTTTAGTGACGGCAAGATTCTGGCGTGTTACCAAGATTCTGGTGTGTTTGGGTCAAGCGATGAAGCTCCACTGCGCGGCGCGGCGAATGACTGGCTAGTACAGAACAAACCGGGCAAAATTGCTGGCGACTCAAATAGCATGTCTGGTGTGTTTGATGCTCGCGTCTGCTACGAATTCGTACTCGAAGATCAACAAGGCATTGGCGCTTACTTAGATGAAGAAACAGGCGATGTCGTTGTAGTCGGCGAACAAGATACCACTCAAGCAAGTGATGAAGATCTCCAACCTATCGGCGCATATCTCGATGAAGAAACTGGTGACGTGGTTGTGGTAGGTGAACATGATACCGCTCAAGCAAGTGACGAAGACCTACAGCCAATTGGCGCCTACCTTGACGAAGAAACCGGTGATGTCGTCGTCGTTGGTGAAAGTAACTAGAGACAATGTGTATATAAGTTAGGGCTATCAAACAAGACGAACCTAACGATCCATTCTTACACTTATCATCTCCACATATTCTAAAGCCCTAGCTATATTAGTTTAGGGCTTTATGCGTTGTGGAGACCAAATTCGCTTAAGGTTATCTCCTCGCTTTCTAGCAATCACGCCCACAAACCACTACTAGGGTCTTTTGAACAGAAACTCGCCCAACGTAGTCATCTAATTCAGCATATTCCCCACGAAGTGGATATCGAAAACCTCTTCTTTTCTCCAATTATCGACTCGAAATTTCCATTGCCCCTCCTATAGTTGCTCTTTTTTAGCGCACGCAACATCAAAAAAAACCATTCAACCGCCACAAAACCAACCACAAATGAAATTAACATATCATCAATGTCAGAAAAATGTCAAACATCAACCATTTTAAATACATTTGTTTCATTTATGCTTTTCAGGGGTTCACATTTGGATTTGAACACTGTATTATTCTTTTCGAGCTCAATAATGAAACGAGAGATTGGAATCATCTCTAATTATGAGCAATCCAAGGAAGGTTTTTTCATTATCAAATTTAATATAGGTCTTAACATGAAAAAACTAGCAGTCGCAACAGCAGTATTAGCAGCAATCACTTCATTCTCAAGCGCAGCTTTCGATCTTGAAGCTTCGCACGGTAACAACAAAGAAACGACACTTAAGTTCCACGATCAAGTGATTGGTGGACTCGCAGGTGGCATCGAAATCGTCGGTGCAGAAAACCTTAAGCGTCACAAAGAGACAACGTTCTCTCTAGATTACAAAATCGAGATGGGTCAAGCGTTTATCATGCCATCTTTCGATCTAACCGTACCGTCTGGCTACTCAAAAGAGTACAAGTATGAAACAGATGCAATGCCAGGTGCAATTGACGGCACTGCAACTTACAAAGACAGCAATATTGCTAAGTTCGGTATTAAAGGTGGTTACACCTTCGATAACGGTATCTACACTGCAGCTCGTTACCGCTACGAAATTTCCGATGGTAAGGGTGAGTTATCAGTTGCTCAGGGTGTAAACGTTCCAGGTTTCGGTGTCCCTTACCTAAGTGCAGAAGGCAACCACAAGTCCAAAGTTCACCGCGTAGATTTAACTGTGGGTTACAACGTGATGGATACTGTAGACCTATCTGCTAACTACATTGTTAAAAGAGCAAATATCGACGGACACCTGAACTTACCTGAGTTAAAAGGTACTGCTGATGGTAGTGCTACTGCAAAAAGTCAAGAGTTTGAACTAAAGGCAGTACTTACCTCGCTAGGTGACCTTAAACCATACGCACAATACACATATAAGTCACAAACACACCTAAAGGGTAGCGGTTCAAATAACTTAAATGAAAGCGCGTCATTCGATACAAAATACAAAAACGACAATGTATTCAAAATCGGTGTTGTTTACAGCTTCTAATCGCGGCAACACAACTGCATAGCCTCACTCTGGTTCGATAGTTATATAGCTATCGAACCAAAAAATGAGCAACTGCTAAGGTGCCAGGGATGGCACTTACTATCAAATTCTGGCCTACGGGTCTTTTTTGTTATCAAAGAGATGATTTATGAAATTCAGTAAGCAAGTTAAAAACACTGCCCAATTTTACTTACTTTGCGTTGTGGTTATCTTTGCCGTTTTAGCAAAACACACTTCAAAAGCGCACGCGGGCAATTTTGAAGAGAATGTTCATTATGTCACTCTCGACAAACAAACGACCAGTGAGCCACAAGTTAAGGTGTTCTACACTCCGTTTTGTCGCCCATGTGCCATTGTTCATACCCCGCTACGCACTATGGCAGAGCGCGCTGGTATTGCCTTTGTCGATGTACCGGTCGATTTTGGTCCATTAGGTAAAGATATTCAGGCAAGTATCGCAACGGCAAATCACCAAAACATTGGTGATAACTACGTCAGCGAGTTGATTTCTAGCATTCATATGCGTCCAAGCACTGCGCCAAGAAGCCGCGAAGACTTAGCAAACCTTATTGAGCGCTGCGGCGGTGACGCGACAGATTTCCGCAGTGGTTGTGAAGATGTCCGTGAAGATATCGAAAATTTCGATCAGCTGACCAAGCAATACTACATCAACGCAACCCCAACGATTGTCGTTAACGGCAATAAGCGCATAAACCTAGGTTCACTAAAGAGCCTATCAGAACTAGAACAGCTACTTATTGAGCTAAGCGGCGTTCAATCTTAATCAAATCAGAATCTATGGAGTAGCCAAACAACTAGGCTGCTCCTATCCAATACTAATCGGAGAAAAGCAAATGAAACAGGCAAGAGGTTTTACTCTTATTGAACTCGTTGTCGTTGTGGCCGTATTAGGGATTTTAGCGGCAGCAGCCCTGCCGAAATATATGGAAGTGACCAAAGAAGCACGTGTATCAACACTCAAAGCCACGCAAGGTGCAGTGATAGGTGCTGACTCCATGGTCTATGGTAAAGCGTTGATCAGTGGCCTACATAAAGAAAGAGATGAAAACATCGTTGTAGGTGTAAGCCCAGAAGGTGATGACATTGAAGTCGCTGCTCACTATGGCCACATCCAAAATGATAAATCTAACTTCAAAGACGTTTTGACTCTATCAGATGTCTTTATCGTCAATGTACCTGTAACCAATACACTGGATGACCAAGCGCCTACATTAACTACAGCAATCATGTTTAAAGAACATAAAAGCGAAACAAACCCACTTCTACAAGACAAATGCCATATCAAAATGGTGCAAAGTCCCAAGAATGGCGAATACACATTTAAGTTAGAAGATAGCGGTTGTTAACCCTCAGCAATGCTTGTCTTTTGTTATCCATTATCACAATCGAGGAAACCATGTTTACAGTTATCGGCACCAACGTTCAGAACTTCTCTACTTACCAGCTTAATCAAAACCTGTTTGCACACCTAGCAACTCAAAACCGCTGGATAAGCCTTTAATCCCCTATTTGGCGGCATCGCGCCGCCTTTTTTTATTGAATAAAAACACAATGATAAAACGTATAGCAACCGCTGCCCTATTAGTAGCATCAATGCAAGCCCAAGCAGTCACTGTGCTTGCAACAATAAAACCCATCGAGATGATCGCTCATGAGATCATCGTTGAAGGCGATACCACCAGCACGCTATTAAATGCGAATGCTTCACCTCACGATTATGCACTTAAACCTTCTGATCTTATCCGCCTTAAACAGAGTGATTTAGTCGTTTGGTTCGGACAAGATTTAGAAAGCTTTCTTGTTAAGCCAATGGCAGAAATTGACCATGCTTTAACGCTACAAGAACAAGAGTCGATTGAGCTAAGAAAGTTCGGCAAGAAATGTGGCTGTGGTCACCACCATAGCACTTATGATCCGCACATTTGGCTTGGTCCATGCCAGTCGATTGAAGTGGCTCGCTTAATTACGCAACGCCTGATTGCAATTAATCCTGAACAAACCGCCTCCTACCAGCAGAATTTTGATAAGTTCCAATACAACCTAAAAGTCACTGCTGCGGCAATTAATTTTGAGTTGAAGCCATTCAAAAATGACGGCTACTACGTATTCCACGACGCGTATGGCTACTTTGAAGATTACTTCAAAACGAAGAAGCTTGGCCATTTTACTGTTGATCCAGAGCGTAAGCCTGGCGCGAAAAAACTTAACAAGATTCGTAACACCATCAACGAAAAGAATGTTCAATGTGTCTTCACTGAGCCTCAGTTCACCCCTGCGGTTATTGAGTCCACGGTTCGCGGTACAAACGCGAAGATTGGCTCTCTTGATCCATTAGGCACTGACATTGATGTCGAGAAAGGTAGCTACTTTACATTCTTGAAGTCGATCTCGAACAGTCTAACCAGCTGTTTAAAGCAACGTTAAATTGGTATAAGGCTGCGTTTGCAGCCTTTATCTTTTTCACATTCAATAAGAAATCATGAAAAAAGCCACTTTAATCCTGCTGTTTTGCTGTGCTCAAGCATTCGCTCACCCTCATTCTTGGATTGAGATGAACACCTATATCCAAGGTAATGAACAAGAGATTACCAGCCTTTATATGGTGTGGGAGTTCGACGCAATGACCACCGCCTATATGTTAGATGGAGAAGATAGGTCAGATCCTACTATGCTCAAACGCTTAGCGAATTCGATTGCTGAAAACATGTTGGGTCACCATTACTTCACCTACTTCTATCAAGACGAAAAACCGATCAAATATCGCAAGGCTATTGACCCAGATCTCACGTTAAAACGCGGAAAGGCCACACTACGTTTTGATCTTCCTCTGGCAAAGCCCGTTCCACTTAACAGCGATAACCTCAAGCTGCTCATTTTCGACCCTACATACTACGTAGATATGAGCTGGAATAGCGCAACTGCGATCCATTTAAGTGACATTATGGCGTGCAATATCAGACTTGAAAAGCCAAATCCTACACCCGAGCAGATGGCCTACGCAATGGCACTCCCCATAGATGCTGACCCAGATGAGGCACTCGGCCAGCTTTTCACTGAAACCGTTTATATAGACTGTCATTACAATGAATAAAAAAAAGATTCTTTTCGCTAGTTTACTCGTCGTACTGGCCTATACCGTTATTAGCTACTGGCCAGTGCTTATGGTCAAAGCGATTCATGTCCAACGTCTTCTTAACCATGAACTAGCTGAACTTATCTACGACATAGAAGAAAACAAGCAAGGTGCTT
Source organism: Vibrio sp. R10-SG3-ISO10 (assembly GCF_059834185.1). NCBI lineage: Bacteria > Pseudomonadati > Pseudomonadota > Gammaproteobacteria > Vibrionales > Vibrionaceae > Vibrio > Vibrio sp. R10-SG3-ISO10. Next base: position 387,589 of record NZ_JCBDHG010000002.1, read on the forward strand.
TGCTATGGTTTATCGGCGTCAGCTTCTGCTACGGCCTGCTACATTCGCTTGGAGCAGGTCACGGCAAAGTGCTTGTTAGCTCCTATTTGATCACCAATCGCGGCACCGTATCCAAGGCGATCTTCATTACCATTACAACAGCAATGCTACAAGCATGCGTAGCGATAGTTATCGTCGAATTCATGTTAGCCATGTTCTCGGCCACCATGCGAGAAGTGCATAACGCCATTGCGTCGGCTATCCGTATCAGCTATTTCTGCGTTATCTGCCTTGGTGTGGTTCTTATGATAAAAGCTGTTTCAAAAACACCACTGCTGATAAATAGACATGGACTTTACGGCATAATTGCTGCTGTCGGGCTTAGACCTTGTACCGGCGCAGTTATGATTCTACTGTTTTCGAATATGGTGGGGTTACGCGAAGTCGGTATTATTAGTGCGATTATGATGGCTCTTGGCACCGCAATTACCACCAGTGCTATAGCCTGTTTAGCGGTAAAAGGGAAAGACTCAATCGCTGAACTTATCCCTTCAAAACACTCCTTTAAAGCGATTCAGTTTGTAGGTGGCGCATTTGTTGCCTTGTTTGGCTATTTACTGCTCACTACCGAGCAATACGCTACCTTTATTCAGATATAGGCAGCGAGGTAAAAGGCAGGTGTGCTACCACCTGCCTTTTGGACGCTTGAAGTGCGGCTTAAACAAACATTAAACCACTATCAGACCGAATGGCTCTAACAATTGAGCCTGTTGCCAATCGCAGATTTTTACCCCAGTCATAGCAACTCTGCGTAAGTTGAGCCCCTCTAGATCCACATGGGTTAAGTCACACTGTTCCATATTGAACGTCCCCCATTGCTCTGAACTAAACTCGCTACTCGATAAATCTGATCCTAGCAAACTAGCGCCAAATAGGTTGGCACCATTCCAACGATTCTCAAACAGTTCACATTTCTCTAGCAACGCCCTTTCGAAATTGGCGTAAATCAGATTACACCCCGTAATGAAAGCAGAACAGAAATAGGCTTTATGGCTAATATGGTTCGCAAAGTTAGCACGTTGAAAATTAGCGCCTTTCAGATCGCATTTGCGTAGCTCTATTCCAAAACAGTCTGCTCCATTGAACTGGCACATGGCGAGCATGCAGTTGGAAAAACTCGCATCTTTTAGGTTGGCATGTTGAAAACTGCATGCTTCTAGGGCTTGGGGTTCAATGAAACGGCAGTCGACAAACTTAGCTTCTCTTAAATCAGCTCGGTCAAAAGTACATTTAATAAACTGACATCGCTCAAAAAGGCTATTTTGTAAGTCTTGGTGGCTAAAGTCTTCAAATTCAAAAATCGCGTCGCTTGTAATCATAGTGTCTCCTTGTTGAACGCAAGACTAACATTCTAAGTTACTGTTTTTCCACAAAAACAAACCCTTTCAAATCATCAGCTTACAACCCCTTCAAATCGCTAATTTAAGGCATCAAATTGAGCCTCTAGCCCCCCTATTTCAATTTAACCAGATGTGCTTATGCAAAAAATAATTTCGTTCAACTCAGCACTACAGACAAAGCTTGGGGAATCAAAGGGAATTTCAACTTTCAATAGCCAAGTATTCTGTAATAAGATCGCTGCAAATAGTTAGTGGATAAATACTTTGTTAGAAGAAATATACATTGCTGGCGGCTGCTTATGGGGCGTTCAAGAGTTTATGAAACACTTACCTGGTGTAGTGGGTACCGAAGCAGGTCGAGCCAACGGAACCACTGATACCACTTCGAGTGAGTATGACGGCTATGCTGAGTGCGTTCGCACCCAATTTGATCCCGATAAAGTTTCTGTCGAACAGCTAATGGATTATCTTTTCGAAATTATTGACCCTTACAGTGTCAATCAGCAAGGGGAAGACGTGGGTGAAAAATATCGTACAGGTATATACAGCCAGAACAAGGCTCATCTAATTGACGCCAAACAGTATATTGCCAATCGCCCCGACAGCGAAAACATTGCAGTGGAAGTCAAACCGCTGACCAATTACGTCAAAAGCGATGAAGAACACCAAGATAGATTAACGCACTATCCGGATGATTACTGTCATATTCCAATCGAACTTCTTAAGAAATATAGAAAGCGCTAGATTTCGCTAGCGCTTCCATTTCAGAGTACTCCTCGAAGCTAACCTTGTTCAGCTTTGTTAGTACTCCACTGTATTATCTGGCCTGAAACCGACAACGGGGTTAGATCTCTATCGGGCTTTGCATAACCGAGTCGATAGAGTCTTTGCGTAACATGGTAACTATCTAAACCGCTAATCGCCACAATATCCATCAACTCTGCGTCTACGTAGCCGTCTGGCAGAATCGCTGTTTGGGGGATTCTACATTGTTCTATTTCCCCAACCACTAACACCGTATTATTTGCTTTTATCACGTGATGCTCTGTCAACTTAAGTCCAATTTTCAAACTGCTTTCAAATACATAAGGGGCTCTAAATCCATCTTCAAAAAATGGTGTCAGCCCAACAGCTTCGAATTCTGATTCTAGCTTGCCGTAGCGAGCAGAGGTTTGATGAGCAATGGCTGCAATATCAGCGTCTACTGAGTTTATTGTAAAAGCTTTGGTGGCTAAGATGTTTTCCAACGTATGTCTCTCAACCGAATTAGGTCGACTAATAAACCCCATCAAAGGTGGGTTGGAGCCAATGTGAAATACGGAGCTAACAATTGCCAAGTTTTTGTTTCCCATATCATCAATAGTGCCAATCAGGTTTGCACTTTTGAATCCAGTTAAACTGTTGACTAACTTCGCTCGGTATCTATCTTCCATTAAGGAAAACTGCTTGCGACTAATATGTAGCTCTTCTGTCATATGTATCACAGTACCTTCGTTCGGTCTTACAAAAGAATAAGACAAAGCGTTGATTGCTTTGCCTTTTGCGTTTAGGTGTTCAGCGTTACTTGGGCAAAATCACATGGTCAATGACATGAATCACCCCATTACTCGCTTCCACGTCGGTCACAACAACATTGGCATTATCAACCATCACCTTGTTGTTCATAGTTTTGATCGTAATATCTTGCCCTTGCACCGTCGTTGCCTTGTCGATATTAACAACATCAGCAGCCATAACTTTTCCTGGAACCACATGATAGGTAAGTACCGCGACGAGTTTGTCTTTATTCTCCGGTTTTAGCAGTGACTCAACTGTCCCTTCGGGAAGTTTGGCAAACGCCTCGTCCGTTGGAGCAAACACAGTGAAAGGCCCTTTGCCTTTGAGGACTGAGACAAGGTCTGCGGCCTTAACAGCAGCCACCAATGTGTTAAATGAACCGTTTTCAACCGCTACATCAACGATATCGGCTTTCTTCATACCGTGTTCATGCGCCTGAGCAGGGAGCACAAATGCAAACAGAGCGATAAGAGCGGTCGAAATAATTAGCGAATATTTGAACATAGTTTCTTCCTTAATGATTGGGAGGGTGATCCTCACTGAGCAACAGTCCTGCTCTGGAAACCTGTTACGCAGCACTAAGAAAAATCGATCATTTAAGCAATGTGCTCTTGCCTAATAACTTCCAACTTACTCTGTTTAATCGTCTAAAAATCAGTTACTTTGGCGACTAGGATTTAAACGGTTCAGGGCAGGACATGTTTCAACAAGTCGTAGGGATACTTTTTCCAGTATTTGCATTGGTAGCAGTGGGTTACGCGGTTGGACGTTGGTTAAAGCCCGACTTCAAGCCGATCAACCGCATTAACATGGACGCATTTACCCCTGCCCTAGTCTTTTCTTCACTGGTTGCAATGCCGCTGGATACACAGCAAGTGCCTTTGCTAACTGCATCTCTCGTCGCGGTATTGCTCCCGGGGGTGGTGATGATTCCAGTGTGCAAATTGTCTAAACTTAAATATAAAGCTTGGGCTCCACCGCATATGTTTCGCAATAGCGGTAACTTGGCGATTCCACTTTTTACTTACACCTTTGGCGACACTGCTCTCGCTTCCGCTGTATTACTGTTTGTGGTTTCAGCCTGTATCCACATTAGCCTTGGCTTGGCTTTACTCAGTGAAGGGAATCCGTTCAAACAGATCATCAAGATGCCGATCTTTCTTGCAGCAAGCGCAGCGCTGATCCTCAACTTAGCTGGCATTGGAGTTTGGTCTCCACTGTATGAAGCAACTTCATTACTCGGTCAAGCTGCTGTTCCAGTTATGCTGCTCTCCTTAGGGGCTCAAATGTGCAATATGAGACTCAGTGGTCTGAAAGTTGGTATTCTATGCACACTGCAATCATTGTTTACTGGCGCGATTGCTTTCGCGGTTATTTACTTCTTTATTCCACTACCAACGATGCAGTTACAAATGATGGTACTTTTCACCATGCTGCCACCTGCCGTAATGAACTACTTGTTCGCTGAGCGCTTTCATATAGAGCCCACCAAGGTGGCTTCAATGGTTTTATTTGGCAATTTCTTTAGTATTTTAACTCTGCCCTTGTTACTCGGGTTCGCTCTCTCCTTGTGACCACTCTTCAGGGTTGGTCAGCAAGGTTTTGCCTTTAAATGTTTCAGCACGAATGTCTTGAGGATTGTAGATAGCGCAAGATTCCATAGAAAGGCAGCCACAACCGATACAGCCACCGAGATCGTCTTGAAGTGCTTTTAACTGCAAAATTCTGTGTTCAAGCATCTCTTTCCACCCCGAAGCCATGCGATCCCATTGCTCCCTATTTGGCGCTTGATGCTTAGGCAACTGGTCAAGAGATTGGACAATCTCCTCTAGCGTTAAACCAACTTCCTGCGCAGCTTTAATCACCGCAATTCTTCTCAGAACACTCCGATGATAACGCCGTTGATTGCCTTGATTTCGCCAACTGTGGATCAAACCTTTTTGCTCATAGAAGTGAAGTGCCGAGACTTTAACTCCGGCACGCTTTGCTACTTCCCCTACGCTCATTTCCATATAAGCCTCCAAATTAATTGAATAAAGTTCTTTACCTCAAGTTAGCTTGAGGTTTTAGAGTAACCCAAGTTGGTGAATATACATAAGGAAAATTCAATGAACCTGATCGCAAAAAGCAGAACCTTGCCTTATCTTTCCGGCCGCTTTTTTGATGGCATTTCGTCAGGCTTGTTTATGATGGCTCTGCCTTGGATCATGCTTGAGTCGGACAACATGGGCACCTTCGTCGCCCTTATCGCACTCGCCTGCACCGCAACCTCGTTTGTCTTAACCCCTTTTTTCTCTACTTTGATCGACAGACATTCGCGCAAATCACTCTTGGTATTGGTCCAATTAATTCAGTCAACCACGGCTATAACTGTTTTCGTTGCATACTGGTTGCATGAAGGGTCACATTGGTTACTTGCCGCTGCACAACTTGTCTTCTGGGTAACGAGCAATTTAGCTTGGACAACCAATAATGCGTTTACTCAAGAAAACTACGATCTGCACGAATACGCCTCTATATCAGGCAAGCAAGAGATCGTGATGCAAGGCACGACGCTCGGTGCAGGCGCATTGGGAGTCATATTACTTCAAGAGTGGGGAATGTTGGAGTTTGCTGCTTTTGCTGCCAGCGCCTCCGGCATCGCCGCGCTTAGCTATATGGTGACACCCTACCGAAGAAAGTTACGCAGTACTCGCAACGTGCCCTTTATTGAACAGATGAAAGAGAGCAAAAGCATTTTCGCAAGAGAACCTCACTTTTACGCCTTCATTCTGCTTTCTTGCCTTTCGTATCCGATACTGACTTTTTTAGGCAAGTTAGTTCCGATTTGGTTTGCGGAGAACGGTGTTTCAGGTGATTGGTATGCAGGATACAACATCACCTTTGGCTTAGGCTCACTGCTAACAGGTGTGCTACTGAGCAAATTGCTGTCATTGACCTCACATCAAACAACCATGCAGTATTCCATGGCCGTGGTCGCATTCACTCTAGTTGGAATGAGTTTTTCGCAACATCCAGGTTATATATTACTGTTCACTCTGTTTTTTGGCTTCTTTAACGCATTAAATCGCATTGCACGTACTAATTGGATGCACCATACCGTTGAGGTCAATCAACGTGGGCGAGTGGATGGGGGGCTGGCAATGTTCTCAACCTCAGTTCAAAGCATCAGTTATGTTGCCATCGCGGCTTTGGCTCACAATGACGCAACTCAATATGGCTTTATGCTCGCCGCCACCGTTATGTTTGTCGCAGTCGCTGCGATGATCAGATTAAATCAAAAAAACGCATTAAAGCCGTTGCTGGCATCTTAAACTTTTCCGTGTCGAGTGGTCGTTATACCAATAGGGATAAATAGATGATCAGATAATTGCACAGAAAAAATCGCTTAAAGCAAGGCATAGATTGCAGCTAGCTACTTGTTCTACCTACACCATTCTTTGAAAAGATAGCTATAACGATGCTATCAGCGATTTTAGCCAGCAGGGGTGACCAGATATTTGTTCCGGTTGGTATTAAACAACGACCACTTCAACATCCACAAAGGGGGACTTACTGGCTAGCACTTTGGTCAGTTGACCTTTTTGTTCACGCCAAACAGTATTGTCTTGTTGTTGAAGCTGCTGCAATGAGACACCAATTACGACCAAATAGCTCGATCCGGTTTTACTAATATTGAGTCTTTCTATTTCCTGCTTGGCAAAGTGTTCCGTCACTAAATCAGAGATCTCTTGATGTTGCTGTTCGTTTTGTAATTTACCTCCTGCTAGCTCGACAAAAGCCTCTCGAATTATGCCTATCGGCTGACCTATCATCAGTAGTGCCAAAACTAACACCAATAGTGCATCGCCAATATACAGCAGGAAATCAAGTTGGCTGCCAACTTGCACATAACCAATCACAACCAAAATAGCGCCAGTCGAAGCGGACAGCACCCCATCAATCAAAGAAGATTTTTGATCGACCTTGAGCATGGAGCTGCTATTGGCAATCTTTTTATTCTGGAAATAATAGAATGCGGATAACCCCCAGCAGATCAAGACCATAGCAATCGCATAGTAAACAATCACACCGGTTTTAATTGTCGCTAATTGCGCACCATTCAAGTAACTGACAATTTTAGAGCCGTTACTCACTATCGCAGATATAACAACACCTAATAGCAACAACCCTTTCATCAGGCTGTATAGCGCCTCGGTCACGTATAAACCAAAAGGATAGGTTTCGCTGCGCAGCGATTTTATCTGAGTGATTTTGAGTGCCACGATAGCCGTCAGAAAGAGAATAAAAGACATGTTGCCATCAAGGAGCAAAGCCTCTGAGCCCGACAAGTTGTAGGCAGCCCAACCAGAGAACGCCATCACTAAGTTAGCCGCTATTCCCAGCTTTAGCGCTCGTTTCTCTATTTGAGCAATTTGATCTTTCATTAATACATCCTCTGCAGTATCGGATAGCTTAAACCGTTGGCGTCGAAACGTGACATTGTAATAGCGAGGTAATCACCAAGCAATTTATTCGCGCCATACTCAGATTGCGAAGTCTAGATTATGAATGAAGCGCTCGCTCAGTGGTCGAGATTCAATAACGACATATTTATCAGTGGTGTAATAAATCATTTTTGAAATCAATATAAATTATTGATGAATTTATGCCCAAATCAGAAACGACCCAGTGGAATATGAGAGATAGCAACTTGCAAGGTGTTTAAAAACAGCATATATTTTCTTGTAGTTTCATATTTGAGAAGAATACTTACCCGTTAAGGTTTTCACCAATGCAAGACAATTATCAAGATAGAATCATAGCGCTTTTAAAAGAGCGTGGAGAGAACAACGCGTCATTGGCACAAGGTATTGGCAAAGGTAAAGCAACCATCGGTCGCTACCTTTCAAAATCAAGCAACCGTACTTATCCAAGCTTAGAGGAGCTTTCTGATATTGCTCGCTTTCTTGATGTCGAACCACACTGGCTTTGCTTTGGAATTGGTGACAAGTCAACAGATAAAGAGACCATTAACCTATTGTCTGACTCTGAAGCCGCAACCGTTAACATCTATAAGCGAACTGACGTTCATCAACAACTGACAACCGGCGATGCCATTGCGATAGACACTATGCCTGTGGCCAAAGAATATGCCGATTGCTTTGGTGTGGTTTACCCTGTCGCTGGCGTAATTTCAAGAACTTGGAGTTGCTACGCACTTATTACCAAAGATAAAGAGTGGGCAAACGATGATATTGTTCTCGCTCGTATTGGTAATAACCCGACTCCTGACTTTTTCACATTGGTTAAAATCGCTGACAAAGTTCACGTTTGGTATGGTGAAGATACCGATCGCAACCCGATCAACACCATTGATGAATCTGAAATTGAAGTGATTGGCATTGTTCGCTGGGGCGTTTGGGCTCGTCGCAGCTAATCCATTATCCAGATAGTAGAAGAGGCACCCATCGGTGCCTCTTTTTGTTTTATATTAGTCAAGTTTGAATCGACCCACGATTCCGGTCAATTTCTGGTTCATGTCAGAGATATTCTGAGCTTCCTCAAGAGCTTGTTGACCATTGCTGTCCAACTCACCAACTATGTCATTAATCGCCGACATATTACGGCTCAACTCCTGAGTCACGCTACTTTGCTCTTCCGCCGCTGTCGCAATCTGAGTGCTCAGATCATTGATGTCGGTAACAAACTCTGTCATCACATCTAGGCTTTCTGCTACTTCGCCGGCACCGTCCGCGGTTTGCGCACATTTCTGCTTCGTAGAGTCCATCGAATCCACAACAGATTGGCTACCACGTAGCAAACTTGCAAGCGCTGCCTCGATTTCTTCGGTGCTGGTTTTCGTTCTGCTTGCAAGGTTACGTACCTCATCGGCAACAACTGCAAAACCTCGACCTTGTTCACCTGCACGCGCCGCTTCAATTGCCGCATTTAGGGCTAGTAAATTGGTTTGCTCTGCGATATCACCGATAACGCCCAAAATAGTGTTGATACCATCCGTCTCTGACGCCATGTTATTAACATTATCAGATGCTGTACTGACATCATCGACCAGTTCCTGAACGTTATTTTGCGCCTGTGTCACTGTACTCTTCGATGTTGCACTCGCCTCACTCGCTTTATGTGTCAGCTGAGCGGTATTCGCTGCATCCGTCGCCATAGATTCCGCGGTCGAATTCATCTCTTCTATCGCAGTGACAACCTGCTCTGTTTCTTGAACATGGTTTTGCAGAATCACACTATTACGTTGGCTCTGATCTTTCATTCGATCAACGTTTTCATTCAAGTGATCAGTGACTTCCCTGATCTCAAGCATCATGTTCTGCAAGTTAGCAATAAACGCATTGACTCCTTCAGATATCTGCCCAAGATCATCATTGGTTTTCACCTCAATGCGTTGGGTTAGGTCACCGTTACCTTGACTCAAACCAGCAATGGTTTCTTTCAGTACCAATATTGGTCGGTATAACACATTCATGATTAGTAGTGCCAGAACCACACTGATCACCGTGGCAACTAGCGCAGTGGTGATGGCAGATGTCTTCGCCGAAGCGAGATCAGCAAACACAATGTCCTTTTCTAGACCAACAACAAAATACCAACTCTTACCCGCTATGTTGATTTGATGCGAGAAAAATAACTTCTCTTTATCTCCCATGAGTCCATCAAATACCGACTCACTGACGCCAAGTGATTGCTTTGCAACGTCACTAAGCCAAGGGTATTTATCGGATTTTTCGCCAGCTTTTACCTCTTCGAATGATGATGCAAGAATGGTTTTATCGTGGTTAATAATCATCGCTATCGCGCCAGGTATCTCGTTCGCGTTTTTGACGATTTCGTTGAGAAACCCGAGCTGCATATCGGCAGAAATCATGCCGCTAAATGTCTTACGAACAATGGATACCCAATAGGTGTCGCCATCACTGTCTAGGTATGGTTCAGTCATAGCCGCAGTGGTACTTTGCCGACCGAGCTGATACCAACTTCGTGTTGTAACATCACCATCGTATTTGTGGTTCGGCCAAGTCTTGGCGGTTTGATTCCAATAGGCGTCACCATTGGTAAACCCAACAACCGAACTATTCAGATTCATCCCGCCTGCAATCAGGTGGGTCAATTGAATGAAATCTTGTTCTGTTCCCGTAATAGGCTCACTTTCGAACTGTTTGCCAAGCTTATCTAAACCTGCCACTTTCTCATTGAGTTTACTGGCGATTTGATCTGCCTGACTCTCTACATACTCTTGGTTGCTATTGGTAATAACCTCTACCAACGTTTCTTTCTGGTCAATGTAAGCAACATAGCTAGACACAGAGACCGAAAAAACAACCAGAGCAATAATGGAGATAAGAAGTAGTTTTCTAAACCCTAAATTCCTCATTACAAACAACCCTTTTTTAGTCAATTAGTTATTAAGCGACTTGAAGTACGTCAACTCTAGTTAATTATTAAAATTATTATTAAAGTGTGGCTGTTATATGACAAAAATCCAGATTTGAAATGCAATAATCACATTAATGATAGATAAATCATTAATGTGATTAATATCAGTAAGTAAAATGTGATTTAGCTTGTTGATGTCCCAAAAGTGGGACGACTAACGTTAGGAATAAATAGTGTCAGACCAGCGAGCTAATCCAGCGGTGACCGAACCAAAGTAATTGCCACTCACGATTGGCGTGGTCGGCAGTATCGCGCTCACCGCCCCTCTTAAAATTGGCGAGCGTGCAGAGCCCCCTGTCATATAAACGACATCTGGCTCAATCCCACTCTGGTTTATTGCTTCTTTAACTAGTGCTTTAATCTTCTCTGTCGGGACTGAAATTGCCTCTTCCATATCCGATTTTGAAACAGGGATAGAAACTAACTCATTGAGCAATTGAATTTTCGCTTGATAGCTGTCGTCTTCGCCCAAAGCAATTTTGGTCTGCTCGGCTTCTCTGATGATGGCATATCCCAGTGTGCCTTGATATAGTTCGAATAGTCGGCGTAGTTTATCTGGGTTCTGCGCTTCTTTAATCAATAGTTGAAGCTGCTTTCTATTATCGTGCCCATAGAATTTTCGCTGCGCCTGCACATCATTGATAGCAATTGGATTCCAAAATTGGGTTGTCGGGACTTCTAACCCCGCCAGATTTTGGCTGCCCATTCCAAACTCAGGCATAAACTGCTTAAACGCGGTAAAGATATCCAGATCGTTGCCACCCACCATTTGACCAGAGTGTGCTAATAGCGAATCTCTACGCTCGCGCTTTCCAGCCCATGTTGGCCCCATGCGCAGAAACGAGCAGTCTGTGGTACCACCACCAATATCCACGACCAAGACATTTTTGTCCTGATCCAATGATGCTTCATAATCCAACCCGGCGGCAACGGGTTCAAACTGAAATTCAACGTCTTTAAATCCCGCTCTTAAAGCAGCACGACGTAAGATACCTTCGGCTTGAATGTTAGACTCTTCTCCACCTCGACCAAGAAAGTTCACCGGTCGACCAATCACAGTTTGAGTCACCTCTTGCTCTAGAGCCGATTCTGTTCGGTGACGAATGTTTGCCATCATGGCACAAACCAGATCTTCAAAAAACGATAGCTGCATATCACGCAGTCCCATTGCACCTAGGAACGATTTTGGAGATTTAACGTAATAGACATCCTGAGGATCTTCGAGATACAGATTTAGCGCCTCATGACCAAACTTGACGTCTTCACCGCGGACATCAAGCCCCTCTTCGGCATTGAGTTTAATCGCACGACGAAGCATGTTTTCACCCACGCTGTCTGAAGGCTTAATCCCTAAGCTTCTAAAAAGGTATTCGGACACCACTTCTGATGTTGGAGCACAAAGGGTCGAAGGAATATAGTAATCTTCTCCAACCAAAGGAATCTGTTTCACCTGTCCATCGACTAGCGTTGCGACTGAGCAATTCGCGGTTCCATAATCAAATCCAATAGACATAGTGGCTATACCTCTTCACTGTATCGAAATCTTTAGCCTTATTTTGGCGAGCCGGATAGTAAAACCTACACTGGTAGACAGGTCAATAGCGAAAAAGGCTTCTTTTTTAAATACCTAAATTCATTTAAAGTGATTGAAGAATAAATGAGCGAAGGAATCGTGGTCGGTGAATTTAAGACAGCTTGAAGTGTTTTATGCAGTAATGAAAACAGGCACCGTTTCAGGCGCGGCAAAACAGCTTTTTGTTTCCCAACCGAATGTCACCCGCGTTTTGTCTCACACCGAACAGCAATTAGGTTTCGCGCTATTTGAGCGTGTTAAAGGGCGTTTAATCCCAACTAGAGAAGCGAATTTACTGTTACCTGAAGCTGAAAAGGTTTATCAACAACTTGGACAGTTTAGAAACCTGACTAACAAGATAAAGGCAGGAGAAAAACACCTGACGATTGGCGCTCCGCCGATTCTTGCGACCATCTTACTTGCCCCCATCGTAGATAAGATTTGCCGCGAAACCGATTATACCGTTGAAATTTCTACCGGTAACCGAGACGAGTTATGTGATGCTTTGATCAAAAATGAAGTGGATCTGGCGATTGGTTTTGGTGACGAAACGCCACCAGCAATTGTGAGACGCGAGCTACTAAGTGAAGAAATGACCGTGTTAACACCACTGACGACTTCTAACCAAGCTAGCTATTCTCTGTCAGAGCTGATAAACAACAAACAACCGCTAGTTGGGCTTGATACTCGCGATCCATTAGGGTTGCGACTTCACCAAGCTATTCATGCGGTAGACGCCAGCTATCACTCTAAGATCTCAGTCAGAAGCTACAGCGCAGCTGCAGAACTTGTCACGTATGGAAACTGTAACGCGGTCGTGGATCCATGGACAGCGCAGCATTATCAGAACAAGGTGCAAACCGCTCAACTCGAACCTGCCATTAGAGTCTCCGTGTCTCTACTTCATGCAGAGCACTACCCATTATCGATCGCGGCCAAGTGGTTTGTGGAACAGCTTTACTCCAGCCTATAACCTAACGTTATACCCAACAAATAGATAAGCATTCGAAACTGACTCTACGCCTAGATAAAGTCTTGTTATTGCAAACAATCAATAACAGGGATGCTTATGTCAATTGCTCAACCTTACCTTCTTTTTCTTGGCGATGTCACTGATCCAATCGCAGCTAAAACAGCCCGTGGCATTGCCTTGTGGCGCCCTGAAACCTGTAAAGGGCAACTGAGGCTAAGCGAAGAAGCCGTGTCATTAGATTTACCAGAGTTATCGTTGCAACAAGCAAAAGAGCAAGGCGTCAAAACCCTTGTTATAGGCACAGCCAATGCAGGTGGCGTTATCCCTGAGAGTTGGCAACAGACGTTAATTCAGGCTGCTGAAATGGGCTTCAACATTGCGTCCGGAATGCATAGCCGCCTGTCCGATATTCCTCAGTTAAAATTGCTTGAAGAGAAAGGCAAATGCCAGCTTCACGATGTACGCCACTTTGACCAATCACTCGCCGTCGGAAATGGTAAGAAACGCCTCGGTAAGCGCCTTTTAACCGTGGGCACCGATTGCTCTGTTGGCAAAATGTTTACTGCCCTAGCACTTGAAAGTGCTCTCAAAAAACGCTCGGTAGATGCACACTTTAAAGCCACTGGGCAAACTGGCATTTTGATTGAAGGCTCAGGCATTTCAGTCGATGCCGTAGTAGCCGATTTTATTTCTGGTGCAGTAGAAGCGATTAGTCCTGACTTTACAGACCACAAGTGGGATATTATCGAAGGCCAAGGTTCGCTATTTAATCCTTCTTTTGCAGGTGTCAGTTTGGGGTTACTTCATGGCGCTCAGGCTGATGCTTTGGTGCTTTGTCACGAAATCGGTCGCCCGCATATTCGCCATCTGCCTCATTGCCCTGTCCCTTCAATCGAGGAGACACTGTCAGCTAACTTAGCCGCTGCTAAGCTCACTAATGCCAATGTTCAGATTGCCGGCATAAGCTTAAACACTTCTGCAATCAGTGAAGAGGATGCTCGCGCTTTATGCGCCGATTGGCAAGAGCAATTCAAGGTACCTGTGACAGACCCGGTTCGCTTTGGTATTGATTCTATTGCTCAACATATTGCTCAACTTTAAAGGTGGCTAAGATGCGCATTGAAGCCAAAGCTCACTCAATTAAGCTTGCCACTCCGTTTGTTATCTCTCGTGGTGCCCGGACTCACTGTAACGTCGTCAGAGTGACGATTGGTTTGGGCAACTGGCAAGGTGTCGGTGAATGTACCCCTTACCCACGTTATGAGGAAAGTGTTGAATCCGTCCTAGAGCAAATCGAAACTTGGCAAGTGAATCTGAAGCACTTAACCCCAGTACAAGCCAAGCTGCAATTGCAAAACTTTCCTGCTGGTGCAGCTCGTAACGCTCTGGACTGCGCATTGTGGGCGTTAATTTGCGATATGGATGAACTCGACTTTCCCGGACCTTACTTCGACGTTAACCCCAATATAGAAACGGCAATGACGGTCTCTATCGGCAGTGCAGAAATCATGGGGCAACAAGCTCGACAGTATGTAGAACAAGGGGCTACCTTACTCAAGGTTAAACTTGATGAGTCAGACATAGAACATAGGGTTGCAGCTGTAAGGCAAGCTGCGCCAAATTGCAGAATCATTCTTGATGCCAATGAAGCTTGGAAGAATATGGAGTTGGAGTCTCTGTTTCAGCGTCTCGCTCACTATGATATCGCCATGATCGAGCAACCTGTTCCTGCGGGTCAAGATGAGTTATTGCAAGGCATTGCTCATCCAATTCCGCTTTGCGCTGACGAGAGCTGTCATACCAAACAAGACCTCTCTTCACTAAAGGGCTGTTATGAAATGGTCAACATCAAACTGGATAAAACTGGCGGGCTCACTGAGGCATTTGCACTTGAAGCTCAAGCACGCTCCCTTGGCTTTGATATCATGGTAGGGTGTATGTTAGGCACGTCCGTAGCCATGAAAGCGGCATTGCCGATCGCGACGCGTGCAGAAATCGTCGACCTAGATGGCCCTGTTTTGCTGGGGCAAGATGTGGAAAATGGGTTGAGATACAGTGAAGGCAAATTACATTTATTGTAAACAACGAAAAGGCAGCCATTTAGGCTGCCTTGGTGATTCTACTTGTTTTTACACGTCGAGTGACATGCCAATTTGGCTGAGCTTGGTTTTAAATTCATCCACACTCGATGCTTCATAAGTCGGTGAACCGTTAAAATACCTTGGTTTTTCTGGAAGCATCGCATTCTTTAACGCTTTTTCTTGGTCAATATCATCATGATATACGGTGACGCGATTAGGGATGTCCTGTTGGAATTTCGCCATTGTGTTCTCCTTTCCTCTGACGTTTTACTCAAATAAAGCTTAGGAAATCTCCTCCAAGTGTCAAAGTGAACTTTCGTACCAGAAAACACTATAAGACTCTTGGTTAGTATCTGATATTAAAGAGAAACTAATCAGTATGGCTAACAATAAAAGGCTCACACAATTAGTGAATCTGTGAGCCTATACCAATTTTTCCGTAAATTTATTAACTTATTTAACTGAAGTAAATGCAGGAATAATATAGTCCTCCATTATTTCTTGATAAGGTGTCGGTCCATTCATTTGCCACGCCGTTCGCGCCACAACTAAGTTGAGTTCATCCACCACAGCGACTATCTGTCCACCATATCCCAAGCCATAAGCAACAGAGTAAGTTTTCCCATCTACTTCAGCATCACTTAACCACCAGTAATATCCGTAGCTAACGCCCCTATCACGGGTTTTTAAATACTTTTGTGTCGAGCGTTCAATCCAACCTTCAGGCAAAATTCGTTCGCCTTGCCACACCCCGTCTTGTGCGACCAGTTGACCGACCTTTAGCATGTCTCGTGGTCGCATATAACCACCACCAGCAGCATTACTCACACCACCAGCCTGCATTGACATGTAAGCGTTTTGAAAACAAAGCATATTAAGAGGGCTAGAGCGCCAATAGTCTGCGAAGTTTTTCTTTCCGCTCTGTTGGGCGACAATCTCTCCAACAACAGTCACTAGACCACCGTTGTACTGGAACATGCTGCCAGGTTGTACGGCAAGCTCACGATCTAGAATAAACTCGACCGGATCGTTTTTTGCCATTTCAATTGAGCGAACATTGTTTGGATTGCCATAAGGGATACTCCACTCATCCCAGTTGAGGCCAGCGCCCATTGACAAGAAATGATGTAATGTCAGCTCGGATTTATCCTGTTGAAGAAACTTGGCATAAGCCGGCATGAGGTCTGCTATTTTTGTTTGATAGCCTTCGAACAGCTCTTGTTTTATCGCAGAGCCAGCTGCGAGGGAAGTTAAACTTTTACTGATCGATTGTATCGTATGAGGAAAGTCTGCTTGCCAACCCCCAAAGTACTTTTCAATGACTAATTTACCATCCTTAGCGATCAGTAGACTGTCTGTATTCGCATAGAGGGAATCTGATTGTTGGCTTAGTTCAACAAGCGATTTTATTACACTTTGGTCATAGCGTATATTACTGTCAGTTTGCCACTCTTGATTTTCACAGCTGGTTTCGTTACTCAAGTTACTCCACCAGTAGTCGTCAAATAACATAGGAACGTTGAGCTCATGACTATTGACATCGGCACGTCCAAACAAGCTTTTAAATTCGCTGTATTGGAATCTTCCGGATTGGTACACCCCATCTTTTTGATGATAGAAAGAGCCCGATAAAGGAACATTTGTGTCTAGCGCACGAAACTCCCCTTTATCGTTGACCTCTATCGGGACAACGCCCCATGCGCTGTACAGATATTGCTTACCGTTTTGTTCATAAAAGAACATATTTTGCGCTTCAGATTTTCCCGCTTCATACATTCCATGATGCGCTTTGAGCGTATCTGCTTGCGCATGGGATAAAAGTAAAGCCGTACAAGTAACTACAGAAAAGGCTTTGAGAATCCGCCATCGTTTAGCTGTTATCATCATCCTGACTCCTGATTAGTTTTCTCATTCCCATTCTAAATAATTCTATTTTAATACAACCATTTACTAAGCAAATATGCGAGACCAAACGCAATAAACATTATCAATACCAAGCTTTATATTGGTGGAAACTTGCTAGAATTCAGGCGAAATTGTTTAACTAAAATCACACTTTCCTTTTCTACGCCCCCTATAGTTTAAAAAGGGATGAGTTGGCTCTTCCTTGCTTGTTTTAGCCTTTGACAAAACAACAATTGGCTACCCTACACAATGAAAAAACAAAATATTTATCAAGTCTTCACTCGGCTATTTGGCAACACCAATCGAACCAATATTTCATGGGGAACGATTGAACAAAACGGTGTCGGGAAATTCAGCGATTTTACAGATAAGGCGCTGGTCGAGATTAAAAAACTTGGTATAACCCATATCTGGTACACGGGTGTTCCGCATCATGCTGTTATTGGTGACTATAGTGAGATAGGCATTAGCAATGATCACCCGAGTGTGGTCAAAGGGCGTGCTGGGTCACCTTACGCGGTAAAAGATTACTACTCGGTCAATCCCGATTTAGCCGACAACCCTAGCGAGCGCAACCAAGAGTTTGCCGCGCTGATTGAAAGAACGCATAACGCTGACATGAAGGTCATCATCGACATTGTGCCCAACCATGTTGCGCGTGTTTACAAGGGGCTTAACAACCCAATAGGCGTCAGCGATTTTGGTGCCCATGATGACACTAGCGTCGCTTACGCCAAAGATAACAACTTCTACTATATCCCCAATCAAGCGTTTGAGTTGCCCGATACTCTGCTTGAGGAGCCGCCACTTGGTGGTGAAAAACATCCGGACCTTGTCGAACCGTATTATGAGTTTCCCGCAAAATGGACGGGCAACGGTTCACGCCTTGCTAAACCTAATCATGATGATTGGTATGAAACGGTCAAAGTTAACTATGGGGTAAAACCCGACGGCAGTAAAGACTTTGCAACGCTACCCGAAGAGTACCGCTTTAAATCTGCCAATGAGCACCTTGAGTTTTGGTCAGATAAGGAAGTGCCTGACTCTTGGGTTAAGTTCCGCGATATCGCCCTGTATTGGCTCGGACAAGGTGTGGATGGGTTCCGTTACGATATGGCAGAAATGGTACCTGTCGAGTTTTGGAGCTTTATGAACTCGTCGATTAAGCATGTTAACCCAGATGCCTTCCTCATGGCGGAGGTGTATCAACCGGACTTGTATCGCGACTATATTCAGCTGGGCAAGATGGACTATTTATACGACAAAGTCGATCTTTATGATTCACTCAAAGAGGTGATTCAGGACAAGGGCTCGACCAGAGAGATCGGACGCATACAGCATGAGCTGCGCGATATTGAGCACCATATGCTCCACTTCCTTGATAACCACGACGAGCAGCGCGTGGCTTCACCTGAGTTTGCAGGCAGTGGCGAGAAAAGCAAACCTGCCATGCTGGTGTCAGCGTGTTTATCTACCTCACCGACCATGATTTATTTTGGTCAAGAGGTTGGTGAAGCGGGCGCTGAAATGGCAGGGTTTGGTCAACCATCACGAACTTCAATTTTTGACTATATTGGTGTCCCTGCCCACCAGCGCTGGATGAATGAAGGGCGTTTTGATGGCGGCCTTCTTTCACCATCAGAACTCGAGCTTAGAAACTTTTACAGTACACTGCTTAACCTAACGTTAAACCATTCAGCACTGTGTGGCGATTACCATGACTTATACGCCGCCAATTTTGATAACTTCGCGGAAATGCAGGATAAACTGTATGCGTTTGCTCGCTCCGATGATGAGCAAGCCATCATCATCGCCACCAATTTTAGTAACAAGCAATCGAAGCAACTCGAGCTTATTATCCCAAATAACCTTGTGGAGCTGTGGCAATTAAGCAGTGGGCAATATCCCCTAGTTGATAAACTCAATCAGCAAACGTATCGCCTCAAGGTAGACGAAAACGGTGCAAGGATCGAATTAGATCTTGCTCCATTGGCAACCCATTTCCTATGTTTAGATAATCTCAAGCAGTTGAGAGGTTAAGATGAAGTCACTACCATTTATCTATCACGGACAATCTGTTGACTGGCTAACACGCGAAGACAATAAACTCAACGTCACCTTAGCCACCGAGAAAGCCGTCAACTTTACCAAAGTCTTGCTGCGCCATGAGCCAGATAATGAAGAATACTTGGTCGGGATGACGTTAAGCAAAACCACTGAACACTTAACGTACTGGCAAGCGAGTTTCCCTCTCAACAATGACCGAGATGTCTCGCACTACACTTTCAAGCTTTTGACTGAGTGCGGGCAATACTGGCTTGATGCCAAAGGAGTCTCAAAGCGAGTTTCACCAAAAGAGACTCACTTTAAATACAATGCACACCACCAACCGCCGAACTGGGTGCAAGAGCAGGTTTTCTATCAGATCTTCCCTGACCGTTTTTGCAATGGCAAACCTGAAATCAGCGTTAAAGAGGGAGAATACTTAGTCTCCGGCGGGACAAAATCGGTCGTGGCTAAGCAATGGGGTGACCCCATAGATACCGAAAGCGGAAACGCGGGTTGCGAGTTCTACGGCGGGGACTTATACGGCGTTGAAGATAAACTCGACTATTTGCAAAACCTTGGGGTAACTGCGCTCTACTTAAACCCAATTTTCACTGCGCCAAGTAACCACAAGTACGATACCTCTGATTACCTGCAAGTTGACCCCCATTTAGGCAGCAATGAGTACTTTGCCAGCCTTTGCCAGCAACTGCGAGATAGAGAGATGAAAATCATGCTCGATGCGGTGTTTAACCATACGTCAACAGAGCATCCGTGGTTTAATTTACAAGGGTTACAGGATAGCCTTGGCGCCTATCAATCACCGGATTCTCCGTATCGGGATTACTATTTCTTTAATGGTGATAGCCAAGACTACGTCAGCTGGAAGGGAATTCAATCACTCCCTGTACTGAACTTTGAAAACCAGCAGGTGAAAGACTATATCTACGCCAGCGATGAAGCCGTCATCAAACACTGGTTAAGGCCGCCTTATCAAATCGATGCGTGGCGCTTTGATGTGATTCATATGCTTGGTGAGGGTGAAGGCGCGACAAATAATGCCCACTATGTCAAAGCATTTAGAGATTCAGCTAAGCAAGTGAATCCAGATTGCTATGTACTCGGAGAACACTTCTTTGAAGCGACACAGTGGTTGCAGGGCGATCAAGAAGATGGCGCAATGAACTACTACGGCTTTGCCCATCCAGTAAGAGCTTTATTAGCCAAACTCGATATTGCCTTTGACCCTATCGATATCAGCGTAGGGGAGTTTGTCGATTGGCAAGCAGAAGCAAGAGCTAAACTACCATGGCAAAACCAACTAGCCCAGTTAAACCAGCTAGATAGCCATGACACGGCGCGCTTCCTTGAACTCGTTAAACATGACCCTCGCCTATTTAAACTGGCAAGTGTGCTGCTGTTTAGTTACGTCGGCACCCCTTGCATCTACTATGGCACAGAACTCGGTATGGTGGGGAGCCATGACCCTGACAATCGCCGCACAATGCCTTGGGAACAGGAGGATAACTCTGAGTATCTTGACTGGTTTACGCAGTTGATTGCTCTAAGGAAAGCCAACCCGGCCCTACAGAAAGGTGACTATATTCCCGTCCATCACGATGAAGACTGTTTTGTTTTTGCACGTAAACTAGGCGGCAATACCATGCTCTGTGCCTTCAACTTGTGCGAGAAAACAGTCCACCGCCAACTGCCAGTCTGGCGAGCTGATATACACTCAGGTACTTTCAATGGACAACTCTGTGGTGAGGTATCTTACGCCTCTAACGGGCTATTAAACCTTTCAATGCCACCTCGCTCGGCACTTTTGCTGTTAAAAGAGGAGTAATCTCCTAACTTCACACTATCAAGGATAAAACCAGCGGCGCATTTTCTTTGATGCGCCGATTTCTTTGAACACAAGCACATCTTTACCGTTTGATATAGCTTTTTCCTATACTTAACTCTCGATAATCTATTTTCCCATTAACTGGAGGAAAGGTAGCCTTGTCTTAAAGTTAATGACATGGATTGATAGTGATGAACAAGTTCCTGAAACCTCTTTCTATTTGTACTCTGGCAGTATTGGCTTCTAACCCTGTTGTGGCAATGACCGAAGGTGAAATCACGATTTGGATCAATGGTGATAAAAGCTATGAAGGTTTAGCTGAAATTGGTAAACAGTTTGAACAAGATACTGGCGTTAAAGTCATTGTTCAGCACCCTGAATCTTTAGAAGAACGATTTGAAAAAGTCGCCGCGAAAGGAATGGGGCCAGATATTATCATTTGGGCACATGACCGATTCGGTGGCTATGCAGAGGCTGGCCTTCTAAAGGAGCTCAATCCTAGCCAAGAATTTAAAAACAAACTCATCGATTTCAGTTGGGATGCGGTCACGGTTAACGGCAAGATTATGGGTTACCCAATCGCCATTGAGACACCTTCGCTTATCTACAACAAAGACTTATTGCCTGAGCCGCCAAAAACATGGGAAGAGCTCACCGCTATTCACAAAAACATGGCAGAGCAAGGTAAACAAGCCATTATGTGGGACGTAAAGAACGCCTACTTTACTTGGCCAATGATTTCGTCGGGCGGCGCGTACGCATTTGAAAAGATCGAAGGCGGCTATAATGGCGCAAAAACCGGCGTGAATAATGAAGCGGGTATTAAGGGACTTCAGTTTCTTGTCGACATGGTGAACCAAGGCGTCGTCAATCCCGATATGGATTACTCAGTGTCCGAAGCTGCCTTTAGCAAAGGTGAAGTTGCTATGACGATTAATGGCCCTTGGTCTTGGGGCAACCTAGATAAAATGGGGCTTAACTATGGCGTGGCCGAGCTTCCAACCCTAAATGGCGGTAAGGGCAATCCGTTTGTCGGCGTCCTCAGTGCAGGTATTAATGCTGGGAGCCCAAATGAAGATTTAGCCGTAGAACTATTGGAAAACTACCTGTTCGTTGATGACTCGTTAAAAATCATGAATGACGACAAACCGCTTGGTGCCGTCACACTAAAAAGCTTCCAGAAAATCCTAGAAAGCGATCAGCGAATCAAAGCAACCATGACCAACGCTGAAAATGGCGAGATCATGCCTAACATTCCGCAGATGACTGCTTACTGGTTTGCCGAAGGGGCAGCAATTGACAACGCGATGCAAGGAAAACAAACCGTAAAACAAGCCCTTGATACGGCAGCAAAGCAGATCATTAAATAATAACGACTTACTTTCTTCTTTTAACTTGTTCAGTCCTTTTGCCGAGAGTTTAGCTCTCGGCTTTTTTTATGATCAGATCAATTAAGGCTTGGGTCGGTTTGGTGAAGTCACCGACTTTAGTGTAAATCCCTACCTGACCAAGCTGCTTATTGTTTAGCCATAACAGGGCCAAACCTTGGTTAACAAAAAGCGCCTCCATCTCAGAGGTATAAGGCATAATCGCGTTGCTCATTTTAACCATATCAATACTGGCCGAAAGCGAATCTAGCTCATACGTGACTTGGGTATTTTGCGCGGCAGAAGTAAACAACTCCGCTCCCTCTTCCGTAAGTACATCGCCATGGCGAGCGTGATCAGGTGTCACCTTAACCAGCGGATAGTCTCTGGCTTTCTCCACGATATTGGCTTCGCCCCTCAAGGGATGCTCTGGACGCACATACCAAGCTTCTCGTTCTTGAAAAAGCGGAATAAAACGAACACGATGACGTGAGTTTATACCGATAATCTCATGACCAACAAACAGGTCAATATCATCGTTAATCAGATGATGCAGCATAGACAAACCGTTGCCAAATTCGATATGCATTGAACTGTTAGGAAACTGTTTTGTGAACTGCTGCACCGCTTCAGCGCCAAAGCACTGCCACCAAGCCTCTCCAATGCCCAGCTTAACCTTACCACCACTTCTAAGCTTCATATCCGACATTTGATGCATCATCTGGATGTGCTTTTCTTGCACTTCCTGAACATAGCGAAAGTACACCCAACCATATTCTGTAAGCTCAACACCTTTTGACTTTCTGACGAACAAGTCGGCTCCCAGCTGCTCTTCTAACTTTTTAATTGCCGTCGTCAAGGAAGGCTGACTAATAAAGAGCTTATCAGCAGCGGCTTTTATGCTGCCCTGTCGCGCAACTTCATAAAAATAACGATATTGCTTATCCATACTTTCACGCATCCGTTTTCTGAAGACTAAAGCCTAGCGTGTGGTATTGATTTTTTCTATAGGGCAATTCAAACAATCAATTATTTTTACCTGGATTAGTTCGCTATAGTCTGGTCAGTTAATCAGTTCAGTTAGGGCTTAGAAAATGGAAAAACGTTGGTGGCATGACAGTGTGGTCTATCAGATCTATCCACGCAGCTTTTGTGATTCAAACAACGATGGTATTGGTGACCTTCAAGGCATCATCAGCAAACTCGACTATCTAGATAAACTCGGTATTGACGTTATTTGGCTATCTCCTGTTTATCAGTCACCGATGGACGACAACGGCTACGATATTTCAGATTATCAAGCTATCGCACCTGAGTTTGGCTCCATGGAGGACATGCGCGAGCTGATTGCACAAGCTAAACAACGCGGTATTCGCATCGTTATGGATTTAGTGGTCAACCATACCTCTGATGAACACCCTTGGTTTGTTGAAGCAAAGCAAAACCCTAACAGCGAATATCGAGAGTTCTACATTTGGCGCGACGCCAATCCAGACGGCACTCCACCAAGCCAGATAGACTCTATTTTTGGTGGCAGCGCGTGGCAGTGGGATGAAGAGAATCAACAGTACTATTTCCATCTATTTTCAAAACGCCAACCTGACTTAAACTGGGAAAACCCAAACGTCCACGACAAAGTGTTCGAGATGATGAACTGGTGGATCGAGCAAGGGATTGGTGGCTTCCGATTAGATGTGATCGACCTTATTGGTAAAGAGATCGATAAAAGCATCACAGGCAACGGTGATCGCCTGCATCCATTGCTGCAGAAAATGAACCAAGCAACGTTTGGTGACAAAGACTTGCTCACGGTTGGCGAAACGTGGGGGGCAACACCAGAGATTGCTAAACTGTATAGCGATCCTGCAAGGCATGAGCTTTCTATGGTATTTCAGTTTGAACACATCACGCTGACTTGGCAAAACGGTGATAAATGGCGCCCTATTCCACTCGATTTAAACGAGTTTAAGCGTGTACTAACAAAATGGCAGGTTGAGCTAAAGAGCCAAGGTTGGAACTCACTATTTTGGAACAACCACGACCTCCCACGTGTCGTCTCGAAATATGGCTGTGACAAGCAATATCGAGTTGAATCTGCCAAGATGCTCGCCACGACTTTGCACTTTATGAAAGGCACGCCTTACATCTATCAAGGCGAAGAGATTGGCATGACCAACGTTGCATTTGAAAACATTGAACAATACAAAGATATCGAAACAGTCAATTTCTACAAGGTGAAGACAGAATCGGGAGTGAGTCATGAACACATGATGACAGCCATCCATGAAAATGGCCGCGATAATGCGCGTACGCCAATGCAATGGAATGATGACCATCATGCAGGCTTTACCAATGGTACTCCGTGGATAGAGGTCAATCCAAACTACACAGAAATCAATGTCGCGAAAGCACTTGCCGATAAAGACTCAATCTTCTATCACTATCAGCAACTTATCTCGCTGCGTAAAGCACACCCAGTGATTGTCTATGGCGATTTCATCCCGCTACTGGAAGATCACCCACAACTGTTCGCCTATGAGCGCAAGGGGCTTGAGGAACACATTGTGGTATTTAGTAACTTCAGTGCTGAATCCATTAGTGTTGAACTACCCGACCACTTGGTTGATCAGCAGGTCGAGACCTTAATCAGCAACGGTCACTCAATCGATTCGCTTAGCAATGAAATAAACCTCAAGCCATTCGAATCTATCGCAGTTAAACTCTAGTTAAATCGAACCTTAACCAAAAACACCGGGCATTAACCCGGTGTTTCTTTGTTTGCATCGCAAGCCTAAATCAATTGTTCGATCTGGCTAATGGTGGTTTGTGCTGATTGGTAATCCACTTGAAGTTCGACAAGTCCTTCAGCCGTTTGCACAAACAACGATGGGAAACTATTCCCCCCTATGCTACGAGCAAAATCCAACTCGCGCATGAACTCCTCATTCAAGGTGACCGAGCCAAAGTCGGACTCAAAACGTTCTAAATCTAAACCAATGCTGTCAGCAAGATCGATAAGCACATCGCTGTCACTCGGGTTTCTCGCCTCAAGGTAATACGCAGTTTGAATTGCGGTCAGCATTTGTTTCTCTGCGCTTTGCTTACGCGCAGCTAACACCGCTCGGCAAGCAGGATAAGTGGACCGTCTAGGGACGTTGGTATTCCAGAATTCATAGTTAAATTGAGTACCAAGGAAGTCCTCAATTTTCCTCCAGTAGGAAACAATCTGTCGCTGCATTGCTTCTGGCATGGGGAGATCAGAATCAGGGGCTAAGCCGCCTACTACATACTGTATTTCAATTTTGCCCTCTAAAATTTGGCAAATCTGCTGCCAAACTGGCTTGTAACCCCAGCACCACGAACACATAGGGTCATAAACATAATAGAGTTTGTTTTGAGCCATCCACATCACTCCAGCGAAGTATTGATAGCTTTAAGCATAACTGTTGAGAATCAATTTGCACTATAACGGAATAAGTAAATTTTAAACGAGATCACCAAAGGCTAGTAAACTGACTTTGCATCGCTCGACTGACAGGGAGCTTATCCTCCCCAATCACTACCATCATCTTCCCAGTAATGACTTTCTTTACCTTCTCGACTTTTGAAACGTTCACTATGGTTGAACGATGTATCTGCCAAAAGTTATCGGGGTCGAGTTGCTGGAGCAACTCTTTTAACGATGTCCTAAGCAGATATTCTGCCGTTTTGCCTTCTTCTTTAGTGAATACAGAAACGTATTTATCTTCCGCTTTAAAATAGAGCACGTCTGAGGTAGAGATAAGGTGAATGTCCTCCCCTTTGGTTGCTCTTACCCAGTTTAAATAGCTCGGGGACACTTGATGGCTAAGCTGTTGAATTTGCGAAAGTAACGCTGCCATATCTGGTGAGTTTTGATCTGCCGTCCCTTCGATTCGCTGCTTTACCTTAGCGACGCATTGCTCTAGGCGCTGCTCGGATAACGGCTTAAGCAAGTAATCAAGAGCATTGGCTTCAAACGCCTGTAGTGCATATTCATCATAAGCAGTAATAAACACGACTTGGGTTGGGCTGTTCATTTTACCCAATGCTCGTGCTGCCGACATACCATCAAGCTGAGGCATTTTTATATCAAGGAATACAAGATCAGGCTCGAATTGTTCAATCATTTCCAGCGCTTCTTGACCGTTTTTAGCCTGCCCTACAATTTCTAATTGAGGCCAAACCTCAGCCAGCATCTTGTTAAGGTGATATCTCAACAATGGTTCATCATCGGCAATGACTGCGGTAACTTCCTTGATTGTCATTAAATCCTTCCTATTACGAGGTCAATTGATTGAACGGAATTTGAATCACCGCCAACACACCACCAGAGGCAGATTGCTTCATTTTCAAGCTCGCTTGGTTACCATAAAGCGTAGCAATTCTCTCTTTGGTGTTTTCTAACCCAATACCATTGCCACTGCTGTTTGGCGCATTAGCAAACCCTACACCAGAATCTTCGACTTCGATAACCATAAGCTGTTCTTTTTTCGAGACTTCGATAGAGATCTCGCCCCCATCAACTTTTGGTTCAATACCGTGCTGAATCGCATTTTCAACCAAAGGTTGCAACAGCAAAGGGGCAAACAATACCTCTTCACTGATCGAGTTGGTGATCTGATAGTTTAAGCGTTCATCGAGACGGATCTTTTGTATCGCTAAGTAGGCATCAACCAAGTCTAATTCTGCTTTTAAAGTCGAAGTCTCTTTACGGCTGTTTTGTAACGTTCCTCTTAGCAAATCCGTCAGTTTCCCTAACATATGCTGCGCGGCTTTTGGGTCATGGCTAATTAACGCATTGACGTTGGCAAGGGTATTAAATAGAAAATGCGGTTCAATTTGGCTTTGCAGTTGACGAAGCTGGCTCTTAACTAAGGCTTTCTCTTGTTCTGACTGAATGCGTTTAGCTGTTTCTAGTTCCTTTTGTGCCAGTAGCTTTTGCTCATGCGTGTAAAAGTAGAAAAAGCATGTCGCTGAGAAGATAAACCCAAGAATTGCTACTGGTTTAAGTTGGCTGATATCAGAGAACTTTTCGTAACTATTTAACCACCAGTAGGCATTCAGCGTACCGAAAACCATTGCGCCCACTATCGACAACCCGGTCACCACTTGATTTGACAGCTTCGGCCACAAGCGGCTGATCACCAATGAGCTCACAACCGAGCTGTAACCATAGCCTAAACTGATCGCCAGATGCTCTAGGTAGGCACTTGGCCAAATAGATTGAGTGACAAAAGCAATCACTGCGCAAAAGATCGTGGTATAGGCAAAACTCTTAAATGCATTTGCTGCGTAGTTTGTCGATTCCGTCATTAAAACCTTCCTCTGAGATTAATAAAAATCATACGCTTATCTGATAAATTTGCATACACAGACTCGCTGTCCCCCGTCATAAAACGCGCAGCAAGTTCCGCTGAAAATGACGCAGAGCCTGAGTCATACACCCGATAATCCAACCACTGAGTCGCTATCACTCCCTGATCTTGCGGGGAATAAAGAAGATCAAACGTCGGAGTCAGTTTGTTTAGCCACAAATACTCTTTTGACCAAGACCATTGGCTCCAACTCGAAGAGTCTAACGACCAATGAAACATCATATTATGTTGCACCAAGTTAGTATTATTTAGCCCTTGTGCGTACGATGAAGCCAAAGGCTTAAGTGAGGGATTGTTCGATAAAGAAGCCACGCGCTCGAATGCGTTATTCCATTCACTTTGACTCCAGCTGCGACTGTCATACCAATACTCTAGGATGATGTTGTTGCCTACTGCATTTGCCCAATTAAGCCCGACCAGAGCTTGGACAGCGTCCGTTTGCTCTGCCAAGGTAACTGGTTGGTGATTTTCGCCTTGGATATAGCTTAAGTACTTACGTTGATAGAGTGCTGAGCTATGCAGTGACCATGCGTCACTCAGAACGGTAACAAATGAGCCGCCGAGTAAACCTTGACGAACGTCATCATAGTAAGCCAATCCTTGCCATTCACTGTCTCCCGACAGAACATATCGCCTTACGCCAATACCTCGCTGTTCAGAAGACTCTTCTAACTGGCTACCTTCTTGTTGCGTCCATGAAGAGACACTGTAAACGAGGCTCCACTCACCTGACATATCAAAGTAAGACGCCATAGCGACGCCCGTTCCCTCTTCGACTTGAATTCCAACAGGGTTTCTCCGGTAAGGCTTAAACACATCTAGTGGCCGATAGCCGTAACCTACCCCCCAATCGAGGCGCACTTTCCCTAACGTTATATCAATTGGAGTTTTAAAAAACTCTCTACTGCCTTGCCAAAACAGCTCTTGGACTATCAACTCGCCATCATATGACTCAGACGAATCTGAGCTATAAACATGAGTGCCTTTTGCCGCTATCAGGCCCGTGAATCCATAGCCTTCTAGTTGTAAGTCGATAAGCGCATCTACCGTTTCGCTGCTGCTGTCACTCGACTTACCTAGCAAAGAGGAATCTCGATGCTGCGCGGTACTGCCACTGAGAGTGTAATCCCAGTCAAAACTCACTTCGCTCGCCATTACCGGCGCCGCCAATACCATCAAGCAAGTTAACGCAAGGCTATATTTCATTTTATAACTCCGACAACGCATTACGAGTTAAATAGGCAGGGTTGTAGTATTTGTCTTCTAGTTCCACTGGCGTGATTTGCTGATATTCAATCACGGTCTTTTTCGCAGGCTGAATTTGATCAAGCAGCGTCATGGCAACAACTCGCTGCAATCCATCACGTTCACCTTGGGTAAACCAGGCTTGTTTCGCGAGCTTACCCGAGCGGAGATAAAGGTCAGCTTTGATTGGGAAATCATTGCTTTCATCCAACCACAATTCAATTTTCGAATAGCTCGCCCCTTTGGTAGTCGCTCTTAAACGTAGGTGGTTAACCAGTAAGGAATCACCGTTTACATCCAGTTGTTCCGGTTTTACAAACGTTGCATGGTAATCTTCGCTCCAAGTCAGGGTTGAAATATCCCCGACTGACGCCTCACCCAATAGCTTCTGCATCGGCGTAATACGGATTGGACGTCGGCTTTTCGGCATCACTAGCCAGTAGTTGTCCCCTAACATCAGCATTTTTTGCCCAGCTTCAACTTGGGATTTAAACAGCACTAGAGACTCTCGATTTGTACGAGTGTAAACATTGTACTCACGCGTTTTATCCAACTCTCCATTTTCAAACAGACTGACCAGTGACACCACTTTGGCGGCATCGGTATCAAGGCGGTACTGATCGGCATTCTTAACCATGGTCGCGACATCTTTCGCCATTACACTCGAAGCACTGGCGATAAGCACTGACGCTACAACTATCTTCTTAATCAAACTAAACATAAATCAACGCCTCCGTTATTGGCTTCTTAACCCCTTTCGATGCAGATAACCAAGCTGCCACAACACATATGAGCAACACGCCCACGGCTGTCATAGAGAGTAGTTCTGGTGAAAAGTAGATATTAAGTGGGTAACCTTCTGTTCGGCCTGGAGGGGGTGGCATTTGCACATCCACAACCATAAGCAATAGACTCACTAACAGGCTGATGACGCCTCCAATGAACGAGCCAATCAGTGCCAGTAAGGCCGATTCACGCACAAAGCCAGACACAATCTCTCTTGGGTATGTCCCCAGTGCCGACAGAGTGCCTATTTCTCGTGTGCGTTCAGTGACCGACATCGTCATAGTGTTAAACAATGCGACAAATACCACCAACGCCATCACAGCGCCCATAATGCCGAAAATTCGGTCATACAGGTCTTTAACTTTGGTATAGAAGAATGCGCGCTCTTGCCATGGCGTCACTTCAACTGGCTCCGCGAGAGACATGTCTGCCAGCTGCTGCTCAACCCAAAGCTTCATCGGCATCGTTTGCTCAGTATCAAATAGGAACACGGATAATGTGCTGACCTTGTCACTACCTAAAAGCTCCTGAGCAGACTTGATATGAATGTAGAGCTGGCGCTTATCCAGTTCAGGCACACCCGTTGAATAGATGCCGCGAACTTTGTAGTCATAGGCATTTAGCGCGCCATCGCTGGTTGTCGCCAGCAATGTAACCCAATCTCCGATGCTAACGTTTAGGTTGCGCGCTAAATCTACGCCAAGCATGACTTCTGGCTCACTTGGGTCGTAACGAGAGGATTGAATGCTCGACAGTGTCTTACCTTGGCGAACATCCAAAAACGGTCCTTTCATATCAAACTCACGCTCATTGACGCCTGTGCCAACAAAGATGGTCGATTTACTCCCGTTGGAGACAAGACCAGTAAACTCGATTCTAGGCTGAACGCCACGCACTTTATCGTTGGCAATCAATTGCTGGGTGATTTGAGTACCATCTGATAGACCATTTGCCAGTGGCATCTCTTCATCTTTTTCGAAGAAGTCAGGCTGGCTGATAGTCAAATGACCTGTATCTCTGGCCGTCGACTCTTTCAAAGAATCATAGGTATACAGCCCAAAGCCACCCGCTGAAGTTAGAGCAAAAATAGCGATCGCAATGATCAGAACAGATAGCACACTACGACGTTTGTTTCGCTGCAAATTAAGAAACGCGATACGCCATGATGGTGGAATTAGCTTGCCCATTTCATTGCCTCCTTGTTGATAGTACCGTCTAACAGGTCAATGCTTCGGTCACATTGCAGAGCCATACGAGGGTCGTGTGTCGCAACAATAAAAGTAGTACCCAACTCGTGCCCTAGGCCTTTCATCAGTTCAATCACCACCGAGGCAGTGTGGCTGTCTAAACTTGCGGTAGGTTCATCTGCAATCACCATTTGCGGTTTGTGCACGAGGGCTCTCGCGATAGCAACCCGCTGTTGCTGTCCTCCTGAAAGGTTATCTGGGCAGTGCTCAGCAAACTCTTTAAGGCCAACCTTTTCCAAGATTTCAAACGCTTTTTGTTTTTGCTCTTGCAAAGAAAAGCCATTTAACATCAGTGGATAGGCCACATTTTCCCACGCAGTCATAACAGGAATTAAATTAAACTTTTGAAACACGAAGCCAAGTTGGTTACGGCGCATATGAGCCGCCTTAATGGCTTCTCTTGGATAAGCAAGACCAGATAATTCAATAGAACCTTGGTAGTCCATATCAAGTAAGCCTAATATGTTGAGGAGCGTACTCTTGCCCGAACCTGACGGCCCGCATAGAGCCACCATCTCACCTTTGCTAATCACACCACTGACCTGATTTAATGCATGTACCTGCTGCTGGCCAATTCGATAGGTTTTGCTAATCTGCTTAAACTCAATCATAACGCCTCCTTAAGCTGCAGAATCTAGAATCGCTTTAGCTTGAACTGTCATAGGGTGATTCGGGTTTCTAGCTTGCATTTCAGAGACCCACTGTTTAGCTTGAGTCTTATCCTCTGCTCGAAGTGCCGCTTGAATGGCATAGATATAAACCCAAGAGATCGCATCATAGTGCTGTTGCTTAAACGACTCATCGGCTAACAAATCGAGAAATAGGTCATAGCCACGCTCAAAGTGGTTGAACATGTCAGGTAGAGAGGTAAATGTAGCCCCCGCGATTGCTCGCGCAAGCAGCGATTCAGGCAACCCTTGGCGGTATTCTTGTTGTTCTAGTGGTGTTGTTTGACTACTCAGTAGATCCAACCCCTTACTGATGGTCGCTAACCCTTGCTCTGTGTACTTCATTTTGTTCCACGGCATAAAAGCATCTCGCCCCATAAGGGTCTGAGTGCTTCCTAAGTACACCAAACTCAATGGGTCAGCGCCATCGGTAGCAATTTGAGTCTCTAACTGCTGATGAACAAGTTCCACCTTGTCTTCATCGCCTTCTGCTGCAAGATTGTATTGAGCAATCAGCTCCTCACTCGGCGCCGCGACGACTTGTGTCGCAACAACTAACCCAATACTAAATAAGCTCGCTAACGTTACTGTTTTCATCTGAATAATCCCTTGCCTGTTTTGATGATGAAAGAATAACCACGCCAATAAAAGTCGGCAGCACTATGCGACGAATGGAAGAAATCGAGAGTAAACGGTCGTAAAGTGGATTAAATGGACAATCCCTCAACGCTAACGGCGTGCAGCTATAGATTTTTGCCACTATGATCGTTAGAGTAGCGCCAATAATTGAGCCACTGCTTTTTATTATATGCTTGGCTAAAAGTAAGAAATGTAACGAGATAGACCAATGATTAATGACGACAGAATTATCGCAGACTTAACAGAACTGGAGGCTTTCCTAATCGCTGTAGAGAGTGGTGTACTTGGGCTGAGTAATGCAGCTGGCGTAGTACTCGCAACCAACAACAGTGACGGACGCCGATTTGTTGCAGTATTAGATGATAAGCACCAACTTGTGTTAGGTCGTTGGGTGACAGAGGAAGTATTCCAAACTGGACAAGACTTGGTTCGCAATGGACCTAAACGCCCTCACTAATTTAGTACCTAAATATATTCTAAGCCTGCCTATGCGCAGGCTTTATTTTAACGAAAATAACTTTATATTTTACAAATACAATAACTAAAATAAACACTATCCAATATTTCGGATAATTATCCAGTTATTATAAGAAAGAGGCTAACTAAATCAGTCAGCCTCTTCACATTATTTAAAATTGATTGATATTATGCGTTTGGCGGTGTGCCTTCGCCATTCGAAACAACCACATCAATCTGTACCAGTGCGTCCATCGCGATTTCAGCGACACCAACAACGGTGCGCGCTGGCAGTTCACGTTCAAAGTACGTCTTGTAAATTTCATTTACGGCCTCTAGATCAGCCAAATCACGCAGTTGAATGTTTACTTTAACAATATCATCCATCACGTGATTGATGCTTTCAACAATCGCTTTAATGTTGTCGAGACACTGTTGAGCCTGCTCTTTTGCTCCACCAGCAACCAATTGGCTCGCGCCTGCTTTCATGGGCAGCTGCGCTGCAATGTGGTTGTAGTGAGAAAATGCCACTGTCTGAGAGTGAAGTGGATTAACTGGCGCATTTTCTGTGTTATGTGCTCGAATCACAATACCGTGTCTATCTTCCACTTCTTGTGGTGGCGTACCATCACCGTGAGAAACCACGGCATCTAACTGAACTTTCGCACCCATAGGAAGGTCTGCCACAGAAACAAAAGTACGTGCTGGCATATAACCGACAGTGCGTGCGATAGACGAATCTGGGAAGAAAGTCGTGTATGCCGTATCGACCTCTTTCATATCCGCTAGATCTTTCAGATACACGTTCACTTTTACAATGTCATCAAATGGGACATCAATGCTCTCCATGATGGCTTTGATGTTCTTCAAACATTGAGCCGTCTGCTCTTGAACGCCACCTTCAATTAGCTTGCCTGTTTCCGCATCAATTGGCAGCTGAGCTGAGATATTGTTGTAGTGCGAGAATGCAACGGTTTGTGTAGATACTGCACTGACGGGGGCTTGCTCAGTGTTTCTTGATAGCTTGATAAGCGCACAAGGCTCCTGAGGAGCTGTACCTTCGCCATTTGAAATTAGCGCGTCCATTTGAACCAAAGCATCACCGTGTGGTAGAGCATTCACAGCCACAGTGGTACGAGTTGGAATGAGGTTCGGGAAGAAAGTCTCATATACTTCGTCCACTGCTTCCATGTCTGCAATGTTCTTTAGGTGAACATTAATACGTACAACGTCGTCCATGACGTGATCAATACTTTCAACAATCGCCTTAATATTGTTTAGACACTGTTTCGCTTGCTCTTTTACATCACCTACAACAACCTGCCCAGTAGCAGGGTCTAGGGGTAACTGCGCAGAGATATTATTGTAGTGAGAGAATGCTACGCTTTGCGTAGACAGCTCAGAAACAGGTGCATTTTCGGTGTTT
Source organism: Vibrio sp. R10-SG3-ISO10 (assembly GCF_059834185.1). NCBI lineage: Bacteria > Pseudomonadati > Pseudomonadota > Gammaproteobacteria > Vibrionales > Vibrionaceae > Vibrio > Vibrio sp. R10-SG3-ISO10. The sequence goes on from NZ_JCBDHG010000002.1 coordinate 421,625, forward strand.
CTTGAAACTTTAATGATTGCGCCACTCATGTCGGTTTTTATCCTTCTATTTCACGCTAGATAGTTATTTTATCTTGGGTTAGTTTTTAGTTATTGGAATTAAAGTGACATGATAGTAAGTGAATTATTTGCTGTTAATTGTGACTAGAATCAAGAACTACTTTTACTATAAGATGGCGAAAACAAGGATATTTAGTCACTACCCGATTAAATATCCAGATTTTTATTATTTGTTTAAACTCGAACTCATTAAATAATGTAATTTTCCCAGAATAGTGAATACATAATCATTGGAAAATTTGTTCTCTGAGTTTTGTTTCGATCAGATCTGATAGCCGCTTCACAAGAATCTGGGCAAAGTCATGACAATTCATTCTAACCACTGCGATTTATCTCTCTGTGAGTGCATAAATTATTCTAGGTGTCGTTAAAAGGCAGCCAAAACAAGCTTTACGCTAGGTGATATCGCTAGAAACAAAAAGGCCCTGAGACGTATCGCTCAGGGCCTTTCGTATAACTCACCGCTTTATGGCGCGTTGTCAATCTCGACAGGAAGGTAGTGCTTGGGCTCAAGTTTTAGCCATTCTGGCAGCACCGTACCCATGGAGATCGAAGACCAGGTGCCTGACAGAATACCGATGAACATCGCAATAGCGAAACCTTGCAGCGCGCTGCCGCCCATAATCCACAATGCCGATACCGTCATTAACGTGGTACCCGAAGTCACCATAGTTCGCGAGAAGGTCGCCATAACGGCTTGGTCGTTGATCTCTTCGGTTGGCAATGACTGTTTGGCAACAAGCAACTCACGAATCCGATCGGCAATAATGATCGAGTCATTAAGCGAGTAACCAAGAATCGCCAGTATTGCCGCAAACACGGTCAAGTTAAACTCCATTTGCGTTGCTGCAAAAAAGCCCAACACAAGCACCACATCGTGAAGCAATGCTAATAAAGAGCCGCTTGCCAATCGCCACTCAAAGCGGAAACACAGATAACCTAAGATACACAGCATAGAGATCATCAGCGCTAAACCGCCTTGATCGACTAAATCTTGCCCTACTTGAGAGCCCACCATGCTATTGCTGATCACATCCACTTGGTGAGAAATTGGCGAGAGCGTTTTAACCAAGTCCGCTGACTGTTCGCCTTGCTCAGGAATTGGGTAACGAATCACCCATCGACCATCTTGGTCTGAGTGAGTCACATTAGTGAACTGACCTAGTTCTGGTTGCAGAGCGTCAACAAGTTGTTCATGGGTAACATTGTTGTCTACTTTGACTTCAGTGACCATACCGCCGGTAAAGTCGAGCCCCATATTTAAGCCATTTATCCCCAACGCAACGAGAGAGACGACCATTAACGCGAATGATACGAAATTAGTAATGTAGCGAATTCGACGAATATGCTGTTTAAAAAATTCAACCATGATTACACCCTCACATCACGACGCGCATCGCGTCCCCATACCAAATTGATAATTGCACGTGATGCGAAAACACCACTAAACATACTGGTCAACAGACCCAAACCTAGAGTTAAAGCAAAGCCTTGTATTGGACCATTACCAATCGAGTAAAGAACGACAGCAGTGATCATGGTTGTAATGTTGGCATCGAGGATGGTGCTCAATGCACTACCAAACCCAAGGTCAATCGACTGAGCGAATGTACGCCCCTCAGCGAGTTTGTCCTTGATACGCTCGAATATCAGTACGTTGGTGTCTACCGCCATACCGACCGTTAAAACTAAACCAGCGATACCAGGTAGAGTCAGGACGGCGCCTGGAAGAAGTGCAATCAAACCAAGCAAACTCACCATGTTAACCATAAGCGCGACGTTCGCTACCCAGCCTAACCGGCGATACCAGAGCGCCATAAAGGTCAATGTCATCGCTAAGCCAAGCGCAAGAGCGGCAAAACCATTTTGAATGTTTTCAGCACCCAATGAAGCGCCAATAGTGCGCTCTTCTACAATTGTCACTGGCGCGGTCAACGAGCCAGCGCGAAGCAACAGTGCAAGGTTTTGCGCGTCTTCCATTGAACCTGCACCTGTGATGCGGAACTGACTACCTAGTTGAGATTGAATGGTTGCGACACTGATGACTCGTTCGCTACGTTCAGTTTCACCCTTAGCGTTAGTCGTATACTCGCGATACACGGTTGCCATCGGTTTACCGATATGGCCTCCTGAGAAATCACTCATGATCTTGCCACCAGCATGGTCAAGAGAGATGTTTACCTCAGAGAATCCCATTTTATCGACGCCAGCACGCGCATTAATAATGTGCTCACCGGTTAGGACAGGACGTTTTGCTAAAGTAACGTCACGACCATCGTTGTCTTTCAATACCACATCGCCATAGGCTTTACCTTCTGACGGAGTGCGTGATTCATGAAACGCCAAAGTCGCCGTTGCACCAATCACGTTCTTTGCCAGTGAAGGATCTTGCACACCAGGTAACTCAATACGAATGCTGTGCTCACCCTGACGTTGAACTAAAGCTTCCGTAATGCCCAACTCTTCAATGCGATCACGCATGATCTTCAAGTTTTGCTTGATAGTGACAGATTGAAACTCAGACTTGCTTGCTAGCGTAGGCTTAACAGCAAGGTAATCCGAATGACGCTTCACATCCCAGTTCGGGTAGTTTTGCTTAAGAAAGGTATTAACTTGAGTAAGCGAGTCATCAGAGTCATCAGAGTCAGTTTTAACATCAAAAGCTTCAGAACCAACCGAAGAAATTTGAATACCGCGCAGTCTCTCCTGACGCAAGAAGTCTCTCACTTCATCAACTAAGCTGTTACGTTGGTCTTCAAATGCCTTGTCAATATCAACATTGAGCAAAAACTGCACACCACCACGTAAGTCCAAACCTAGCTTGATAGGACTAAAACCCATATCACCTAGCCACTTAGGCGCGACGGAGACATAAGAAAAGGTAATCGAGTCTTCTTTCCCTAATAGCTTATCTAGCGCCTGACGTGCTTGGGTTTGCTCGGTTTCGTTCTCAAACACGAGCGTTGTTTTGTTGCCAACCTGCTCGATTTCGTTCACTTGAATATCGCGTTGTTCGAGATATTGGTTGAGCTCAGTGACATTATTTAGAATGCCGCTCTGTTCAACTTGTGACGTTGTGACTTGAATGGAAGGTTTTTCTCCATACCAAGTTGGAATTGCGCTCAGGGCAAGCATCACCACTGTCGCGATAAGAACCACGTATTTCCACGCAGAATAGTGGTTCATCAGGCGTGCGGGTTTCGCCTGCTTTATAGGATTTTTATTCATAATATTTCTTAACTTTGCTAGGAACTGTACCTAGGGATAAACGGTGAAGGCTAAAGCTTCGGTATGTAAGTTAGGAAATAGCGGAGTAATGGCCGTTGAGAGCGACATAAAGCACATTGGTCTCTTTCCAGCCGGAAATGCGATAAGGAGAATGGTAACGTGATGCAGCGCCTAAACCTGAGTCTGTTTTAGGCAGTTTATACAGCCTAAACAACGCTATCGCTGCAGGTTCAAAGCTAGGTAAATCTACATTTGAGGAGGACTCACCATCATCAAGGTATCGGGTGACATTCAGCCAGCGATTAGCATTGATGATGGCTAACCAATCTTGAGAAAAATCAGCTTTGGTAACAGGCTTAGATTGAGGCTCTTGCTTTACTTGATCAAATAGGGCTTGGAAGTCGCCGTTTGAAAGAGGCAGTAGAGCGTTCGCTCGGTTATTAAGACGTGCAGATGCTTCATGTTCAGCTTGCAATAAATAGGCGAACGCCTGCGTTGGCAGAGCCATCGCAAGTGTAAAAAGCCAAATATATGAAACAATTCGTTGAAGCATTGATGAGCCTGATAATAGTCAACAGCGAGATAGTAAATCTAACCTTGGCAACAGACAACTAAAATAATCTAAAAGCTAACATTCCAAATTTGATGGGTTTTAGCGATAGAAAATCTTCCCGGTTTGAACGTCCAAATAGATCTTATTGGCTTGCTTCAAGCCTCCGCAGTATACAAAGTAGGCATCGATACCTTCAAACGTCACAGAACGAATCCAACCTTGAGTTTCTTCAAAATCCTCAGGTACACATGTACCTTCTTTGAGCAGCTTGTCTGTTGTCTTTATGAACATTTCAAAATGCTGCTTGAAGTCATCAGAATCCTCAATGTAAGTGGTCACCGTTTCTACTCGCTCTTGCTTGGTAATCGTTGGAGCTACCTCCAACAGTGCCTCCATCGGCACCCATTCTGCAACCTCAGGCCCACCCTCTTCGTACACATAATAAGGCGATATCCTTCCCCACCCATCGCGTTTCTCTAGAATATGCAGTTTGTCACCTCGATAAACGACATTTTCAACAAACGCGGAGTAATCTGGAGCTTCGCGCACACCCAATTTGGGAGGGCTAACATAGTAGTCGGTAATCGGCGGCGGTGGCTCGACTTCTTCTTCCTCCTCAACCAGAAGGATCGGTGTCATTGGTTCTTCTTCCTCTACCCCTTCCATCGCTAACGCGTCTTGCTGAGGTTTGTAATAGAAGATGTAGTAACCACCCGCAGCACAGCCTATACCGACGAGCAGCAGGAGAAGCATAATGACCTTTTTCATATCGCCTTGATTCTTTTCCTATACTTATGAGGTTGCAAACACCATAACCATCATAATGAAATGGCACAGTATTAATATAACTATAGCGGCAGCATTGCTGATCACTTTACCTTATGGGGTAAATAGTGCGCACTGCGACGCGGAATCTTGGAATCGTGCCCTCAAACTTCAGCAAGAGTTGGATCAGAAATATAACTTTCACGCGACTCGATTCAATCAGTTTCTCCAGATGCACCAAGCCCAGCCTTTCTTATATCAGGAGTTCACCGCTGATGAACTGCACGGGCTGTGGCAAAGCGACAATCACACCTTTCATCGACATATGCAAACCCAAGCGGAGGCTTCCAGTGTTGTGATAAGCAGGATAAATGAAGAGAAACGGTTGCTTGATCCATTAGTCAATCAAGCGAACGCAATGGAAAAACGTTGGTTATCGATCAGTAAACATTGCAAACAATCAGGTAGTCAATCTAATGTCATTAGCGGCTGGCAGTACTCACAGGTTAACCAAGCGATGAGGAAAGATATTGAATCTTTAATCAGTAAACTGACCATACTTGAAGGTCGCTATAGAAAAGAGGTTGAGGCTCTGGAAAACGCCAAACCAAAGCCTCAGGATTAATTCAGGTTTTACCTTAGTGATGAAGTTGTTGTTCCACCGCCACTGCAAGTGCCACGGACGCGCCCACCATCGGATTGTTTCCCATACCGATGAAGCCCATCATTGCCACATGGGCTGGCACTGAAGAGCTTCCTGCAAACTGGGCATCTGCGTGCATTCTCCCCATGGTATCCGTCATTCCGTAACTTGCTGGTCCTGCCGCAACATTATCTGGGTGTAGCGTTCGTCCAGTACCACCACCAGAGGCAACCGAAAAATACGCTTTGCCCTGAGCATTGCACTCAGATTTGTAGATACCGGCGACCGGATGCTGAAAGCGTGTAGGGTTAGTCGAATTACCCGTAATACTCACGTCTACCGATTCACGGTGCATGATCGCGACACCCTCTCTGACATCATCAGCGCCGTAACAGAGAATCTCACCACGCGCGCCCTGAGAGAAACGTCTTCTTTCAACCTCCACCAGCTCCCCGGTTTGGAAGTCGAACTCAGTTCTTACATAGGTAAATCCGTTAATTCTGGCGATTAAGTAAGCCGCATCCTTGCCGAGTCCATTCAAGATCACTTTAAGCGGTGTGCTTCTCGACTTATTAGCATTGAGAGCAATTTTAATCGCTCCTTCCGCTGCAGCAAAAGACTCATGGCCTGCGAGAAATGCAAAGCACTGCGTTTGTTCATTGAGCAGTCGAGCAGCCAAAGCGCCGTGCCCTAAACCTACTTGTCTTTGCTGGGCAACGCTACCCTCCTTGGTAAAGGCTTGCAGCCCTTCACCAATGGCTAGCGCTGCCTGCTCCGCGTTTTCTGATTGGCGAAACAGCGCCAGTGCAGTCCCTAAGGTATACGCATCACAAGCGTTATCAAATGCAATCGGCTGAGTTTCAAGTACTACCTGTTTAGGATCAATTCCGAAAGTCAGACAGTAATTATGCGCCTCTTCCAGAGTAGAAAAGTTCATGTGATTAAGTAATTGAGTTATCGAAGTATTCATGATTTGGCCCTCTGGTTAAGCGTTGCGCGGATTGATCGTTTTTTCGGCTTCATCGAAGCGTCCATAGGTTCCACTCGCGTCTAGCATTGCGCTTTCAACCTCCATTCCACTCTCAATGTTTGCCATCATTTTGCCAAGGTTAAGATACTGATACCCAATGACTTCATCGTTTTCATCGAGCGCAAGTTTGGTTACATAGCCTTCAGCAAGTTCCATGTATCTCACTCCTTTCGCCATGGTTGAGTAACTTGTCCCAACCTGACTTCTCTGCGCTTTACCGAGATCTTCCAACGCAGCGCCAATTTCTAACCCGCCTTCAGAAAAAGCAGATTGAGTCCGCCCATAAACAAATTGGAGGAACAGTTCGCGCATCGCGACATTAATCGCGTCACAGACTAGATCGGTATTTAGCGCCTCTAGGATGGTTTTTCCGGTCAGTATTTCCGCCGCCATAGACGCAGAGTGCGTCATTCCAGAGCAGCCTATAGTTTCAATCAGCGCTTCTTCGATGATGCCTTGCTTAACATTCAAAGTGAGTTTCGCGGCCCCTTGCTGGGGAGCACAAGCCCCAACACCGTGGCTTAAACCAGAAATCGCGATAACATCTTTTGGCCGCACCATTAACCCTTCCACTGGAATGGGTGCAGATGGATGTAAGTCCCCACGTTGAATTGGGCACATAGATTGAATTTCAGAAGAGTATTGCATGGCGTTTTCCTAATCGTTAGGAAAACAAGTGAGGTGTGAAGGTATAACTTCTCTACAGAACGTCAAACCAACTCGTCAGCGAGTGGTTTATTCACAACAGCATCACCTGTTTTCGTATCTGTAGGAGTCATCAGCCAGAATTGGCGGTTAAGTAGGTGGAACCCCATCACCTTGGGAAATAGAATAGATCCACATCACACTTTGATGCAATCCTTTATTTAGAGTGAAAACTTATAATCAACCCAATTTATATAAGCAGACCAATTAAACCAAATGTAACAATTACTTTTACTGTTGATTCTGTTTGTTATCAATTATCATTTGCATTAATGTTAATTGCAGTTACCATTTAGGTATGTGTAACGGACTACCTCTGACTCTGCTTTGAAACTTGCTCTGTCACTTAAACATTTTCTTTTGATCTGGATTATCGGTCTAAGTCTAGCTGGAGGCAGCTACTTAATCGTTCATCATTATGAAACCCAAAAGCTCAATAGCCAACTTACCGCGCAGCTAAGCAACCAAGTACAGACCCTTCAACAATCACTAAACTCGATTGAAAGGCTGCTCTATTCAACTAGAGCATTTTTATCGAATGGCAATAAGCCAACACCTAAACAATTTGAAGCATACTTTTCAGAACAATCTTCGCTGCTGCCAAACGTTCAATCTGTCATTTGGGCGCCCACTGTATCCATTGATCAGATTTCTGAGTTTAAGCTGACCGCACGGCAGAACGGCTTTCTAGGTTTTGAGCTCACTCCGCCATTATCGACCAGTGAAGACAAAACATGGTTTCTCAGTAATCAAACGGTTCCTGTTTACTACCTATCCTCCTCGTTTGAAGGGAGTGATGATCTAGGCTTTCGATTAGAAAGTGACACTCAACTGGTTAGCGCGATGTCTCGTGCTATTACCTCCAATCGAGTCGGTGTTGTCGGCTTTGTTGAAGAAGGCCAACTTGCTGCAAACTTGGTGTTACCTAAGTTCTCTACCGGTGGAAAGCTTGAAGGATTTATTGTCGCTAAGGTTGTTTTCCATGAACTACTTGGTGAGATATGGCAACGAGAAGTGAACTCAGCCACAACCGAGATTGAAGTCTATGTTCAACCAAACCATGAGCTTGCCTTTGAGTCTCATATCAACACCAAGCTTACAGAAGATGGCCTAACAGCGCGGCTCGTCTCGCTTGACCAAACTGTACGTGTCCCGCTATTCAATCAAGAGTGGACAATTTCGATCTCAAAGATGGATAGCAGTGGCAGCACAGCTTTGTATAGTACAGCGTCAATACTGTTAATTTTCCTTTTAACGGGTTCTGTTTCAATAGCCGCAAACTTCTATGCCACCCGATTGAAAGTTTCTGATCAACTGATCGAAGAGAAAACCCGAAGTCTTGCTATTCAAGCGGTCAAAGACAACTTAACTGGGTTAAACAATCGAACTGCACTCAATCGAGAAATAGATAAACAGCTTAGGTATTTACAAAAAGGGTCATCTAACGGCTTCTCAATACTCTTTATCGACTTAGATAGATTTAAAGTCATCAACGACTCTATGGGCCACCTCCATGGTGACAAATTACTCAAGGAAGTTGCATCTCGATTAACCAGCCATTGCCGCGACGACGATATGAGTTTTCGCTTTGGCGGTGACGAGTTCATCATCTGCTTACCTCGATTAACATCACGTGGGGCACTGACACACATATGCCATCGCTACGCCAAAGTGCTTAGTCAGCCTTACACGATCGATGGTCAGTCTTGTCATATAGGCGCGAGCATTGGCATTTCAGTGGTCACTGACCCCAAACAGACCATAGCTGGTATTCTTCGTGAGGCAGATACCGCGATGTATAAGGCTAAAAGCTCTTCCAATGAGAAGGTCGTCTTCTTCCATGACCAGATGTTTAATCAGGCCAAGAAACGCTTTACTTTAGAGCAAGAGCTGACGGGCGCACTCGCATTCAAACAGTTGTCATTGGTTTATCAACCGATCTATGAAACAAGCAGTGATACGGTAGTCGGATTTGAGTCTTTACTAAGATGGAATCACCCTAAGCTAGGATTTATCTCTCCCCAAGACTTTATCCCGGTGGCAGAAGAGACAGGACAAATCATTCCAATTGGTGATTGGGTGGCGAAAGAGTGCTGCAAGATTCTAGAGCGATTATGGATCACGCGGCAAGGCAACAATGTACCTCGTTTTAATATTAATGTGTCTGCGAAGCAGTTTGAGTCAGAGCATATCTACCATACGTTAGCGCATTTACTTGAAAGTCACTCTTTTCCAGCCCATCTCATCGGTATAGAGATAACAGAATCTATGCTTCTAGCGGACGAGTGCAATGCCAGCCAACTTCAGCGTATCAAAGATCTCGGTGTAACCCTTTACTTGGATGACTTCGGCACAGGTTACTCTTCACTCTCGGTGCTCAATGATTACCCTGTTGACGTGATCAAAGTCGATCGCAGTTTCGTCAGCCGCATTGCACTTGGTCAGCATAATGCCGATAGCCTTTGTCAGGCGATCATCAATATGGCGCATACCATCGATCTTGAAGTCGTCGCCGAAGGCGTAGAAACCCCAGAGCAACTCGCTTTCTTAACCCAGCATCGTTGTAATTTGATTCAGGGATACTTGAAGTCTAAGCCTCTTACTGTGTGTGGTATAGAAAGAGTCCTTGATAACCAGACAAAAGCGACCGCTTAACCTTGTTCGAAAATTTCGAATATGAATAACGAATTTATATTATTTTTTGTGATTTAATTCACACATATTATTTCTCTCAAGCGCACAAGACGCAGTTTACAAAATTAACTACAGCCAAGAGTTGAGAGGAATTCATGATGAAAACAGTACTAAAAGCAATCGCACTTACCGCCCTAACTTCAACAGTAGCATTTGCAATGCCAGCAGAGGATCAATCAATCCGAATCAAGACTATTGAGAACCAAGCTATTGTCACCGTGACTGAAAATGGCGTGCCGGTAAGCGATGTCAAAGTAAAGGTTAAAGGCAATGGAACCCATTACTTCACAACGGGAGTAAAAGGCACGTTTATGGCGGCAAACCTATTGGATAACGGCCGTACTTTTACCTTCGAAATTATTGATGAGAACGGTGATGTCATTCGCGAGCAGCGCTACCTTCCTTCATTTTAATCTTGGGTAAACCCAAAATAAGAAAGCCTGAGAATTCACTCCTCAGGCTTTGTTGTTTCTAGACTCTGTTGTGCTAGTCTAAGCGGTCACACTTGGCAGCGCAGATAAAATCATTTTGATGCAGCCCTTTAATAGAGTGGCTCCACCAGGTTACCGTCACTTTTCCCCATTCAAGAAGTATGGATGGGTGATGAAACTCCTCTTCAGCCAGCTCAGACACTTGGTTGGCAAACGCCCATGCAAGTTTATAGTTCTTAAACTTATAGACTTTTTCCAGTTGAGGAATGCCATCGCGCTCTAGCATCTGCCAGCCTTCTAGCTCTGTAAGGAGTAACCTTCTCTCTTCTGCGCCTAACGCCACTGCGCTACTGGTACAAGACTCACAACGTAATTCATCAAGCATGTGTCACTTCCTTTGGTTCAAATAATGGGGGTAATAATCCAGCCTGCATGGCTTGCTTAACATGGAACATTAAATCCAATTTACTTAGTTTGTATAATTGCTGAATGTTATCCAGAACAAAATATTCTGGCTGCATAATATCTATCCGGTAAGGCGTTCTAAATACGGTGTGGATATCAAACTCTACTCGCTGCGCCTTAGGATCATCTAATGCATATAGCGTTTCACCTGGTGAAGACAAAATACCACCACCATAGATCTTAGTTTGATCGCCTTCTTTAACGAGTCCAAATTCGACCGTGAACCAGTATAAACGCGCCAAATAGACTCGCTCTTTGTCACTCGCATTGCGGCCGAGAAGGCCATAAGTCTGAGTAAACTGGGCAAACTCGGGGTTGGTCAACATAGCGCAATGACCAAAAATTTCGTGGAAAAAGTCAGGCTCTTGGAGGTAATCAAACTCTTCACGAGTTCGCAGGAATGTCGCCACCGGAAATTTCTTATCTGCAAGCAGAGCAAAAAATCGGTCAAAATTGATTAGTGCTGGCACAGGTTCCACCTGCCAACCCGTCGATTCCTTTAATACTCGATTGATATCAACAATCTGCGGAGCTCTATCTATTGGCAAATCAAGCAGTTCGAGTCCTGCCAAATACTCTTTACACGCTCTTTGCTTTACCAAGTGAAGTTGACGCTCAACCAAATCGCGCCAAACCTCATTCTCTTCTGGGCTCCACTCCACAATCCCGTGTTCATTCACAGGTTTAGAATGATACTGTGCCATACCTAGCTCCGTTAACAAATCCGTTACATTAAGCCTATCGCCATGCTAAGACGGTGACAATTTTCCGAGCCAACTCTATCGCCACCCTTTCCTGTAACATAATTTTTACATTTGACAGCTTTTTGCTTATTTTTCATGGAGCTGAAGTCACCCCACTTGTTTGACTTTGCCTATATTTTCATCAAAGCTTATTTGGATAACGGAGAACAAAAAGACGAGGATGTCATGTCTAACTCAGAGCAGCGCTTCCCTTCCCCAATTTGGGCGCCAAGTCGTGAACGAATTGAGTCATCAAATCTAAATCAATTCATAAAACACATTAATATTCAGGGAGATGCGATAGAAAACTACTCAGACTTACATCGCTGGTCAGTTGAATGCAAAAAAGATTTTTGGCTAGAGGTCTGGCAGTTTTGTGATGTCATTGGCTACAAAGGCGATTGTATATTAGGTGAAGGATTAGCTAAATGGGGTACATTTAGCGCTAGTAGAGATACCATTTGGTTCCCTCAATCACAGCTCAACTATGCTGAAAACCTACTCGCCTACGCGTTTCAGGCCCCTGATGACATCGCTATCTGGTTTAAAAATGAGCGCGGAGATTGCCGAAAACTCTCGTGGCAAGAGTTGTGTGATCAGGTGTCTATTCTTCAACAATGGTTAAAACACAATGGTGTTGAAAAAGGTGATGTCGTTGCAGGGTACTTACCGCACATGCCTGAAACCGTGATCGCCATGTTGGCCACGACTAGCCTAGGCGCAATTTGGACATCGACCTCCCCTGATTTCGGAGCAGAAAGTGTCATAGAACGCTTTGGTCAAGTTCAACCAAAGGTTTTGTTTTGCTGCAATGGTTATGACTTCAACGGCAAAACTTTTCACATGGAAGAGAAGAATCGACAAATTGTCGATGCTATGCCGAGCTTAGTGAATACTTGTCAGATTGATTACTTGCAAGAACAACCGAGCAACCAAGGTCTTAGTGATTCGTTTTCAGACTGGGAAGCCATTTTAGCCAGTTACCTATCGCGGGGGATTCGCTATCAAAGGATCAGTTTCAATGATCCGTTGTTTGTTCTCTACTCTTCAGGCACAACTGGCAAACCAAAATGTATTGTCCACTCAGTTGGCGGAACAATCCTAAACCACCTCAAAGAACATCAACTTCATTGTGATGTTCAACCTAAAGATCGCGTTTTCTACTACACAACCTGTGGTTGGATGATGTGGAACTGGCACGTGTCAGCACTGGCCAGTGGAGCCAGTTTGGTCATTTACGACGGCAGCCCTATGTACCCGAACCCAAACGCTTTATGGCAGCTGTGCGAAGATGCACAAGCGACCTTATTTGGTACATCGGCTAAATATTTGGAGGCGCTTGAAAAGTCGCAATTTAACCCAAGCAGTCACTATTCGTTGGACTCCCTAAGAACCTTGTGTTCAACAGGCTCTGTCTTGTACCCCGAACAGTTTGACTATGTGTATGCCAACATTAAGGTGGATCTTCATTTAGCTTCCATCTCCGGAGGAACGGATATCTGTGGCTGCTTCGTGTTAGGCAACCCAATTTCGCCAGTTTATCGTGGAGAGTGTCAGGGAGCAGGGTTAGGCATGGATGTTGCCGTGTTCAATGACTCAGGAAAAGAAGTAATTACAGAACGAGGTGAACTGGTTTGTCGCAACAGTTTTCCTAATCAACCTTTAGGATTTTGGCACGATGACGGTGAACGCTACCACAATGCCTACTGGGACAAATATGAAAACACTTGGCACCATGGTGACGATGTTGAAATGACAGCGCGAAATGGCATGATTTTCTATGGACGAAGCGACACCACACTCAACCCAGGCGGGGTGAGAATTGGTACCGCTGAGATTTATCAAAAGGTGAATCAACTTCCTGAAATTCAAGACTCTATCGCTGTAGGACGGCGCGTGGATGGCGACGAGAAAATCGTCCTCTTTGTCCAGCTGAACCCTAAACAGATGCTTACAAAGGAGCTCGAAAGCGCGATCAAGCAAACGCTGCGAGCACAGTGTTCTCCGCGCCATGTGCCTTCAGAAATCTATACATTGACTGAAATACCAAAAACGAAATCCGGCAAACTGGTCGAGCTTGCGGTAAAACAAGTCTTACATGGTGAAGAGATAAAAAACAAAGGCGCTATCGCTAACCCTTGGGTTTTGGATGAAGTCGAGAAGTTCCAAGGTCATCCTGTTGTCTAAACAAAAAGCCCGACGTCATCGTCGGGCTTCTTAAATCTCTTTAAGCTATCACTTTTAGGCTATTATTTTTTAGCCACGGCCATCAGTACCTTTAGCGTTCCATCTGGCGTTTCAATATCGAATGGCGTCGTGACGACAACCTCGCTGAAGCCAACACTCGATAATACTTGCTGCGCATGCGTGATTGTCATACCACCAACTTCGTCTTTATCTGACAACCAATCCCAATGGACAAAGTAACTGCCTTCATCGAGCAAACTGAAGACAATATCTGCGGTATCAGAGTAGCTTGGTAAAAAGCTGCATACCGACGAGGCAACAACCAAATCAAACTGTGCTCTAAATGCTGGGTGCATTGCGACAAGTCCACGACTGAGGATATCGACTACTGGCTCGACATTGGCAAGCTCTTTCATGTCTAGCTGTTCGATCATCGCTTCCGAGCTGTCTAGCGCGACAATGTCTTTAGCGACTGGCGACATCCGTTGACTCAACAAACCGGTACCACAGCCAAAGTCCAGAATGTGCATTCCTTTAAAATCGACAACTTTCTGTAGCGACTCAAACGCCTTATCTGCGTAATCATTGGTTGCGTTTTCCGCATCCCAGTTTGCTGCGACATCGTCCCAACTATTAGCCATCATGATCTCCCTGTTACTACATTCACTTGGCATCGCTCAAGAGTATCAAAACTGCATGAAATTCATAGCATTTCAATGCTGAAAACAGACAATTGCCTAGGATTAATATAATATCGATTTCAAGCTAATCAAATTGTACAAAAGATGAACTTATCTCAGATCGAAGCTTTTTGCACCGTCGCAGATACTGGCTCTGTTTCGGAGGCCGCCCGTCAACTTGAATGCAACCGCACTAAATTAAGTATGGCAATCAAAGCATTGGAAAAAGATCTCGATGTTGAGCTATTCGTTCGTAGCGGTAACAATTTGGTGCTTTCCGAAGCGGGTAAAGCGATTTATAAAGATAGTCAGAACTTGTTGGTGACCGCATCGCGTATTCGCCAAACCTGCGCACAAGTTTCTGGTGAATTCAACGCTGAAGTTTGGATTGCCCGTGACGATTCACTACCCGATGAGTTATGGCATGACCTCTCTCATAGGCTCAATAACCACTTTCCAGCAACAACGTTCAATATTGTGCTCGCCTCTAGTGGTGACCTCGCCAACCTCGTCGCAACCTCTCAGGTCGACTTTGCTTTCGGCGTCGATTATGAGCGCCTTGATGATCCTCTTGTCACCTTTCAGCCGCTCGGTAAAATCCGCTTGATGTCAGTGTGTCGAACTAGCAATCCGTTGGCGCAATTACGTCGTGTATCCGATGACGAACTGCGTAACGCGATGCAGGCGGTCATGGTTTATCTCAATGAGAAAGACAATCCAGAGCTTCAGCCGTTTTCTTTACGCTATATCGGCTTCTCAAGCTTTGAATATATGCTCAATACGATTCTTGAAGAAGAAGCGTGGGGCGTTCTACCAGAACCTCTGATCCGTAATCTATTACGCAAACAAGAGCTTGCAGTGATTAAGCATACCTATGGTTTAACTCAGGAAGACTACTGCATGTTTACCGCAGCAGGCATGGCCGAGCACCCCGGGATGTCTTGGTTAGCTGACAAGTTAAACGAGTATCTGTTTGATTTTTAGCCTGACACACAAACAAACCATCAGTGAGTGTCAAAAATAATGACAGTAGATTTTAGTCCTATCTCATTGAATTATATAGACTAACCAAGAAAGGCTAAAAATACACCATACCTAAAACTCATATAATGTTTGTTAAATGCGCTGGTTTTGAGAACACTGTAAGTGTAGATAAACAAGAGATAACATTATGTGTGCTAGGACAAGCTTAAACGAAAAACGAATACTCACCTTCTCAGCGTTGCTCGCATCGGGCTTTGCTGGCGCAGGTCTCGTACTCGGCTTGCTTGTAGGCTCACTGGTTATTGTCTTTGACGGCGTTTATTCTCTGGTCAGTCTGCTGTTAACTTTATTGTCGCTGGCTGTCTCGCGCTTTATTGAGCGCCCTTCGAAGCGTCAATTCCCATTTGGTAAAGCAGTGCTAGAGCCCGTTGTCATTGCTGTAAAAGGCAGTGTCATCCTCGCGATTGTCAGCGTTTCTCTTTACTCAGCAGTGACGGCTATGTTTACTGGCGGCCGTGAGGTTGACGCAGGCATTGCGACTCTGTTTGGCGTCGTGAACGTATTGGGTTGTGGCTATGCTTGGTGGTATATCGCCAACAAGTCAAAACGCTTTTCTTCTGGGCTTATTGAAGCAGAAAGCAAACAGTGGCAAATGGATACCCTATTAAGTGTTGCTGTCACGTTAGGTTTTGTAGCCGCTTGGTTAGTCTCCATTTCGCCATTTGCACAGTATGCCGTTTATGCCGACCCAATGATGATGATTCTTATGTCTTTTTACTTCATCAAGGTGCCGTTTGATATGTTGATGGGCGCACTGCGCGAACTGCTAATGATGAAACCTGACGAAGCTATTTGTAACGCGGTAGACAAAGAAGTCTCTGCATTAGATAAACAAGTGTCTCAGCAACTAAAAGTGGCAGCCGTCACTAAGGTCGGCCGCGAGTTAAGGGTTAATCTTGACGTTCATTCAAAAGGTCAACAAGTTGAAGTGGCGGAACTGGATAAAACCCGCCGAGTGTTAAAAGATAAACTGTCGAAGCTTTCGTTAGACCTTAACCTAACCATGAATATTGCCAGCTAAAAACAAGTTAAGCTGTATCGCATTACAGATGCAGCACGCCCGAAATGGTAGTGCAAGCGGTACCGCTTAGCTTCACTCGCTGACCTTCTATCTCTAAGCCAATATGCCCACCCCGTGGAGAGGCTTGGTAAGCATTAAAGCTATTTTTACCTAACGCCTGTTGCCAGTAAGCAGCTAACGCGCAATGAGCAGAGCCTGTGACGGGATCTTCGTTGACGCCTACCCAAGGAGCAAAATAACGAGATACAAAATCAACCTCTGCATTATTGCTCAACGCAGTAACAATCACTCCACGGCCTTTCAGTTGCTTCATGGCATCAAAGTTCGGCTTCAACTGCTCCAGTATGTGTAAGTCGGGTACGTGTATCAGTACTTTTTCATCAAACTGCCTTGTGGCAATAATTTGATTTGAACTCAATCCTAAAGCTTCAAACAGCAAGGAGTTACCCGCTTCTTCACTGCCAGACAAAGTCGCAATTGGGAAATCAAGTTCAATGTTATTGTGATTAAGTTTGGCCGTTAGTTGCCCTGACAGTGTATTAAAAGCGACGCTCTCCCCTATTGAGAGTGCCCCCTTTTGCGCGAGAATGTGGGCAACAGCGAGGGTACCGTGACCGCATAGTGCAACCTCAACTTTGGGTGTAAACCACCTCAGTTGCATGTTGCTCAATGTGAGAAACGCTGTCTCTGAGACCGCCATTTCTTCAGCAATCGAATACATCAGCGACTCTTCGAGCGGCTCTTGAGTAATACAAACGCCAGCAGGATTCCCTCGAAAAGGCTCGGAGGTAAACGAGTCAACTTGATAGATTTCTAGTTCCATAGCGAATTTTTCAACGTAAATAGGGGCTCGATTACTTAGCTACATCTAGCCATTGACCGCCCGTTAAACTGTCAAGATCTGCGGCCTTTAATCTAAACACCGTATTCGGCGTTCCTGCTGCTGCCCAAATCTCACCGTATTGCTTCAAATCCTGGTCGAGCAGGGTTTGGACTTTTGCGGTGTGAGCGACGGGAGGCACACCGCCAATCGCATATCCAACTTTCTCTCGGACAAAAGCCGCGTTGGCCTTCTCAAGTGGGATACCCGTTTGCTGTTTAATTTTGTCTGCACAAACCATATTTGTGCCTGAAGCCACGACAAGGACGGCTTCTCCTGTCTCGCCATTTTTAAAAATGAGCGACTTGGCGATTTGGGCGACACCACAACCAATGGCATCAGCGGCTTCAAGTGCGGTGCGGGTTGAGGCTGGCATTTTTTGAATGACAAAATCATGGCCTCGACTTGATAAAAAATCCTGAACTTTGATTGATGACGCTTTCAGTTCCGTTGACATAGTGTTCCCTCTTATTGTTTGTTCTTATAACTGTATGTATAACCTCAACATATCCTTATGCTGAATGCCAGACTCATAGATAGGTTCAGCGTAGTTATCTACAAAGTGATTCTTAACAACGCTATCGACTCTAAAACCGAGCCTTTGGTAATAAGTCAATTGGTAACCAAACGTTCCCGTCCCTAACTCAACTCGCTTTACGCCTTTACTGCCTAGCTCAGCGAGAGCATGCCTAAGTAGCTTCGAACCGATACCTTTTTGCTGATAAACAGGTAGCACTGAGACATTAAATACTTCGGCAAGTGTGTCATTTAAAGGTTTTACTGCACACACAGCCACTATTCGCTCGTTGTCTAGCGCTACAAAGCACCAAGAGTCACTGAGATACGTTGCGATACTTTGCTCACTGGGGTCAGCCTCAAGCAACAAATCCATCGGTACTTTTGTTGGCAAAGTTTCTTTAAATATCATGGCTTAGTAAGTCGTATTCTCTGTTCGTTTGGTTATCTGTATCAGGTAGAAAGAGTCTTTGGTATTCAGCATTTAGCGGTTAAGTTGGGATTTTCAGCTAACAAGTTGGTCATCGGCAAAAACAAAGGCTCTGGAAGTGAATCTAATGCAAACCATTGCCATTGCTTACATTTGTTTGGCTCCATAATTTGAGCCTTTCCGGCTGCACATTCAGCAACAACGAACAAGGTAATGTAGTGCTTATCTTCTTGTTCAAACACGTCGTTGGTAAACCCAAGCTTACTAACTGAGTTCACCTGCAATCCTGTCTCTTCCAGGACTTCGCGCTCAGCACACTCTTCAATAGACTCGCCAAATTCTAGGTGCCCGCCAGGCGTCGCCCAAGTATGAGCGCCGTGAGCACCGATTCTTTCTCCAAGGAGGATTTGGCTATCTCGCTTAATAACAACCGCAACACCGACACGTACTTCTTTTTTCACCGTTAACCTCTTTGTATTCATTTAAAGTTTCGTTTTGGTTAGAGCTTTTCGACAATCAAATAAGTATGAAGCTCTGGGTATTGGTCAAATTCGAGATGTCGAACCATACAGCCTAGCTCAATAAACAAGCTTAAAAATCCATTGGTTCCGAGTGACGAATAATAGACTTCAGGCCCCATAAAGCTGTTGGTGTGAAAGCCCTCTTCACTTGTGCCGCCAAATGAGAAGATGAAAAGACCGCCGACATTGAGACTATCGACAATCTTGGTCATAACATGACGCTGTTTCTCTAAAGGAATATGCCAAATACTGTCCCAAGCGGTAATGAAATCGTATTTTTCAACAAATTCATACTGACAAATATCGGCGTTGATAAACTCAACCTGTGGGTGTTTCTCTTTGGCTAGCGCCAGCATCTCACTTGATACGTCCATACCTGAAGGAGTGAACCCTTCGCTCGATAACAATTCAATGAATCGTCCGGTACAACCACAACCAATATCTAGGGCTTTTCCGCGTTTCTCCGTAAACGAAATGGCACGCTTGTGTTGCTCAATACCATTCTCTAAGTTGAAACTTTCTCCTTGCCAAATGTGAGTAATTTGGTCGTATGCCTTGCCTATTTGTTCTGGTTTCATGTTGGTTTCTATCATTCCTTTATTCGTCACGACTCGTGATAATTCTTGGGACAATTTAGTTAAGCTCTAACTGCCAATAACCTACGGAGATATGTTGATCAAACTTGAATCCAATGTTGGCGAACTCGCCAACTTTTCTAAACCCCATCTTCTCATGTAATGCCACACTAGACGGGTTTGGCAACGCAATAGTTCCTATCGCGTTTTTAATGCCGAGTTCACGTAATTGAGCAATCAGAGCAGTATAGAGCTTTTGCCCCGCCCCTTTGCCTTTCGCATCACTAGATAGATAAATAGATGGTTCAACCGTATAGCGATAAGCACTGCGAGGTTTCCACTTAGCCGCATAAGCATACCCTAGGGGTTGGCCCGCCTCTTCGAGCACAATCCAAGGTAGCTCTGCAGAGAGAACGGCATCAATCCTCACCTTCATATCTTCAATAGAAACAGACTCTTCTTCGAATGAGATAGCCGTCGTGGCGATGTAATGATTGTAGATATCCGCAATCCATTGAGCATCTGAGAGCTGCACTTGTCTTAGTTCCATTTGTCCTCCTTGACCAATAACTCGCTATTCATCCTACACTCGATTGAGCTAAGAGATAAACCTAAGAATCAATTTCAAATGCAGGACAAGGCGTCCCTTGGTGATATTTCAGTTGCCAGTTACATCCCGTAAATGCCCAAATCGAAGACCGTTTGGCATAACTACTAATTTCACCATCCGCAGAGATTAATGCTGATTTATATAGAAGAAGCTGAACGGAAGGTTCGAGTTGGATGCATTCATAATCCTGTGAATGGATGATAACTTGAGAAGGTTCTTCACCGTCCATCATTTCACTGATCGTCTCAAAATCAAAACTGGTACCCGATTTCCCTACTTCACGAAATGTCGGGTGGATTAGTCGTTCTCTTTCAGCTTTGTCTTTCCGAACTGAAAACTGATGTAGCGCTTTTTCTTGTTCAACCAGAATATCCATTTCCTATCCCCTCGTTCGGCTATTTTACTTTTGACCAATATGATTAGAGAGCATCACAAGAAGCTTGAAGATGTTGTGTAATCGAACCCCTAATCGTAGTGGCTTAGCATTATCTTTAATCTTGATGGCAGCTTTAATTGCAGAGATCTTGGCATAAATGCTTTCAATCACTTGCTGAGTCTCCCACCCATGATAGCGCTCAAGCTGTTTGATACCTTTAGTGCTAGCTGTATCTATTTTGGAGCGATTGAGTGAGTTAAAGTTAAACCCTTGCTGCAATGCGTTTCGATAGGCTGATTCTTTAATTTGTGGAATGAGTTGTTCATACCCCGAGCGCGTCTCTACATACAAACGAATAAGCTCGATGTTTTCTTGCAGTTCCACAGCAACTGTTCGTTTCAGTCCGCGATTACCTGCAATCCATTTATACAACGAGCTCGCGACTTTCTCTGCACTACTCGCCGCTTCAAATGCTTCCTTTGCCTGCATACTCCCCTCACTGTTCATCTAGCCTCTTGTCATAGATGCATAATAGGTTGAATGCAAAATATTAAGTGATTTCAGTAGGTTTGCAATAGGTGGAGTGACGATGGTCGACTGGTTAATCGAATTTGAGTGGATAAATACGCAGAGCGCAAAATCTAGATACAAAAAAGGAGAGCCGAAGCTCTCCTTTTCTTAATCCTAAAAACTAACTCTAATTAAAGAGCAGCTTTCGCTTTTTCAACTAGAACTGCGAATGCAGCTTTGTCGAATACCGCGATGTCAGCAAGGATCTTACGGTCGATCTCGATAGATGCTTTCTTAAGACCGTTGATGAAACGGCTGTAAGATAGACCATTCTGACGAGATGCAGCGTTGATACGTGCAATCCATAGTTGACGGAATTGACGTTTCTTGTTGCGACGGTCACGGTAAGCGTATTGACCAGCTTTAGTAACTGCTTGGAAAGCTACGCGGTAAACACGTGAACGTGCACCGTAGTAACCTTTAGCTTGTTTTAGAACTTTCTTATGACGTGCACGAGCTTGTACACCACGTTTTACGCGAGGCATTATGCTTCTCCTAAACTAAACGATTAATAAACTAAAAAGAATTATGCGTATGGTAGCATACGAGCAACTGCAGCCACTTCACACTTAGGAAGGATTGCATTTGGACGAAGCTGACGCTTGTTCTTAGTAGTACGCTTAGTCAGGATGTGACGTTTAGTAGCGTGCTTAAACTTAATACCACCAGCAGTTTTCTTAAAACGCTTAGCAGCACCTTTGTTGGTTTTCATCTTAGGCATGATGAATAACTCCGCATTGTTGAGTTGTTTTAAACAATAGTAATTAGGGCGAACAAAACCCAGCCACCTTACGGCAGCTGAGTTTTCTTACTTGCAAAGCCGTTAATTACTTCTTTTTAGGGGCAAGAACCATGATCATCTGACGACCTTCGATCTTCTTAGGGAAAGATTCCACTACTGCTAAATCAACAGTGTCTTCCTTAAGACGATTTAGAACGTCAACACCGATCTCTTGGTGTGCCATTTCTCGGCCACGGAAGCGAATTGTTACCTTCACTTTGTTGCCTTCTTCAAGGAAACGCGTCAGGTTGCGTAGTTTTACCTGATAGTCTCCAATATCAGTTCCAGGACGGAATTTTACTTCCTTAATCTGGACCTGTTTTTGCTTTTTCTTCTGCTCTTTAGCAGATTTGCTCTTCTCAAAGAGGAATTTACCGTAGTCCATTACACGACATACTGGTGGCTCAGCGTTTGGACTGATTTCTACCAGATCCATACCTGCTTCTTCAGCTGCTGCTACTGCTTCTTGGATAGAAACAACACCAACTGATTCACCATCAGCGCCAGTTAAACGAACTTCACGAACGCCACGAATTTCACCGTTTAAACGATGAGCATTTTGTTTGGCCGGTACTTGGCCGCGTCTTCCGCCTTTAATAGTTTATTCCTCCAGATTGAGCTTACGGCTTGAGATCTCGTCTTGGATGTATGAGATAAAGTCATCCACTTTAAACTTGCCAAGATCTTTGCCTTTACGAGTACGTACTGCAATTTCGCCAGCTTCCATTTCTTGGTCGCCACAAACAAGCATATACGGTACACGCTTCAAAGTATGTTCGCGGATTTTAAAGCCTATCTTCTCATTTCTCAAGTCCGCTTTAGCTCTAATTCCACATTTTTGTAGTTTTTGTGCCACTTCCTGAACATAATCTGACTGCTTATCAGTAATATTCATGATTACAGCCTGCTCTGGCGATAACCAAGTTGGGAAGAAGCCGTAGTATTCTTCGATCAAAATACCGATGAAACGCTCTAGTGAACCTAGAATAGCACGGTGAATCATAACTGGCACTTGGCGCTCGTTATTTTCATCCACGTAAGTAGCACCTAGACGACCCGGTAGGTTGAAGTCTAGCTGAACTGTACCACACTGCCATGCACGATCTAGACAATCGTAAAGCGTAAATTCAATCTTAGGACCATAGAACGCGCCTTCACCTTCTTGAATCTCGTATGGAATATCCATTGATTCTAGAGATAGCTTAAGTGCTTCTTCAGATTGATCCCAGATCTCATCTGAACCTACACGCTTTTCTGGGCGAGTAGATAGCTTAACCACGATGTTAGAGAAGCCGAACGTTTGGTATGTATCGTAAACCATCTTGATACAACCCGTTACTTCGTCTTGGATCTGGCTTTCAGTACAGAAGATGTGTGCATCGTCCTGTGTGAAGCCACGTACACGCATAATGCCGTGTAGTGCACCCGATGGCTCGTTACGGTGACAAGAGCCAAACTCAGCCATACGTAGCGGTAGATCACGGTAAGATTTCAGACCTTGGTTAAAGATCTGTACGTGACCTGGACAGTTCATCGGTTTAATCGCGTATTCACGGTTCTCAGAAGATGTTGTGAACATCGCATCTGCGTATTTATCCCAGTGACCAGAGCGCTCCCAAAGAACGCGATCCATCATTAATGGACCTTTCACTTCTTGGTAATCGTACTCTGTCAGTTTTTGACGTACGAACACTTCTAGGTCACGGAAGATAGACCAACCATTATGATGCCAGAACACCATACCCGGTGCTTCTTGCTGCATGTGGAACAGATCTAACTGTTTACCAATTTTACGGTGGTCACGCTTCGCTGCTTCTTCTAAGCGAGTAAGGTGCGCTTTAAGCGCTTTTTTGTCATGGAAAGCAGTACCGTAGATACGTTGCAGCATCTTGTTGTCACTGTTACCACGCCAGTAAGCACCTGCTACGTTAAGTAGCGTGAAGTGCTGACAGAAACCCATATGTGGTACGTGTGGACCACGACACATATCGATATATTCTTCATGATGGTAAAGACCTGGACGATCATCACGAGAAACGTTCTCGTCTAGGATTTCCATCTTGTATGTTTCACCGCGAGCTTCAAATGCATCGCGAGCTTCCTGCCAGCTAACCTTTTTCTTGATGACTTGGTATTTGGTCTTAGCAAGCTCTTTCATACGCTTTTCAATCTTTTCTAGATCTTCTTGCGTTAGAGAGTGCTCAAGGTCGATATCGTAGTAGAAACCACTATCGATAGTCGGACCAATCGCCATTTTCGCTTCAGGGAAAAGCTGCTTGATCGCGTGACCAAGTAGGTGAGCACAAGAGTGGCGAACGATTTCTAGACCATCTACTTCATCTTTAACTGTGATGATTTCTAGGCTTGCATCTTGTTCGATAAGATCACAAGCATCAACACGGTTACCATCTACACGACCAGCGATGGTTGCTTTCGCAAGACCAGGACCGATAGATTGTGCGACATCAAGAGTAGAAACAGGGTTGTCAAATTGACGCTGACTGCCGTCAGGAAGAGTAATAATAGGCATTTAACTGTCCTTTACAGTGGTGTTGCACACCAAGCAACACATGCAATTTAAAACGTGTCTTTAACTTAGAATTCAAGGAGTAAAGACGAGAGTTCTTTTCCTTTTTCTGCGCAAATACGGATGCACAACTCAGGAACGAACGCGTATTGTAACGAATTAATGTGAAATAACAATCGAAGTCACAGAATTGATTAAGAAAAGTTCAAAAATCGTTCAGGTTAACCAGTAATTAAGCACCGTTCGCACCTCATCAATCACATCGCTAGCGAGCATACCGACCTGCCCTTCACGCATTGCGATTTGGTCAGCGGCAACACTATGTAGTAGTACGCCGAACTTGGCAGCATTAGATAATGTCAATCCCTGCGCGATCAAGGCTGCAAGAATTCCGGTTAGGACATCTCCCATACCGCCAGTTGCCATTCCTGCATTTCCTGCCTGACAAACTGAGATCTCGTCTCCGTCGAATATTAAGGTTCCCGCGCCTTTCAAGACGATGATACCACCGTATTTCTTATGCAAGTTTCTTACTGCTTGAAAGCGGTCTTGTTCGATGTCAGTGACACTGCAGCCCAGAAGACGCGCCGCTTCACCTGGGTGGGGAGTGAGAATTCGCAAACTATCGGCATTGGGTTGCCGCGCCAAGAGATTAAGGCCGTCCGCATCGATAACTTTTGGTTTTTCTACTCGACTAGCTGCTAAGAACATATCTTGTGCCCAGCTGTCAATTCCAAGCCCCGGCCCCATAGCAATGACATCAGCAAAATCTAACCCACCCTTCAGGGCATCAGCTTCGCCGCCCCACCCCAACGTCATTACCTCTGGGCAGGCAACCTGCAGTGGCAACGCCGAATGGGGGTGACATAACGTACGTATCAGACCAGCACCACTTCGCGCTCCCGCGGTCGCACATAGACGAATCGCTCCTGCATAACCTTGATTACCTCCTAGGCAAAGCAAGCGTCCATTGTGCCCTTTGTGAGCTGTCGCGATACGGGGCGGCATCGCTAAGCTAAATTGGCCCGCATCGATAAATCGGCTACTGACTTCTACGCACTGCCTGAATTCACTCTCAACACCCAGGCCCGCAAAGTGAAGCTTACCTGTGTACGCTCTCGCCTGCCCGGTTGTTAAACCCTGTTTTACGCCAATAAACGCTACCGTGTGTTTTGCAATGATCGCATTTCCCAAGATTTGACCACTGTCGGTACACAAACCGGAAGGAGTATCTATCGCGACAACCGGAACTTGGCTTTCATTGACCTTTGCGATGAGATCTTGAAGGGGCTTCCTGACTTCTCCCGTAAGACCAGTGCCCAATAGTCCATCAATCAACACATCCGCGCTGCTTTTCGACCAATCCAACGAGTCGAACAATTGAATCTCTCCGCCGCACTCCCTCCACTCTTGTTTGGCTTTAGCCGCATCACCAGATATTTTGGTCTCATCACCGAATAAATAGAGAGAAACCTCTAATCCATCTGACTTGGCAAGTTTGGCGACGACAAAGCCATCTCCGCCGTTGTTTCCTGTTCCTGCCATTATCACAATACGCTTTGCACGAGGAAACTCATCTCTCATTACTTGATAAGTTGCCAGCCCAGCTCGAAGCATTAACGTATACATCTCAACGCCAGCGAGCTTAGCTGCTTGCTGTTCACCGTGTTTAACTTGCTGGCCTGTATACAGTTCTAGAGGAAGTGTTGAGTTCATAAATTCGACGGGGTATTGGAAGATCTTTAAAGCATATACAACAACGCCAAGGAAATCCTTGGCGTTGATTACAGATTATTGCTTTTTGGAGACAAGCGCTTCGGCGGTCGCATCTTGTATAGATAGAAACAAAGAACGAATCTCACCCGTCGGTGTACGCATCGGGTTAAGCGTAATGTTCTGATACATAAAGTCTGCTTGTTGAGTCACAGGACGAACATTTCGGCACTTAAACAAGTATGGACGCTGCTGCCAAGTGATAAAGCTACGACAGCCTAAATCATAAACGGGTTTGGTTTTTAGCTTAAACCAATCTTGAGGAATTTCAGGAAACAGCTCAAAAAGAGACTTACCAATCGCATCGTGCGCTTGTATGCCACTGTGATGAGTCATAAACCCATTCCACACTTGAACATTATGATCAGTATCGAGAACCACTAAGCCCAAGTCTACATTTTGCACCATATCCACCATCCAGTGGAACTGCTCAAATTCAGCTGGAAGAGATAACATTAGAAGTCCTCCATTAGGTACGAAAGCTTGTTGTCTAGAAGTGGTAACGATTCATCGACAAACATAAACAGTAAATCACAACGTATCGACGTTCCATCAATGTTGTAGCTCACTTCAAACGTCATCGTTTTCTTAAACACACCGGTCGTTGAAGAAATCACAGAATCAATAGAGATGTGCTGGCCTAACAACACTGGAGAACTTTGGAAGAAACGCACCTCAGCTTGCTTACCCAAACCATTCAAGAAGGAACCGACCAAAATGTTAGAAACGTCCATTAACAGTTCAAGCTCTTCTAACTCTTCACTATCGGCTGGGACTTTCATTAGTTTTTTAAGGTCGCTGACACTTGAATCACTTAATAGTACCAGCGCTTCACCTGCTATACCTTCTCCACTGAACCCTTGGCACACCCCTGAGACTTGATCGTTTTCCGCTAGATCTCTAAGGGCCATGTGAAGTTCACTGACTTCTAGTATGTTTACGTTTGGTAAGGGTAAATGGACAAACACGTCAAAGTGTCTTGCCAAGGCGTCAGCCGCTTGACCGATAGATACGTTAGCCACTTCCATATAGATGTCTCGGCGGCGAAGTATCGGTAGTTCGACAGAAACAGGCGTGATAATTCTCGGTTGAGTTGGCGGTTCAACTAGCTCTTTAAGCACCTGATTAAGAGCATCTTTATCAATTGGCTTCTGGATAAACGCCTTTGCACCTAGCGTCATCACCCTTTCTTTGGCCTTAGGTTGAATATCGCCTGAGACTACCACCACTGGTATATCAATACCTCGGTTACCAATTTCTTCCAACGTGCCAAAACCATCCAACTCTGGCATGGTTAAATCCAAGAACATCAACTTGAATTCATTTTGTTCTAGCTGCTCTAAAGCATCCAATCCATGGACTGCAAAGGTAATATCAGCATTTAGCGAAGCAGGCAGTGAGCGAGCCATTTGCTTTCTCGCCAAAGCGGAGTCATCGCATATAAGTACCGGATAAGACATGCGTACACCTACTCCTATTTATGTAGTTTATTATTTGAGTGTAACAGAAGGTTTGCACACCCGGTACGCTAGGCGGCAAATTTCTTTGAGTAAACAGTAGGTAAGACCACTAGACCAATATTAGGCTTACTCTTCACCACTCGCTTTTTGATTAAATGAGTCCTCGTCAAATCCTTCATCGCGAAACGTTGACGCAACCTCTCTAAATTTTTCTTCTATTGCTAAGAAGGTATCGACCATCAAGGGTTCGAAATGGCTACCTGAGCCATCAGCAATAATTCCTACCGCTTTCTCATGGGAAAAAGCCGGTTTATATACGCGCTCTGAAATTAGCGCATCATAGACATCAGCAACCGCCATAAGCCGCGCACTCAAAGGAATATCGTAGCCTGACAAACCTTCCGGATAACCGCTACCATCCCACTTTTCTTGGTGACTGTAGGCAATCTCTTTTGCCGTTTGAAGAAAATCACATTTAAAGTCAATAGAGTCCTCAACCGTCAATAGCACTGCTCGACCAAGCGTGGTGTGGAACTTCATCAAATGAAACTCTTCGTCGGTCAATTTACCCGGCTTCAATAGTACACTATCAGGAATACCGACTTTGCCAATGTCATGCAGAGGTGCTGACTTGTAGAGCAGTTCTATTGAGCTCGGACTCAACTCTTCCGTGTAGTGACCATTAATCAGGAGCTCTTCAGCAAGCAGTTTGACGTAGTTTTGCGTGCGACGTATATGGTTTCCTGTTTCGTTGTCTCGTGTTTCCGCCAATGATGCCATCGCGCCTATTGTCGCGTCTTGCAGCATTTCTAACTCTCGAGTACGCTTTTTCACGCGTTGTTCCAAGCTTTCGTTTTGCTCAGACAGCTCTTCCATCGTGAAACGTAGCTTAAGGTGAGTATTGATACGTGATAGCAAGGTCGGTGGGCTGATCGGCTTCAGGATATAATCGACCGCTCCAACTTCAAAGCCACGTTGCTCATCTTCAATCTGAGTTTTAGCGGTGAGAAAGATAACTGGAATGTGCTGGGTATTCGGATTGGCTTTGAGCCTCTCACAGACTTCATAACCATCCATCTCAGGCATCATGATATCTAAAAGGACAATGTCAGGGGATTGATTTTCGCAGATAGCCAGAGCTTGCTGGCCACTCGTTGCCACAATGACTTTGTGATGCGGCTTAAGCAGGCTGCTTAATAACACACGATTTTCTGCGTTGTCATCGACAACAAGCACACTCGATACCGAATCAGCCACTTGACTCTCCAAACACTTTATCAATATCTAATGGATAGATACTGATCGCCTTTCTCAATGCCTGACTTGCCGCTAGAAAGTCACAATCGTGAATATTCCGACAGCAGGCTTCGAAGTTCTCCGACTCTAGTAAAGTATTGAGTCGTATGTAGTGCTCGTCAAGAAAGTCGATAGCACTAGAGTCAAATTCATTAAGTAACATATCGAGCCGAGCTATCAGCGCGACACTCTCGTCATCTAAGCTCTCTTTAACTTCAGCGGGATAAGGTCGGCCTAGCCCTTTGCAAACTGCCATAAAAAACGGCTCTAAATGTGCTTCAAGTTCCTCAATTAAGCTTTCAAACTCTTGATTGGTCCCTTCTTCACCCAGTTGTGACTCTAATCGTGCGGCGATATCAGATAATCGTGTTGCCCCTAGATTCCCAGCAGAACCTTTAAGCGTATGTATTAGCAGTTTCGCGTGGGGATAATCTTGTTTCTCAAGCGATATGTTTAGACGCTTACAGAAATCATGCTCTTTATCAACAAGCTGAGAGAGCAATCTTTGATAGAGCACTTCGTTACCTGCAACACGCATTAACCCACTTTTAGCGTCAAGCAACTCAATATCATGAATCGAGTAGCTAGTATCAACAGCACTCTCATTCTCTTGCTCCGATACAGCAAACTGTTGCCTCGAATCTTTAAGATCGAGCTTATCGACACAGCACCTCTTTATCGTCGAATAAAGCGCGTCTGGATCAATCGGTTTAGATACATGCTCGTTCATACCCAAACTTAAACACCTTTCCCTCTCTTCAATCATCGCATGCGCCGTCATGGCAACCAGTGGAATGTCATCGTACAACTCATTGGATCGAATTCTTCGACTAGCCTCGTAACCATCCATAACAGGCATCTGTAGATCCATAAAAATTATGTCAAAGGCATCCCTGTCTTTTTCTAAGATTTCTAACGCTTCTAAGCCGTTGTTGGCCACCGTCACATGAATCGCTTTGTCTTCCATCAGCTCAACCGCAATTTGCTGATTGATCTCATTATCCTCTACGAGCAGTGCGCGCAACCCGTTAAACATACCACCGTCTTTTTCTGCTTTTGATTTATGGCGGGAACTCGACGATGAACCTTGGGGCGCGAATAGGTCCATCAATAGATCAAACAGAAATGACTGTCCTATCGGTTTCGCCAGGAATCCTGCAATATCTAAATCGTCTAGTTCATTGGAGATGTCATCTTTGTCATAAGCAGTAACAATGACCATTTGGGGTTGATGCTGCGGTTTGATTTGTTGGCGGATCAGCTTTGTTGCCTCAATACCACTCATTTCAGGCATCTTCCAATCCATGAACACAAGGTTATAAGGCTCTCCAGCCGCTGAGGCGCGTTCAAGCTCTTGCAGTGCTTTTTGTCCGCTGTTGACCATAGCTGGCTTATTAGGCAAGACATCCAGTAAATCTTCCATAATGAGTAGCGCATGTTCATTATCATCTACAGCTAAAGCTTTTACTGATTGGAGCGTATCTGGAACCACCAAACATTTATCTTGATTGGCTTCTTCAAATCCAACGAGGACGCAAAATGAAAAACAGCTGCCTTGATTAGGCGTACTATCAACTCGAATTTCACCATTCATAAGCTCGACCAGTCTTCTGCATATTGATAGTCCCAACCCTGTACCTCCATAACGCCGGGTAGTAGAACCATCTGCCTGAGTAAATGCATTGAATAACTTGTCAGCTTGCTCCTTTGACATTCCAATTCCGGTATCCTGAACGTCTAAGCATAAGTAAATCTGACCATCCGACTCAGGGCGGACATTGACCGACACCGCTATCTCGCCCTGCTCTGTAAACTTAACCGCGTTGTTCACCAAGTTAATGATAATTTGCCCCAAGCGAAGCGGGTCGCCTTTAATCACTTTCGGTACATCTTTTGAGACTTTAAACAGAAGCTCTAGGCCTTTTTCAAACGCTTTTTGACCCGTCACCATAGAAACATTGTGCAAAACATCATCGAGATAAAAGTCGATCTCTTCAATGGTAAGTTTGCCAGCTTCTATTTTGCTGAAGTCGAGAATATCGTTGATGATACCGAGCAGTAGAGAAGCTGAATTGTGGATCTTAGACAAATAGTCGTGTTGTTTGGGTGAAAGGTCTGTTTTCAACGCAAGGTGAGACATACCAATGATCGCGTTCATAGGCGTGCGAATTTCGTGGCTCATGTTGGCTAAGAACATGGACTTTACTTCAACCGCTTCCTCTGCTTTCGCACGAGCCTTCGTAAGCTCATCTTCGACTAACTTCCTCGAAGTCACATCACGCAAAAACATGGCTGCACAACACTGGTCATCAAACCAAAAAATGCTAATCCCAAGATCTATTGGAATCATTCTTCCATCTTTGGTGAACGTTTCAACTTCAAAGAAACCGCCACTGACCTTATCTTGATCATCAATAGAAAGCTCACCACTCATGATTTCTTCTAGGTCTTTTGGCAACTCGATTTTGAGTAATTCACATAAGTTCTTGCCGGTGACTTCCTGGGAAGTAAAGCCATAAGTCTCCTGCGCCGTCTTATTCCACATGACAATTTTCTGGTACGCATCAATAATAACGACGCTCGATGGAGCCCCATCAATAATAGTACTCGACAAGGCCTCAGAGGCTTTCAGATCTTTCGTTCGACGCTCAATTTCCGCTTCTAAACCTTGTTGGTGCTCTGCTAAAGCCAAGTTTTTTTGTTGCAACTCTTCTAGCAACTCATCCCGTGATTTTTCTCCTAGTATGCTTGCTATAGCGGTACGTTGCTGGGTAGTAAGCGCTGTACCTAACCGGATTCGCCAAATTAAACTCTGTTTGGAGACCTGAACATCCAGTATTGGAATCGCTAAATGGGGAATAGGTGTGGTAAGTTCAGGACAGCGCCATTCAAACATCAGCATTTCATCATCCAATGCCGCTATCAATTGAATTTTGTCTGTAAGTGTAAAGAGATACCGAGGGATTTCACTGCCAAGCATTAGGAGTTGGTCACGTTCGATGTGTTGGTAACCAATGACATCCAATATTGAAGCAATTTTTCTGCGCAATGCAATTCTAGACACATCACTATTGGCAACAGTTAGGTGATATTGGTTAGTCATGAGAGAACCTCACAACTATTGCGGTTGCATCATCAAAGGGCTTACTGAAAGACTCAATAAAATAAGAGGAGATGTAATCCAAAGCTTTGCCATTGGCATGCTCTAACTCAGACTGAGAAATGTTTTCTTTGACACCATCCGTCGTCAAGAGAAAGGTGGAGTCGTTAGTAAATTCGAATTCAAAATGCCTTAGATTCGGTAAGGTCTCACCCACGATCCCCGCTTGAGCATGGAAACTCGTTCCTTTATCTCCAAGCCGACGAACAAGAGTGTTTCCCACACCTAAACCATAGCCTTTTAACTTGGTTGAATCGAAAAAAACTATGGTCATGGCTGCACCTAAAGTTCCGGCTAAGAAATAATGGGCTTGACGCATTGTCCAATCAATATCAGCGCTGCCACTAGCATCAAGAAACTGTTCTAGTTGTCGGGCTAACTGAGCGGCTTTTACTCCATGACCTAAAACATCAATAATTGTGACCAGTAGCCCGTTGTCTAGCTTACAGATATGAAAGCCATCTCCGGCTTCCGGTTCATCTCGATATGGGACGCACTTGACGCTGTATTGAAACCCCATATTAGTTCTTCCACTTGGTAATAGTGACAATTGTCCCTATTTCAGGTGAAGACTGAATATCAAAGTCATCCATCATTCTCACTACACCAGGAAGCCCAAGCCCCAAAGATTGCCCGGTCGAATAATTGTCTTTCAACGCACTTGTCAAATCGCTAATTCCATCCCCGGAATCTGAAGCGATAATCTTCAAGCCAATATTTAGCGAAGTTTCAACTTGGTGAATAGATACCTCACCTTCTCCCGCATATTTCACAATATTAGTGGCAAGTTCAGATACCGACGTAGCTAACTCACTTACAAAAGCAGCGCTGTACCCAAGCTGCTGAGCTATAGTGTACACAGCCAATACAACACTCATGACATCTGACTCTGACGTAACATGATGCGTTTCTATCACTTTTGCAGGAGCACTAGAATCAATCAATGACACCTCCTATCAGATGTAAACCATCGTCAATACTCTGCACACAAGGCAGCTGCTCGGTATGATAGCCAATGTTAACCAATGCCATTGCAATACCAGGTCGTATACCAACAAACAGACAGCGCCTACCCATAACTTGTACCGTTTTTGCAATGGTAAACAACTTATCGAAATCGGCGCGATCTAAGGTTTTAACTTCCGACAAATCAATCAGTACACCACTAATCGAGTGGCTTGCGACTTTTTCTAGCAAGTGAAAGCGAAAGTCATCTAAGACTTCATCACTCAAGTCGACTTGAATCGTCGCAACAAGAACATTCTGTAACTGACTTATGGAAATAGACTTCTTCATTATTATGCTAAGCCTCAAACTAAGAGAGTGCTTTTAGTGCCTGTACGTTTAACCCCATCATTTCAAATGCATTTTCTAATGCATCCCTTAAGGTAGCATTGGTTTGTACTTCTCCAACGTTGATACCAAGCTGAACCATGGTTTGCGCAATTGACGGTGAAACGCCCGACACTAAACAATCACAGCCCATCAATTTGGTGGCTTTGGTAATCTTAATAAAGTGATTGGCAACGGCGGTATCGACAACCGCAACACCTGAGATATCCATAATGAAAATTTTAGCGCGGTGTTCGGATATTTTGTTGAGCACAGCCGACATAATGTCTTGCGCCCGCTTGGAATCAATGATCCCCACAATAGGGAGCATTAAAATATCTTGCCACACCATGGTCACTGGCGTAGACATTGCAAGAAGCGCTTCGCTCTGTTCCGCAATACGGCGATTGATTAAGCGTGAATAAGTATCAACTACGATTGTGGTATCTAAATGAAGCAGTTTCGTAAAGGCTGTAACAAGCGAGCTGTATTCATCACTATATAAACTTCCGTCGTACATCCTTTTAGTGAAGATAACCATCGAGATATTCATACCTGCGAAGTATGTGGGTAAAGGCAAACCAACACGCGCATGCACCTCTCCTACATCTCGGCGCTGTTTAACATATTCGTCGTCTACTTTGGCTTTGAAAAATGTACTCCAATACTCAATTTGCGCATTCTGAACCCGTTTCAACTTTTTATCGTCTGCAAAAAACTGTGTATATTCGGGTTGATTCTCTAGCCAGTCATAAAAGTGACCCACATAGTCATGCAGTTTAGGCAACATTAGATCGCCAAACTTACGGATAAGCGCCAAGTCAGCCTCTGTTAAATCGTGCAACTTAAGTAAGCTGTCCGCACTTGTATATGAACCAACCGACTTATTGTTTGACATCCTTGCTTCCTCATCTTTACCCGCCACTTCGTGAAGGCTTCAACTAAAGTCGTAACAATTGACTATGCAATTAAGCTTAGACCACATAATTGACGTGACAAATAACAAAAGAATCAAAAACAAAATTAATCCCTAGTAATTAGGTCAAGTATTCAATTTGTTCATATACTGAATGGAACTCGGTCATTAGAAATCGTTTTATAAAAGGAAGTAATAGGGGAACCTTATGCGCGTAAACCAACCCGTAACCCAAAGGGAAATCACGTATCCGCCAGAATACAATTTACTCTCTATCACTAAGCCAAGCAGCCATATCACCTATGCAAGCCAGGATTTTTGCGAAGTCGCTGGATATACGTTGGATGAGTTAGTGGGCCAACCCCATAACATCGTCCGACACCCAGATATGCCACCAGCAGCCTTTGAAAACATGTGGGGTTATCTAAAACAAGGTAACTCATGGATGGGATTGGTGAAAAACCGCTGTAAAAATGGTGACCACTACTGGGTTGATGCTTTTGCTTCCCCGATAAAAGAGAGTGGCAAAACGGTCGAGTATCAATCGGTGAGACTTGCGCCTAAGAGAGAGCACGTCAAAAATGCCGAAAAGATTTATGCGCAGCTCAATCAAGGCAATACCCCTATTCAGCTTAAACTACCTCGAACTCGGTTGTGGCAACGAATGGCAAGCGTTATGTTGTTGATAGCCATAGCAGCAAGTGCTATCGCCTCCTTTTCCCCCACTACTGCTATCTGGGTATTTTTTGCTCTTAGCACCGCCACTGCCTACGCACAAACAAGGCGCTTAGAAGAACTCTCGGCCCAAGCGCGGAAAGTTTTCGACAACCCTTTAATGGAGTTGGTATACAACAAACGGGTAGACGATATTTCAGAGATTCAACTTGCATTTAAGATGCGCCAATCAGAAATCAATTCCATAGTTGGCCGAATTCAAGACTCCAACCAACAAATATCAAAGGCGGCGAGTTCCTCGGCTAAAAACTGTGAGACAACCGCAGAGAACCTTGTTGGTCAAACTTCGGAGACAGAACAAGTTGCTGCTGCGATCAATGAAATGCACTCTACCGCTAACGAAATAGCTCAAAATGCGCAAAGCGCTTCGGATGTCACAGAACAAGCAAGTACCGCTGCAAATGAAGGTAGAGCTTCCGTTACTCAAACTATCGATTCAATCAGTGAGCTGTCCAAACAACTGGGTGTGGCTTCTGAGGTTATCCAACAGTTGGTAGAGCATGGTAGAACTATCGGCGAAGTTCTGGTCATCATCCAAGGTGTCGCAGAGCAAACCAACTTACTAGCACTCAATGCAGCGATTGAGGCAGCGCGCGCGGGTGAACAAGGTCGAGGTTTTGCCGTAGTAGCAGATGAAGTCCGCCAATTAGCTCAACGAAGCCACGAGTCAACAGAGGAGATCCAGAACATCATCAAGCTCATTCAAGCCAGCACTGAAAAAGCAGTTCAAGCCATGAATGAAGGCAATCAACTTTCAGACATCTGTGTCGATTGTGCTAATACTTCCGGAGATAAACTGGATGCCCTACTTCATCAAGTGACAGATATCTCTGACCGGAACAATCAAATCGCTACTGCGATTGAAGAAATGGCGCGAGTGACAGATGAAATGAACTCTAGCGTTCAATCAATCAGTGATGTTTGCGCAGCAACCAATGTGTTAGCAAGTGATACTAAAGACGAATGTGAAGGACTGGTCGAAAACTTAGACTCACAAGGAAAGCTTGTAACCCAGTTTAGAAAGCTATAGTTACCGATAGTAGGTTTCTATAGGATCAAAAAAGCCTTCCGAAGAAGGCTTTTTTTGACTATTGAGCCATTCGAATCAGTGAACGACCAATTAACCACTCAAGTTCTTTTGCACTACCATCACCGAGCTTCTCTTCACAAACCTTGTAAAGGCGCTCAATACCATTGCTGGCAAACTCATGTGTACTTTGAGAAGTCACAATGTGGTGGAATAGTAGACGTAGGATCGCACGAAACTCTTCGTTATCTAGCGCAGCTACCCAGCTAGATGAAAATGCTTCCAGTCCGTTTTCAAAATTAACGTGCTCGACAAACATTTTAAAAATGCGACCATCCAGTGCAGCAGTGAAGTCAGTCTTCTTCGGAAAGTGGTGACTAATACCTGTTCTTGATACACCTGTCTGTTGGCTTAATGTTGTGTACGACATCTTGTCGTAACCGAGTCGTAATAGTTGGTCTACTACCGCATCCATTATTTTCTGGATGGTGATCTCAGTATCTTCTTTACTACGCTTTGGCATGTTTAGGCTCTTCTCTCTGTATATCCGTCTTTAATTATTGACGTCCAATGTCACTAACTTCCGTTTTAGTATCGTACGTCATTTTTCAACGTAAAAGACCAAACCACAATTAAACCATACGGCTTATCTAATTGTTGTGTAATGCAAGCTAATTTTCCATAAATAACCATTGACGATATTTATGAAATCAAAGGACGTTATCTTTTTGTTTATATAATATTGAGCGACCGATAATCTTACAATTTGTTGGTGCTTACAACTAACTGAATAGCATTCTGACGCGAGAATGACATGAATTTTCGTGATTTATTGATCTAAATCACACTTAGCACTAACCAATTCGTCGTGTTTATGTTTGCGCAAAATTTCAGCAAACAATAGATCATACTGTTATTTACTCTATTGCTAGCAGAGTCCTTTTTATGGATTCAGATCTAATTACTGGGTAATATAGCCCTATTATTTGTAAGAGGATTGATTTGAGATGAGCACTGAACCAGAACAAGTATGCGAAGCATGTGGCTGTGCAGGCGAAATGGGTTTCATCATTAAAGAAGGTGATGATGTTGCCGAAGTAACTATCTTTGCAGCTGGCCAAACACTACTACAGGCAGAACTGGATAGGTATGTTGAGTTAGCCAAGCAAGTTTGTGCGGCTGTTGAATTTGAAGTGTCTCCTATCACTGAAGAATCAACTGAGCTAACGGCTCGTTTTAAGTTTGAGGTAAGTGCTGAGAAACTGATCTTTGAACTAAAAACTCGCTCTCTAGCGCGATAATCAACTATTTGATTTTTATCTAAAACGGGCTATTCAGCCCGTTTTTTTATTTCAACAAGCCAATATCATTGCACTATTTAAGCCTAGACTTAATATTAGGTATCACTCTTACAAACCTCGTTCGACTATGCTGCGTATTCTGTTTTCAATCTTGTTAGTCGTATTCTCTCTGAATACCCATGCTGTCGCTCTAGATCAATTTCGTATTCTTAACCATCTAGATAACTATGGTAACTTAGATCTGCGCAATAAGCCCTATACCGAATTGCCCAGTGGCTTGGTGGTCAAAGGGAATCTGAACATTGCCAAAACCTCGATTAAACGTATCCCCAAAGGCGTGGATATTCAGGGCAGTTTGACTGCGACTAACTGCAGCCTAAGCAAGATTGATAAAGGGGTAAAAATCAAAGGTTATGCTAACCTGCTAGGCTCCAAAATCACAAGGTGGCCTTCTGGCGTAAAAGTCGGCGGCTATATCAACCTAACTGATACCCCGCTCACCTCTTTGCCGCCAAGATTGCGCGTAAAAGGGGATCTCAGCGTGATACGAACTCCGCTTGAAACGTTACCTGAAGGGATAACCATCGATGGCAATCTGTATATCGGCGGGTCAAAGATTACGACATTCCCCGACACCATGACTGTAAACGGCAATATTTTTCTTGGTGGTAACCGTATTTCGAAATGGCCGACGAATTTAACCTTAGGCGGCGCAGTCGCCCCTTAGTAGTAGATACACTTTACAGAATATTGTTTAAGATATTTAGGCGTTACGTAATGAAATGATACAACTGTCATCGCTCACATATCGCACAGCCAGTAGTTATCATGTATAATCTAACGCTAACGTAAGCCGCCACATTTCTGACTTACAATTGACTCAAACGACTAGATTGCATACGCGCTAGTCTTTACACTGTGGCAGAATAAAACATAAGCAATGTCTAAGGCGTTCCGTAGGTTCGCCTTTTTCCCGTCTTCATATTCATAGACGTATAGTAGTGTACTTAATATGGAACAAGATAAATTCACCAATATTTATCGATTGCCAACGGCCGTACAGATCCGTATAGGCAAATGGCAGCAGACGTTCAACGGCACCTCTGATCTTGTCATGCACCAAGCAATCGAAGTTAGGAATAAGCAATACCGCAAACCTAATTTTTTTCCGTCAGGTTGGAGTGTCCAACTTTTTGATAAAAACGATATCTCGATTACCAATCATGGTAAGTACATTCAAACTGCAATGCGCACCATGATGGACCGTAAAGTGTCATACAAGCGTATTTACTTATCAAGATTGCCTTTAGAAGAGGCTGAGCCGGGTTTGATTGCATTTAAACAAGAATGGATTTCGAAGCACAATCGCGTGGCACGTAAATACAATCAAATTAAGAAGAAGCAATTCATCCGCTTCGCTCTTGAAGAAGCAGAGACACTGTATCCTTCGATTGAGAAAGGTGAATTCGATCTTCAATTGTGGAACAAGTTGGTGGTTTCTGAACTGGGAAGCCCTAAAAAGTTCGACAACCCATACTTTGTCAAAAAAGCCAAAGTCTAACCGCATAAGGACAGCGCAACGCTGTCCTTAGTACTTATCGAGTATTTGTTGATAGCGACTGATACCCGACTCATCTTCTTTCTTCAGCAACTCAAGCCCTTTTTGTAGCTTATCGACGATTTCTTTGTCTGTATTGCGATTAACGGCAAAATATAAATCCCCTTCCTTAACCACATATACAGCTTCAAATATGCTTGGGTCTACACCTGCTTGACGCGACCACCAATAAGCAGCGCGATCGGCATAGACAAGCAGATCAATACGCTTTTTCATTAACTGTTCAGCCAAGACGGTGACGTAAGAGGCCTCTTGCATCGAGTTTCTCGGAATACCGAGTTCTAGTAAGCTTTGCTCACCGATATCGTCTCGGATTACACCAATACGGTACTTAGCCATATCAAGCGCATCGTTAATCTTGATGTTTGAGTCTTTTCTTGCAAGGACAACCACTTTGATATCAACGATCGGCCCCACCCACTGAAACAGCTTTTCACGATGTTCAGAACGTGTTGTAGAAAAAAGTACGGAATTCTTGTGTGTCAACACGGTGCGATACGAGCGAGCCCAAGGCTGAAGAGTCATTTGAGAGAGCGTGACAGGTTCGCCAACTAAGGCACTCGCTGCCATCAGAATCTCGACGGAATACCCAGTAATTATATCGTCTTGGAGAAAGTTGGCAGGCGGATAGGCCTCAGTATAAAACGAGACTTCTCGCAGATCGTTTTCCTTACTCAGCACGCTTGGAGATAACAACCAAACGGCAAGCACCATAAGCAAGTGGTAAACAGAGATGTTGTGAATCACAATGTTCTCCCCCTAATTGCCATCTAATACTAAAGTTAGTCTACGGATGACCAGTTCTAAAGGAGGAAAAAGAATTAAATTAGACCGTTTCGACTTAAGCCGCGCTTAACACTTGAGCACATTTTGCCAAATCGACGAATCTCATCGAACTGCGGAGTGATGCCTCTATCTATCGCTGACTCCCAATAACTCAGCTCAGAGTCCACCATTTCTAACAACTTCTTTGGACAACCGACGCAATTACCTTTGGTGCCACAGACAAACGTTTCTGGCGCATAAAGAGGTAAGGTATTTTTTACCTGCTCAATAATCCCTTTCATTGCGGCTACTCGATCTGGTTTTCTACTTTCTTTCACACAAAAAGCTCAAACAACATTAAGGAGCGGGATTATAGATCCTTCACCAGAATTGCCAATACCTACAAAGTGTGTGGCCGACTGAGTTTCTCTTTTCTGCGCTTGAAGATGCTAAACTCAGGCGCTTTGGCAACCAAATAAACCGCCAGAGCTGCAAAGGCAAAGCCAAGCACACCAAGTCCATCGAAAGACTCACCAAACATCAACCAAGCTTGGGCTGCGGTTGTTGGCGGTACTAGGTAAAAGACGGAAGCCACACTGGATGCCGCTCCATGCTCTACCATATAGAGCAGCAGTAAAATCGCAACACATGAAAGAACGACCACTAGCCAAATCATGGTAAGAACAAATGGAAAACTCCAATCCACCTGCATGGATTCAAAACCCACCGCGTAAGGGATAAACAACAGGCTTGCTGCAAAATACTGAACCGCCGCACTCCCTACCATGTCGACGCCTTGGCAGAACTTTTTCTGATACAGAGTGCCAAGGGTGATACCAACTAAAGAGATCAAACAAAGGATGATCGCCGCTGTCTTGTGCGCTTCAGATTGCCAACTTACTTTGCCCATCAAGACTAAACTTATCCCGACAAAGCCAAGCGCCAATCCCAACCATTGAGTAGCCTTAAACGACTGTCCAACGAAAGAGACTAATATTAGCGCCGTTAATATTGGCTGTAGACCGACCAAGAGTGAACTTAGCCCTGCAGGCATACCTAGGTCTATGGCGAGGTAGGTTCCGCCAAGATAGAAGCCATGAATAAGTACCCCAACCACTGCGCAATGCAGCAAAGCTTTACCTGCTGGTAATCGACGACGTAAGAACACAATCAAAACAGCGAACAAGGCAACATTCAGCACCATACGTAAAGAAAGCAATGTCGCGGGTTCGGCATACTGAAGCCCAAACCTTGCGCCAACAAAGCCTGAAGCCCAAAGAACAACAAACACAAATGGGATGAGCCGTACTAACATGAACTTTCCTCTGGATCTAATCGTTAATATAGGTTTACTTTAATAGGTACAGAAAAAGCTTAAAGATACAGATTTAGATTATTTATTGGGTACAGATTAATGAATGCGAGTAATAAGTATCTGATGGTAGAGCAATACATCAGACAGAAGATTGATACTGGCTTGTTGGCAGATGAAGATAAGCTACCTTCGATTCGCTCACTAAGCGATACATTAACCGTGAGTAAAAACACCGTCATTCGTGCTTATCAAGAGCTCGAAGCACAAGGCATGATCTATACGGTGCCTAAATCAGGTTATCGCGTGTCTGCTCGTCACTCTCAAGCGCCGTCGGTACATGCACCAAACAACGTTGATTTGCTTTCGGTTTGTAAAGAGATCCTTACTTACTCACACCAACAGGAGCTCTTGGCGACAGGTTCTGCTCATCCAAATATAGATACGCCTGCGATTAAAAGTCTTTATGCAGAAATAGGTCGCCATAGTCGACGTCAAAGCCATACCCCAA
Source organism: Vibrio sp. R10-SG3-ISO10 (assembly GCF_059834185.1). NCBI lineage: Bacteria > Pseudomonadati > Pseudomonadota > Gammaproteobacteria > Vibrionales > Vibrionaceae > Vibrio > Vibrio sp. R10-SG3-ISO10. The sequence continues at coordinate 462,865 of NZ_JCBDHG010000002.1, forward strand.
GCCACTATCAACTGCCTCCTGGCAACGAGCTTTTACTCAAACACCTGACTAAGATTAGCCAAGATCTCGGCGTAAATGCTGGCAAAAATGAGATAGCCATTACTCATGGTGCCCAACAAGCCATCAGTTTAGCACTTCGCGCTTTGACCAAGGCAGGAGACATCATTGCGGTTGAGTCACCTTGTTACTTTGGCAACCTACTTTTGATGGAATCATTAGGGCTAAAAGTGGTCGAGATTCCAAGCTGTCCTCGTACTGGTATCGATACTCAGTCATTGCGAGATGCTCTAGATAACTGGAATGTGAAAGCACTGCTCGTCACTCCCAACTTTACCAATCCGACCGGGGCGAGAATGCCTTTAGACAACCGTTTGAAATTACTAGAGGTAACCGGGTCTATTCCCATTATCGAAGATGACGTTTTTGGTGCACTTGCATTTGATGAAGGGATCCCGCCACTGAAGACTCTTGATACGCAAGATCGAGTCATCTATGTGAATTCGCTTTCAAAGATGCTTGATTCTCGCTTACGTATCGGCTGGATACTGGCAGGTCAATACCAAGCGCAAATTGAAAAGTTCCTTGTGTGTGACAACATGGGCAGCCTGAATCTAATGCAATCTGCCGTGGCTGATTTCCTTAGCTCAGGAAAGTATCGCCAACACGTACAAAGAATGAAGCGCTTGTACCAAGGTAACACTAAACTGTTTTATCAGCAGCTAAGCTACTGCCTCAATCAATACCCAAGTTTGAATGGAAAGTTTAAGTTACTCTTGCCGCAAGGTTCGTTTTTACTGTGGCTTGCATTACCAAGTAGTTTCGATAGCAACGCCTTGTATCAGCAAACAAAGTCGCTAGGAATCAGCATCTTGCCCGGAACTATTTTTGACACTTCAGGACAATACTCACATTGCATCCGTTTTAGCTGCTCCAACTTTTTATCGAATCCAGACTGGAAACTTGGGGTTGAAAAGCTCGCCACTCTTATTCATCATCAGTTGACCACCTCATTACACGGATAGAATCATGAGTACACTTCCCAATGCAACAGACGTTCTGAATTTTTGGTTCAACGAGTTAGAGCCAAAAGATTGGTTTGTCAGCAGCTCAGAGTTAGATAAGGCAATCACTTCGCGCTTTGAAGATTTACTGAATAGTGCCGCCCAAAGTGAACTGTTTACATGGAGGAGCTCTAGTCAAGGGCGACTCGCTGAAGTCATCGTACTAGACCAGTTTTCTCGCAATATCTATCGCAACGCACCTAAGGCCTTCGCTCAAGACCCTTTGGCACTCGCCCTCGCACAAGAGGCGATTTCACTTGGGCTGGACCAGGAGTTAGAAACCAAGCAAAGAAGCTTTCTCTATATGCCATTTATGCACAGCGAGTCAGCGTTCATCCATCAACAAGCGGTTGAGCTGTTTAACGCCCCGGGAATGGAAAACAATTACGAGTTTGAACTGAAGCATAAGGTGATCATTGACAGATTTGGACGTTATCCGCATCGCAATGACATTCTTGGGCGAGCGAGTAGCCCTGAAGAAGTGGAGTTCCTAACACAGCCCGGCTCTAGTTTCTAACAATGAGGGGCCTTCATAGCCTCCTACTATAATCCTTGTAATCTAGGTTTAGTAACTGCGACTGACAAACTCTACCTCTTCAACTTCATGAAGCAAATTGGTGTAAGAAGCTAATGTATACATCACGTTAGCGAGCAAGTTAGCGTAGCGGAATAAAATTGGTGCTGGGGACTTTTTACCTGAATGTTCAACAGCGACCAAAGCGCGGACTATTTTCTTTGCCTGAGTTCGGCATAGGTGCAGCTCTGCAGAAATGGGATGACCACCTGGAAGGACAAAACCTCGAAACCCGCCATCTAACTTATCTCGCAATAGGTTATAGTCTTGATAGAGTTCTTGGACTTGCTGCTCATCAATCGCTAATTTACCTCGAACAGAACCGTTCAAGTGATAAACATTTGGCTGCATACGGCTTAAAATATCACGGCACAGCGAGTCTAATTCCATGGTCAGTACTAAGCCGATTCGACTACACAGTTCATCAGCAGCAATTTCGAAATCACACACAGGGCTATCTTCATAGATAAATGGATAACAGATCTCTCCATGCTCTTTACTTACAGGGCGCATTATAAATCCTTGGCAAAAATAAAGGAGCCAATGTGGCTCCTTTGAATAGAAATAGCTTACTAGGCTCTTAAATTTAAAACAAATTTAAGCGTTTGATACCTTCTTATGCCCTTCTTCTAGGTGAACGAAATCTACTAAGTCATCACCTGAAACTTGATATGCCTGACCAAAACCTTTTACAAACAGGCCTTTCTCAGCCTTAAGGTTAAACAGAACGAAGTCTTGTAGCTGGCTTAGACCTTCGATGATTTCACCGAATCGGCCCTGCATTTGTGCAACAACTTGAGTCCACTGCTCGGTATCACGCTCAACTACAGAAGCCACTGCATCAAACGTTAAACGCTTACGTGCAAACAGCTGCTTAGAGGTATCTTCATCTTCAATCATCATGATCGAGACATTCGGGTTTACCTGCAGGTTACGTGCGTGACGAGCAATTTCAGAGATAAGCACGAAATAGCCATCTTGGTTTTGAACATATGGCGCGTAGCTTACGTTTGGACGACCATTTTCATCGACTGTCGCTAGTTGCAGTGTACGTCGCTCTTGGCGAAACTCTTTAATTTCAGGCTCAAGACGTCCTTGAAGGCGTTCTTGTTTAACTTGTTGATCCATGTTGAGGCTCCTAACTTTCTCTTACTATTATTATTCTGAATTACTTTCTAAACTCTTGCTGCCATTGTTTGAATGTCGCTACCTGCGATTCAATCAACTCACGCTTTTCATTACGACCTAAGTAGATCTTAAATATGTTATTTCCCGCTTCACAGAAGAAACCAAAGTAATGGCTTTCTCTACCCATGAAAGGTTTGCTCACTAAAGCAATGTTTTTAACATTATCTAGCTTCAAGTGGCCATGCAGTTCGCCTTCGCGCCCCATCAAGTTATAGTAACCACGCGCTACTTTTCCTTTAGGAAAAGGGGCTTTGACTTCAAAGATTGAGCCAAAAGAATGAACAATTGTCGTTACAGGGCCGAATCCAACCAAGCTCTCTAAGATATGTTGAGCTTGCTCTCCTGCTACTAGAGCAACCATTTCTTCAGGTAAAGCCGCTACCGCTTCAAATTCAGAGACATTCAGTTTCTCCGCAATGGCTGCGGGTAATAGAGTGGGTTCTTGCTCGATAAGCTGAGCAACCTGCTGTTTTAGTGCTTCCATAGTTTTTCCGTTTACATCGCGACTGATTCGAGCGCGTTTTTTTCTTGATACGTTGACTGTAGTACTTGAATGCATGCTTGAGCGAGGCTTACTGCCCAAAATTGCCCAGCCAAAGTTAAAGACAGATAATCACCTTCGACTCGAACTAGCCCTTTTTCTTGCCAGTGGTGGAATAAAGGTAATAAGAAATCAAATGATGATAAGCCTAAGAATTGTGGCATTGCCGCGCGTGATAAAACACCGCGGTCGAAGCCTGATTTCACGACAGAAAAAATCGGTTCCAACGTGTGCTGCTTAGTCATCATCGCGACTAGCGAGTCACCAGATTTCATTGCTGTCATGTAGGTTTCTAGTGTTCGATGATTCATCATACCGTAGCCACCGATGTTGCCGCCTGCCCCGCAGCCAATAGGTAAAACCTCGGCATAGGTTTTTGCTAACGAGTTGTATTGGCTACGTTCACGGTTGTCTCTAGCCCAATGGTTAACGCTTAGCTGTCGCATGTGATGTTTTTGCATAAACGCGGAACCTAGCTCGTACATTGACGCTTTATCAGGCGTTGTTGCTGGCGCGGGGATCTTTCCTTTCTCCACTAGGTTTAACATTGGTGCGTTACCACCAACAACTAGCTGGTATAAATCTAACCCGTGAGCTCCTGTCGACATGAAATCGTTCAGATCTTGCTCAAACACCTCTAAAGTTTGGTAAGGCAAACCATAGAGTAAGTCTAAAATTATTGGCGCTTGGTCAGTGGCACTTAAGGAACTCACACGCTCCAGTACCGCTTCTCGGTCATCAAGGCGTTTTGCACTGCGTCGAACCTGAGTGTTAAAGCTCTGAATGCCGATTGAAAACCGATTGAAACCACCCTCTAAAGCACGCTCAAACGTTTCATCGCTAAAGCGATTAATTCGTCCTTCTAGGGTGAACTCACAATCAGTCGATAGAGGGAAACGCGCTCGAATGGCTTTACCCAATCGTTCGATTTGCTCCGCCGACAGATCTGTTGGCGTTCCACCTCCGATATAAACGGCGTGAAATGTCCCCGATTGTGTCCAAGGCATTGCTGCTTTGTGCTGAATTTCAACCATCAAGGCTTCGAAATAGTCGTCGACAAGCTTTCGGCTGGCGGCATTTTGGAAAAAGTTACAAAACGTACAGCGAACTCGACAAAATGGAATATGAATGTATAAGCAGCGCTTATCTTTTTTTTCCCCTTGTGAGGCATAAAGTCTATTTAATACTTCAGCTTTCTGTTCAGGCAATAAAGGGGCTGCCATACCGCCTGCATGAGGGGAAGACTTTTTGGCAAATGCAAATCGAAGTGGATCAGGCGTATCTACTGCCAAAACTGATTCATCGAAATTATAAATATTAAGCATTTCATAAATCTCTCAGCGCTTGTCAGCTCTAGCCTCGCGCCAAATTCTTAAAAACTGGTAGCGATCATAAATTGGCGGTAATGATAATGCAATTGATAATTGATCTTATTTGCATTGTGAGTAATAATTCTAATCCGTCTGGTAACCGATATGAATCATGGAGAACTCTAGTGAACGTCAAGCGATACACCATTGCAGGTAGCATTTCTTTAGCTATCCACGCTGCGTTCGTGTTCGTTGCACAAGAGCCAAAAGCCTTTGCAATGCCAGCAGGGGCACAATCAAGCTCTGTGTCGATTAATTTTAAGGCAGTCGCAACCAAGCCTGCCACGCCAATAGAACAACCTGTAACACAATCAGAACCAAAAGCTGAACCAGAACCGAGTAAAAAAGAACCAGCTCCTTATGAGCCTAAAAAGGTAGTAAAGCAACCTAAGCCAGTTGAAAAGAAAGTCGTCAAGAAAAAGCCCAAGGTAGAAAAAAAGGTCAGCAAAACAAAACCCGTGCCGAAGAAACAACTGGAGGCTGACGAACCAAAGGAAAAAACTGCGCAAAAGGTGGTTGAAAGAAAACAAGCGCCTAAACAGCACGAATCAAAAGCCCAGCCAGAACTCGTCAATCAGGGCGCAAGCTCTCAACCAGTGATGGTCACCAAACCTTCGTTTCTCACTCGCCCTTCAGCACCTAAGTACCCACGTTTAGCAAGAAAACGCGGTATTGAAGGCATCGCCCTGTATGAAATCTGGCTTGATGAGGATGGTAAACAGGTTAAACAAGTCCTTATTTCATCTTCAGGCACTGACATGCTTGATAAGTCAGCATTAGCGGCCATCAAAAAATGGCGATTCTCACCTCATTCTGTCGATGGGCAAAACATGGCTCATCGCGTCCAAATCCCTGTTCGTTTTAAGTTGGATCGATAATGGAACAATTACAGCAATTGCAACAACAATTAGGTCTTATGGCTTGGCCATTGATCATCTGCTCAGCACTCACATTAATGATTATTGCCGAGCGTCTTTTTCAAGTCATGATTAGCCTAGGTGTTGGCAAACGAGCCATCCGCAGCGAACTAAAGCAGATTAGCCCTAATGACAGCTATCAAATCGAGGCGTTGGCAGAGAAACTCTCACCTCGCCGACCTTTGCTCTATAAAGGTGTGGCCATGCTGCTTGCTCACCACTCATTTGCCAAAGCTCTGCGTGAAGACGCCGCCGGTATGTGGTTACAGGAAAAACGCCACCAGCTTAATTCTGGATTAAGGTTACTCACTCTAATTGGGGTAATTAGTCCACTGATTGGCTTACTAGGCACAGTATTAGGTCTGATAGAGATGTTTAAAGGCGTCGCGGCCTCAACTGGTAACATTACCCCTAATGACCTAGCAGACGGACTTGGCTTGGCAATGAGAACAACTGCCGCTGGTCTTCTTATTGCCCTACCCGCTATTGCCGGAGCCCAGCTTCTCGGCTTGTGGGCCGATAAAGTCATGGCGAAATTAGAGCACACTCTCAACTACGTAAACCTATGGTTGGAAGGTATTAGCCTCCAGCATGTGTCGCCAGATAACGCTTTGACCGCAATAAAGCCATCAATGAACTTAGCAACTGAGGCAGTTCATGATCAAAGTTAAGCAGGAAGAAAATCGCTTCGGATTGACGCCTGATCTTACACCTCTTCTCGATATTATTTTTATCGTAATGGTGTTTTTGATGCTCACTGCAGCAGTAAAGCTCGACTCACTTGAAGTCGACCTGCCGACCACTGACTCTCAAGTTGTGTCAGAAGTAGATACTAAATCGTTAACCGTCAATATCTTGGAGGCAGAACCTCACTGGGCAATTGATGGAAAAGAATACATAGACTGGGAGAATTTCACCCTAGCGTTACTGGAAGAATACAAATCTAACAAACAGCCCATCGTGATAGGTGCGGATAAAACAGCCCAAGTTCAGCACCTAGTGAAGTTGCTCGCCTTTTTGCAAGAAAACGGTATTCAAGCGACACAGCTACTCACGGAAGAATCTAATTAATCGAGTTCAACATGTATAAAAAAGCCTTTTTAAAAACCGTAACAGCCCTTTCTTTATCGTTAATGGCTTCAACATCATTCGCTAGCGAAAGAATTGTCAGTGCAGGAAGTGCCGTTACAGAATTACTTATCGCTTTAAATCAGCAAGATAAACTGGTTGCGGTTGATGTTACTAGTGAACTACCAAGCTCATTGCAGTTGCCTAAAATTGGTTATCACCGACGCTTATCAGCAGAAGGCCTTTTGGCTCTCGGCCCAAATCGCTTGATTGGCTCGGATGAGATGGGACCAGAGACGGCGCTCAGCCAGCTTCGCTCAGCAGGTGTAGAAGTTGATATCGTCAATACAAAACCAACTCCAGAAGGCCTAATTGAGCGCATTGACGAAATCGCTGAACTAACTCATGCAAAGCAGCAAGCAAGCAAATTAAAAAAACAAGTGACAGAGCAGATTGCTCGTTTAGAAAAGAACAAATCCCATCAGAAATCAGCGAAAAAGGTGTTGTTCCTGCTTATTCACGAAGGTAGACCTGCCAACGTCGCCGGCCGCGATACTACACCTAACGCGATTATTGAACTCGCAGGCGGTGTCAACCCAGCCGCTAGCCAGTTAAGTTCATACAAACCACTTTCTACCGAAGCTATGGTCGAAATGCAGCCAGACATTATTTTGGTCAGCGGGCGCAGTTACAACAAACTGGGTGGTGCCGACGAAATATTGAAGAAAATGCCAATGCTCGCGGCAACGCCAGCAGGACAGAACAAACAGTTTATTCAAATTGATGGTCACGCATTAGTCGGCGGACTTGGACTAAAAAGCCTGTCTGAAGCAGATCGCTTGAGCCAGCTTCTGAAGTAATGAGTCACTACTATGCTTTTACGCCGTCTGCCGCTTAGTGCTGCTGTTGCCATATTTGGTTTTGCATTGGTTGCTACTGCGATCAGTTCAGTCACTGTTGGACCAATGAACATTGGCTTTTGGGAAAGTGTCCAAAGCCTAATGTTTCGATCAGAACAATTAGCCCCACACGTGAATTTGGTTATCCACGAAATACGTTTTCCGCGTACCATCTTATGCATGCTAGTAGGCGCTATACTTGCTATCTGCGGAACCGTGATGCAGGGTTTGTTTCGTAACCCTCTGGCTGAACCCGGAATTATTGGTGTCTCTGCTGGTGCATCCTTAGGGGCTGCGTTAGCAATCGTTATGTTTGCTGATCTCATTGAGCAGTACCCGCAGTTTATGAATTTTGCCGCCGTGCCTATATTTGCCTTTCTTGGCGGCGCGCTGACTACAGTTCTCGTCTATAAAATGGGGACAAGTAAGATGGGCACCTCTGTGACTATCATGCTGCTAGCTGGTGTGGCGATTAGTGCTCTATCGGGTGCGGGAATCGGTTACATGAACTTTAAAGCTGATGACCAAATGCTGCGCGACTTATCCCTCTGGTCGATGGGCTCGTTAGCAGGCGCAAATTGGACCAGCATCATTTTATGTGCCGTCACATTGGTTTTGTTGATGTTCATCTTTGTGCGTAAGGCGATGTCTCTTAACGCGCTTTTGCTAGGTGAAGCGGAGGCGAACCATCTAGGAATTCCCGTTCAACGCTTAAAGCGTCAGCTGATTCTGTTAACTGCTGTTGGTGTTGGTGTCACGGTGAGTGTGTCTGGCATGATTGGCTTTATCGGCTTGGTCATCCCTCATCTAGGTAGAATGCTGTCGGGCCCAGATCACCGAACCCTATTGCCAATCTCGGCACTAATGGGCGCTTTACTACTTACGCTTGCCGATATGTTCTCTCGTGTTGCCGTCGCTCCTGCAGAGTTACCTGTTGGTATTGTCACAGCACTCATCGGCGCGCCTTTCTTCATCTATCTACTCTTCAAGCAAAAAGGAAAAATCATCTGATGCGTAAAATTGTTTTATCAGGTAAGCATATTTCCATGAAGTTCGGCGCTCGCAAGGTACTGGATGATATTAATATCGATATTCGTGCCGGAGAAGTCACCACGCTACTAGGGCCTAATGGTGCAGGCAAGAGTACATTACTTAAACTGCTTTGCGGAGAAATACCATCACGCTGTGACATTCACTATTTCAACCAACCGCGACAGCAATGGAAACCTGCTGATTTAGCTAAGCACCTCGGAATGTTGCCACAGCACAGTACTCTGAGTTTTCCGTTTCTCGCCCATGAAGTGGTTGAACTTGGGGCGATTCCGTTGAACGTGCCAAACAAATCTGCACAACAGCTCGCGAATAAGTACATGGAAATGACGGACGTCACTCACTTAAGTGAGCGTTTGTACCCTTCACTGTCAGGCGGTGAAAAACAGCGTCTTCATTTAGCTCGCGTTCTAGTACAGCTTGATCAGGCAGGCGAAAATAAGATCTTAATGCTTGATGAGCCAACCTCCGCATTAGATTTAGCCCACCAGCACAATACGTTGAAGATTGCGCGTAAACTGGCCGATGAACACGATACTGCCGTTGTAGTCGTGCTGCATGATTTGAATTTAGCCGCTCAGTACTCAGATCGCTTAATCGTACTTCATGATGGCAAGCTAGTTTGTGATGATGCTCCATGGAAAGCTCTGCAACCGGAGATGATTAAACGTGTTTACGGTTATGACTCCATTGTTGCACCGCATCCAACGCTCGATTTTCCACTCATTTATCCAGCCGCTTAGGTAATTTAGATGGGGCAGTGAAGCTTGGCTATACTCAAGTTATCGTGCTTGTGGGACGCTATAAGATGGTTCGGATAACTGACCCCTTGATTATTGTTCTTAGCTTATTATTCAGTTTTGGGGCATATGCTGCCCCGAAAGCTGACCTTCCTCATATCCGCGTATGCGGGGATGCTATCGACTGGCCTCCATACACCTATGTACTGAACGACAAAGCACTCGGTTATGATATCGATATTTTGGACGAGGTCTTGACGCAGCGAGGCTTTAGCTATGATATCACTATGACCTCTTGGTCAAGGTGTCTGCGCGGGACAAAAAGCGGAGAGTTCGATCTAGCACTTAGCGCCTCTTTTAATGAGCAGCGAAATAAAGACTACCTTTACACGGATTGGTACTACTCAATTACGCCTCACTATGTCTATTCCAAAAAACGTTTTCCTGACGGTTTGAGAATCTCTGATGTCCAAGAACTTACCCAATTTAGAGTCTGCGGAAATCATGGTTACAATTACTCCGACTTCGGCTTAGGAGACATAATACGTGTAGGAAATTCTATTAACGAATGTATAGAAAAGGTAAAACAGGGCGAATGCGATATCTACCTAAACTGGGAGGAAATCCTATACGCAATTAAAGAGATGTGGGGCATAAACTTGATATCAGATGATTTAGTGTCTGTCGCCGTTCCCAACATGAAACGACACAAATTCCACATGCTAATCTCACGTCAATTAGAGCAAAGGCATGAACTAAAGCGTTATTTAGATCAACACCTTCGCACTATTCGACAACAAGAGTAATACCTATAAAAGCCTTCTTCTAAGTCCCGTTTTCTCTAGTACCCTAGTCGAAATCTCTTCGACCGATAAAGAAGAGGTATTGATGTAAGGAATCGCCTCACGACGAAACAAGGACTCTACCGTTTGAAGCTCGTGTAAACATTGCTCATTACTTGCATACTCACTACCCGCTAATCGGTTTTCTCGTATTTCTGTCAACCTTTCTGGATTGATAGTTAACCCAAATAGCTTGTGACGATGAATTTCAAATTCGGGCAAAAGCCTCATTCGCTTTAAGTCATCATCGATAAATGGGTAGTTGACCACGCGTAAACCAAACTGCATCGCCATATACAAGCTGGTTGGCGTCTTACCGCTTCGAGAAACCCCTAATAAGATGATGTCTGCCTCTTCCAGCCCCTTTAAGGTAATTCCATCGTCATGGGCCAAGGTATATTCAATCGCTGCAATTCGGTCAAAGTACTTATCAGAATCGCGCCCTACACTGCGCGAACGCTGTAACTTCGGCTTTGGCTGCATCTGAATATCATCTTGTACTTTCTGAACAATACTCTCTAACACATCATAACCATACGAGTTCGACTTGAGTAAACGTTGGCGAAATTCAGGAATAACAATTGAAAAAAACACCAACGGCTTTATGCCACTTCTTTGGTATGAAGTTTCGATTTCTTTTATCAGGTCAGATAATTTGTCTTCGCTTTCGATGAAAGGAAAGGTTTTCTCATTGGCTTTAAACGGGAATTGACCCAGAACAACGTGCCCTAATGTTTCACATGTTATAGCCGTTCCGTCAGAAACATAGAATACATCACGACTTTGAATATCAATTTGCATTTTTTTTTAAACTTTAAAATTCTTTTGAGTAGGATAGTAGCCATAATATCGACAATAAAACCCGGGTTGCTGTTACGGCCCCCACAGCTTTGAAAATTCCTTGTGAATTTTTTTAAGCTTTTACGTAATCGTTTGCCCAATCCCTACAAAGCTGCAATGTTTCTGGAGAAAGACATGCAAAAGAACACCCTCTGGTTCGATGGCCTATCCATGGAAGATGTCGACAAAGTCGGCGGTAAGAATGCCTCACTTGGTGAAATGGTTTCTAACCTATCCAATGCAGGCGTTTCAGTACCCAACGGTTTTGCGACCACTTCCTACGCGTTTAACCAGTTCCTAGATTTTGAAGGACTGGATGATCGCATTCACCAATTGCTGGATGAACTGGACGTTGATGATGTAGACGCTCTGCGTAAGACAGGTGCTACCATCCGTCAATGGGTTTTAGAAGCCCCCTTCCCTGCTGATCTAGAGCAGGATATACGTGAAAACTACCAAGAACTTATTGGCGGTAATGATGAGCTTTCAGTTGCTGTTCGTTCATCAGCCACCGCTGAAGACTTACCAGACGCTTCATTCGCTGGTCAGCAAGAGACTTTCCTTAATGTGAAAGGTATCGACGCTGTCCTTGAAGCAACAAAACACGTTTACGCGTCACTGTTTAACGACCGTGCGATTTCGTACCGTGTTCACCAAGGTTTTGACCATCGCGGGATCTCCCTTTCAGCGGGCATTCAACGCATGGTTCGCTCAGACAAAGCGTCTTCAGGTGTTATGTTCACCCTAGATACTGAGTCAGGCTTCGACCAAGTTGTATTTATTACTTCTTCGTGGGGCCTTGGCGAAATGGTTGTTCAAGGTGCAGTTAACCCTGACGAATTTTATGTCCACAAGCCGATGCTTGAAGCGGGTCACTACCCAATCGTTAAGAAGACCTTTGGTTCTAAACTGAGCAAAATGATCTACTCAACCAACCAAGAAATTGGCAAACAGGTAGACATCATTGATACCTCAGAGCAAGAGCGCCAAACGTTCTCTTTAAACGATGAAGAGATCAAAGAGCTAGCGAAGCAAGCAATGATCATCGAGAAGCACTACCAACGTCCTATGGATATTGAGTGGGCAAAAGATGGCATTGACGGCAAGCTGTACATTGTTCAAGCACGTCCAGAAACCGTTTGCTCTCAAAGCGAGCAAAATGTTATTGAGCGTTATGAACTAAACAATAAGGCTGACGTTCTTGTTGAAGGTCGTGCAATCGGTCAACGCATTGGTTCTGGCCCAGTCCGTTTAGTCGACTCGCTAGACCAAATGTCTTTGGTTCAAGATGGAGATGTACTTGTCACAGACATGACAGACCCAGACTGGGAACCTGTAATGAAGAAGGCATCTGCGATTGTGACTAACCGAGGCGGCCGTACCTGTCACGCTGCGATCATCGCCCGTGAGCTAGGCATCCCAGCGATCGTGGGTTGTGGCACTGCAACGACTAGCCTTCAAGATGGCGCGACCGTAACAGTCTCTTGTGCTGAAGGTGAAACCGGTTACGTTTATAAAGGTGAACTTGAGTTTGAAGTTAAGCGCTCTTCAGTCGACGAGCTGCCAATGCTGCCAACTAAAGTGATGATGAACGTAGGTAACCCAGATCGCGCCTTCGATTTCGCACAAATTCCTAACGAAGGTGTCGGCCTTGCGCGTTTAGAATTCATCATTAACAAGATGATTGGTATTCACCCGAAAGCGCTATTGAACTTTGATGAGCAAAGTGACGAGCTAAAAGCTGAAATCAGTCAGCGTATTCGTGGCTACAAAGACCCTATCGATTTCTACGTGAGCAAGCTGACAGAAGGGATTGCCACAATTGGTGCTGCATTCTGGCCTAAGCGTGTGATTGTTCGAATGTCAGACTTTAAGTCTAACGAGTACAGCAATCTAGTTGGTGGTAAGAGCTTCGAACCGCACGAAGAGAACCCTATGCTAGGTTTCCGTGGTGCATCGCGTTACATCTCGCCAGTATTTGAAGATTGTTTTGAACTTGAAACGCAAGCAATCAAACGCGTTCGCAATGAGATGGGTCTGAAAAACGTAGAGATTATGATCCCATTCGTTCGTACACCAAGCGAAGCAGCATCGGTTATTGACCTTCTTGCTAAGTTTGACCTACGCCGTGGCGACCAAGGCTTGAAAGTGATCATGATGTGCGAATTGCCATCGAATGCGGTACTCGCTGATGAGTTCCTAAAATACTTTGATGGCTTCTCTATTGGTTCAAACGACATGACTCAGCTGACGCTTGGCCTTGACCGTGACTCCGGTGATGTTGCCCATCTATTTGACGAGCGTAACCCAGCGGTGAAAGCCATGCTTCAAATGGCAATCGATGCGGCAACCAAAGCGGGTAAATACGTCGGTATCTGTGGACAAGGTCCATCGGATCATGACGACCTAGCTGAATGGTTAATGGCACAAGGTATCAGCTCAGTATCACTCAACCCTGATACGGTTATCGATACCTGGTTGAAGTTAGGTAACGTAAGTAAATAAGCTTGCTTGATATGAAGAAAGGCTTCCAATTGGAAGCCTTTTTTACTTTCTGGTTTAAGCTCGCTTAAAACTTGTAGCCACCACCGATCATAAATACCCAAGGGTCGATTTCGACTTTGGTCGAGTACTCTTGTCCACCAGCCTTATATTTCGCTGTCGTATCAATATCTGCATACCAAACTGAAGCATTTAAGAACCAGTCTTCATTGAGTTTATAATCCAAACCGATGTTTGCTGCTAAGCCCCATGAATCATCAAGTGATAAGTCACTTAAGCCAGCATTGGTTCCTGTACTATTTAGGCTCTCATCAAAGAAAACTGTATAGTTAATACCCGCACCTACATAAGGGCGAAAGTCACTGCCAGATTCACCGAAATAGTACTGAACCATAAATGTTGGCGGTAAATGCTTAGTTTCAGCAATGTCACCTAAGCCACCGTGATTGGTAGAAATTTTGTGCTTAAATGGTGTTGCAGCTAACACTTCAAAACTGATGCTATCAGTAAACATATAGCCTACTGTTAACCCAAGTTGGATATTAGAATCGACCGAAAACTTCGAGCCTGGATTGTCCAAAACATCACCGCTGCTTTCATTCGGTACCACTGCCGCTAAGCCACCACGTACAATAATATCACCCTCCTTATGAGCAAACGCATTTGCTGAAGCGAGTGTTGCTAGAACGGTTAGGCTTAAAAGTGTTTTTTTCATTTTGATTTCCTTTTGTAGGGTTTTGTTTTATTGATTGAAGGAATCATTGTTATTTGCGCCGCAAAGTAGCACATAAAAACCATACAAAATTGAGGGAAATCAATTTGTGAAATTTATTGAGTATGCAGTTACTTTTTTATCGAGACGATCACTAAAAGATGTAACATTGATGACATTTATGTAATGCAACTTTTATGTTCATCACGCACTAAAAAAGCTCCCGAAGGAGCTTTAAACTTAGCTAGTACTCGCACCACTCTGTTGCTTAGCGAGTTCGATTTCCCTTTGCTTGAGCATCTTATCCATATCATCTCGATGAGACTGAAATGATGCCATCTGTTTCTTCGGCACAGAGCTTGCCATGGGGATATTGGCTTTCATCGCATTGACAGGTCTACCACGGTCAATCAACTCATAGTGAATATGAGGGCCAGTGACACGCCCTGTCGCGCCCGATAAACCAATTCTCTGCCCGCGAGAAATCTTCTGCCCCTTACGCACCAAAATCTTACTCAGGTGAAGGTAACGCGTCTTGTAGCGGCTGCCATGTTGGATCACTACGTAGTTACCTGCATAAGGATGTTTACGCGTCATGATCACGACCCCATCACCCGTTGATACAATCGGCGTTCCCGTAGGGGTTGCCCAGTCTGTACCATTGTGAGGTGAAACACGTCCAGTTACCGGGTGCTTACGAGTCGGGTTGAAGTTGGAGCTTAGACGATATCGACCATTAACGGGTTTACGCTGGAAAGCCCGTTGCAGGCTGTCACCATTGTAGTCGTAATATTGCCCGTCACTATGTAGATAAGCAGATAGCACACGACCACGGTTATAGATTTTAATCGCTTGTATTTCTCGATTACCAGTAAGCTGATCTCCAACAAACTGGCGTGACTGAACCACTTCAAACTTATCGCCCGAGCGTAAATCTCGAGCAAAATTGATCTTATCTTTTAGTAGGCTAACCACTTGTTCAATTTCGCTCTTTCCTAAGCCAAGCGCATTGACTGACTGGGAGAAGCTGCCATTAATTTCCCCAACCATAGGGAATGATTTCCAAACACCAGGAATTTTAACGTCGGCAAACTCATAACTGCCATCTTCGAGTCGGCTATAGACCGCGCGTTCAACTAAGCTAAATTCAAGCTCCATTTTGCTTAAATTGCCCGTTTCTTCGTTACGCCAGAATCTCAATGTGTTTCCAGGTTTAAGGGTATCTAAAGCAAGGAAGTTAAGATCGGTTTCCATGATCTTCATGAGCTCGCTATAACCAAAACCTAACTGATCAAAGATCGTGCTTAGGTTATCGCCAGCTTGAATTACGTATTCGTAATCAGGAACGTCACGTACAACTTCATTGTCGAGTAAGAAATCGGATACAAGGGAAGACTCAGGAAGAGAAAGATCAATAGTGCGATGATACTTACCATGCTTAGGTACGCTAGAAATAACGACTGCAGCTAAGAGAGGTAAACTCACCACCATCATTTTTTTTGGTCTAGACAGCTGTTGGAAGCGGGTCTTCAGACTTCTAGTTAGCACAATTTGACCTATTACCTGATATAAACAAAGGCATAAGGTTACGAATTTATCTAGAAGTTGTCACCTGCGAAATGTCAGATTTAAACTAAAAAAGGCGCAGATTGCGCCTTTATTGGTCTAAATTAGCAGTTACTTCTAAAAGTATCGCTGCTATTGATAAGTCGACACTAGACCATTATCTTCACCAAATCCATTCGGTCGATACTGGTCTGCATTCGGATCATTGATCCATTTTTCTTTATCTACCAGATACCTAAATTCGAACTGACTATCTTTTGGCAAACGAGTCTTAAACTTGTAAGACTTCGATTTCGCCACTTTCTTCATTTCCGTTGGCTGCCAATCCAAAAAATCAGCAACGATAGCGACAGATTGACCTACTTCTTCCGCTGCAAGCTCAAAGGTAACTTCTACTTCATTTTTCGTTTTGAAAAAACGTTTATTGATCATAGTTTACTCCGTTAACGACAATTAAATTCCATCTCATAACTTGTTAGGTCAAATCATAAGCAATCTATCACACATACTCAATACTGAATTCAATGCGGATAACTTGGGTCTCTAAACCTATTGCTTTGCTAAGCTATCTTGCTCAGTTACCTTGAAAAGTATAGTGGTTAATTGAGAAGGTTCTTCTGACATTGCTTGATGTTCATCACGTTGTAAGAGTTTCACCGTCACTTGATTTTCATTGACAGAAATATCTTTGATTCGAACTCTATCTCCCAAAAATGCAGAGCCTTTTGTCACCATACGCTGCCGAAACTCATCGTATGTAGAACTGATTAAATAGTAAAACACGCCTGAACCTTGGTTACTTACTACTAATGGCGACACGTAGGTGGTCTCATTTACCTGCGTGATAAAGCGAGTTTCTATCGACACCTCACCACGCTCAGCCCCGTCTTCGTAGGTGCCTTTCACAATCTGTGGTTGCTCCATATCATCAATAAATGTAAAGGCACTACTTTCAGGTATTTTAATCGTCCAAGGATTGACCGTTTTAATCGAAAACAGGGATTGCATTACGCGATCTGACTGAGAGACTTGGCTAGGAAATTTGGCTAAAATTTCTTCATCAGTAAGACTGAACCGATAAACCCCTGCCACAGCAACTATGATTAGCAATACGATAGGAATCAAAAGGATAAGTGGGACAGGTAAAATGCGTTTTTTCATGTGAGTTAAGGTCTTATAAAAGCGATACGTTATTCGCCTCCATGTTAGCAGGACACTATTAGGAGTTAAAATGGAACATCAGAAGAAAATTCGAATCGCAGATTGTAGCTGTGGCCAAGTGAGCTTAGTTTGCCGAGGAGAACCCTCTCGTACTTCAGTTTGTCACTGTTTTGAGTGCCAAAAAAGAACGGGCAGTGTCTTTGGTGTACAAGCGCGATTCGAAAAAGAGCAAGTCTCTTTTAGCGGCGAGTTGATTGAGTACACGAGGATAAGTGACTCTGGCAATGAAGTGACCTATTCGTTTTGCCCTAAATGCAGCACAACGATGTTGCTCCGTCTACAAGCGGCACCTGATGTTATTGTTGTGCCCGTAGGCGTATTCAACGAACATGACTTACCCTCACCAAGCTTTTCAGTTTATGAAGAGAGGAAACATGGTTGGGTCAAATTTGATTGCCAAATGGAGCACTACGATTAGATCTTCTCGACTCATTGTCTCGGATCAATGTTCCCGGTATTTTTCTCCTACCGAACTCAGCATACTCGCTCTATAATTGCGCCCTAATCTAAGGAGTCAACTTTGATCACCAAACTCCCTCGCTGGGTAGAATATGGCGCTTTTCTACTCGCTTTACTCGCTGGCACCGTCAACGCAATCGGTCTGCTCGGCTTCCAGCACCAAGCCGTTTCACACATATCTGGTACAGTCACTCTCTTAGGCACGTCAATCGAAGCCCTCAATACGCAAACAGGCCATCTGTTTCTGATCCTGTTTAGCTTCCTATTTGGCGCGATTCTCAGTGGGCTCTTTATAGAGAGTACAGCACTGAAATTAGGCCGACGATATGGCATTGCCTTGTGCGTTGAAGGCTTTTTGTTGCTTGGAGCTTATTGGCTGCTTGATAACAACTACCTTGCCGGACAGTACTTAGCTTCTGCAGCTTGTGGATTACAAAACGCCATGATCACGACATTTAGTGGCGCTATTGTTCGCACTACGCATATGACAGGGATCATTACTGATCTTGGATTAATGATCGGAGCAAAGTTACGGGGAGAGAGCTTTGACTATCGTAAAGCTAAACTGTTTATGTTTATTTTCTGCGGATTTTTATTCGGTGGTATCGTTGGCGCAAGGGCATTTTCAATCTACTCAATAGCTGCTCTTTTAATACCTGTAGCTTTAGCGTTCCTACTTGCGCTCACGTACTGGCGCTTCCTTTCAAACCATACTGCACACAAATAATGTGCCACTGCACTTGAAACACACACACAAACAATTTAACATTCTCGACACATTTAACCACTAAATTATAAATATTCGACGCTTTATCTTGAATATTTAGCGATATTTATTGAATAGTATTGCAAGGATGCATAAAAGCCATTAATCTTGCGCCAATTTGATAATATATGGACGTTTAGTGAATATATATGCCACCCGATGGCTATACTATTTATCTAGTTGTAACTCGAGAAACGTATGCAAAACAGCGCTCAATCAACCGAACAGCCAAAAAGTAAAGGCAACTTTTGGATGTTCTTTATCCCTTCCTTGATCGGTTTGTTCCTTTTTATGGCTCCGATCAGTTACGAAGGTGATATTACTATCCCTGTCGCAGTACTAGCGAAATCTATCCAAGCTATTTTTGGCGACCACCTAGTTGGCATGGTGACAGCGATCATCGCCTTTATGGCTATTGCGTCTGCCTTGTGCCGTATCAAAACGCCAGCTTTTATTGCTAATAGCGAATTCTTAAACGGATTGTTCAATCCAAGCCCACTATGGTTAGCGGTACGTTTGATTGGTGGTGCAGCCGTTGTTATGACCTTCTTCCAAGTAGGTCCAAATGCGGTATGGGAAGAAAATACTGGCGGCTTAGTGCTAGAAGGACTACTACCGACGCTATTCTCTGTATTCATCTTTGCTGGTTTGTTGCTGCCACTACTATTGAACTTTGGCCTACTGGAACTATTTGGCACTTTGCTGAGTAAAATCATGCGCCCGGTATTCAACTTACCAGGACGCAGCGCTATTGACTGTATGGCTTCATGGTTAGGTGATGGCTCAGTAGGTATCCTTCTGACAAGTAAGCAGTACGAAAACAAATTCTATACCCAGCGCGAGGCAGCAGTCGTTGGTACTACCTTCTCTGCGGTATCGATTACATTCAGCCTTGTCGTAATCGCACAAGTTGAGTTGGAGCATCTGTTCCTGCCGTTCTATGGTGCGATTTGCCTAGCTGGCTTAGTCGCAGCAATCATCATTCCACGACTTCCTCCGTTGAGCTTTAAGAAGAACACCTTTATCGATGGTTCTGAACCTGCTAAGGATGCCGATGCCATTCCTCAAGGGCATACCGCGTTCTCATGGGGCATGGACCTAGCACTTAAGAAAGCAGCTCAGGTGAAGTCGGTTAAAGGCGTGTTTGGCGAAGGCGTACGTAACGCAGTTGACATGGTGTTTGGCGTGCTTCCTGTCGTTATGGGTCTAGGTACGATTGCCCTTGTGATTGCAGAATACACATCTGTTTTCAGCATTCTCGGTCAGCCTTTCATCCCATTCCTTGAATTGCTTGGTGTCCCAGAAGCGGCAGCAGCATCTGAAACCATCGTTGTTGGCTTTGCGGATATGTTTATCCCAGCGATCTTAGCGGCGTCAATTGATAACGAAATGACACGTTTTGTTATTGCAGCAATGTCGGTAACACAGCTTATCTACATGTCCGAGGTTGGGGCTCTGCTTCTAGGTAGCCGTATTCCAGTAAACATTTTTGAGCTGTTCGCAATATTTATCTTGCGTACCTTGATTACCCTGCCAGTGATTGCGGGTGTTGCTCACCTAATATTCTAAAGTAAACAGACTAAGCCCCTTCGGGGGCTTTTTTGTACCTAGTAAACAACCTCTACCACTAATTGGTTAGCCAATATTCTCCTTAGGAATTAAAATTCCCTTAACAATCATCTCATCATATAATTAATGATACATTACATAATAACCTTAGTTACAAGGAGTGCTTATGAGGTGGACGCTGGTATTTGTATCACTGTTATTGAACTTTCAAGCAATAGCTTCTCAACTGGTTATTCGAGTTGGCGATGAGCAAGCAGTTCATCTATCTTATGCTGATATTACAACCAAACTCTCCCCTGCCTCATTTACCACTAAGCTGCCTTGGTACGCCAACACCAATAAGTACACAGGTTTTAAAGTCTCTGAGTTATTGCAGTATCTTTCAATAAATGATGCTTTCTCCGTCTCTTTCATCGCCCTCAATGATTACGCAGCCAGCTCTCAAATTGAGGATATTTTAAAGTATGAGCCTATAATTGCATATAAGATGAACGATAAAAAGATGAAGGTCCGAAATAAAGGCCCGTATTGGCTGGTCTTTAACTTAGATGAAAACCCAGAGATCGATAACGCTGTTTTTCATTCGCAAATGGTATGGCAAATCGATGAGATAATGGTACATAGAAAACAAGATGTGGAAAATAAATAACGATAATGACCCATCCACCCTACTAAAACGAGCAAAGTACCTGCTGCTGTTGCTCAGTGTTATATTGATTGCTGCCAACCTTTACTTCCTTTCGGCTACTCGGCAACATGCGCATTCATATAGTGAGCAGCAAAATCAGGCCACTTGGTTCCTCCTACAGCTTACCAAAGAGTTTACTGAGCTCAATACCATCACTCCATTTGCCGCCGATGGCCAGAATTATCGCGATAAAGTCCTGCTAAAGTATGAATTGACTTGGTCTCGTTTCGATTTGCTTCTTACCAGTGGAGAAGCTGATTCTTTTATCTCACTACCAGGAGCGCGAGAGTTTTTTCTGACTTTATTTAATCATTTTCAGTCACTGGAGCCTAAACTGGAGCAGCTAAAAACTAAAGAGCAAGCACAATTGCTAGGAAGAGAACTTGATGCTGTTTACCGTTCAATGGTTAAGTATGTAAACACCAATTTCCGTGTTAAAAGCCCGCTATATGAACACCAACAGCGTGCAGCTAACGATTTAAATCAGTTCCAGCTGACCTCAATGCTCTTACTGATCGTTTGTGTTGTACTTGTCACGTTCATTTTACACAAAGAATCCGAATACCATCGTCAGCAATCTTTAACTGACTCTCTCACCGGCATTGCCAATCGCTTGGCATTGTTCAATGACCTAAAATGGCGAGTACATAACGACTATCCTTTCCATCTATTCCTGCTCGACCTAAATGCGTTTAAAGCCGTCAATGATCAGTATGGTCACCAAGCTGGTGATCGCGTACTGAAAGCTTTTGCTGAACGCTTAAGTAGCCTAGATACTCAATGCTATCGAATTGGAGGGGACGAATTTGCGATTATCAATGATAAGATCGCTGTGAATGAGCTGCATTCTATTACCGAAGCAATACACAACCAAATGAGAGCGTCCATAATAGTCACAGATGGCTGTGTGATTCATATTGGTACCAGCATTGGCAGTGCGCGATTCCCAGAAGATGCAGATGAGATCAACGACCTAATGCAACTCGCCGATAATAAAATGTATGTAGAGAAGCACACTGCACGTAGAATCAAGATATCTGAAACTATAGGTTAAAGTACTTGGTGAGTTTGCCTTGCGTATTTCTGCAATACCTCATGCTTAACGTCCTTGTCGCTTTGCGGTTGCCATATACCTCGCCCAATACCACCGACGATCATATGGATTACTGCCGCATCAATTGCTGACATCACGGCGACATTAACAGGTTCATTGTTGCCAACTAATACAGTTAACATGCTAAACCTAAAGCACCGGATACAAAAAAGCCCCTCACGAAGAGGGGCAAAGTACCATCGCTTATAGTTATAATTTTGTCTTGCCAGTATTCGATATCAACCAAAGTCACCGTTCACATAACCACGAGTTCGGTCGTCTTGAGGATCGCTAAATATCACTTGGGTATCATTGTGTTCAACCAATTCTCCCATTAAGAAAAAAGCGGTACGGTCTGAGATACGGCGTGCTTGCTGCATAGAATGCGTCACGATAACGATCGTATAGTTCTTTTTCAGCTCTTCCATCAGCTCTTCGATCTTATGCGTTGCGATTGGGTCAAGCGCTGATGTCGGCTCATCCATCAAGATGACATCAGGCTCCATCGCGATTGTGCGCGCAATACATAAACGCTGCTGTTGGCCACCAGACAAACCAAATGCGTGAGATTTCAAACGGTCTTTAACTTCATCCCAAAGCGCTGCGCCACGTAGAGATTGCTCTACAACTTGGTCGATGTGTTTTTTATCTTTAATGCCTTGAGCTCGTAGACCATATGCTACGTTCTCGTAGATGCTCATTGGGAACGGGTTTGGCTTTTGGAACACCATGCCCACTTTAATGCGCAGATCTGCGACATCAATGTTGCCATAGATATCATCGCCATCCATATCTAGGCGACCGGTGATTTTTACGCCTTCAATCAGGTCGTTCATGCGGTTCAAGCAACGCAATAGTGTTGACTTACCACAACCAGATGGACCGATCAGCGCCGTGACTTGACGCTCTGGTACTGGCAGGTTGATTGATTTCAGTGCTTGGTTTTCGCCGTAAAATAGATCTAGATTTTCAATATCAAATTTGTTCATTGTCTTAATCTCTTAAATTCTGTAATTCGTGTCTAACTATGCTGACTAGGGCTAGGTTTAGTAGGTGGCTTTATTAAAGCGGCTAGCGATAAATTTGGTTGTCATATTGATCAATAAGACCACGACAATCAGCACTGTTGCTGTACCGTATGCTTGATTCCACTCTTCAATAGTGAACAGCTCGGTAGTTAGCTTATAAAGGTGAACAGTTAGTGTACGTCCTGAGTCGAGAAGAGAATCTGGAACTCGCGCAACCATACCTGCTGTTAGGAACACAGGTGCGGATTCACCAATTACACGACCAATACTTAGAATGACCGAAGTTAAGATACCTGGTGTCGCGCTCGGTAGAATAAGACGCCAGATAGTATAGATTTTTGAAGAGCCTAGTGCATATGAGCCTTCACGATATGTTTGTGGTACTGCCATCAACGCCTCTTCCGTCGTACGGATAATGACTGGCAGAATAAGAATACTCAGAGTTAAAGCACCCGATAGAATCGAGAAGCCAAGACCAAGAATCGCCACGAAGAAGGTCATACCAAATAGACCAAAGATAATCGATGGAATACCGGCCAATGACTCTGTACAGAAACGAATAACCTTAACTAATCGGCTGCCCACCTTCGCATACTCAGTAAGGTAGATGGCCGTCATAATGCCGAGTGGCGCCGCAACCGCGATCGATGCGATAACCATGTATATGGTCGATACGATCATCGGGAAAATACCCTTTTCTTCGCCGGTCGCGGTGTAGTTATCGGTAATGAACGCCCAGTCCACATGCTGGAGGCCATTGGAAAGAATGTACCAGATAATCCAGAACAGGAATCCAACCGTTAGCGCCGCAGCAGCCCAAATGAAGGCATTTAGGATATTGTCTTTGGTCTGACGAGCTTTCTTAAGTTTTGCTGTATCCATTTGCGAGGCCTTTGTCTTATTAGGTGATTGATTTACTTGAGACATAGTCGTTACTTCGCTTTTTCACGGTTAAGGTAAAGCAGAACCGCATTCAGAGACATAATAAACACCAGCAGAACAACACCGGTTGCGTAGAGTGCGTTCGCGTGGACACCACTTGCGTAAGACATTTCAATCGCAATGTTCGCTGTTAGAGTACGTGCAGAGTCAAGGATACCCTCAGGCATCGCTGGCGCATTACCCATAACCATGATGATTGCCATGGTTTCACCCAGCGCGCGGCCGATACCCAAAATCACACCTGTCATGATACCGCTTCGAGCAGCAGGCACTAACAGTTTGAAGATAGTAAAGATCTTCGAAGCACCTAGTGCCAATGAGCCTTCTTTATAGGTTCTTGGTACTGCGCGAATCGACGTTTCAGATACCGTGATAACCGTTGGAAGAATCATCACACCTAGCACGATGATACCCGCTAGAATCGTGTTACCAGCCGGAACATTGAAGATATTTTGAATCAGAGGAACGATGATTACCAAACCGAAGAAGCCGTAAACGACCGAAGGGATACCCGCCAACAGCTCTACCGCAGGGCGAATAATGTCAGCAACACGTTTAGGCGCGATTTCAGCAATATAAATCGCCGTTAGAACGCCAACTGGGACACCAACCACAACCGCACCTAAGGTGGATACCACAGAGGCAACGATCATAGTAGCAACGCCGTAAAGCGCTGGTGGTAGCCAATCTTGGCCGAGGACGATGCCAGAAACGCCCGCTTCTTGGAACGCAGGGATACTTTCTTTAACAATGAAGTAAGCGATAACCGCTAGAGAGACAATACCGATAACCGCACTGGTTAAAAACAGGCCGTGGAAGATTCTTTCTTTCCAATCTACACGTTTTTGGGCACGCAGACCTGACTTGTTTAGTTGAGTCGCTTCAGTATTCATAAGCTTTTCACTATTTGCGATGGTCATATGAAAATCTCACAGTTCGAGCTGCAAAGCAGAGTCGAAATGGATTGAAAACGCTCAGCCCGAAAAGGTGGGCTGAGCAAATTTAGTAAGTGGGGTTAACTGTTATTAGTTAACTGAGATGTAGCCTTTGTTATCAACAAGAGCTTGTGCTTCATCAGAAACCATCCAGTCTAGGAACTTCTGAGTTTCAGCAGATGGCTTACCTTCTTTGTAAAGAACTAGGAATGGACGAGCAACTTTGTAAGAACCGTTCTTAACGTTGTCTACGTTCGCTGCCACACCGTCGATTGAAAGCGCGTTTACAGAGTTATCAACTGTACCTAGAGAGATGTAGCCGATAGCGTAAGGGTTTGAAGCAACCATGGTTTTCAGTGCGCCGTTACCGTTTGCAACTTGAGCACGTTGAGAGATTGCAGAAACCTTCTTACCAGAGATTTTCTTCTTAAGCTTCATGATGTCTTCGAATGCACCACGAGTACCAGAAGCTGTGTCACGAGTGATTGCTACGATTGGCTTGTCAGCACCACCAACATCTTTCCAGTTCGTGATGTCGCCTTTGTAAATCGCCGTTACTTGTTCAGCCGTTAGCTTGTCTAGACCATTTTTTGGGTTAACAACCACTGCGATACCGTCTAGTGCAACTGTTAGTTCTTTAAGAGCTGGCTCTTTTTCAGAATCTTTCAGGTTACGTGAAGACATACCAAGGTCAGCACTGCCGTTTTTCGCTGCTTTTACACCAGCAGAAGAACCAGGGCCTTGAACTTCGATAAACACGTTGTTGTGTGTCTTCATGTATGTTTCAGAGAAAACTTCCATCAGTGGAGTTACGCTGCTAGAGCCCACTGCAGAGATAGTTTCTTTAGCAGAAACTGAAGTCACTGCCATTGCGCCTAGAAGTGCGATTGCACCGATTACTGTCTTTTTCATCACAATTTCCTTAAGTGGCTTTATTGCCGTTGTGTTTCACTTGAACGGTGCCCACTTTAGGACTCAAATATGACAGTTGTGTTTCACTTCGTTGAAGCCTGTATGACAGATTAAATTTTTCTTTTTCGCCGTCCCAGAACGAATATTAGAGTAGATCGTACTGTTTGAAATTCGGCTGACTGTGTCCAAATGTGACAAATCGAACACATTTTAACCTAATGAAAAATATGAATAATTTAGTTGCATAATGCCTCTTCAAAATTTGTAAAAACCCTGCTGATTTCAACTTTGATTTATAGATCAAAGGAATTAGAATCACTCTCATTATAACAATTATAAAACTATTAATATTTCATCGGAGAGGACTATAAATGCGCCAGTTACTAAACGGCTTATCCATTAAGCTACAGGTCGTCGTACCTGTAGTATTCACATTGTTACTACTCATTGTCGGCATCACCTACAGCACCACCAGCTTAAAACATGCGTTCAATCAAGTGACCATTTCCACTGAAAACGTGGTTAAGCATAAAGACGAGCTGACAAAAATCATCGACAACACTTATGGCATGCGTATTAAAGCTATCTATAGTTTGTTTCGTGCCGAGGATGTTGCCCAGCTTCAATCTACTCTTCTCGCAAAGCAGAACGACAACTTACGCTTACTAGACTCTCTGCGTGATATCGATGGATTACAACGAGAAGTAAAACAGATGGAAGAGGCGATTGAAGGGTATGTTAGTTACTCAATCAATACCATGGTTCCACTACTCAATACTAAGCATGGTCAGTCATCAGTGTCTGCTGAGTTCCAGCGCAAATATGATCAAGCTTCTTCGCTCTATCGCGACAAAGGTAATCTCATGGTCAAAGCGATTGAAGACCTTTCGAGCAAGCTTAACCTTCTCGCTTTAGCAGAGGTAGAACACAACGGTGAAATCCATTCAGGCGTGATGACCAAATCTATCATTGGCTTGGGTTTTGTGTTGCTGGGTGCTTTTGCTATTAGCTGGGTCCTTGCGGGAATTATCGTTACTCCGATTAGAAAGCTACAAAAAGCGATGCAGGAGCTTGCTCAAGGTAACCTTAAGGTGAGCGTTGCCGAGCAAGGTAATAATGAGATCACCGCCCTATCAAAAGACTTCAACTCGACGGTGGCACAGCTTAAAACAACCGTCGATTCACTGGTGCGCATTAGTGTCGACGTTGCTTCGGCTTCAACAGAGCTTGCCGCTGTAATGACGCAATCAACGGCCAACTCAGATCAAGAGAAGAACGAAGTTGAACAGGTTGCTTCAGCTATCAACCAGATGGAAAGTACCGCATCCGAAGTTACACAAAATGCTAACCTTGCGGATCAAGCTTCTAGCAGTGCAGATAAACTGGCACGTGAAAGCCTTGCGATCTTTGAACAAAATACTCGCCAAAGTGAAAAGATGGCCGACCAACTTAACCAGGCCGCAGGCGTAGTAAACACATTAAAAGATCAATCGGAACAGATTGGTAAAGTGATCGAAGTGATCGAAAGTATTTCAGAGCAAACCAACCTACTTGCACTCAATGCTGCGATTGAAGCAGCGCGAGCAGGTGAAAGTGGCCGTGGATTTGCAGTGGTTGCCGATGAAGTACGTATGCTTGCGGCACGCACTCAAGAATCAACCAAAGAGATTCAAACCATAATCGAAGAGCTTCAAAGACAGTCTGGTAGTGCAAACGACAGCATGAACTCTAGCCTAGAGATGCTCTCTCAAAACCAGCAACAAGCTGCGCAGGTAAGTGAAGCATTAGGTAACATTAGCTCTTCGATATCGGAGCTTACCACGCTTAACGCACAAGTCGCCGTCGCTTCTGAAGAGCAAGGTCAAGTGACTTCTGACATCAACAAGAACCTTGGCAACATCTACGAGCTTGTCAGCCAAAACGTGACCGGTATTACTCAATCAGCAGCAGCAAGCCAAGAGCTGTCTAACTTAGCCGAGAATCAAAAGCAGCAGCTTGGGTTCTTTAAGGTGTAACTATCGCCACTCTAAAAAGAGGCTCTTTAGAGCCTCTTTTCATATTACTTTCTCGCGTACTTAATTACCGACAATACGCTACCGAGAGGGTCGCGAAATGAAGCAATGCGACCAATACGTTCTATATCCATCGGCTCGATGACCACTTGCGCACCATTTTCTAATGCTTTCTCTAACGTCGCATCCACATCCTCTACGGTCACATAGGCTTGCCAAAAACTTGGTACGCCACGCTCTTTTAAAGGCTCTGGCATCGTCAGAATGCCAGCAAACGGCTCTGAACTATTTTCATTCATGACTAAGGCATAGCGCGATTGATTTCGCCCAGGTACTTCTCTCAATGTCCAGCCCAACACATTTGAGTAAAACTCGAAAGACTTATCAAAATCGGTCGTCATCAGTTCACACCAACTAAACAAGCCGTGATCTTCGAATGGTTTATCCATTATTTTCTCCTAGTAAGTTCTCCACAAACATGTTGAGCAATTCGTGAAGTTGTTGTTGTTGTTGACTATCAAAATTGTGCAGCGCTTTACCCAATACACCAAATGCGACTTGTTTCGAGGACTCGATCATTGCTACCGCTTGTTGTGTCGCGACTATCGAATAACTTCTTCCATCTGTTTCTGAGGTAATACGGTGTATTAACTCGCGCTTTTCCAATCCTTTAATCAGACTAGTCACCGAACCCCGATTCTTTAGCAACCGCTTTGACAGCTCGAGCGGAGTAATGCGCTCTGCATCGATGACTGTCATCAAGAATATCCATTGCTCACGGGTCAAATTAAGCCCACTTTGGCTAAATTGCGCTTCAAGCTCATTAGTCAGTACTCTTGAAGCTAAGCCAACCAATCCGCCTATCGTATCTGTTGGTTTCATAGTGCTACACTTTAGTTTGAATTTAAACTAGTTTATTAGATTTAATGTCAAACCACAATGTTTTTGTGGAACGAGTTGGTGGAAGAAGGTGTAAGAAAGAAAAAAGGCACGCAATACGTACCTTTTGAAAGATTAGTAACGAGAAGAAGCGCTCAAGATTCTTTACCAAAGATATACTTATCCATCATGGTCACCATTTTACCTAACTCAGGTTTGGTGATTGTATCGTTCGCTCCCAAAGCCAGTGCTTTAGTACGATTATCCTCACTCATAAGAGATGAGAACATCACAATAGGAACAGACGAATAAGCGTCACTGTCGCGCAAGCGTTTAACTAAATGCATACCATCCATACGTGGCATTTCAACATCGGTCACTACACCGTCAATGAACTCGCTAACTGGAAGCCCTTCTTCTTTGGCAACGTCTATTAGACCCATTAATTTATCATGAGCCTCTCCACCATCTTTACAAGCAATAATGTTGTACCCAGCAGAGCTCAAGGTATCTTGGATCATAGAACGTATAAAAGCAGAATCGTCCACCACCATGATGGTTTTCGCATTTCGCTTAGCCACCATACGCTGATTTAAGTCGACACTTTTATCTAAAGTGACATCGTATTTTTCCATACTCAGTTCTGGGTTGATGTCAGCGATGATCTTCTCGAAGTCGAGAATCATGATTAAGTTGCCATCTTTGCGCACTACCGCGACCACACAGTCTTGCTCACCGGCTTCAAGGAATTGACTCGGAGACTCTACATCATTCCAAGAAATGCGATGGATTCGGCTAATACTGTCGATCAGGAAACCATTAGTCATATTGTTGAAATCGGTAACAATGACAAACTTTTTCTGCAGATCTTTCGACGTTGGTACACCCAACCAACCAGCGAGGTCGACTAAGGGTGTTAAAATATCCCGAGACGAGAATACGCCCACCATATGTGGCTGCGCGTTGGGATAATCCGTCGTGTCCGGGACTTGGATAACCTCTCTCACCTTAGCGACGTTAATACCGTAATAGCACGTCTTCTTGCTGCCGTCTGGCAGCTCCTTAACCAAATGGAACTCGATAATCTCAAGTTCATTGGTACCACTTTCCGTTAAAATCGTACTGGTTGATCCGCTCATAATTCTACTTTCTTAGTTTGATCACTTTATATTATCGTCATCAATTACAAATTCTTTTGCTCTTTTTATCTGTAATCCCGTGATTTGTAAATCAATTGCTCCGACATAGTTCAAACTTCTCTATATCCGCGCCTGAGCAAATAACAATTTAGTCAATTGAACGCCAGTGGGATGGCATTTCTATATTCCATCTCGCTCGCTCTGATTCTGCATAGATAGCCTTGCCCTGATTACCTGTCACAATAGGAATCGGTTTACTATGCCCATTGTTAATTATTTGAGTGACCAAGTTGGCAGCTTGCTCACCCTGGCTATAGCCAAACAATACTACGCCACCGACGGCTTTCTTTTCACCGACAGCAAAGTCCCAAAACGCAAAAATCGGTAACTCTGAATGTTGGTTGGTCCAATTAATGACCTGTTCGGCGGGAACATTTTTGCCTTGTTCATCGACAAGCGTTTGATACAAGCCAACAATGATGACCGTAAAACCGTCATTCTTTGCCCCTTTGACTTGGCTATGCCATTCATTTTTGGTCGAAATGGCTTGGATATCAACATCAATCCCAAGGTTGTCCCTAATCAAAGTGTACTGTTTTTCTATATAGCTTTTGGCGATTTGAGACGTCACACCTGAATCAAACAACACCTTCACCTTGAAATCTTGATCATCAAATAGCTTCCTAAGCTCCCCTAAAGATTTAGTAAAAAGTGGACGCTCCAGCACGCCCGTTACTTTTGCCTGACCGCGATACTTCGAGAGTAGCTTTCTTGGGTTGGAGTTAATCCCCAGAAACACAACTGATATGGGCTCATCAAACAGCTTAGGCAGCATATAGGACAAGGCATTGTCATCACCTAGCATGACAATATCAGGCTTATAGCTCTTATATTTAGCAAAAGCCTCCATCGCTTTTCCCGCATAATCTGCCTTAGGGATACGTTTGGTATCCATCTGAAAAGTTTCCAGCTCTACCGTGCTGGCTAGGGTAGCATTGATACCTTCCACATAACTTTTATCCCAAGGATACTCGGAATGATAACTTTCGATGAGCAATACTTTAGTTGCAAATACTTGGGACGAAAAAACTAAACAAAGTAATATCCAACGCATGAGTGTTTCCTCTTGCTTTACTATTAGTGTAGTTGTCTCCGCTCAAGTCTCCACTGGCATTCCCATTCAATTAGTCTTTGAACGTCTATACTCAAAAATAAACTTTAGAATTAATGCCATGACGCGTAGTAAAGACATCGAACAAAGCCAAAATAGCCCTTTTTATAGCAGGATCGGACGACGTATTATTCTGATCATGGTGCTTCTGAGCGGCCTTATCACTGTGTTTACCACATTACTGCAACTGTCGTGGGACTATAAAAAAGAGTTTGATACTGTTAAACAACGTCAGCTTGAAATCCGAGATATTCACGCCCCTTTAATCGCTTCTTCAGTCTGGGATTTTGACCTATTGGTTCTACAGCAAGAGATAGATGGCCTGGTGAACCTACCCAGAGTGGATTACCTAAGAGTAGAAAGCGGAGGATACACTTTTGAAGCGGGCACAGAAGTAATGGAAAACGCGCTAACCAAAAAATACCCTTTGGTCTACAAGCACCCGAATACTTCGCGTGTCGAGGAAATCGGACATATTTTTGTTCAGTCTGATGCTCAAGAGATATATGACTATCTAATTTGGCAAGCAGTTTACACTTTACTTCTCAATGCCGGCAAGACGTTACTGGTGTGTTATCTGGTGTTGATGGTATTCCATCGCAGTGTCAATCAAAGGATCTTCGCAATCGCTAAGTACCTTCGTAAATACAACCCGCGCCACCCCGCCGATCCTTTGGAACTTGAACATCAAGCTTGGATCTCTGAAAAGGATGACGAGTTGGACTGGCTTGCCGAAGAAGCCAATAAAATAACCAGTAACGTCACTCGTCTATATGACAATATCAAGCAAGAGCAAGAGCGTCTCAAAGAATTTGCCCATGTCTCTTCAGACTGGCTATGGGAGACTGATGAGTTAGGGCATCTTGTTTATTGTTCAGACAGCATGAGACAAGCGCTTGGCATAGACAGTCTCAGCAAGCCTCTATTGAATCAACTAACCGCGTTGGAGCATTGCACTTCACTTCATGAAAAGCTTCGCCAAAGAAGCACCTTTTCGATGTGTGAAGAGACCATCACACTAAACTGCATTACCCAATACCTGCTGTTTCAAGCAAAAGCGCGCTATGAAAGTGATCGTTTCCTTGGGTTTCGCGGCACTGCCATCAACATTACCGAGTTGAAGCTGACCCAAATCGAACTTGAAGAACTGAACCAAAATCTTGAACACACAGTGGCGACTCGAACCTTAGATTTGAAACAAAGCATGGAGCAGCTTAAACATACCCAAGAACAGCTTGTCGAGTCAGAAAAGCTCGCGGCCCTCGGTGGGCTTGTTGCGGGTGTTGCTCACGAAGTGAATACACCGTTGGGTATAGCAGTGACAGCGACATCAGTCATTCGCGATGTGACACATGAAGCGAATCAAGCTTTTGCCAATCAAACTCTCACGACAGAGCAGTTCAAATCCATTATGGAGCGAATGTCAGACAGCAGCACCATGTTGGAACATAACCTAAACAGAGCCGCGAAACTGATTCGAGACTTCAAGCAAACCGCGGTCGATCAAGTGTCAGAAAGCCGTAGCCAGTTTCAAGTATATCAGGTGTTGGATGCCTTAATCGCCAGTCTACACCCAGAGACACGCAAACTCCCTGTAGTTCCGGTACTTGAGGGCGATACCAAATTAACGATGAACAGTCTCCCGGGCGTATTAACTCAGGTTATTTCTAACCTAATTATGAACAGCATCAACCACGCTTTTCACGATCAAAGCACACCGCAAATATCGATTCAATTCCATGAAGACGAGGCAACTATGGTGTTTGAGTACAGAGACAACGGCAGTGGGATTGATGCCTCATTACATCAGAAGATTTTCGAGCCTTTCTACACGACAAAGAGAGGTAAAGGTGGCTCAGGCTTAGGGTTGAACTTGGTGTTTAATCTGGTTAAGCAGAAGTTGAAAGGTGAACTGATATTCGAATCTGAAGTCGGTCAAGGGGTTCACTTTGAACTAAGGCTGCCAAGGAACTTACCCGCTAATGACTCTCCCGAACACCATTTAGATTACAACATCTAGTCGGGCAGAGAGTTGCGGATTTCGATGAACTCCTCCCAATGGTTAATAAGCAATTCGACCAGTTGCGGCTCAAAATGCGCCCCTTTTTGTTTCACGATCTCCGCACGGATATCTTCATCACTCCACGGCTCTTTGTAACTTCGTTTTGCGCCCAGAGCATCAAACACATCAGCAAGCGCGGCGATACGTCCGCTAATTGGTATTTCCTCACCTTTCAGTCCATTAGGGTATCCCGAGCCGTCCCACTTTTCGTGGTGGTAAGCAGCAATTTCTTTTGCCATCACAATCAAACGTCGTTTTGAACGGCTTAATATTTCCACTCCGTAGTCGACATGTTTCTTCATGATCTCCCACTCATCAGCATCAAGTTTGCCGGGTTTATGAAGAATCGAATCTGGTACCGCGACTTTACCGACATCATGTAAAGGCGAAGCGTGCTTCATCATACTTGCTTCATGTTCGTTCAAACCATAAAGAAGTGCGAGTTTTTCACAGATAAGTGAGACTCGCTGAACATGCGCACCAGTCTCTCGGCTACGCGCTTCTACAGCGTTAGCGAGGTTATAGACAAGTTCTTTTGATGTTTCTTTAATATCGATAAGAAGACTCAGATTCTCGAAGGTTAGACCGATATTCTGCATGTAAATCTCAAGCAGCTGCACATCCAACTCGGAAAGGTCTTTATGGAAATTGACGTACAAGAGACTATCTACACCCTGCTCATCACTAGTATAGAGAATAAACGCATCGCCAAAATGTTGCGAATGTCGCTGCTCAAGGGCTTGTTGGCAACGATTAGCGACCTCTTCAGGCAACTTATTGAATGCGCACTCACTATAGCAATCGACATACTCACCCGTTGCGGCTAAAGTCAATGCTCGTGTCACTTCACCATTAGGCCTTGGCTTTACTAGACAGTAAAAGGCTGATTTCTCTAGCTGTAGTAGCGAGGTAAGCTGTTCCAAAACAGAGGCAGCATAAGCTTGTAACGTCGTAGTATTTTGAACTTTTGCGGAAGACTCAATCACTTTCTTAAGCCCTGATTTCTGTTGGTTAATAAGGCATAAGTCGCGATAAGAGCGCAGCATCGAATAGAGCAAGGTTTTGAGTTTTTGGGTAGTGAGCTCCGTCTTCTCTTTATAGTCGTCAATTTCATACTCACGAATAACGATATCTTCTGGAGCCTGGCCAGCCTGACCTGTACGCAAAACAACTCGCATCAAGCTGTTACCTAAATCTTCACGAATAAACTTAACAAGCTCCAGTCCAGCGTGTTCTGTTTCCATCACGACATCCACTAGAGCCAGAGCGATTTCACTATTTTGCTGGCAGACAGTTTTTGCTTCTTGCGCCGAATGTGCAGAAATAAGATTGAGCTTACGACCTTCAAAAGTAAAGCCAGATAATGCCAAGCGAGTGACTTGGTGCATTTGGGCATCATCATCTACAAGCAGTACTGTCCATGGTACTGAGGGAATAACCTCATCAATCGGGCCATCACTCAGAGGACTTTCTTGCTGTCTTTGGTCGGCAAACAACTCCATGTAGTACCTAATATCGCAAATGAGTTCATTCTTTAGGTTTAGCACAAATTTGCAGATATTTACTACTTACTCATTAAGCAAAGACTAATTCACTGTACTCATTGTTTGACGCTTGATTTTGCCTTTATCACAACTTAAGAACGGTTGCTCTGCTAACCAAAGTTGGTTCGAGTTGAACCACCTGAGTATCTGTTGATTCACCTTCTAATTTCTTGAGCAGTGCTTCTACGGCCGCTTTACCTAATCGGTATTTAGGTTGATGAATTGTGGTGAGAGACGGGCTCATAAATTTTGCGATATGGATATCATCGTAGCCAATAATGGACAGTTCCTCCGGAATCTGGATACCTTTCTCGTTTGCGGCATTGATCACCCCCATCGCCATCATGTCATTGCAGACAAAAAGTGCACTTGGTAGTGCTCCTTTCGCGACCATTTTATTGAACGCTTCGTAGCCGCCTTCACACTCAAAGTCGGACTCGATGATCCAATTGGCTTTGAACTCCAATCCGTGTTCGTTAAGTGCTCGTTTATACCCTTCATAACGCATTTGAGCTTGGTGTTTGACCAATGGGCCGGTGATACAACCAATCTGTTTATGGCCTGACTCAATTAAGTGCTTCGCCGCAAGGTATCCCCCGCGTAACGAGTTGTCTTGAATTTTATCGCTGGTAAACAGCATCGGTCCCCAGTCCATGACAACGACTGGAATGTCTTGGTATTGCTCAAAGACTTCTAAGCGCTCACCCTCGAGCGAAGAACACATCAAGATCAAACCATCGACACGTTTTTGCAGCAAGGTATTAATCGACTCACGCATCCGTTCGTGGTCACCCTCGGTATTACATAGGATCAGGCTATAGCCTTGTTGATAGCAACTGCGCTCGACCCCTTTTACCACTTCGCCAAAAAACGGGTTGGTCGAGGTTGTCACCAACATGCCGATGGTTTTGGTGCGATTGACTTTAAGGCTGCGTGCTAAAGCAGACGGACGGTAATTAAGCTCGCGAGCGGCGTTGTTAACGCGCTCAGAGATCTCTTCACTGACAAAACGAGATTTATTGATGACATGGCTCACCGTAGAGGTCGATACACCTGCAACTCTTGCGATATCTTTCATTGTCGCCATGTCATTCTCTCCTTGCTTATAGCGATAAGTTAGCTTCGCTCTGCTAAGAAGGCATCGACTTCGTCTCTAGATGGGATTGATGTCTGAGCACCAAAACGCGTCACTGAGATAGCCGCTGCTGCATGAGCAAATTTGATCGCTGATTCTAAAGGTAAATCTTCTAGCAAACCAGTGACCAATGCCCCATTAAAGGTATCTCCCGCCGCCGTTGTGTCTGTCGCATCAACCTTGAACCCAGAAATTAACTCTCCACGGCCATTTTGACTTAGCCAAACCCCTTTCGCGCCAAGGGTAATCATAACAATTTCAATCCCTTTACGATGCAGTTCATTCGCCGCTTCTTGCGCACTATCATTATCTGTCACTGTAACCCCTGTAAGGACTTCTGCTTCCGTTTCGTTTGGTGTGATCACATCGACACAGGCTAGCAGTTCATCAGAAAGTGGGCGAGCTGGCGCAGGGTTTAAAATCACATTGGTGCGCGCCTCTTTCGCCACTTTGGCCGCTTTTTCAATGCCACAAATCGGCGTTTCCAATTGGGTCAGTAGGTATTTGGCCGAACGAATCTGGTCCAAGTCTGACTCAATAGCGTCAGCAGTCAGTTTTGCATTCGCTTCTGCAGAAATACAAATACTGTTTTCACCGCTATCGGCAACCTGAATCATTGCAATACCTGTAGGGCAGTTTGGCTCCATTTTGACGCCAGCAATGTTGATATTATCCATCTTGAAATTTTCACGAATATTGATGCCAAACGCATCATCACCAACACAAGCAATAAAGCCGATATCCGCATTTAATCGCGCAGCCGCTACAGCTTGGTTTGCCCCTTTACCACCAGGAATAACTTGATAGTTTCGACCATGTAACGTCTCGCCAGGGCGAGGGAAAGAAGGCACTTGAAGAACATGGTCAGCGTTTACACTACCTAACACCACTAACTTATTCATAAGGTAATCCTCGGCTTGTTAGAGCCACTTATATGTGAACAGGAGTAATAGCGATGAGCTCTGTAATAAAACTCATGGCTATTCGCCCTTCTCCCCTAAACGACAGATATAAACGGAGAGAAGGGCAAAATTGGCTAACTCACTACTTAGTGATAACTTTCAGTGGTACCGGGATGTACTCTTCTACTTGAGAACCTTTCAGTACTTTGTCAGCCGTTTCGATACCTAGCGCACCGATAAGATCCGGTTGCTGTGCAATTGTCGCAGAAAGCTTGCCACGGTTAACGGCTGCAATACCATCATCTGTACCATCGAAACCAACGATCATCACATCTTTACCCGATGCTTGAACCGCGCGAAGGGCACCTAGGGCCATCTCATCATTTTGAGCAAATACCGCTTGCACATCTGGGTTAGCCGCTAGCAGGTTTTCCATTACGTTAAGACCTTTAGTACGGTCGAAGTCTGCAGGTTGGCTCGCAAGAACGTCCATGTCACTGCCTTTAACCGCATTCATGAAGCCTTCACCACGCTCGCGTGCCGCTGAAGTACCCGCAATGCCTTCAAGTTGAATAACTTTCGCTTTCATACCCACTTTTTCAACGATGTAGTTACCCGCCATTTCGCCGCCAACAACGTTGTCTGAAGCAATGTGGCTCACCACTTCACCACGGCTCGCACCACGGTCTAGTGTCAGTACTGGGATGTTAGAACGGTTTGCCATGCGAATCGCGTTAGATACCGCATCTGAATCTGTTGGGTTGATTAGAATCGCCTTAACACCACGGATAGTCAGATCTTCGATGTTTGACAGTTCTTTGCTTGGGTCATTTTGCGAATCTAGTACGATTAGGTCATAACCTAACTCTTTGGCCTTTGCTTCAGCACCATCTTTCATCGTAACGAAGAAAGGGTTGTTTAGCGTAGACAGTACGATTGCCATCGTGTCCTGAGCTTGCGCTGAAACGGAAACGGTTGACGAAAGTAGTGCAGCAGAGATAAGAGTCGTTAGTTTTTTCATTTTCTCAGTCCTTGTGTAGGGTGAGCCAAGACACGTCACTTGGCTCGATTTAGTTATGATTTACTTGTTTTTGTTGTCTACCAGTACCGCAAGTAGAATTACCACTGCTTTAGCGATCATTTGGTAGTAGGAGGAAACGTCGAGTAGGTTTAGGGCATTGTTTAGGAAGCCGATAATCAGCGCACCGATAAGTGTGCCCATGATGCGGCCCTTACCACCCATTAGGCTAGTGCCACCCAGTACAACTGCGGCAATCGCGTCTAGCTCGTAACCCATACCCGCAGTCGGTTGTGCCGACGAAAGGCGTGAGGTAACGATGATGCCAGCCAGAGCAGCAAGCAAACCACAGATGGCATAGACACCAATTTTTACGCGATCAACGTTGATACCAGATAGGCGCGTTGCTGATTCATTACCACCTAGGGCGTAGACATAGCGACCAAAGCGAGTGTGGTTAAGCAAGTACCAAGCGGCTGCAAATACGATAACCATTAGCCAAACTGGAACAGGGATACCTAATGCGTAGCCAGTACCAAACCAAGCGAATGCATCTGCCGTATCAGTAAAGCCAGTAGAAATTGGTCGACCGTCGGTATACACCATGGTCACGCCTCGTAGCAGCGTCATAGTCACCAAGGTAGCAATAAAGGCTTGAACCTTACCCTTAGCGATAATGATGCCGCTGATTGCCCCTAGCGCGGCACCGGCGAATAATGCGGTTGGTACTGCAATTAGAACAGGTACTTCCATCGCGATTAAGCTCGCAGCGAAGGCACCACAAAGGGCCAATACTGAGCCAACGCTCAAATCGATACCCGCGGTCAAGATAACCAGAGTCATACCGACGGCGATGATGGCGTTAACCGATGTCTGGCGCAGGATGTTGAGTATGTTATCGACCGTAAAAAAGTTCGGATTTAAAAATGATACGACAACAATCAAAAACAAGAGTGCAATCAAAGACTTCTGTTCAATTAACCACTCTTTGCTAAACAGTTTTTTGCTGTTTGTTTCCGTTGGTTTGCTCATGGTATTGGTACTCATGCTGCTTCCTCATTAATCTTTTTGCCTACGGCACAGGCGAGTAGTTTTTCTTGGTCGGCGTCTTTTGCATCGAACTCGCCGCTAATTCGACCTTCGTGCATCACGAGGATGCGGTCGCTCATGCCTAACACTTCGGGCATTTCCGATGAGACAAGGATGATGCTCATGCCATCGGCTTTAAATTTGTTGATAAGTTGGTAGATCTCTTTCTTCGCTCCGACATCAACACCGCGAGTCGGCTCATCCAAGATCAATACTTTAGGTTTGGTCATTAACCCTTTAGCAATCGCTACTTTCTGCTGGTTACCACCAGATAGGTTGCCTATGATTTGGTCGCGAGTCGGGGTTTTGATATTGAAAAGCTTGATGAAGTCTTCAACAGCAACCACTTCGTCATTGTGCTGAATGCGACCACCCTTGGTCAGCTTATCTAATGCGCAAAGAGACATATTCTCTTTAACCGAAAGCCCTAGTACCAAGCCATCCCCTTTTCGGTCTTCAGAGATATAGGCGATACCATTCGCAAGTCCATCTTGCGGGCTAACTGGATTAATGGTTTTGTTGTCGAGGTTAATCACACCACGTTCACTCGGCAGTGCGCCGTAGATGACTTTCATTAGCTCAGTGCGACCTGCGCCCATCAAGCCAGACACACCCAAGATCTCGCCTCGTTTAAGAGTAAAAGTAACGTCTTGGACACCTGAACCTGTCAAACCAATCACTTCTAGGCAGGTTTCACCATGACGAACGTCGATACGCGGATATTGCTCATCAAGCTTACGACCAACCATCATCTCGATCAGGCCATCTTCATCGGTATCAGAAACTTGGCATTCTCCGATAAATTTGCCATCACGAAGAACGGTAATGTCGTCGCAGATTTCAAAGATTTCTTTGAGACGGTGAGAGATATAAACAATACCGCAACCTTGAGCCCGAAGCTCGTTGATCACTTTAAATAAAGATTCGGTTTCGGTATCGGTTAAGGCATCCGTAGGCTCATCCATAATGATGACTTTGGATTCAAACGACAGTGCTTTCGCAATCTCGACCATTTGCTGCTCACCTAGGCTCAGGTCACCCAGTAAGGTCTTAGAGCTGTGTTTGACGTTCAAACGTGCCAGTAATTTGTCCGCTTCGTCATACATTTTTCCCCACTGAATGCCACCAAATGCGCTGGTAAATTCTCGACCAAGGAAAATGTTTTCAGCAATAGTCAGTTCCGGAATGAGGTTTAATTCTTGGTGAATAATACTGATCCCAGCTTCTTGAGAATCTCTTGGGCCTTTAAAGGCCGCGGTTTCACCTTGATATTGAATGCTGCCGCTGTCTTTGGTGTAAATGCCCGTAAGCACTTTCATCAAAGTCGACTTACCTGCTCCGTTTTCTCCCATCAATGCCATAACACGTCCGGGGTAAACATTCAGGCTTGCTTTGTCCAGAGCTTTAACACCTGGGAAAGCCTTTTCAATGGAGCTCAGCTGAAGAATGGCTTGAGTCATAATTCTTCCCTACGATCCCGCGGCTTAAAAAACCACACCTGCTTGAAATATAACGTTCGCATAAGGTGTGCATTCACCAGTACGAACGACCGCTCGACTCTGCTTTGTGCGAGCTTTGAAGTCTTCATGAGACACATACATCACTTCAATTTTCTTACCGCTTAGCTCACTTTCTGTCGCAAGCTCTTTAATTAAAGCCTCGTGATGAGCCGGGCTCACCTTGGCAAACTCCTCGGCAATAATAACGCCCTCAATCTGGGACTCTGTTAATAGCACTCTTACTGTTTCTAGAAATGAAGGAACACCATGTGTCAGTGCTAAATCAATACGTTGCACTTCATCAGGAATAGGTAAGCCTGCATCACAAACCGTAATCTCATCGGTATGACCCAATGTCGCCACCAAGTAAGAAAGTTCTGAATTTATAAGGGTACTTTTCTTCATCTCATCGACCTTTCAAAAACACGTTTATCGTACGGCAAGCTTTATTTTCTCTGCCTCGGCAGTTATTGAGAAAACACTCATCGAAACGTTTCGATAGCATAATAATCCGTCACTTCAGAAATTCGAGATTCGATTCTACAGAGTGTGAAATTGATCCACTTTGATAGTGACTATTCTATTATCAAAGTGACTAAGATCACCCATCGAAACGTTTCGATATGCCATTTTCTTTATTTATTGACTCTATTAAGCGGCGCTATGCTTGTTTTAAGGTATAGTGTGAGGCAGAGATAAGATTTGGAAGTTGAAATGAAAAAAATTGTATTTTCTTTCGTAACGCTGCTAATGCTAAGCGCCTGCCAAACTGAGGTGGGAACGCAAGCTTGGTGTGACGAGATGGCTGATAAGCCTAAAAGCGAATGGAATGCTCAGGGAGCGGTTGACTACGCTAAACACTGTGTGTTGCAAGACGCTGTCGGAAGTGAAGGATGGTGTAATGATTTAGAAGACAAGCCAAAGGGCGATTGGAGCGCTAACGACGCAACGAGTTACGCCAAGCATTGTGTGTTCTAACCACCCCTAGTGAGTATTTGTTCTCAAGCAAATGCTCACTCTTCCGGTTCAATTCGGTTTTCAAGAGTAATAACAAATTTCGTTCCCATGCCTAAGGCGCTCTCCACTTCAATGTTTGCGCTTAGTTTCTGAGTACATATGTTGTAAACCATATGCATCCCTAATCCCGTTCCTCCTTTAGCTCTAAGCGTAGTAAAAAAAGGTTGAAATATTTTCGACTGATCTTGCTCACTGATCCCTTTACCGTTGTCCTCAACGCAGATATAGGTATGTTGATGATCTTGGCTAGCGACGAGCTTAACTTTTCGCTGAGAATTTTGTTCGTCAGAGAATGCATGCAAAGCGCTATTGGTCAAAAGCTCCTCAATAACACACGCCAACGAAATCGGCGCAACATACACACGAAGCTTGTTATCGCACTCTAACTGGGCAGAGATATTGTGTTCATCAAATAACTCTTCTGTGTGAGTTAACACGTCTGAAAACAGTTGCGACAACTCAATCAACTTGGGTTCTTCGACGGTCATTTTCTGGTCGACACTTTTCAACTTACTCACCAACTCAACAGAGCGATTGATGTTAGCGATAAGCATCTCCATACATTGGTTGGCCACTGAGAGGAACTCGGTGAGATCGTCCTGAGAAATCGTTTTATCCACGAAGCTTTTTTGTATCGAAAACAGTCGTTCATTTAAAATCGATAAACTCGTGACCGAGACCCCTAAAGGCGTATTCAGTTCATGCGCAACCCCCACCACCATACCGCTCAATGCGGACATTTTCTCAGCTTCCATGAGCTGATCTTGAGTGCGCTTAAAACGTTCGATTAACGCTTGCAAAGTGTGAGTATCTCCCGATGAAACTTGTTTTTGTAATTGGCCTTCAACATCATCGATCAATGATCGCAACCCAACGATCATTGCTTTTAGTGAGTTGGACATAATGTCCCTATCACTGCTCGGCGTCACATCTAGATCTTCGAGGTTACCTTTAGCAACCTGGTGGAGTACATCAATGTTGCTCTCTAGACGATCCATCAAGTTATTAAATGAAATCGCCACATCACCCGCTTCGGTTCCAAATTCAATCGGAACCCGTCGTGAATAGTCCCCATGCTGGCTTATTTGCTCAATGGTATTCACAGTTTCCAGCCAACTCATTCTGACGCCATGCTCACTGACATTGAGACCCACCTCCTCTTCGCTTTCAGTCACACGATCCAAGTGCATTTTTCTCAATAACATAAATATGGCAACAGAATTGAGTGCCGCCCAACCCGTCACCATCACTAAGCCAATGGCTTGAATGAGTAATTGATTGACTAAGTCATGGCTCTCCATCCATCCCAGTTTGAACCCCGCATACAATGTTCCAACAACACCGCAGAATAGGTGGACAGGAATCGCCCCCACCGGATCATCAATTTTCGCTTTGATCAATAGTCGGTCACCTAAAATGACACACGCTGATGCAAACATACCTAGTAGCAATAAGTCGACGATTCCCATAATGTCGGCACCCGCCGTGACGATCACCAAACCACCAAGAACACTATTGAGAACGACAAAGACCGGAACATACCTATAGTGATGTAACCAGAGCAAAGTCGTACATCCAGCAATAGCACCGCAAACTAAAGTGTTGAACAGAATTTTTGGTACTCGCAGATCAAAGGTATATAGGCTCCCTCCGTTAAATCCAAGCCAAGCAAACAGCATTAAGAATACGCCCAAAGTGACTAGCGTATGGCTATAAGAGGGGATTTCTCGAACCGTCTTCTTATCAAAGCGGCCTTTTCTCGGCCCGACGATAATAGTCCCCACCAAACCGACTATCCCGCCTACAACATGTACGGTTGCCCCACCTGCGAAGTCATAAAAGCCGCTTGAGTTAAGCCAAGAGTATGGGTTCCATGTCCAGTATGAGGCTATTGGGTAGGTGATTACAGCGATGAGAAAGGACGTATAGATATAACCTTTGTAACTCATTCGTTCCGCGACACATCCAGAAACGATCGTCGCTGCGGTCGTGACAAACATGACGTTAAATAGCAGTTTCGGTAAGTGCTCATTATCCATAGCTAGAGTTGTAAAAGAGAGCAAGCTCTCTCCCTGGCTCAGATGATAGCCAAACACGACATAAGCCACCGTCACGACAATAAAATCGGCAAGGTTTTTCATCGCGACATTGACTGAGTTTTTAGCACGTACACTGCCAGTCTCAATCAAGGTAAATCCTGCCTGCATAAACAACGCAATACAGGTACACCCTAGCAACCAGAGCAATGAAATCAGCTCTTTGTCTGCCATTCGACACCTAATGGTTAACCACTCACTTTACTAAGCGTAGTTTAGCCTCATTGCACCATCCAACAATGCAAGGTAGTTTGTTGTTTATCGTCGAAGTTTTTCAATAAAAAAGGCCAAGCTTGTTGCTTGGCCTGGCAAGGAAAATTAACTATTAACGCGATTACACTCGCTCTTCTAGAGCAATATTATTGTTTGCCCACAGCAGGGCCTGTAATCGGTTTTTAGCGTTAATTTTCTTAAAGATATTATGTAAGTGCGTTTTCACCGTGTTTTCACTGACAAACAGCTCTTCCGCGATCTGAATATTGGAAGCACCATGCCCGAGCAAGCGCATGATTTCTTTTTCGCGCTTAGTCAAATTTGCGTATGCTTGAGAAGTCGTGACCGTGTTAGCGCAGCGGAAGTGTTCAATGTAGTCTTGAGCAACTTTACGCGATAGCCACATCTCATCGTTCATGATCTTTTCCATGCCTTTGAGAAGCAAAGAAACT
The DNA here is from genome assembly GCF_059834185.1 of Vibrio sp. R10-SG3-ISO10. Taxonomy (NCBI): domain Bacteria; kingdom Pseudomonadati; phylum Pseudomonadota; class Gammaproteobacteria; order Vibrionales; family Vibrionaceae; genus Vibrio; species Vibrio sp. R10-SG3-ISO10. The sequence goes on from NZ_JCBDHG010000002.1 coordinate 506,576, forward strand.
TCATCATCAACATAGAAAACTCCGACGAGATTACGCCATTTAAACAAATGGCTTGAAGGCGCTTCAGTTGGGCAGTTGAATACAATTTCTTTCACTGTGTATTGACTGGCTATTTTCGCTTGGTTGTACGACTCGAACTTACTGTCATCAAGGTAGTGGTAGTCGATAAGTACTAGGTTGCCTAAAAGTGAACAGCCTTCTTCCATTTCTTCTAAGGCATCTGACGTAACCATAGTAACTTGTAGCGAGAGCCCTTTTTCCAAAGAATCTTTCAGCAGTTTTGACTGCATCGTTACATCAGAAATAAGCGTAATTCTGTAGATATCATTATTCATCGTGGCGATCCCTAAACGACTTACCGATGATTTAAAACTATCGTTTAGGAAGAAATAGTCAACACAGCAATCTACTCATTCAAGAGCTGTTCAGCAAAAACAACCCATAGTTTCAATGAATTAATAAGCCATTCTCATTTGTAAGAACAATGTTAAATGAATACTCGTAAGGACATTATCGAATCGCGACGTACTAAAAGTACTACTAGAAGGTATAGCAGGCTTAACACACCTAAAGAACCACCGCCATCGCCACCACCACCGCTGACGGACACACTCGAACCGGAATCGTTGTTGATTAAGGTCCTCACACCGTTGATTGTGGTCACATAAGCTTTTGGTGTTTCCAGTCCATTAATTACTCTTGATATCCACGTTTGATAGTCATGCACATCAGTAAAAATGGAAGTGGCATTTACGCTTGTATCTCCACAGGTAGTAGGGCCGAAACTTGTGATACCAATTTGGATGTACTGGGATCCATTGTACCAATAAACTGGCCCCCCTGAATCTCCTCGACAGGTAGAGTTACGGTAGCCACCGTTAATTGCACCACTGAAGCATAAATGACTTGAAGTCAGCTTGCTGCCGTATTCCGCCTGACATGTAGCGGTATCAACATAGATAAGAGCCGTTTCAAGTAAGTTTGTACCACCAGAGACGTTACCCTCAATTAAGCCATGCCCGATGGCTTTATAATCTCCGCCTCCGGGAAATGCATTGTTGATTGTCACATTGAGCAAAGACGAGTAATCGGCTACCGCCAATGGATTTTCCAACTTAATTATTGCAATGTCATCAGGCCAAAGCTCTGCTGATGAATCAATATAAGTATCTGGATAGTAGAATTCTAAAGCCTTGGCTTGTTGATTAGAGAGGAAGTTACTTTCATCATCTAGTTGGGGGGCGACAACGGTGTATAACATTAAGTTGTCGTCACCATAAACACAGTGCGCTGCTGTTAAAACATACTGAGAATTAATCATGGTCGCGCCACAAAACGCAGAAGTACTGTAGACGTTACCATTGCGGAAAAACAGACTCGCGAAGGAAGGATAATTGACTATATTAGCGTCGCTGCCATTGACGATATACGGAGTCACTTCAATGGCATAGCTTAACTTGGTAAACAATAGCAGGCAAAACAACCGAGCTGACGCTTTCATACTTTCTTCCTACATTGTAATCACCTTTTAAGTGTAGGTTACGGTTGAAAGAGTTTGCCAGATCAGTTGACGCTCACCCACCCAGTGCTGCGCTTTAAGTTAGGTTAGCCTGTGTATATACGGCTCAAGCTAAGAGACAGAAAAAAACCTCTCCTAAGAGAGGTTTTAACACACTAAATGCACCATGCCATGCAATAATTAGCCACGATAGTAACGCTGTGGCACAAATGGCATTTTTTCAATTGTCATCGGTAGTTTCTTACCGCGCACATCAGCAAACAATTCTGTACCAACCGCTGCAAGGTCAGCACGTACGTACGCCATTGATACCGGTTTACCGGCATTAGGGCCTGCTGTACCACTGGTTACTACGCCGACTTTGTTGTCTTCCGCGTCAAACAGCTCAGCGCCTTCACGCACTGGCGCTTTAGTTTGCCCAACTAAGCCAACACGCTTGCGTGAAACATCTTTAGTTTCAATTTGCTTCAGAATGATGTCGGCACCTGGGAAACCACCAGCGCGCTCACCATCTGTACGACGAATTTTCTGAATACCCCAAAGAAGGCTTGCTTCTACAGGTGTCGTTGTTGTATCAAGATCATGTCCGTATAAGCACAGGCCACACTCTAGACGAAGCGAATCACGTGCGCCTAGGCCAATCCATTCAACTTCTTCTTCGTCTGTTAGTTTTTGCGCCAACTCTTGCGCATGTGAATTTGGAACTGAGATTTCATAGCCATCTTCACCCGTGTAACCACTGCGGCTAACGATGCACTCGACACCCAAAATCTCTAGCTTCTTCACATCCATAAACAGCATGTCAGCAACTTCGGCATTGAAACGCTTAAGCACATCTACCGCTTTAGGGCCTTGTAGTGCTAACAATGCGCGATCATCAATAATCTCTAGCTCAACACCTGATGGTAAATGCGCTTCTAGATGATTGATGTCTTGTTCTTTACATGCTGCATTGACAACAACAAATAGATGGTCGCCTAGATTAGCCACCATTAAGTCATCCATGATGCCGCCTTGCTCATTGGTAAAGAAAGCATAGCGCTGGTTGCCTTGTGGCAAATCAACAATGTCGACAGGAACTAATGACTCAAGGAATGCTGCCGCGCCCTCACCGTGTAAGCTTAGTTGCCCCATGTGCGAAACATCGAACAGACCCGCTGCATCACGCGTATGTAAATGCTCTTTCTTAACACCAAGCTTGTATTGAACAGGCATATCGTAGCCAGCGAAAGGAACCATCTTCGCACCAGCTTCAACGTGCAGTGCGTGTAGAGGGGTTTTAAGTAGTTCTTGAGTCATTGTTGTCTCCATTTAATCAGGTTCGTTTTCCGTTCGAGGAAACCTTGTTTCCAATAATAAACATGAGTGAGAATTTTTTGCACTCTTAACCTAACGATGAACATTCAAAATGTGACATTTAACATCATATTCACAATAAACAGAAAAAACAAAAACGCCATTTCGGATATAAACCATCCAAAATGGCGCTAAATCATACTCTAACAAAATAAAAGCAAACGGTTGCATTCACTATAAGAAATTCACATTAAATCTACATTATTTCGCAGTGACCCAAAGAATGTGTGCATCTTGTTCACTGGTCGATATCAGCATATGACCCATATTTGCATCATAATAAACACTATCGCCTTCATTCATCTCTACGGGTTCGTAGAATTCAGAGTAAAACATCACTGAACCAGATAAGATAAGAAGGAACTCTTCTCCGTCATGTCTGACCCAATCTCCATACTCTTCAAAGTTGCGCGCGTGAACCTGGCTCTTAAAGGGCATCATCTTTTTATTAGATAGTTGTGTCGCCAAAAGTTCATGCTCGTAAGTCGGGGTCGGATGGGGTTTGCCTTGATTCGCCTTGGTGATATCTCGACGACCTGTCGCGACTTTTTTTCTAGGTGGTTCAAAGAGTTGTGGCATATCTATCTGTAAGCCCAACGCTAATTTTTGCATTGCTTGGAAGGTCGGCGAAATCTGCTCGTTCTCTATTTTGCTTAACGTAGAACGCGCTAATCCGGTGCGCTGACTGGCCTCTTCTAACGTTAACCCAAGCTTGCCTCGAATGTCTTTAATTCTCTGGCCGAGCTTTAATGGCTCAATATTCTCGTCCACTGACTCTTTCGCAAGAGTCAAAGATGGATACTCATCATAGATATCTTCGGGCATGCTTCCCTCTACTTATTACTGCGACTTCCTGTTTCATTTTCATTGTGCACGAAGCAGATAGTGGAAGAAAGCGCCGAACAAGAAATAAACCGTGCTCTTGTTAACAAAATTAGAAACCTTGTTTCCAATAGGAAATTTTTGGTTGATTGTTCTTGCCACAACCGCTATGTTACCAACTTGTTAGTTGTAGAGATGTTATTTCCGAACTCAGTGTTTGACTGTTTTAACGCTCAGTTTCGGTTTTCCCCACTATTTTGGGGTTGGAAATTCACCCTGCTCTTACCTAGTGAAGAGTAGTAATAGAAGTAGAACTAACGAGAATAATGAACAACATAAGAATCTCGTTGGCATGAATGGAAGGTCATCTACCATGAACAAACCGTTTCAAAATCACAGCCTAGAGAACTTTTTCTCTACTAACCTTGCTGCTACTGACGACGCTGTCTTTGCTGGAATCCAAGCAGAATTCACGCGTCAAAACGAACAAATCGAACTTATCGCTTCTGAAAACATTGTCTCTAAAGCGGTAATGCAAGCTCAAGGTACTTGCCTAACCAACAAGTACGCAGAAGGCTATCCGGGCCGTCGCTATTACGGTGGTTGTGAACATGTCGATACAGTAGAAGCGATTGCAATCGAACGCGCTAAGCAGCTGTTTAAATGTGAATATGTAAACGTTCAGCCACACTCAGGCGCGCAAGCAAACGGCGCTGTGAAACTGGCTCTACTTCAACCTGGTGATACCATTTTAGGTATGTCTCTTGATGCAGGTGGTCACCTTACTCACGGCGCGCGCCCTGCACTGTCAGGCAAATGGTTTAATGCAGTTCAATACGGCGTTGACCGTGAAACTCTAGAAATCAACTACGAAGACGTTCGTGCGCTTGCTGTTGAGCATAAGCCAAAGATGATCATCGCAGGTGGTAGTGCAATTCCTCGCACTATCGATTTCGCTAAGTTCCGTGAAATCGCAGATGAAGTTGATGCCATTCTAATGGTTGATATGGCGCACATTGCTGGCCTAATCGCGACAGGTGCACACCCTAGCCCAATTCCGCATGCGCATGTTGTTACGACAACAACGCACAAAACACTGCGCGGCCCTCGTGGCGGTATGATTCTGACTAACCACGAAGACATCATCAAGAAAATCAACTCAGCAGTGTTCCCTGGCCTTCAAGGTGGCCCTCTAATGCACGTTATCGCTGCAAAAGCGGTTGCATTCGGCGAGGCATTAGGTCCTGAATTTTCAACTTATATCGATTCAGTGATCAATAACGCAAAAGTTCTTGCTGAAGTGTTGCAAACTCGCGGTTGTGACATTGTGACTGGCGGAACAGATACGCACCTAATGTTGGTTGACCTTCGTCCTAAGGGCTTGAAAGGTAACAAAGCTGAAGAAGCATTAGAGCGTGCAGGGATCACATGTAACAAAAATGGCATCCCATTCGATTCAGAGAAGCCTATGATTACATCGGGCATCCGTTTGGGTACGCCTGCGGGTACAAGCCGCGGCTTTGGCGCTGAAGAATTCAAACTCATCGGTAATTGGATTGGCGACGTACTAGATGGGCTAGTAGATAACCCTGAAGGTAACGCAGAAGTAGAACAACGCGTTCGCAAAGAAGTGAAAACACTGTGTGCTCGCTTCCCACTTTACCAATAAACAAATTAATCAAAGTTATTTTTTGGAGATTAAGCAATGGACAAAACACTGAAGTTTGCAGATAGCCACGAGTGGGTACGTGACAACGGTGACGGCACAGTAACTATCGGTATTTCAGAGCACGCTCAAGAAATGCTAGGTGACGTAGTATTCGTTGACCTACCTGAAGTAGAAGATGAAATCGAAGCAGGCGATAGCTTCTCTCTGGTTGAGTCTGTAAAAGCAGCTTCAGACATCTACGCGCCAATCACTGGTGAAATCGTAGAGATCAACGAAGAACTAGAAGATAGCCCAGAGCTTATTAACGAAGAACCTTTTGAAGGCGGCTGGATTGTTAAAGTGAAGATGTCTGACGCATCTGAACTAGACAACCTTAAAGACGCAGAAGAGTACCTAAACTCAATCGAAGACGAGTAATTAGGAAGATGCAGAAAGCTGCCCCCGACTCGGGTGGCAGCTTTTTTTCTAAGTTCGGACGTATAATTAGATATATCAGTAATGATATCCATTACCCGGACTACGGAGTAGGTAAAGGACAATGACTGAATTACTTCAAAGCCTCAGCACACAAAACGAGTTCGTTGCTCGCCACAACGGCCCAAACAAATCAGACCAACAGAAAATGTTGGAAGCAATCAACGTAGCAAACCTAGATGCGTTGATTGAAGAAACCGTTCCAGCGCAAATTCGCCTAGAAAAACCAATGACTCTTGCGGAAGCAAAAAGCGAAGCAGACATGTTGGTTGCGATGCGTGAGTTTGCCGACCAAAACCAAATTAAGCGTACTTTCATCGGTCAGGGTTACTACAACACCTTCACGCCAAACGTTATCTTACGTAACGTACTTGAAAACCCAGGTTGGTACACAGCATACACGCCTTACCAACCAGAAATTTCTCAAGGTCGTCTAGAAGCGCTACTTAACTTCCAACAGATGGTGATGGATCTAACAGCAATGGACATTGCTAACGCATCACTTCTTGACGAAGCAACAGCGGCTGGCGAAGCGATGACGCTATGTAAGCGTGCTGGTAAGAGCAAGAGTAAAGTCTTCTTTGTAGCAGACGATGTTCACCCTCAAACGCTGGAAGTTGTAAAAACTCGTGCTAAATACATCGGCTTTGATGTTCAAGTAGGCTCACTAGAATCTCTTCCAGAGCAAGACGTGTTTGGTGCACTTGTTCAGTACCCAGGTACAACCGGTGAAGTTCGCGACTTAACGGATATCATTGCGAAAGCGCAAGCAAACAAAACCCTGGTTACTGTAGCAACTGATCTTCTTGCATCTGCGCTACTGAAACCTGCTGGTGAAATGGGCGCGGACGTAGTTATCGGCTCAGCTCAGCGCTTTGGCGTTCCTATGGGTTACGGCGGTCCACACGCAGCATTCATGGCAACACGTGATAAACACAAGCGTACTATGCCTGGTCGTGTTATCGGTGTCTCTATCGATACCAACGGTAACCAAGCACTGCGTATGGCAATGCAGACTCGTGAACAGCACATCCGCCGCGAGAAAGCGACGTCTAACATCTGTACTGCTCAGGCACTATTAGCCAACATGGCGTCATTCTACGCGGTGTACCACGGCGCAGAAGGATTACGTACGATTGCTCGTCGCACACATCATATGACTGCGATTCTAGCGGCTGGCCTGACTAAGTCTGGTTTCGAGCTCGCTCACAATAGCTTCTTCGATACCATCACTATCAATACTGCTGATAAGACTGAAGCGCTATACGCAAAAGCGCAAACGGCTGATATCAACCTACGCCTACTTCAAGGCAAGCTAGGTGTGAGCTTAGACGAAACAACGACAACGGATGATATTGAAGCACTATTCGCTGTCTTTGGTGTGAAAGAAGAAGTTAGTACTCTATCTTCAGAGATCGCAGGCAACGAGTTTGCAGCGATCCCAGAAGCACTTCGCCGTACTTCTGAGTACCTCACTCACCCAGTATTCAATACTCACCACAGTGAAACGCAGATGATGCGTTACCTGAAACAGCTTGAGAACAAAGACTTCTCGCTGACTCACGGTATGATCCCACTGGGCAGCTGTACAATGAAACTTAACGCAGCCGCTGAAATGATCCCGGTTACTTGGCCAGAGTTTGGTTCTATCCACCCATTCGCGCCAATCGAGCAAGCGGCGGGTTACTCAGCATTAGCGAAAGATCTTAAAGAGAAGCTATGTGAAATCACAGGCTACGATGATTTCTCTCTACAACCTAACTCTGGTGCATCTGGTGAGTACGCGGGTCTTATCGCGATTCAACGCTACCACGATAGCCGTGGCGAAGGTCACCGTAACGTCTGTCTAATCCCAAGCTCAGCGCACGGTACTAACCCAGCGACGGCGTCTATGGTGTCAATGAAAGTCGTTGTTGTTAAGTGTGACGACGACGGTAACATCGACATGTCAGACCTAGCAGCTAAGATTGAAAAGCATGCTGATAATCTTTCAAGCATCATGATCACTTACCCTTCTACGCATGGCGTATACGAAGAGCAAGTGAAAGAAGTGTGTGAAATGGTTCATGCGGCTGGCGGTCAGGTTTACCTAGACGGCGCAAACATGAACGCTCAGGTTGGTCTAACTTCTCCTGGCCTGATTGGTTCTGACGTTTCTCACCTTAACCTGCACAAAACCTTCTGTATTCCACACGGTGGTGGCGGTCCGGGTATGGGTCCTATCGGTGTTAAATCGCACCTAGCACCTTTCCTACCGGGTCACATCGAAAACGGTGTCGAAGGTGAAGATTTTGCGGTATCAGCAGCAGATCTAGGTAGTGCCTCTATCCTGCCAATCTCGTGGGCTTACATCGCGATGATGGGTGAAACAGGTCTAACAGAAGCAACTAAGGTCGCTATCCTTAACGCCAACTACATGATGGAGCGTCTACGCCCTCACTACCCTGTTCTTTACCGTGGTACAAACGGCCGTGTGGCTCACGAGTGTATTATCGATATTCGTCCACTGAAAGAAGAAACAGGTATCAGCGAAGAAGATATAGCCAAGCGTCTAATGGACTACGGTTTCCACGCACCAACCATGTCGTTCCCAGTTGCGGGCACACTGATGGTTGAGCCAACGGAATCTGAAGATCTAGAAGAGATCGATCGTTTCTGCGAAGCGATGATCGCAATCCGCGAAGAAATGGCGAAGGTGAAAAACGGTGAGTGGCCACTAGAGAACAACCCTCTAGTCAACGCACCTCACACGCAAGTAGACCTAGCGAAAGATGAATGGGATCGCCCATACTCTCGCGAGCTAGGCTGCTTCCCTTCACCTGCTACCAAGTCTTGGAAGTACTGGCCGACAGTAAACCGCGTAGACAACGTATACGGTGACCGTAACCTAATCTGTTCTTGCCCAAGCATCGACAGCTACGAAGACTAAGTTTCCTTACAGTAAGTCAAAGGCGAACCCAATGGTTCGCCTTTTTATTTCATGCCTCAACGCTCATCGACTAAGGGATTACCTTTTCATCGACTTACCAATCTCTTCAGTTTTGCTTGGCGCTGTAGCAGCCCAATGGGGAGCCTCACGCATGCGCTCAAAATACGCGTTGACGTTAGGATAGGGTTCCCAATCAAAAGGGATGCTTTCTTTAAAAAACTCGACATGCACCATTGCGTAATCCGCCAATGTTATTGCATTACCAACCATGAACTGTCGCCCTTGTAGGTGCTGCTCTAATACTTCAGCAAATCGAACTAGGTTCTGGCTGGCCCAATGAATAACAGTATCATCGCCTTTTGTACCCATAAATTTGGGTTTGGCAACGGCTTCTAACGCTAAAGTTCCAAAGGCTTGATTGAAATGGGCGAGCTCCCAACATAACCAGCGATTGATATCCGCTCTTACTGTTTGGTCGTTTGGATATAGGTCATTTGTACCTGAAGTCTCAGCTAAATGCTGAATAATGGCGTTAGATTCCCACAGTGAAATATCGCCATTAATTAACGTCGGTACCATGGCATTCGGGTTTAGGCTCAGGTATTGCGGCTGTTTGTGCTCCCCAGAAAACAAATCTAGATACTCTATTTCAATATCTAGCCCTAGATGATTGATCACCGCCAATACTTTACGAGAGTTGGGCGATCCTACAATTGCGTATAGCTTCATGTGTCCTCCTTGAATTTAACTTGTTTTTTGCAAGTAAAATAACCCTAGAAAATTAACTTTCATTTTGCAAGTTAAATTCAAAACGAGTACGATTAATGAATGGTAGATAAAAAAACTAAAGAATGGTCCGGCTGTCCAGTGCGTTTTGGCATGAGCCAATTCGGAGATAAGTGGAGCTTTCTGATTCTTCGAGACTTAATGTTTAAAGGTCGGCATTACTATCAAGAGTTTTTAGAGGCAGGTGAAGGCATCTCTACTAACATCTTGGCGAGTCGACTTGCGGATTTAGAATCAAACGGACTGATCAGTAAAACACGTGATACTGTCAAGCGTTCTAAGTTTGTCTACACATTGACCAACAAAGGAATAGATTTGCTACCTATGATGCTAGCGATGATCGATTGGTCCGAAAAATACGATACGAAAACCGAAGTTCCCTCTGATTTCATTCGCAAACTGCGTAAAGACCCCGAGTCGTTACACCAAGAGTTACGACAGGGCTTAGCTATAGACGACAAAAGTAAGTAGGGGCTCACTGCCCCTCAAGATAATATTTCGTTAGCGGCGCTACTCAGGCTCCAGCCTACATCTTAGGTAGGCCATTTAAGCACGTTTATTTTAGAGGGTCGTTATCTGGCAACGCGCTATGAATCCAAAGCGCGAGTCTATGTTTGATGTTGGCACCATCAAGTTTACTGTCAGGCAACGGAGTAATTTGTTTGGCATCAACCAAAAATAGATAAACCGCTTTCACCCTGACAGGCTGTGGCGATTTGGGCAAATCAAAGCCTTGCATCTTTGCCATTTTCTCACCAATTTCTAGTGCCTTTTTTACCAGTTTATCTTCATTGTGAAGCTTGGAGCTTTTTGACATTAATAAATTCCTCTTTCCTGACTCCATCCAGAATACATCAAGCTCGTAAGTTGGCGTGTTAGCAACCTCTCAGAATAACAACGACATAGATTGATTTTGCCAGCCCACTTCCTACTCAAAGGTCTTTTTTTGACAAATAGGTGAATAAATGAACTGGCTGATTATTCAGGATTAGAGCACAGGACAATAAGCTCCTAATTAACACTATTCTAAAACGATAGATTTAGAACTAGAAACCACGCCAATTCCACCCGCAAGCAAAGAAGTAATCCTATTATCTTGAAGTGCTAGCAACACTTTAATGCAGCTTGGCGACGGTGTTGTCATCGCATACCCCTGTTCAATATGTACCTCGTTCTTTTTGACTCCCAAGTAGTCATATAAATAACACCCAAGCGGTCCAGCAGCCATTCCTGTCGCTGACTCCTCTGTAATCCCGTAGCGAGGTGCGAACATTCGTGCTGACGCATCCCTCTCCGCTTTATTGGTTTCCAGTGTAAATACATAGAAGCCTATCAAGTCATATTTTTCTGACAGCTCATCAATGACGTCCATCTTTGGCACAAGGGCTTCTAGGGTATCAATATCTTTAACACCGACTAGTGCAAAGGCATTTCCGGTACTCGCGATAATCGGTGTTGCTAAAATGTTGTCTTGCGTGAGACCTAACGCATCTAAAACGTTGTCCGCATCGGCTTCAAAGCGGAGATAGTGAGGTTTTAACTGCTCCATATAGGCTAACTCGCCTTCCATTCGGATGTGCCGATTTCCATCAATCGTTTGTTTAGACGTATTTGGATTGGGAATTAGCCCCTGCTGGGAAAGGTAACTAAAAGTCGCAATAGTGGCATGGCCACAATGAGCTATTTGCCTATCTGGGGTAAAAAAGTCGAGTTTAAAATCTGCGCCAGAAGTCGATGCTGAAACAAACGCAGTCTCAGACAAGCCAACTTGCTTGGCAATCATTAGTTTCTGTTCTGCGCTTAAAGCATCTGCTTCTAAAACAACACCCGCTGGGTTGCCACCATTTTCACCATCAACAAACGCATCTACAATTGCTACTTTCACTTCCATTTTGCTTCTCCTCACTGGGTTAGTTCAATGAGGTTAGCAATCTAGACCATACTCTAGGTCAAGCGTTTTTGAAGCGATTTATTTTGTTTTCTGTCACCTCAATATAGTGCTCGATATCCTGTTGCTGTTTATAAAGGTGATTAAGGTGTTCTTCTAGAAATGCGATACATTCTAAATCATTGCCTTGATAAAAAGCTTCTGTATATCTTTTGATGGTGTTTAGCGACATACCAGAGTTTTTCATACAAGAGATCCAATTGAGGACATCCACATCTTTTGAGGTATAAGAGCGATGACCGCTAGCATCCTTAACAGGCTTTTTAACTAACCCCTGTTTCTCATAATAACGAATAGTGTGAATGCTCATTCCTGTTTGATCGCTGACAATTCCAATTTTCATTTCATAGGCACCTATAACCACTATTACCCTCAGTTAATGAGTTCCTTAAAGAAATCTCTTAACTTTTCATCTTCGATTTCTAGCAGATTGTCGCCCACATACCACTCTACAACTGACTGATTTGGGTTGGCTGTCACTTGTGGATTACCAAACCATATGCCCTTTTCCGTCGCAAAAGACTGCTGGAGTTCTTTGGCTTCATGGCAACTAAACGGAAGGATGAGGTGAAGCATGTTAGATTGTGGTTGAGTAGGATTCACTGCTAGAGCTGGAAACTCACCGATAATCTTGTATATCTGCTTAGTACGCTGAAACAGTTTGGGCAGCTTGGCTAGCTTTTCATCAAATTGCATCGCTGCTGAAACCACGTAAGGGGTGCGATGATAGAGATTGCCACCTTGGCGCTTCATCCAGATTGATGCTAAATCAATAAACTCTTTTGAGCCAAGTAGCATAGAACCACCAAGTCCATTAACCCCCTTGTAAAGCGATACATACGTTGTATCAAAGCCTTGCGCGATTTCTCTGTACTCTTTCTGATAGTAAGCAGCCGCTTCCCATAATCTCGCGCCATCCATGTGGAGATGAATGCTATTGTCCGCACAGTAGCTTTTTATCTCTTCAAGTTCTTGCCATGAAGGTAGCTGACCACCAATTTCACGCATAGGCAGTTCATACAAAACCGCAGCCAATTCGTCGGGCCACGCTTTTAGATCTTCCAGCTTCCATGTTTGGAACTGATTGCCTATGGGCAATATATTGAATCGATTTTGAAGTTGGTAGCCTTGTCTTTCATGTACATAAATATGGCTAGATGGATGCATGCCTACATTTGGGTTTCGCTTTTTTTTTGCCACTAGTTCCAATACTGTTGGCTGAGTCATTGTGCCTGTGACTACAAAAAGCCCAGCTTCATACCCTAACAAGTCAGCAACCTTCTGCTCGAAAGCTTGGATAGTTTCACCCTCACCATAAACATCATGACTGACGTCATTGTCTTCACACCACTTAGCCATTTTTTTGAAGTGTTCTGCTGGTGAATCCTCTTTATTTCCTGGTAGATGGGTACCGCATAGCTGTTTTAGATGAGCGCTCATGGTTCATTCCTTCGATTTAAGGTCTCAACAATGTAACCTGTTAAAAACGAAGGGTAAATACCTCTCAAAAATAGGTAAGCTTGCTTCCCGTAGTGCGGATTAGTCCTCCGACACCCTTTGCTTAGGAAGAGTAATCACAAACTTTACGCCCTTATCTGAAGAGAACTCTAATTTGCCTTTCAGCTTTTGAGTAACTAAGTTGAAAACCATATTAAGCCCAATTCCAGTTCCCCCGCTGCCGCGGCGAGTAGTATAAAAAGGTTCAAAGATTTTCTTGTGCAAACTTTGCTCAACTCCGCACCCGTTGTCTTGATAAACAAATACCACATCTTGGCTTTGTTCAAAGAACTCGATCACTATTTCAGGCTGTGGCTGTTTAGCGAATGCATGATGAATACTATTCAGAATCAGGTTCGAAAACACTTGTGTCAGCGCACCAGATAGACTTGTCATTGAAACATTAGAGTCGCCTTTTAACTTTGGCTCTACTGATACTTTTCGAGTTTCAGGGTGGAGACTAGCGATCAATGACTCGAGTACATCTCTAACGACAAATTGACTCAGTGCTTCAGAGGTTTGGTGCACTGCCGTTTGTTTAAAGCTTTGAACAAGTGAAGAAGCGCGATTTAAATTTTCTTTTAATAAGGCTAAAGCCTCTAATTGGTGCTGCATATTAGATTCAAATTGATCGCTCGTTAGAGTTTGATTTTGAAAAGCAGAATTGAGCTCACTATTTGCATCAGCGACCAACGAGGCAGAAGTAATTGCAATTCCAAGAGGAGTATTAACTTCATGAGCAATACCCGCAACAAGACCCCCTAGTGCTGATAGTTTCTCAGATTCTATCAATTGGTCTTGGGTCTGTTTTAGTCGTTCCAAGCTCTGCTTGAGCTCAAGTGTGCGTTGCGCTACGTTGTGTTCGAGGTTTTCATTTAAATCTTCAAGTTGCTTTTGGGCTGCAATACGAACATCTATTTCTTTATGTAGTTTTTGATTAGCTTTTTCTAAATCAGATAAGAACTGATTAAAGTAAACCGTTAGCTGAGCGAGTTCATCTGTCGAACCCGATTTGTCTTTCATCAACGTCGGATGGTTACTCATAGATGCTTGGCTGATCCAGTTCATCATGCCTTTTAACGGCAACACTATTGAGCGGCTAAGAATTAAGTTCGACGGAATCACTAAAGCGATTGCAAACACTAGCACAGCTACATGTACAAGTTTTAGATCCACCAGCGGTTGGTTGAGTTCCTCCACATAGGTTGAAGAAACTATGTACCAATCGTACTCCGGTAGGTATCTGAAAACAGCTATCTTCTCTCGATAGCCTTCATCATGGGGATTTTTCCACGTGTAAGTAATCGTGCCGTTTTTCTGATGAATTATCTCTTGTACGAAAAGCTTGCCATTGGAATCTGTAACGTTATAAAAGTTGCCGGTTACGAATGGATGCACAATAGGGTCACCCAATTGATTCAGTACGTAAGAGTAACCCGTTTCGTCGAAGTTTAGCTTAGAGATAGAGTCACTAAAATCATCGATATTGATCAAACTGGCAAACTCCTCTCTGTATGAGGAAGATGTGATGATCCAGTCCCAAGGTTCAAAGTAGACCATGTACAGAGCTTTTGGCCGCTCAACCAGTTCATCAGGGTTTTTCCACTGATACTCTAGATACCCCCTCTTCAGCTCAATTTGCTGCTTAATAAAATCAAAGGAAATTAGGCTGGTATTCAACAGCGGCTGTTTGGGGTGGACCCTAATCACTCCCGAAGAGTCGACGACATAGGGGTATCCTGTTTCACCTATCGATTGGCTCAATAAGAAGTTTGTTGCCTTTTGCTTTGCTTCTTGCTGTGTAATCTGACCACGTTGATACTGCTGAAAACACAACTCAACATATTGGAGGTTTTGCTCTGAGATACCACGTAAATAGCTGCGAATCGTTATATCGACTGTATTGGCAATGTTATTGGTGATCGACTCGGTTGCAGACGTTAATTCTTTCTCTACACCTTGTTTAACCACCTCTCTCATTAACAGGTAGTTAGCGAGGTTAGCAATATTGATCACGACTATGAACAACAGCAAATAGCCGAACAGCAATCTGTTTCTAATCGACAGTTTTCTTAATATTCTCTGTAGACTTAGCATAACAACCCGCATACACGTATTTGTTCCTAAAGCATAGTCACTAAATCCGTATTGGGTGTGGACGCTACTCCCTCGAAGCTGGGCGTTTCTCTACATTTTCGAACCAGCAAAAATACCAAAACTGAGGACATTCAGCGTATCTGTTAAGCTTTCTACCGCAGTTAGGATCTGCCTTGTGGGCTCGGTATCTAGTAAGACCTGAGCATCGACACTTTTCTGAATAGGTTCTGGGTCACTAGCTTCCTTTTGGATAGTGGGTGGAGGCTGGTTGACAACCTCTTCCGCTGTAAGCGTTTCATTCGTGCTAGAGCATCCAATGAGCGTGGCGAGTAGGCTCAATAGAAAAACGGGATGTTTATAGATCATAAGATATCAACACAATAAAAAACACCGTTCGATTGTATGATAGTTTTGAGTCCCCTACTAGTGCGAACTGCCACTATCATAACAATTGTTCTAAAAAAGCCACCTGTTGCCGTTCTTGTTCACTCATTTGATACTCTTCATCACTAAGGGTTTCCGAGTTAAATGTCCCTACGGGATAACTTTCTGACTCAGAAAGCCCATAGCCAGTTTTCTCTCCTGGGTAGCCCGACATTCTTTCAACAACGATGTTCCTCAACTCGAAGTTATTCGACCCTTTGGGCAGAACGCTTTTGAATGCCTTGAGTTCAAGAGTTTGGTCACCTTCAGATAAATGCTGTTTTTGAACTAAAGATGCAATCGCCTTCCCTTCGCTCTGATACAGATTTGCTCTGATTCGATAGATTCCAGCTTGGCTAACATCCAGAGTCACTGGTAACAACATATCAGGGCCAGACGCATAGCCTTGCCCAACACTTAGAATGGTAGCGACAGGATGATAAAACCGAATGTCAGCACTCACTACGTCCTCCCCTCGCTCGAAATCAAGGTTTGCAACCAAGCGAATCTCTTCAGGCCAGTTCGAGTCCGGAACGAAACTCCATTGTTTGCTTTCTGAAGGGAGCGACGCCAAAACTTTTTGCTCTTCTACTGACACTACCTCTAGTACAGTGGATATAAGCGGTTCACTCGTCTTTAGCACCACTTCTATTTCATCTGGATAAAAATGCCTGAACTTCTTAACACTTAGTGAAGCCGTCGACTTCCCGTCCAACACAGGGAGAGACAGTTCGATAAACTCATTCCAGTTAAGGTATGGGCTATCATCGCTTGTTATTGGCTGAGAATAAGACGGATACTGCAGCTTTTGTTGATGCATATAAGCAACTTGCTTTAAAGACAATGATAGAGAGGTCAAAACAGGTGTGCTTGTGCCGTCATCCGCGCTCTGTTGTGCAGTTGTCTCTTTGACTTGTTGCTTTGTGACCGCACTGCTTTGAGCGTTTACTGGCACAGCTAAGGTGTTAGCTTCTAACGAAAGCTCCTCGTCCTGTTCATACAGCCAAATAATTCCACCACATATCGCGATCGACAGAGACAAAACAGAGGCCTTGTGTTTCAAATACATAGAGCAATCCTTTTGCTCGAGGCTATGGAACAAAACCATAGCCTCCGGACAATTAGTTCATAGCGACGGCTAGTTCTGACATAGTGCGTTTTGCAGAGTCTTTAACATACAAGTATTTAGTTCCCCACCAGCCACTCTCTTTATAAGTGTTTAGCTCAACATATTGCCCGTTCGTTAGCTCAACCTTATTCACACTGGAAGTCACCTCACCTTTATGTTTTGACCCAACGACATCGCTATGGCTATAGTTATCACCCATGATTAATGGATAATGCTCCGGCATGAAGCTAGAGACTCCTTTACTCTGATTCGAAATCTTTCCGTTCATGGCCAAATTTGTCGAACAACTGTCAAATTTCCCAGAACTTGATGCGCCACAGGCTGAATGTGCTGCTACGACACCGTCGTCGTTACCGGGCAAAAATGCCGATGTCGTTTTGAAGTAATCTGTGCCATTCCCAATAAAGCGAATACGTGGGATCCTATGTTCGGATAGCCTTGCGATTTGTCGAGCGTTGGCAACCTTTAGATCATTGAGCACACCCGAGTTTTGCTGGTTTGGCATTTCCCCTAACCAAAGAGAAATCGCATATCGCATCGCGGTGTTTGCTAAGCCGCCACCCTCAATGATATTGATGACAATGTCACCCAATTCAGAGCCTCCACCAGCCCCAGCAAAGTCAAACGTGGCCACGATATTCAATGGCGTCAATCCGGCATTAGTCAGCCAGTTCTCCTGATTGTCTAGCAGATACCTTGTCACTAAGTCACCAGCAGAGTGAGTGACAAAAATACAGCCGGTTTGGCATGTGCCTTGTTGCGACAACTCCTTTAATTTTGGCCACGCATAATCACTAGCGATTTTGCCTTCTACTCGCTCGTAGGCAGGCCAATCGATACGAGCATCGGCGTATTGCAACCAGTACTCTTTCCAATAATCTTCCCCCTCTAAAGTGACTTGCGCTCTATCGGGTTTAGACTGGAGTTGATCAGATTGAAAGCCATGAACTAAGACGACTTTATAGTTACCTATTGCAGCATTTGTGAAACTAGAAAACACAACAGCCCCGACTATAGAGGCAATTTTTATAATATTTTTCATGATGTTATTTAACCTTTATCATCCTTTGATTCGCTTCATTACTTTAAAGAAGGAGCAAAAATTCAAACATCGAAACCACTTCTGCTCGATTAATAGAGTTAGTAGCTGAGCAATTATCAATCAACTCATCCGACGAGAGCTTTTGCACTAGGTTAAAAAAACAACATCTATAAGCCTGCTTTTTGAGACATATGGCAGATTTACGTAAACTTGTCATACGCAAATCTCAACTTATGCATTACGCCTCAAATCTGTAGCAAAATGTTGAAGTAGGGATTTTTAGTAATGGAAAAGACTAGAGGCTTATCTCTACACGACTATATTCAGTTCAGCGGCAATATCGATAACAACGGGTAACACCGAAATGGCTAGCAGAATCGACATGGTGAGATTAAACAACCTTAAATAACTTGGTTTTTGCAAGTATTGCCTCAAAACTGAACCAAACATCAGCCAAACTCCGACGCACGGAAAGGAAGCCACAAAGAAAGTCATAGCAATCGTTAGGTTTTGCGACATGTAAGTATCGCCAACGGTCGTAAAAGCCGAAATGGCACCAATCGCCACTACCCACGCTTTCCCGTTTACCCACTGAAACAATGCCCCTTTCATAAAGCCCAGTGGCTTAGATTGACCTCCTGCCGCTGAGACATTTCCAGACTGAGCAATTTGCCACGCAAGATAGAGTAAATAAGCCGTTCCGAGCGTTTTAATGACCAAGTCTAACTGGGGAAACACATAAAACAACTGACCAAATCCAAGCCCGACTAATAGCAACATAATGGTAAAGCCTACGCATATCCCCAAAAGCAGAGGCAATGTTTTTTTAACACCAAAATTCACTCCCGACGTCATTACCATAATATTGTTCGGTCCAGGTGTTACCGATGATGAAATAGCGAACAAGGCTACGGATAATAGATACTCCACAACAAACTTCCTCTTTTACTCTTGGTTTAATTGCGTACAGCCAATCCCTCAATCAAACAGTCGATTTAATGAACGATGAGATTATATATTGAACACCGGAATAATGTTTGTCAAACCGTACATTCGTTTTTTATAATGAACATGGTGAAGTAAGAGTAAGGAAGCTTGGAACCCTATGACAATGAATAAAGCACCAATTGCTCAGATAGCAGCAACACTTAGTGCAGAAAGGCAGCGCTCTGGTCTAAGCATCGCAGAGGTGGCAAGACGTGCCAACATCGCAAAATCAACGCTTTCTCAGCTTGAAAATGGCTCTGGAAACCCAAGTATCGAAACCCTATGGTCAATCTGCGTGGTTTTGGATATCCCCTTCTCTCGTTTGATAGAAGAACCGTCAGCAAAAACCAAGGTGATCCGTTATGGTGAAGGCGTATCTGTTTTCTCGAAGAATGAAGATTACAAAGCAACCTTACTGGCTGCATGCCCTCCGAGTGTCAGCCGCGATATTTATTGGCTAGAAGTCGAACCGGGTGCGCCGTTTCATTCAGAGCCGCACAATCGCGGTGTGATTGAACATATGATCATTGTCAAAGGAAGGGCTCGATTAGGGCTATTATCCGATCAGCATGAACTCGGTGAAGGCGACTATATTACCTATCCTGGAGATCAAGCTCATATATTTGAGGCATTAGAACCAAATACACGTGCAATGTTAGTGTCGGAGTATCGGTAGTCTAAGTGGTTGAGAATATGACCAAAGTAACATTTAAAAGAAGGTTATCTTGAACAGTTAAAATCCCGCTCTACTATTTGAGCGAGCACCGCTGTCAAAGGATTGATGACTTTATGCTAAAAACCTCTCGCTTCTATTCCACTCTCGCTATATCTGCACTTGCACTTTCAACGCCATATGCAAGCAGTTCTGAAATGGTCAAGATTCAAGCAGATGTATGGGCAGACAACTGGTTCGCCATGTACATAGAAGATCAAATGATCATGGAAGACTCTGTCTCCATTAATACAGAGCGGTCATTTAATGCAGAGAGTTTTGTCTTCCAATCTTCATTGCCCGTAAC
The DNA here is from genome assembly GCF_059834185.1 of Vibrio sp. R10-SG3-ISO10. Taxonomy (NCBI): domain Bacteria; kingdom Pseudomonadati; phylum Pseudomonadota; class Gammaproteobacteria; order Vibrionales; family Vibrionaceae; genus Vibrio; species Vibrio sp. R10-SG3-ISO10. The sequence continues at coordinate 526,273 of NZ_JCBDHG010000002.1, forward strand.
GCTGAGCTTTGTAATAAAAGACTACAAACAAAATGATACGGGCTTAGAATATATCGGTTCTCGAAAGCAACAGATGGGTGATGGCGGATTTATTGCGCAGTTCACTGACAGTAGTAATAACAAAACTCTGCTAGTTTCCAACGAGGCTTGGCGATGCTTTCCGATCCATATTGCTCCAATCGACAAGCGCTGCGAAAAATCTAGCCAACCTAATAAAGACTGCATGAGCGATATAACCTCCGAACCACACGACTGGAAAACAACGTCATTCGACGATAGACAGTGGCCAAATGCGAGTGCATTTCCAAAATCTAAAGTAAAACCAAAAGGTGGCTACGACCTAATTCGATGGCATCGTGATGCTAAGTTAATATGGACAGCAGATTTAGAGACTGACAACACGATTTTGTGTCGAGCAACTCTCACTTCAGAAGAGGTTTAGGACATGAAGCTGGGCTGCAAACTGCTAATTTCATTGGCGCTTACTCTAACTTCTGTTTCCTCACTTTCTTCAGCGTCTGAAGGCAAAAGTAGAGCGAGGTTAGAGCTTTCTACCCAATTTTCAGTTGAAGTGCTGAAAGCCCCGATTAGACACTATAAAAAAGACAAAAAGCCAAAGCGTGGTAACCGTCCAACTACCATAGTACTGCCAACAACCAGTATCGATAGCCCTGAGTGTACAAAAGTACAAGAGAGCTTTATCAAAGCCGGTTTCTCTAATGTCTCTGTTGTTTGTGACGAGACTTACGCATATGTTCAGTCAGATACGTACCCTGACCATGACGTAATGAATGGAATTACAGAGACAAACGAGCAGATACCCGTCCCTGCTAGTCAATACGTCGCTCCCATCCGACTCTCTCCTGAGAAAGCCAAATCTTACACATCGATAGATGCCGCTCTTGGAATTGCCATCAATGGTGTCCCAATCTACGATTATTCAGCTCAAGGGGAACTTAACCCAGAGCGATACCAATCAGCCAAAGATACCGTAAAGCTTGGTCAGTTAGACCAATGTGGCGGGCATGCAGGTCGAGGCGATGATTACCACTATCACGCAAAGCCAGTTTGCATGATCGAATCCATGCCGGAATGGGGGGATTCATCAATCATAGGCTGGGGTTACGACGGATACCCTCTGTTTGCCGATAGAAACCCAAATGGAACCCAGATCGAAAACGGCACTCTCGATATTTGCAACGGGCAAACAGACCCCACTTATGGCTATCGTTATCATACCTCTCCACAACCCCCATACATATTTCAATGCTTAGTAGGGAAAGTAGACACCAAGATCCTACCTAGAGTGGCCCCACTTAAAGGAGCAAAGGCTCGTGCGAATTTAAAACCGCCGAAGAGTGGAGTTCAAAATTTGCGACACATTGAGTCAAAAGACGGAACGAGGGAACTCTCCTATACTTATCAAGGTGTCGAATATTATTCACGTTATACGCCATCAAAATCAAAGCCTAACTGCTATGAGTTCGTACAAAAAACCATAAGTAATAATGGTGCCATTGAGTCAGGAACTTACTGCCGTTAATAACCAAACAGACGTCAATTATGTTATATAAAACAAAACTTATATTGTGGTGTTTGACTAGTCTAGTCTCGATACTGTTCCCAGCCATATCCTCAAGCCACACATTAGCGCAAACCTCTTCACAGCTCATTTTGCGCGATGGACAGGCTGAACTTAGACTTTACGTAGATATAGAAACTTGGCTTATGAGGCTGCAAGATCCTCAAGCTTGGCTACTAGGGGATACCGAAGTTCTCCTTACTGAGCCACAACTTACATCAAGCCGCCTGAACATTGAACTTTACAAGCTTCTCGAGAATGGCGTTAAACTCACTATAGACGGAAAGCCTATTCCATTGTCGCCAGTTAAAACAGCCGAATCACAACATAGCCATGTCGTAGAATTTCGCTTTTCTGCTACGCACACTTTTCAGTCTCCTCAAGAAATTGAGATCCGCTTCCCCAAATCTCTCGGTGACGTGCATTTTTCATTATCTCGTCCAGTTTATAGCCAGCTACCAGCAGGCACTGCTCAAAACTTTTCGCTCCAACATTAGTCGTTTTCACTCACACAAAAAGGTGCTAGTGTGCAAAGAATCAATGAAAACCGGAGCGTCTGCGTATGAGCTTTGAAAGTGCTGTTACCTTTTTTATCGCAATGTTGATCTTCAGCGTTACACCCGGCCCTGGTGTCTTTGCCATTATCGCTCGCGCAATGGTTTCAGGAGCTCGGAATTGTATTGCTCTTTCTGCGGGAATGGTTGTTAGTGATGTGATCTACTTTCTTCTTGCTTGTTTCGGCCTTGCCGCTATCGCCGAAAACTGGGCAACATTGTTTGTCGCAATCCGATACGTTGGCGCCGCTTACTTAATCTATTTAGGTTACAAGATGATCAAAGCGCTGCCTCAAGCAAGTGAAGCGCTTGAACAAGGTGCAGAAATTAATAAACAATCTAGTTTATCCGGCTTTGTACAGGGTTTTCTCATTTCAGCCTCCAACCCTAAAGTGATTTTGTTCTACATTTCATTCTTGCCAACATTTATGGATCTCACCTCTCTAAGCAGCCAAGATATTACCCTTGCCGTTGTGCTCACAATGGTGGCTTTGATGACTGGATTGATGAGTGTCGCAATAGGAGCAGGTAGGTTAGCCAAAGTGATCAAGACGCCGAAAGCGCAACAAAAGCTCAATCGAGGAGCGGGCGGTATTATGATTGCTGCCGGAACTTATCTAGCCATTAATAAGTAAGTTCACATCACCACTTTGATTTTACCCAAGGGTGGCGCTAGTCACCCTTATTCAAACCCACCCAATCTAGATACCATGCTAAACAATACACTCAATCAAATCCCTGTAGGGGTTCGCTTCATGCTTCTTTCTGCACTAGGCTTCGCTCTAATGTCTGCGTGTGTAAAGTACGTCAGTAATCATGGTATTCCCGTATTTGAAATTGTCGCGGCGCGGGCTCTAGTTTCTTTGGTCATTAGCTATCTAGATGTCAAACGCAAAAGGATCTCGGTTTGGGGTAATAACAGACCTTTGCTTTTAGTCAGGGGAACCGTTGGCACCGTGGCATTGATGTGCGTTTACTATGCGGTCACAACGCTTCCGCTTGCTGAGGCAACCATCTTACAGTACGTCCACCCTGTGTTTACCGCCTTACTCGGCGTCTTGTTCTTGAAAGAGCGTATTCAGTCCTCAACGATGATCTGTATTGCCTTCTGCTTGGCCGGATTGTGGGTTATGGTTCAGCCCACCATGAGTGGTGGACAAAGCTCAGATTTACCACTATTTAGTGTCGTCACGGCATTACTTGGGGCTTTCGGCAGTTCAATTGCCTACGTGATTGTCAGAAAGCTAAGCCAAACTGAAGACAGCTCCGTCATCATTTTTTACTTTCCGCTCGTCGCCCTGCCCACTTCCCTATTCTTAGTATGGAACGAGTTTGTCTGGCCAAGCTTACCACTCACATTCATTTTGGTACTGGTCGGAATTTTTACCCAAGTCGGACAGTATGGTCTAACCAAAGCGATGCAAACCCAAGCAGCAGGAAAAGCGTCAGCCTACTCCTACATCCAAATCGTGTTTTCCGCATTACTTGGCGTTTGGCTATTTAACGAAGTTCCTTCCGTTTGGACTTATTTGGGGGGAAGTTTGATCGTGACTGGAGCATTGGTTAACGTATTCGGTAAACGGCTACTGAAGCCATTGACGTCAAACCGATAAAATCAACATGTTGCTCATGGTTCAACAGCTTTTTGCTTATGCTAGGTAAATATTTGCTCAGCCAACTTAACTAAAAAACATAAGTCATTGTTTTATATAAAATAACAAAACAGGCATAACAATTGCCCTTTAGTAAACACATTCACATGTTAATCAAACACACTAAAGGAAAGGATTGTTATGCCAACTCCATGTTATATCTCAATTGACGGCGAAACTCAGGGTCTAATTACTGCTGGCGCATGTACTGCTGATTCTATCGGTGATTCTTATGTAGAAGGTCACGAAGATGAGATGCTAGTTCAAAAGTTCGACCACGTTGTAACTGTACCAACTGATCCTCAATCTGGTCAGCCTTCTGGTCAACGTGTTCACAAGCCATTCCAGTTTACTGTTTCACTAAACAAAGCCGTTCCTCTACTTTACAACGCGCTATCTTCTGGTGAAAAGATGAAGACTGTGGAACTAAAATGGTACCGCACGTCTATTGAAGGCAAGCAAGAAAACTTCTTCACTACAAAACTAGAAAACGCATCTATCGTAGACATTCAATGTGAAATGCCACACTGTCAAGATCCTGCGATGTCTGACTTCACTCAAAACCTAACTGTATCAATGTCTTACCGCAAGATCACTTGGGATCACGTTAACGCTGGTACTTCTGGTTCTGACGACTGGCGTAAGCCTGTAGAAGCGTAAGATTACGCTCTTCGTTAGCCCACCGGAAGGTGGGCTACTTATAACCCTAATCAAGACATAGTCACGACTGTTTCTTGGTTAGGGTTTTAACGACTATGTAGGACCAGATTTATGACCACTCTCAACTTCACACTTACTGTCGAAGGGCTTGAATCCAATACCTTTGTTGTCAGGGAGTTTAAAGGGCAAGAGTCTATCTCCCAACTTGAATACGATCAGGGAAAGCTTTGCAACGGTTACAACTTTGATGTTCAACTCGCGAGCCGAAGCGCAAGAGTTTCCGCCGAAGATGTCGTCGACAAGTCTGTCGAACTCAGCATCTATCGCAACCAAGAGCAAGTTCAGACAATATCTGGCATCGTACGTTCGTTTAGTAAGGGAGATACGGGTCATCATCACACTTTCTATGCATTAACGCTCGTGCCTGCATTAGAGAGGCTTTCACTAAGACACAACAGCCGTATATTTCAGTTGAAAACGGTTCCTGAAATCATTTCTATCCTTCTAAAAGAAATGGATATTGAGGATTACGCCTTTTCACTTCAGCGCGAATACGTGCAACGAGAATTTTGCGTTCAATACCGTGAAACAGACTTAGACTTTCTCCATCGACTCGCGGCTGAAGAAGGATTAATCTATAGCTTCTCTTTCGAAAAAAATAAACACACCGTCATTTTCAGTGATGCAAGTGCCAATCTATCAAGCCTTCCATCACGTATACCCTACAACACGCTAAGCGGTGGTCAAGCAGATACCTGTTACGTTTCCGCTTTCAATGCTGTTACCACCTCTCAACCGAGCCAAAGCGCTCTAAAAGATTACAGCTTCAAGCAGCCAGCGTATGACTTTCAGCAAGATGCTTCAGGCACCGATCTTGATTATCAGCGCCAAGACTACGAACACTTTGATGCTCCTGGGCGATTTAAATCCGATCAAACCGGCAACTCAATCAACCAAGTTCGATTAGAGTATCTAAGACGAGATTCGCATGTCGCTATCGGGAACAGTGACGTTCCTTACCTACAAGCCGGCATCAAATTCAGCTTAGACGAACACCTAGACAAAGAGCTAAATAGAGAATGGTTAGTTGTCTCTGTTCAACATCAAGGTACACAGCCTCAGGCCCTAGAGGAAGAAGCGGGGTCAGGTGCAACCACGTACTCTAATAAGTTTAAGGTCATCCCTAGTCAATACAACTGGCAACCTGAGCCATCGTTAAAACCACTCATTAGTGGTCCTATGATTGCGCTCGTGGTTGGTCCTGAAGGGGAAGAGATCTACTGCGATGAGTTTGGCCGAGTTAAAATTCAGTTTCCGTGGGATCGATACTCACAAGGAGATGAGCATAGCTCTTGCTGGGTTCGCGTATCACAAGGTTGGGCAGGCAGCCAGTATGGTATAGTGGCAATTCCCCGCATAGGACATGAAGTAATTGTCGAGTTCCTTAATGGCGATCCCGATCAGCCCATTATTACAGGCAGAGCATATCACGCAACCAATACCCCACCCTACTCGCTTCCGGAGCATAAAACCAAAACCGTGTTACGCAGCGAAACACATCAGGGCGAAGGTTACAACGAACTCAGTTTCGAAGATCATAGTCAGAACGAACAGATATTTATCCACGCTCAAAAAGACTGGGATTCAGAAATCAAGAACGACCACACCGAGCATGTAAAGCATGATCAGCATGTTGTCATCGAGAATGACGAGTTCGAACGCGTTCAAAACAATACAAACCAGACCGTTGAAGGAGAGAGCCGTAGCCAAGTAACCCAAGATAAAACACTAATTGTAGAAGGTTCACTGCATGTAAAAACTGGAAGTGTTTGGGTAAACGACTCAGGCTCGGAGGTTCACGTCAAAGCTGGCAACAAGGTTGTGATTGAAGCAGGCAGCGAGATTACACTCAAAGCAGCAGGAAGTTTCCTCAAAGTCGATCCTGCAGGGGTTCACCTAGTGGGAGCAGGCGTCAACTTGAACTCAGGTGGCAGCGCAGGAAGCGGCAGTGGTTATTCTGGTAACGTCGCTGAGCTACCCAAAACCTTAAGCAATGAAATCGCTGTTGGAGAGTTAGAAAAAAACAGTGTTGCAGCCAGCCAACAAAACGCGAACTCTAATGTGATTACTGAGTTTAGTGCACCTGATGAGGTGGTTTACGAATCACAAAGCTCCTCTCCAAACAACTCCGCGCCCACAGTTGCTCCTAGCTCAAGTACTTCAAAAAGTTCAGGTGAAACGGAATCAGAACCTCAATCTGATGATGACAAAGCGCTCAGATTAAAGTCACCACTTCTCAAACAATCTCTCACTCTAGATAAACTTGCGAATCGTGAGTCTCATGCATATAAAAGTGGCTCAAGTGGACAAGAAGTTGAATATATACAACAAGCTCTGATAAAACTTGGCTTCGATCTTGGTAATGCAGGCGCTGATGGAGACTTCGGTCCAACAACTAAACGTCAAATCGAACTGTTCCAAAAAGAGTACAAAGCAACAAACAAAACGCATCTCGCTTATGAAGTGGGTTCCGCTGACGGAATTGTTGGACAAGGCACAATATTAGGATTAGATGAGGCGCTTGTTGAGGGTTGGAATTACACTCCAATGGTACAAGACAACGTAGTAATTAAATTGAATCGAAAGTGGCAAACTTCAGAATCTACAATCGGAGAATACAGCGTCGTCGGAACAAGCATCAAAGGTTATATGCTCGAAGAGAAAGGGCCTGACACAACTAAAGCAGGCTTAGAGCAAAGAATTCCAGAAGGTACATACTATTTAGAATGGCACAATGGAAGAAAGTTCAAAGGCGTGTTAAAACTGCACAACAGCAAGGTCGCTCGAAGTAGAGCGATTCTCATTCATAAAGGAAACTCTGCTAGAGATACTGAGGGCTGCCTTTTACCTGGTAGAGTTAGAAGGAAAAACTTTGTTGGTAGCAGTAAGCCAGCGTTTGAAGAGTTAATTAGTCATATAAAAAAGATTGGAATTCAGGATGCGCGCATTGAAATTACGTCAGAATATGAAGAAAGTTAGTCTATATACCGCAGTAGTAACCCCCTTACTCATATTGATATCGTTTTATACTTACTCTGAGCAATTAGAGTCTTATGATGTTGAATCAAGCGCTAAATGTATAGATTCTGCATTCGGCAATATTATCAGCCGTAATGATATCGAAGACAATACAGAATCTTTCTATCAATGCTTCCCTAAAACCTTTGATAATTTTGTTTCCGTGTTTGGCTACTCTGATTTAGATACAGCCGGTCCTTTGGCGGAAAATGATAAAGCGTATGACTTTATTGATTTCTTCTTTGAGCTATCTGAGTCAAATGGACAGCATAACGATGTAATCCAACTCAGTGTCGAAGGTTTTTGGCAAATAGACAACGTTGCTTACTTACAGCACATGCTCCATAGTTTTGTTACTAAGAACTTAGACGAATCTCTCAACGAGTTAAGTAAACTAAGTCCGCGTGAGCTAGAAAGCTTTTGGTTTTTCTATTTCGACGGTCAGACACCTCTAAGAGAAATGCCAAAAGAACTGTCGGCTTTGAAAGCAAAAAATCTCGATGTATACCTAGTTGCCGAGAGCGAATTTAAAAGATCGATAAATCCCAAACAATCTTATTAACGATACTTTTTTATTGCTAGGTGAGAAACACTTCAGCTAAAAAAAGAGCCATCAACTGATGGCTCTTTTAGGGTCACGGCAGAACAACTTCTTTAATGCATGTCTGCGGTAACAAACCAAGTCTTACTGCGTTGGCTATACTCGTGTCCGTTTACTAGTTCATACACAGGAGTTTGTGGTCAACCAAGTAAAACAACAAGTGAGGCTCCTTCAATTTTCAATAATTACCTAAATGCATCACCGATAAAACTTCCAGCCACATGTGATTATGAAGTAGCAAATAACATGCACTATTTTTCAATGTAATGATGAGGCAAGGGTAGGAGTAAACTCCAACCAAATCTACGTAATTGTAAAAGCTGCAGATGACGAGCAGAATCAGTACAATTCTCAAGCAGTTGATATCGTGGAATGTCCGGCGGCGTTCTAATACTGGGATGATTTTAGCAAAAAACAGCTATTTTCTGTTTAAACAAGCTCAACAATAGATTCTAAATCATTGATTTATAT